>CAYSCJ010000020.1:0-9994 GCA_964429515.1 uncultured Taibaiella sp.
TAATTTAGACTTGTTTTATGAAATGCAGTAAGCATCTTATTAGTATGCCTATTTCGATGGTAAAAAAACATTAATGTAAATGAAAATCAATTAATTAGGTGCATTTTTGCACAAAATCGGCTTAATTGCAGCTAAAACACATCGGAAGTATGCAAAGTAGCTCTTTACTAGCGTAGTAAAAAGCTTAGTTTCTGGAAATGAAAATAATATGTAAATGCGGGAAAACACGTATTGCCATTTTTTGTAAATAGAAATAATTTTGTAAACATTAAAAAAACCAATCATGAAAAAACCTATCACCGACCTTGCAGGAGCTTCAAGCATACCAGCAGGAGACGTAATTGACCTAGCAGAAGCCGTTTCTTACACCCATGCATACCAGCTTGCGCATCCAGATGCCATTTACTCTTACACCGTATCGAAAGAAAAGGTAGACCTACTGTTACGCCAGGCAGACTGCGCAAGTTTGCGTATTTATAATGGCCTTAACCCCGATGATGGCAGAACCTGCGTAGTGCTAGTAGGCGTAGATAGCAATGGAAACGATATGACAGACGGCGTAATTATAGAACGTTTAGTATTTTGCCCTCCCAAGTGTAGCACAAGTGTACTCATTGCAGAAACAGATCATTAGACCATTTTTTATAAGCTCAAACCATTGGATTCGCTTTTAACCTATATTACTTATTCTGTATTAGCCGTAGGGCTAATCCCCCTCCTTATTTTGTTTTTTAAGTATAGGGCTTTTTCTAATGCGCCTATAGTGCCTTTTGTATGGCTTACAGCAGCGTCATCCATTTATGAAGCAACGTCTTTGTTTTTTTTTATAGAGTTGCCTTATTGGTTTTTGTTTTACAATGGCTGGGAGTTTTTTACTTTGGTTTATTTCTTTTATTTACTCAATAACAAAAAACCCAAGGCTTTATTTGCAGCACTCATCATTTTGTTTAGTGCTGCTCTTTTCATTACTTCCAGCAGCTGGATTAAGTGGGACGTTTTTGAATCTAACGCAATAAGTAGTATCCCAACTTTTATTTTGGTTGCCATATCTGTTGCGCTATGGTTTAGAAATTTATTTAAAAACACAGATATACCATCCTTGTGGACAGAGCCGAACTTTTATTTCGTGTCAGGATTACTGATATATTGCTCCTCAACTTTCTTTTTATTTTTATTAAGTAGTATTATTTTCGAAAGCAAGTTACCTTTTAGCGAATTTTGGTATGTTAACATTATAGCTAGTTTAATTTTAAGAACGCTTTTAATAGTAGGAACATGGAAAATGAAACCTGGCTACAGCTGATATTTTGGATAGGAACCTTGATGATGCTGTTGTTGGTATTGCTGATACTCACCATTACGGTTGCTTATCAGAAAAAGGTAGACAGAATTAAAAGAAAAGAATCAGAAAACCAGCTAAGCGTTTCGCTGGAGTCTGAAAAGAAAGAAAGGAAACGTATTGCTTCCGATTTACACGATGGCATTAGCGGCGACCTCAATGCGATGCGAAATTTTGTGTCTATACTGGAACACAAAGAAACGGATGAATACAGTAAAACTATTCTTAAGGAAATAAAACAAGCACTCAACCAAACACTGGTGAGCGTACAAAATATAAGCTACAATCTTATGCCCCCCACCCTAGAAACACTAGGCCTTGTGGCTACTCTAAAAGATTATTTTGAAAGAGTAAGAAAATGGAATACCCAAACACTCATTATAGAACAATACGATAGCGAAGTCCCTTTATCCGTATCTGACGGCTATGAAATATATAGAGTCGTGCAAGAAATTATCACCAATTTAATAAAGCATGGCAAAGCCACTAGAATAGTAATATCTCTAAGCGCTAAATCCTACGGAACCGTACTAATGATAGAAGACAACGGAAGACCATTTGATTATTATAAGTCTATCAAAACATCAAAAGGCATGGGTTTAAAAAATATCAAGTCACGAATCCAGCATATAGGTGGCATCCTTCTGCAAGAATCGGACGAAAAAGCAAACCGTTTTAAAATTGTTTTAAAATAAAGATTTATGATAAAAATAGCCATCACAGATGACCATAACTTATTCAGAAAAAGCCTTTGCCTCTTACTAAGTAATTTTGAAGAGATGGAAGTGGTATTTGAAGCATCAAATGGAAAAGAACTGCTTGATAAAATGGCCAACAATCCAATAGACCTCGTTATCCTCGACCTGCAAATGGACGAAATGGACGGATTTGAAGCCTCACAGAAAATAACCCAATTGTACCCAGACGTAAAAATCCTTATTCTTACCCTTCTCAACGAAAAAGAAACAATAAGAAAAGTAATGGAAATAGGCATACATGGTTATTTTACCAAAAATGCAGATCCACAGGAACTTCGACACGCAATTAATAGACTAAATGAAAATGGCTTCTATTTCGAAAGCAGCTTGAAAGATGTTGTAGCACAAATAGTCAATTCGAAAGACTATGCATCCCCAAACGAATTAGTGCCTATTACAGACAGAGAGCTTGAAATCATAAAACTAGCCGTTAAAGAACTAAACGGTAAAGAAATAGCTGATACCCTATTCATAAGCTACCGAACCGTAGAAAAACACAAGAAAAACTTAATGGAAAAGATAGGAGCCAAAAACTTTACAGGCGTTATCCTATACGCATTAGCAAATGAATACATTACTATTCATGATATAAAAGATAATTAATAAAACGAGACCCACATTCCAATAAGATTTTTGCAGCTAAGTAGCATCAAAATCGTGAAGCTACAAGCCCAAAAACAACCTTACTTTCCCTCCACATTAGCAAAGCTCCCAAGCAATGAGCACAATTACAAGGAATGTTTGTAATTTTGCAAACCAATATCAATATATATCGTTATTATTATTACTTCAAATATAAAAATGCAACACACTTTAAGCGAACAAGAAGTCATCCGTAGAGAGAAATTAGTAGCCCTAGAAAAATTAGGCATAGAGCCCTACCCCGCCCCATTGTTTGAAATTTCACACACCAGTGAGGAAATCAAAAACGGCTACTCAGAAGAAAATAAGGACGCATTCAAGAACGTCAGCATAGCAGGACGCGTGATGAGCGTACGCGATATGGGTAAGGCCAACTTCGCAGTGTTGCAAGATAGCGTTGGCAAAATTCAAATATATATTCGTCGCGACGATATTTGTCCGGGCGAAGACAAAACCTTATACAACACCGTTTGGAAAAAACTAATTGACTTAGGCGACTTCGTGGGTGTAAAAGGCTATATGTTCACTACACAAACTGGCGAACTGTCTTTGCACGTTACTCAATTTACTTTGTTAAGCAAAACATTGCGCCCATTGCCGCTGCCTAAAACTGATGCAGACGGTAATGTGTATGATGCTTTTACAGACGAAGAGCAACGTTACCGTATGCGCTATGTAGATTTAGTAGTGAACCCACACGTGAAAGAAGTATTCGTGAAGCGAACCAAGATGTTTGCTGCTATGCGCGAATTCTTTAATAATGCCGGGTATATGGAAGTAGAGACTCCTATCCTACAGTCTATACCAGGAGGAGCAGCAGCACGTCCTTTCATCACCCACCACAACTCCTTAGATATCCCATTGTATATGCGTATAGCTAACGAATTGTACCTAAAACGATTGATAGTTGGTGGATTTGATGGCGTATATGAGTTTTCGAAAAATTTCCGAAACGAAGGAATGGATCGCACCCACAACCCCGAATTTACAGCAATGGAAATTTACGTAGCCTATAAAGACTACAACTGGATGATGGAGTTTACAGAGAAATGTTTGGAATATGTGGCAATAGCCGTAAACGGAACAACTAAAGCAAGCTTCGGCGAGCACCAAATAGATTTTAAAGCACCGTATAAAAGAGTAACCATGACCGATGCTATCAAAGAATTTACAGGCTTTGATATTACCGGAAAAACAGAAGAAGAAATTAGAGCCGCAGCCAAAGAAATGGGTATAGAGGTGAACGATACCATGGGTAAGGGTAAACTAATAGATGAAATATTTGGAGAAAAATGTGAAGGCAATTTTATTCAGCCTACTTTCATTACCGACTATCCAGTAGAAATGTCGCCATTGACTAAAAAACACCGCGACCAACCAGAACTTACCGAACGTTTTGAGCTAATGGTGTGCGGTAAAGAAATAGCCAATGCCTACTCAGAATTAAATGACCCAATAGACCAACGTAATAGATTTGAAGATCAGCTAAAACTCTCCGAAAGGGGCGATGATGAAGCCATGTTTATAGATCAAGATTTTTTGCGAGCACTGGAGTACGGAATGCCTCCTACAGCAGGACTTGGTATTGGCATGGATCGTCTGATTATGTTTTTAACCAACAATGCATCTATTCAAGAAGTATTGTTCTTTCCTCAAATGCGCCCCGAGAAGAAAGAAGTAGAAATAGCATTGACCGATGATGAGAAAATGATTATGGCTACGCTATATGATGGCCCAGTAGAAATAGGTAAAATAAAACAAATGGTAGGCCTAAGCGGCAAAAAATGGGATGCTGCTACCAAGTCCTTGCGCCAAAAGGGCTTAATCAACGTGGTATTAGAAAACGAACAAAAGTTAATGGTTAAAATGTAACAACCTAGTAGCCAAAAAGGAATAAAGCCGAGCAGTAAATAGTTACTGTTGGGCTTTTCGTTATATGGAGTTGGTAAACTCTGCTTAAGCATTTGCGCTCTTATGCTGCTTAATGTCTATCACCACCGTCAAGGGGCACAAAGGGCTTAATTCATGATGCTTACTATCTTTTCGGTAAAAAATATATGCGTAATCTAGGGGTTAAACCCAACATTGAAATATACCTTTATCAGCAAGCCTAGCCCTAAAGCAAAAATAATGAGCGCCGATGTTTTGTTGAGATACATGATTTTTCTTAAGGTAAGGTAACTCCTTATCTTGTCTGCCAAAAATACTTTAGCAAAATCTACCGTCAACACCAAACCCAAGCACACACCAAAAAGCAATAGCCTAATGTCCCAGCTCTCTGAAGACACCAAGGTGGCAGCCCCTACCCAATAGATTATAACCCCAGGGTTAAGCGCGTTCATTGCAAATCCGCTAGCAGCTATTTTGGCATAGGTGCTATTGCTTATTTGTATATCACTTACGTTTCTGGAAGGCTTTTTGGGTTTGTATTTTTTAAAAAAACCATACAAGCCCATAATAATGAACAGAAAAGCGCCTATATAGCCTACTTGCTTCTGATGTTCGTTTAAAAAAGACAACCAGTCGGAAGCTAAATTAGCAATAACGACATATATAATATCGCTTAAGGATACACCTATTACAAAAGCCAAACCCGCTTTGTAACTATGATGCATACTATGCCTTATTACTGCAAAAAGGGTGGGTCCCACAGATATAGCAATAAACAAACCTAGTATAAGTCCCTGTATTATGGCTGCTGTATAACTCATTGTTGATAGTAGCCCCTTATAGACGGCAAGGACGCGAAATCAATTAACCCGTCTGTCTAATTAAAGAGCATCGTATATTTTCTATTTATTAAAATTCACTTTTAAAGTGGAACTTGATATCTGGGTTATTCTGAATTTCGGTATTTAGATACCATTCACTTTGTGCCAAATATACCAAATTGCCGTCTTTATCATCCATAATATTCGCTTGTTTGAAACGAATAAAGCTTTCCATCTTTGTCTTTTCGCCCGTTATCCAACATGCTTTATAAAAACTCAAAGGTACAAATTCTACTTTAGCACCATATTCTTGTAAAAGTCGGTATTGAATTACTTCAAATTGCAACTCTCCTACACAACCAATTATTTTTCTATTACCGCCATGCTGGCTAAACAATTGTGCTACTCCTTCATCTGTAAGCTGACGCAGACCCTTCTCTAATTGCTTTGTTTTCATGGGGTCTTTGTTTATTACCTCTTTAAATATCTCTGGAGAAAAGCTAGGAATGCCGGTATACATAAAGTCGGCTCCTTCGGTAAGTGTATCGCCTATTTTAAAATTGCCGGTATCAAATAGCCCTACTACGTCGCCAGGGAAGGCGTCTTCAATGACTTCTTTACTACGCGCAAGAAATGAATAAGGATTACTGAATTTTACATCCTTGTCTAAACGCACGTGATGGTAGTTTTTGTTGCGCTCAAATTTTCCAGAGCATACTCGTAAAAAGGCTATCCTATCGCGGTGTCGAGGGTCGAGGTTGGCATGTATTTTGAAAATAAAACCACTAAACTTGGGCGAATTGGGCGAAATTTCTTCGTTTTTATCATTTTTTCTTGGCAAGGGAGCCGGCGCTATTCTAATAAAAGTGTCGAGCATCTCCCCTACACCAAAGTTATTTACCGCCGAGCCAAAGAAAACGGGAGCAACTTGCGCTGCTAGATAATCGTTTACATCTAATTCGCCATACACACCATCTATGAGCTCTATATCTTCCCTTAGTTGAGCGGCGTCTTTAGCACCCACTTTGAGGTCGAGACTGGGGTCTGTAATGTCAGCAATAGGAATACTATTGTGTTCGTTGGCTTTTTGTCCAGGCGTAAATAGGTTGAGGCTGCGTTCGTACAAGTTGTACACACCTTTAAATTCTTTACCCATATTGATAGGCCAAGTAAGTGGGTGTAACGATAGGTGTAGCTCTTTTTCAATCTCTTCCAGTAAGTCGAAAGGAAATTTGCCATCACGGTCCATTTTGTTGATGTAGACGATAACGGGTGTATCTCTCATTCTACATACCTCCATGAGTTTTCTGGTTTGTTCTTCTACCCCATTTACAGCATCTATAACTAAGATAACGCTATCTACAGCCGTAAGTGTACGGTAGGTATCTTCTGCAAAGTCTTTGTGGCCAGGTGTATCCAGCAGGTTGATGATCGTATCTTTATACTCAAAGCACATTACAGAGGTGGCTACAGAGATGCCTCTTTGGCGCTCTATTTCCATAAAATCGGAAGTGGCGCTTTTCTTGATTTTATTGCTTTTTACAGCACCGGCGGTTTGAATGGCGCCTCCAAATAACAACAATTTTTCGGTAAGCGTAGTTTTACCAGCATCGGGGTGAGAGATGATGGCAAATGTTTTTCTTTTATTTATTTCTGTAGTTAAATCCATTATGTTGTAATACTCGTTGTAGTAGTTGAATGGTAGATGATGCTATACAAAACATGATAGCGCGCGTCGGTGGCTCGATTATCTAGTAGCGTTTTTATAAGCAAAAAAACAGCGTGCTTAAAATTTGTTCCGCCACATCATGCTTTCTACGGGTTTAATAGTGCGCTCGGTGTATTTAGCATTAATTTTTTTATTATATACATTTTGTACCTCACCATCAACAGGGAAGTAAATAAGCTGTCCAATGGGCATTCCTTCATACACTCTTACGGGGTGCACACAGCTTATTTCTAGAGTCCAGGTATTACAAAAACCCACATCGCCTTTACCTGCTGTAGCATGAATATCAATCCCTAGCCTACCGGTCGAAGATTTTCCTTCCAAAAAGGGCACATGTGCATGAGTTTCGGTATATTCTATTGTCACGCCCAAGTACAAGGTGCCTGGCTGCAACACAAAGCCCTCTTCTGGTATTTCAAAATGTCTGATGGTATTGTGTTTTTTCGCATCAAGCACAGCATCGTCATATACGGCTAAGTATTTGCTTAAATGTACATCATAGGAATTGCTGCCTAAGTGTTCTTTAGAAAAAGGCGTGATGACAATGGTACCTTTCTCTATCTCTTCTAGAATTCTGCTATCCGATAGTATCATAATCAAAAATAAGTGGTGCGCTGTAGGCTTATTGAATGTTTAAGTTAAGGCGTTGGCTCATCCAACTGTTTTTTAAGGGTACAATCCATTGTTCTAAGAGCTCTCGCTTGTTGGTCACAATATTATTAAATACCAATGTGTTTTCATTAATAAAGCCCTTGTCTATAGCTGGCTGTACCTGGTGTATGGGCAGCACTTCTGCTTTGCCTTTGTGTAAAAAAGTTATTGAAAGTCTATCAAATAGTTGCACCTCGTATTGTTTTTCAATACTTTTTAGTATGCGTACCGAGCTATCAATACTGCACCCGCTTACGGCAACGTCCGTTTCGTCGGCCATGAGTATGATAAATCTATTCAGCAATAATTGTGCCCAACCCTTTACAGGCATGCCGTGTGCTTGCCATTGCGTATAAAACTGATATAGCTGCTCATTTACTTCCTTGGCTTCCTTCTCTATAAATGGTCTGCTACATTGGTAAACCCAAACTTTGCTTGTAGGCGCAAAATCCGCAGGTAGTATTTCTTCTATTTTGAAAGTGTTTTCCATAATTAGTTGGCAAAATTACTAAATTATTAAGGTAAGACTTACTATTTATTTACTATTCAAGAATCTTAATTAATAATGCACTAATGGAGTCGAAAATGTTAGGTGCTTTTAAGCACAAATAGTGAGGCGTTTTTTGGCTTTAGTTGTTGAGAGGTGTGTCCATACAGATTCTTGTTCATCGGCGCTCAAGTGTTTCAATGGCAATTGTTACTGTCGCTTTGAGTATAATAAACAAAGTGCTACTCTTTAGAATAGCACTTTGTTTGTTATTGTAGTATAGAGCAATAGCTTTTATTATTATTTAGCTACTGTAAATTTGCTTACACCGCGCACGCTGCCTGTAGCAATTTCTAATTGGTAAATACCAGCGTTTAAGTCCGAAACATTTACGTCTATCGTTTGTACGCCAACTCTTCCTGTTATGTCTTGTACCAATACAGAGCGGCCAGTAATATCCATAATACGCAAAGTAGCTTTTTCGTTAGCAGCAGCAAATTCAAAATCAAACTTGATAGTGCCTGCCATTACAGGGTTAGGATAAACGCTGATTTGTTTTGTGCTTGCATTGATTTCTTTTACCGAAATGCCATCATCACATGTTACCACTATTCTTACCACATCCATATCGTTAGTAGTATCAGGATCAACAAAGTTGGCCGCTTCTTCAAAGAAACCACTCACTGGGTTTTCCGAACCAATGCCAGAAGTGTTGGCATACAGCATGATGGTTTTTTGACCATTGTGCAAATTCTCTCTAAAAATGAATCCATTCTGACCATTTTCGTCAAAAACTCTATATAACTCTTTTACCAATAGTGTTCTAGAGCTAAACTCCAATGAGTCGCCATTGTTGATGACTACGCTATCGGATGTGTAAAACCAAATAACGGGCTGGTTGTTGAGCAAGAAATTTGAATCTGTAGAGTTCTGCATACCTATGCTAAGGTTGCTGTCTATGGTTAAATCCAAATCATCGGCGCCATTATTTTTGAAGTACGCTCTGATAGTGATGGAGTCATCACAATCGTATGCTTGCATTTCGGTTGGCTCAAATATCCTAACGGATATATCTACTTCATTTTGTGCATACGAAGTAAGGAAGCCCATGGCTAATAATAGTAATGTAAAAAGTTTTTTCATGTTTAGTGCTTTTTTTTAGTTCCTAACAAATATACAAAAAATGGACTGTATTAAAAAGTATTTGGATGGAATATTAGTATTTAGCAGCTTTGCGTGTACGAAGCTTATTTAGACCGATATATAAAGGCAAAAAAGCAGTACTGCCAAATGAACGACAGTACTGCTCGATAAAAAAATTCTAAATTATTAGTGCCAATTACTTAACAGTGAATTTGCTTACACCACGACCAGCAGCAGTAGCAATTTCTAAGTTGTATAAACCGCTGTTTAAGTTAGCAACGTTTAATTCGATAGTTTGAACACCAATTCTGCCAGTAACTTCTTGAGTCATAACAGTACGGCCAGTTACGTCCATAACACGGATAATAGCAGTTTCGTTAGCAGTAAATTCATAGTCGAATTTAGCAGTACCAGCAACTACAGGGTTAGGATAAACGCTGATTTGTTTTGTGTTAGCATTGATTTCTTTTACAGAAATTGGACAAGTAACTACGATTCTAACAGCATCCATATCGTTAGTAGAATCACCATCAA
>CAYSCJ010000020.1:10094-43400 GCA_964429515.1 uncultured Taibaiella sp.
CTTGCATATTAGTTGGAGAAGTAATCCTAACAGATAGGTCAGACTCGTTTTGAGCGTTAGCCGCAAAAAAACCTAAAGCTAAAAATGCAGTAGTAAGAATTTTTTTCATAAAATCTAGTTTTTTAATGTGTGTTTTTTAATTATAAATGAGTTACAAAAATAGCAACATTTCTCTAATTTCCAAATATAATGATTATTTAACAAAAAAATAAGGGGCTCTAAATAGACACATTAAAATTGCGTAATGCATCATTCAGGCTGGTTTTAAGGTCGGTGCTGGCCTTTCTTTTTCCAATGATTAGTGCGCAGCTCACTTGGTACGAGCCAGCAGGAAATTCTTTAGAATAGCTACCAGGTATCACCACGCTGCGTTCGGGTACATATCCTTTCATTTCTACGGGGGTATCGCCGCTTACGTCTATAATCTTTGTTGATTGCGTTAATACAACATTTGCGCCAAGCACCGCCTCTTTGCCTACACGCACGCCTTCCACGATAATGCATCTTGAACCAATAAAGGCGCCGTCTTCAACTATCACAGGGCTGGCTTGTAGGGGCTCTAATACACCACCAATGCCTACGCCGCCGCTAAGGTGCACATTTTTACCTATTTGTGCACAACTGCCTACTGTTGCCCATGTGTCTACCATGGTGCCTTCATCTACGTAGGCTCCTATATTCACATACGACGGCATAAGTACTACGCCCTTGGCTATAAATGCTCCGTAACGTGCAACAGCATGTGGCACCGCCCTAACGCCTAAGGCTTCATAGCCTTTTTTTAATTCCATTTTGTCGTAAAATTCAAATGGCGCTACTTCCCAGGTTTTCATTTTTTGAATGCCAAAATACATAAGAATCGCTTGTTTTACCCATTCGTTCACTTGCCACTGTCCGTTCTCTAAGGGTTCGGCCACTCTAAGCTGGCCATTGTCTACAGCTTCTATCACGCTTCTAATGGCGTTTTCGTAGGTAGCTTCTTGAAGTAGCGTTCTGTCGGCATACGCTGCAATGATGTGTTCTTTTAATGATTCCATAGCTTTATGTTTTATTTAGAAGGTATTATTTGTTTACTATTTGTTGTTGAGGTGCTGTATGTACTGCATATTCCACAAGTTAGGGTCTGTGGTTCTTTTAGCGTATAATTTTTTAAAAATAAAGAAAAGTCCCGCTGCTGTTATCAAAAAGCTACCGGCCAAAATAAGCTGTTCGTAGGGTAGGGTGGTATTGGTATCGTCTATAAAATAGACTATTAATACTTGGAGTGAATTGTTTAAGAAATGTATTAAAATAGCATTAAGGATATTGCCTGTAAAATAGTAGATGCAGCACAATAACATGCTGGCTGAAAATACCGGCAAGAAATCATAAACAGAACTATGTAATACGGCAAAGAACAATGATGTAAGTATAAATGCCAACCATGGGTTTTTATTAATGTTTAGCAGTATTTTCATAATCATGCCACGGAAAAACAATTCTTCACATATAGCAGGTACAAGTGCCATCAAAAAAAGGTTGAGCAGCATGCCCATAAAGCTACTGTCTTTTAAATAGCTGCTTATATAGTTGTCTTTTCCTTCTTGAAGTTTATTGGCAAATGTGCCTAAGTCTATTAGTTTTATCAAACCTCCCATGCTGCTGATGAATGGTATCAGCAATACCGCAATAGCAAGTATCATTAAGGGGTGCAAGAGCGGATTTTTTTTCTTAAAGCCTAGGTAGCTAGTAGGCGAGGGGTCTGCTAGGTAAGCGTATATTAAGGCTGGGGCGCCAAAAAGCAATAGCTGCTGTATAAAGTTGAGAAAAAGCAGTATTTGTGGCTGCGCTTTGAGGCTGGTATCGAGTTCGTCTATACCGATATTCCATATAGATTGCAATAATACACCTTGAAGAACGGTGTTTAAGAGCATAAAGGCCACCCACAAACCAATAAAGATAGACACCTGTGCAGAGGTAGGCAAGATGCGCAAGTAGTTTTTAAACATCGGAGTTTTTTTATAAATAGAAATAGTATCACAAGAAAGCCAACTACATAGTTGGCTTTTAAAGTATGGTTTTATGCTGCTTTGATGTACTCTAGCTTGGCGTGTTCGAGTTTAGACATGGCATATTCCAAATCAATCACAAATTTTCCGTCCTTATTGTCCTGTGTGGGCATTTCAAACATGGCGTCTGTGAGTATGATTTCACAAATAGTGCGCAAGCCTCTACCACCGAGTTTGTAGGTATATGCTTTGTCTACAATATAGTCGAGGGCTTTTTCTTCTACAATGAGCGCTACGTTTTCGTATTCAAACAGCTTGGTATATTGTCTTATAAGTGCATTTTTGGGTTCTGTAAGAATTCTTCTCAGTGCTTCTTTGTCTAGCGGGTTTAAATACGTCACCACCGGAAGCCTGCCCAACAGTTCTGGTATAAGCCCAAAAGATTTTAAATCCATAGGGTTGACATATTGAAGCAAATTTGTTTTGTCGATGTTTTCGTCTTGCACCGAAGTTTTGAAGCCAATGGCCGAGGTTTCCATGCGTTTGGCAATCATTTTATCGATGCCTTCAAATGCGCCACCACAAATAAATAGAATATTTTGGGTGTTTACTTTTATCATTTTTTGTTCGGGGTGTTTGCGCCCTCCTTGGGGTGGCACAAGCACTTCGCTTCCTTCCAAAAGTTTTAGCAAAGATTGTTGTACGCCCTCACCACTTACATCTCTAGTAATAGAGGGGTTATCTCCTTTCCTGCCTATTTTGTCTATCTCGTCTATAAAAATTATGCCTTTTTCTGCGGCGGCTACATCGTAGTCGCAGGCCTGCAACAATCTCGATATAATACTTTCAACATCTTCGCCAACGTAGCCTGCTTGTGTAAACACGGTAGCGTCGGCAATGGCAAAGGGCACTTGAAGAATCTTAGCTACCGTCTTGGCCAAGAGTGTTTTCCCGGTACCTGTTTCGCCCACCATTATGATGTTTGATTTTTCTATTTCTACTTCATCATCTTGTTTTTGAAGCAAGCGCTTGTAGTGATTGTACATGGCTACCGAAAGCACCTTTTTGGCGGCATCTTGGCCGATGATGTATTTATCTAGATGTTCTTTTATTTCTAACGGTTTAAGTACTTTATGGTTTAGTACATCGTATTTGGAAGAGGTGCTCTTATTATGTTGCAGGTGTTCTTTCACCATGCTGTGAGCTTGTTGTGTACATTCATCACATATATTACCTTCGATGCCGGTAATAAGTAAGCCCGTTTGTGCCTCTGGCTTGCCACAAAATGAACATTTTCTTGCGCTACTGTTTCCTTTTGCCATTGTTATTTTTCTATGATATTAGTGATTAAAAGAACCTACAAAGTTATTATTTTTTTGCCACGAATCGCTTTTATAAAAACGTTAAGGCGAGAAGCGTATTTTTAGAGCATTTAGTTTTAAAATTGGATATCTTTGTGAGTATCGCTTTTTATTATCAGTAAATAACGTAAATGAAAATAAAATCATTTTTTGCAAAGCCTTATGCTACTATCATTAGTAGGAAAATAGCAAAAGCAAGAAAAACAGCAATAGAAGACCAGCAAGTAATTTTTAATACTTTGTTGAAAGTAGGAAAGAAAACTCTTTTTGGAAAAGACCACCAATTGGATGCTGTCAATAACTATGAGTCTTTCAAACAACAGGTTCCTATAAGGGATTATGAAGGCTTGAAATATTATATCGACCTTATTAAAGAGGGCAAACAAAATATATTATGGAAGGGAAAGCCGCTTTACTTTGCCAAAACATCGGGTACTACTAGTGGTGTTAAGTATATTCCCATTACGAAAGACGGTATACCCAACTTGGTAAATAGTGCCAAAAACGCGCTACTTTGCTTTATGCACGAATCGGGTAACGCCGATTTTGCAAATGGCAAAATGATTTTTCTTACAGGCTCTCCAGCTTTAGAACGAATTGCCGGCATTCCTACAGGCAGGCTAAGTGGCATCTCTAATCATCTTATTCCGGGTTATCTGCGCTCCAATCAACTGCCCGATTATACTACCAATTGCATTGAAGACTGGGAAGAAAAACTAGCGCAAATAGTGGTACAAACGGTAGATAAAGACATGACGCTGATTAGCGGCATACCACCGTGGATACAAATGTATTTCGATTGGCTTTCGGAAAAAAAAGAGGGTAAAAAAATAGCAGAAATTTTCCCCAACTTATCGGTACTCGTGCATGGGGGCGTCAATTTCGAACCGTATAAAAAGAAGCTTTTCGAAAGCTTAGGAAAAGAGTTGCCTACTATTGAAACCTATCCTGCCTCCGAAGGGTTTTTTGCTTTTCAAGATACGCAAACAGAAGAAGGCCTGTTGTTGGTGACCAACTCGGGTATTTTTTATGAATTTATTCCTACAAGCGAATACTTTAACGAAAACCCTACAAGGCTATCATTGTCCGATATAGAAGTGGGCGTCAACTACGCCTTAATTATCAATAGTGTCAATGGGCTTTGGGGCTATAGCATCGGCGATACCGTTAAGTTTGTAAACAAAGACCCTTACAGAATTGTGGTTACAGGTAGAATTAAGCATTTCATATCAGCCTTTGGCGAGCACGTGATTGGAGAAGAGGTAGAGCAGTCTATGAAAGAAGCTTGTGATATACATAACGTAAAGATTACGGAGTTTACGGTTGCGCCATTTATACAAACCGAGGGCGAGTTGCCCTATCACGAATGGTTGGTAGAGTTTGAAACACCACCGGCAGATGCAGCAGCTTTTAGCTTAGAGCTAGATAACCTAATGCGTAAAAAGAATATTTATTATGACGACCTGATAGCAGGAAACATACTACAACCATTAAAAATCACGATGCTGAAGAAGGGCTCTTTTATAGATTATATGCGCTCTGTGGGTAAGCTGGGAGGACAAAACAAGACCCCTAGACTTACAAACGACCGGTTGCTGGCAGAGGGCATTCTTGCGCTTCAATAACATTTGTTGCTCGGTTTTAATTAAAGCCATACAGCATATTATAAAAAAACAGAGGCCGTCTTCATTGATGGCCTCTGTTTTTTTAGCAAACTTGTGTCATAAATACCACGATTATTCTTTGTAATGCAATAGAAAGTCTATCATCATTCTAAGCCCAAAGCCAGTAGCTCCAAAAGGATGGTATTTATACGGCTTTTGTTGGTACGCCACGCCCGCTATATCAAAATGTACCCAAGGGTAATCTGTAAAATGCTCTAAAAATTTTCCAGCAGTGATAGCGCCAGCGGCTGCCCCGCCAATATTCTTGATGTCGGCTACTTCCGATCGTATCATATCTGCATACTCTTTCCAAAGAGGTAATTCTACAAATCGTTCATAATGCTTTTGGCTGCAACGTGCTAAATGTTGTTTTATCTCTGCACTGGCTGTACCCATCATCGACATACCTTCAGCGCCCGTTATAGCAGCAGCAGCGCCGGTAAGCGTCGCAAAGTCTATTACCAACTCGGGATGCAGTTGTTGTGCATAAATAAGCGCATCTGCAAGTATCAATCTTCCTTCCGCATCGGTATTCAGCACTTCGACGGTTGTGCCGTTAGCCATGCTAAGTACATCGCCGGGAGCGTAGGCATTTTCGCCTGGGCGGTTATCTGTTGCGGGTATTAAGCCTATGATGTGTAAAGGCAAATCGAGCGTGCCAGCTACATACAAAATACCTGCTACTAAAGCTGCGCCCGCCATGTCGCTTTTCATTAAGTCCATGCTGTCTTTTGTAGGCTTAAGGCTGAGACCTCCGGTGTCATACACTACCCCTTTGCCCACTAAAACAAGTGGTTGTTTGTTGACATATTGTGTAGGCTTGTGCTCAAGTACATTAAATGTTGGTTCGTTCTTGCTACCACTGCTAACAGCAAGCAGTCCGGCCATCTTGTGCGATTGTATTTTCTTTTTATCCCATACCGAAATTCTATACCTGCCCTCTTTGGCCATTTTTTGCAATTGTTCAGAAAACATTGCAGGCGTTTGGTTGCTAAAGGGTTCATTAACGAGGTCTCTTACATGATAAATAGCTTGTACGATACCTTGAAGTTGTTGAAGTTTTTTAGCATTCATATCAACTTTGTCAAAGTACACTGCTTCCAAGGAGTTTCGGCCGCCAGCTTTGGGGTTTTTATATTTTAGAAATTGATAATTGGCTAAGCCCATTGCTTCGGCAAACACATATGCAGCGTCAGAAGCTTCGATGAAATTATGAATTCTAACCTCTTTTATATGCAGGGAGTTGACGAGTTGTGTTGCCTTGGCGCCTTCTTTTCTTACGTTCTCAAGCGTATCAAATACTTCGTCAAATTCTTTTAGGTAAGCCACTACGTGCGTGATGCCACTTCTAAGCAAGGTAACTAGGGTATTGCCCAGTTTGATTTGCTGTTCGATAAAAAGCAATTCGTTTTTATCATCCGTAATTTTAGAGAGTTGGGCTAAATCGTGCAAAAGGTAGATAGGGCTTCCTTTGGATGTTTTAGAAACGCCGAAATAGAGCATATGATAAAGTTTTTTTAGTTCACAATAGTTAGTGTGTTTGCTTTGCTTACAAAGATAGCCAGCTATTCGGTAATATGCTGGCTATGGTAATAACTTAAGGGCTATTCGTTTGTTTTTGCTTAGGGTGGAAATCTAATATTGTCTTATCTTTTCAAAAATTTACGTAATACGTCGACATAGTAGTCGTAATGAGCTTCCGATAGGCCTGGCCATACGCCTAGCCAAAATCCATGATTCATAATGATGTCTGTATTATTAAGGTCGCCTACTATTCTTTTCTGAATATTGGCATAGGCGGGCTGTTTGGTAAGGTTGCCAGCAAACAACAGTCGTGTACCTATTTTATGTTCTTCCAAAAAGCGTACCAATGCATTTCGGTCAATACCCGTCTCGGGTTTTATGGTTATCATATATCCAAACCAAGAAGGGTTGCTATTTGGGGTCGCTTTTGGCAAGATAAAGACATCGCTAAACTGTTCGAGTTTTTGGGTAAGCAAGGCAAAGTTTTCGCGTCTTTTTTGTACAAAAGCATCTGCTTTTTTGAGTTGGCTGATGCCTATAGCAGCCTGCATGTCTGTAACCTTTAGGTTAAAGCCAATATGCGAGTAGGTGTATTTATGGTCATAACCACAAGGAAGTGATCCTAGGCATTGGTCAAATCTTTTGCCGCAGGTATTGTCTTTACCAGGCTCGCACCAGCAGTCTCTGCCCCAATCTCTAAAGCTTTCGGCAATTTTTTTGAGCGATGCATTGTTTATCAGTACAGCACCGCCCTCGCCCATAGTAATATGGTGCGCAGGGTAAAAAGACACGGTAGCTAAGTCGCCAAAAGTGCCGGTATTTTTGCCATTATAGGTAGCACCCAGCGAATCGCAGTCGTCCTCAATTACCCAAAGTTGGTGTTTTTTAGCAAGTGCCATTACCACTTCTAGATTGAAGGGGTTCCCTAAGGTGTGGGCGATCATAATAGCCTTTGTTTTAGGAGAAATGGCGGCCTCTATGCGCTCGGCAATGATGTTATAAGTAGGAATGTCTACATCTATGAATACGGGCACACAGCCAAACTGCAAGAGTGGATTTACGGTTGTAGGAAAGCCAGCTGCCACTGTGATGACCTCGTCGCCCGGCTTAATAGCTCTTTCGCCTAATTTTGGCGAGGTAAGTGCATAAAAAGCAACCAGATTGGCGCTTGAGCCCGAGTTGACCAACAGCGAAAATCGGCTTCCAAAATACCTAGCAAATGTGCGTTCAAATTCTTGTGCGTATCTGCCTGCAGTAAGCCATCCGTCTAAGGTGGCGTCTACGCCATAAAGGAGGTCTTCTGCATCTATAATTTTGCCCGTAACGGGTATATAGTCGGTTCCCGGTTCGATTTGCTTTTGAGTGTTTTGGTAGGCCACCTGAGTCAGTTGCTCTAATAAGGCGCCAGATATATTTTTAAATTCCATGAAATGCAGAAGGCGTGAATAATTTGTGCAATAATATGCTACAAATTTAATAAAAATCAAAGAAAGAATAAAAAGCGTGGTTCTGCTAGGAATCGAACCTAGATCTGGAGCTTCGGAAACTCATGTACTATCCATTGTACTACAGAACCAGTATAAAAAATCAACTTAAAAGCACGCAAAATTAGTGCTTTTAAGTGTAGAAAACTACAATTAGCTAAGGCTATTGGTTTGTAACTAGTATGCAAGAGTTTTTTTAAAGGAATAATGCCGAAAACATCAGAGTATTGTTGCTGAAACATGGAAACAGCAGCGACAATGCAGATGTTTGAATAGCATATTTTGGTATCCAATCGTAAGCGGTAGCGTTATGCTTTACTTGTTTGAAATTCATCAAGCCTTTATTGTCTATCGCAGCAATAGTAAGCGCTTTTTTGTTGACGGTAAAATCATTGTAAACAAATACAAGATACTTGCCGGTATTGGCAAACGCATAGGAGGAAAACATGCCAAAGTCGTCTTGAGAAAATTGTTTCTTCCTTATAATATTCTCCCATATAATTGCACCACTAGCGTCTAAATTAACAACCAAAAGGTCGCCATAGGTGTATTCTTTAATGGTTTGCCCGCCCGATGCCAAACCGTAGGATGGCACATAGAAGCCACTATTGACGCCCGTATTTCTAGTAATCACTGCAAAATACTCAGCAACAAGCAGGATGCCACCGTCTTGTTTCATGATAATGTCTTTAATTATAAAATCATCCAAAGATTTTTTATTCTTCTTTAAATTTATTTTTGTGAGGAGTTCATCTGTAAAAGGATTTTTTTGGAAGGTGGGCGCTACGTTATCATCTTTATATATTTTGCCGTAAAGCAAGCCCGTTACAGAAGATCTTCTATTGTTTGCGTAAAAGGCAGCATAGGAAACGGCCTCAGAATTTTGATCTGTTTTTAACAGCATCTGATCTATCCACAAACCTTGCAGGGGTATTTGCTGTACACTTAAATAGTCTGCAAAAAAGTCTATCACCACAATATCTGCATAGTCGCTTTTATGGGCATCTTCGTTCGAAAATACAAAAGAAGAAAAATAAAGCACACCCTTGTTGCTCAAAATATATTGTTGTGGATATAGGTGCCTAGCGCCACTTAGAAGTATTTCTTTACCTCCTTGTTTTTGCAGGTCAGAAGTGGTGTACAGGCTTGTCTGTAAATAGGCTTGTTTTTGTATTTTGGCATGATGGTGTATGACAACGTACTCTTTGTTTTCGGAAAAAGTATAATCATAAAAAATATCATTTTTTATTCCCGCGCCAGCCGTTGAATCTAAAACTTTTGGAGGTGCAGCAAGCCTGCCATCGGCTTGCATTAAGGCGGCTACTACATAGGTGTTGTTTTTTTCAGAATATTGATACAAAGCAAGAATACCCTTAGGCAGCGTAGTGATTTTTAGATGCGTGACTTTTTGCGGCAGGTAATCGAGGGTTACGATGGCAAGCTTACGCAGCGTATCGTCCATGATATCGATGAAGTGCTCGTTGTTGTCTGTTCTGTAAATATAATTTTGAGCATTGGTCCTCCCGATAAGCGCAAATTCATTATTTCTAAATCCAAACCTTGTTCCTTCAGAATGGTACACTGTTTGCGCAAATGAAATATAGCTTATCAAGAGATCGGCTATTACCCAAAGTAAAAGTTTGATTCTTCTTTGCATATTTACAAATTTAAGGTGGAAATATAGGAATATCAAACCAAAGAATCGCTAAAATTTATTATATTTGAATAACTACAAATTTATTATTCAAAATACTACACATGAATGTTTCTTATTTAAAACCCAGCGCATGGATAGCATCGGGAGTGGCTATAGGCTTAGGCATTGGGGTTTTGTTTTCTTTTACCGACGACGACGGTGCTGCCAATGTATTCGAGCGAGGCGACAGAGTAATGTATAAATGGCAACCCTTTCCCGTGCCTAAAAAGATAGATTTTGCTGGAGAGCGCACGCCTTTAGAGCGAAGAGAGGTGTTCGAATATTTTGATAGAGAGCTTCAAAATAATTTCTACCGTCATGGTAGTTTTATTCATATTCTTAAATTGAGCGCACGAGCGTTCCCCGTTATCGAACCTATCCTAAAGGAAGAGGGCATACCCAACGATTTTAAATACTTATGTGTGGCCGAAAGCAGTTTACAAAACCTCACGTCGCCAGCAGGAGCAGAGGGATATTGGCAGTTTTTGAAGGCTACCGCTATTCAGTATGGACTTGAAGTAACCAATGAAGTAGACGAAAGATATCATTTGGAAAAAAGCACAAGAGCAGCCAGTAAGTATCTAAAAGACGCATATCAAAAAGCAGGATCATGGACGGGCGCAGCTGCAGGCTACAATTGCGGTACAGCGGGCTATAGCAACCGCGCTACGTATCAAGGCACATCTTATTACTACGATTTGTTGCTACCCGAAGAAACCAACCGCTATATCTTTCGAATTTTAGCCTTCAAGCATCTAATGGCCAACGCTGCGGAGGTGGGCTTTGTGCTTTCCAAAAACGAAATGTACCATCCCGTTAAAACAAAAAAAGTGACCGTAACAGAAACGATACCCAACCTCGCCACATTTGCTACACAACAAGGCTCTAGCTATAAACTCTTGAAAATGCTAAACCCATGGCTAAAAGACAAAAAACTGACCGTCAAGCCAGGTAAAGAATATATCATAGAGTTACCTGCTACTTGATCAATAAAAGGTTAAACGGCATTAATCTTGCGTTTCTTTGTATCAGGAACGCCTTATTTTAGCTATTTTTACACCTTATTTATTCTACTGATGGCAAAACAACTATTCTGGGCATTTATAGGCAGCTTATGTATAAGCTTGACAGCTAGCGCTCAGAGTACGCCTGTAAACATGGATACCGCCACTAAAATAGCTATTGAAGCGGCAGTAGATGCAGATACTAGCCTTTCTTCCGAAGCCCCGCAGGACGATACCTTGGTAGAAAGGGGTCCAAAAACAGCCGTAGCACCAGCTTTGCCCTTTGTTACACCCAAGAAGAAAGCAATGTTTTCGGCTATGATACCGGGATTGGGGCAAATTTATAATCGACACTACTGGAAGCTTCCAATTGTGTATGGAGGGCTTGGCGCCGCTGGATATTTCATATATTACAATAACAGCCAATACAATTACTACAGAGAGATTTATGCAGGTAGGTTGAGCAATAAGCCAGAGTTTTTAAATAAAGATAGCCACATATCTACAGACAACATTAAGCGGCTGCAAGACTCCTGGCGCTCCGATAGAGATATGCTCGTTTTAGTAACCGCATTGGTATACGGCCTACAAGTGATGGATGCATTAGTTTTTGCGCATTTAAGAGAATTTGATATTTCAGACGATATCAGTTTCAAAATAAAGCCCGCTACACTGCCCACATGGCAGCCCTTAAGTCCTGCTGTTGGTGTTGGTCTTGTTTTTCAATTCAAATAATTCAAACTGGAAAAATGAGTAGAGTTTTGGCAATCGATTATGGTTTGAAAAGAACAGGGATCGCCATATCGGACGAGCTGCGAATCACCGCTAATGGGCTTACTACCTTGCCTACAGCATCGCTCATATATTGGCTTAAAGATTATTTTACAAAATTCGATGTCGGCGTTATTTTGCTAGGATATCCCACCCACCTAGATGGGTCGCCCAATACCATTACTCCCAAGGTAGATAAGCTATACCAACAACTTCAAAAACTGTTTAAAGACAAGCAAGTGGTATTAAGAGATGAGTCTTTTACCTCCAAAATGGCGTTTCAAACGATGATAGATAGCGGCATCAGCAAGAAGGCTCGCAGCAACAAAGCATTAATAGACCAAGTAAGTGCTACTATTTTATTGCAAGAATACTTAGGTAATATATAATGCTATTTAGCACACATTTGTTATTGTCTTAGCGTTTACCCACCACAATCTAAGCACTATCGGGCTTGTACCGCCTATACTGTTTGCTCTGGCAGGTGCGCTAAAGCATCAAAATTTAGGGATACTACCTATTAGCAAACTCAAAGCAATTGCAGTAAGCTATCTTTCGGAAGCAAGGTAAAGGTTTTGTATCCGTCTGGTGTAAAGTTGGGTTGTGAACAGGCAAAAAGTTCATCTATTAAAGCAATAGCCGCCTCCTTCTCCAATTTGTCGTGGGTAGCAATACGTTTTGCCATCACCCTAATCAATTGTTCTTGAGGGGTAATGCCCTCTAGGTTGGATTGATAATGCAATTTTTCAATCACTTCTTCCAATACCTTTATTTCTCTGCCGTTTGCAATATCTATAGGCGCACCTATAATACTGTAGGTGTAGTTGCCTAGTAGTGCAATATCATAGCCTAGCAGGTGCAAGTCGTCCTTAATGTTTTCCAGCAACACACCATCTGCGGGAGACAGCTCCATAGTGGCTGGAAACAACAACACTTGAGAAACGGCTTGTTGTTTATTGGCGCGCTTTAATAGTTTTTCGTAGGCTATCCTTTCTAATGCTCTTTTTTTGTGCAACAACAAAATGCCCGATTTCATGGTAGCTACCAAAAACTCATCCCATTGCAAGGTGTTGTGGCTAGCATCTTGTAGCCAATCCTGAGCTTTAGCGTCTTCTTGATTATCGCCAATACTAGATTGCAAGACCTCGCCCGTTGTGGTATCTACTATTTGGGAAAAATTAGAAGGGATTTCTCTGATGCCCGCAAAACTATCGTAGGATGGAGCTTCTACATTTTGCCATGGGTCAAAAAGCGCCTCTTGTTGTTTTTTCCAGTCTGTAATAGCATTATTTCTGTCTATAAAATGCGCTTTACCAGGCTGCGCAAAACTTTTTGACAAATAGCCACTCGTCGCTTTTTGTAAATCTTGCTCGGATGTTGGAAGCTTGATGGCATCTAAATTGGTAATTTCTGGACTGAGCGTGAAATCAATAGCGGGAGCCACATTGTGCACAGAAAGTGCGCGTTTTACGACACTTTGCAGGTAGGAATAGAGCAGTTGCTCGTCTTCAAATTTTACTTCCTGTTTGGTAGGATGCACGTTTACATCTACTTTATCTGGTTTTAATTCGAGGTAAATAGTATAAAACGGGTGAGCGTCTTTTTCTATGAGGCCATCAAATGCCTTTACCACAGCGTGATGCAGATAAGGGCTTTTGATGAATCTGTTGTTTACAAAAAAGTACTGATTGCCCCTAGTTTTATTAGCTATTTCTGGTTTTCCTATGTATCCATATATTTTAATACCATCAATAATTTCTTCAATGGGTATTAAATGCTTTTCGTATCGGTTGCCAAGCGTATTTGTAATTCTGGTTTTTAGGTTAGCAATTGGCAGAAATAATTGTTCCACGTTATTATGGAATAACTTAAAACCGATATGTGGGTGTGTTAGCACAATTCTAGTAAATTCATCTACAATGTTTTTGAATTCTGTAGTGTTGGATTTCAAGAATTTTCTACGCGCCGGAACATTGAAAAAAAGATGCTTAATAGCAATGCTTGTGCCTTTGGGTAGCGCTGCAGGTTCTTGCAAGCGTACTTCCGAGCTTTCAATAATAAGATGTGTGCCTACCTCGTCTTCTTCAGTTTTGGTTTTCATTTCTACTTGCGCTACAGCGGCAATTGAGGCTAGAGCTTCGCCCCTAAAGCCCATGGTATTGATAGCAAAAAGGTCTTCTATCTTTTTTATTTTAGAGGTAGCGTGGCGTTCAAAACTCATACGCGCATCCATTGGCGACATGCCTTTACCGTTGTCAACTACTTGAATTAATTCTTTGCCTGCGTCTTTTACGATAAGCTGAATATCGGTAGCTCCAGCGTCTATAGCATTTTCAATAAGCTCTTTGACGGCAGAAGCCGGCCGCTGAATAACCTCTCCAGCAGCTATTTGATTGGCTAAATGATCGGGTAGTAAAGTTATAATATCTGGCACGCGAGTAGGTCGTTTCTTTTAAATGAATTAGGGCTATTTTCTTACAAAAATAAAAAAACCCTAGCGTTATATCTAATACACAATACGACTTGGCAGCAACAAACGGCAGGAAAGCGTGTTTTTTTTAAGAAAATATAGGCTAAACGCTTATCCACAAAAGGTTGGATAGCCTCCTTATATAGTATTGGCATCGATTGATGATTTATTACATAATTGTAAATAAACTATAAAATGCAATATAAATATAACGAATTTGTTGTATAATTATTTGAAATTAGCTAAATTGCAATGTAGAGTTCAGTGTATAATTTTCTGCTAGACTTATCTAGATGCAAACACTTATTTTTAAACACATAAAATTTAAACATTATGGCAAACAATGTAGGAAAAGCAATTGCTACTTTATTGATTGGTGCAGCTGTAGGTGCAGCAGTGGGATATGTAATTGCAACGGATGAAGATAAAAGATCAGAGCAGTTAGATTCTTTGAAAGACAAAATCAACCAATTAAAACTGAAACTATCTAAAAAAACAAAAGACATAGAAGAAGAAATTTTTCATGACTAATACGAAGTGTTTTTATAGCCCATTACACCTAAAATGTAGTGGGTTTTTTTCTCTTCTTTACAGCATATTTTTAAAATAGAAAGCTTTGTTTGGAAAATTAAAAGATAAAATCAGCAACTATCTGCAATTAAGAGTTGAGCTCGTCCGTTTGGAATTGATAGAGCGCCTGGTAAACGTTATGGGGTATGTACTGTTTGTAATGATAGTTATATTCTTAGTGTTGACAATGGTGTTATTTACTGGACTTGGCTTAGCAGAGTGGCTTTCGGATGTGATGAAAAGCAGGTATGGCGGCTATTTTGCTACTGGAGGCATCGTATTGCTTGCCACTATTATAGTGGTGCTGAATAGCAACAAAATCATACGTTTTTTTGCTAACAAGTTTGTAGCATTGCTTACAGCAAGCAAAAAGTTACCACAAGACGAAGGTGATGATGACGAAGATGACAAGGGTGCTTAGATGCTCCAAAATCCTTCCAAAAAACACTACAGTTAATGTAAAAGGCCACTCCTATTATGAAGCGAAGATACAAGTCGTTAGACGACATCAATAAAGCGCAGCAAGAACTAGAAAAAGCATACAAAAGCATTGAAGACGATTTCCTGAATTTCGGCCCAACAAGCGTTTTTAGCTTTTTATTGTCTAGGGATATTAGCTCCACTAAAAGTAAGAAAGGCGCTTCGGGAAAGCGCGATAACGACGATACCAACAGGGGCATGATAGTCAATACATTATTGTCTTTATTGCCCACTGTAATACCTTTTCTAAAAGGTATCGGCCTGCCTATTATGGGCGATCAAAAGAAATTAGTCCAAAAGTTGGCCAAAGCAGCCATCTCAATCACCTGGAAAGTAGCCGCCGTAAATGTAGTGTTGTGGGGAATTAAACAACTACGCCACAACAACAAAAAAAAGAAAATAGCACGACATGCGGCAGCCCTAGACAGAAAATAATTTTTTACATATTCTTTCTTGTTTAGAAAAAAACATTAAATTTACGTTCTTGTTGTATTCCTATACAATTATAAAAATTCTATAAATATGAAAAAAGTTTTATTGAGTATATCTGCGCTTTTCCTAATCTTCTTATCGGCTTGTACCAAAGAGGTAGATGACATCGATATCGATGTGTCTAAAGACATGTACTTATATGAAAGTTATTGGCAAATAACATCTATACTCCAAGATTTGGATCACGAGAACGAACTCACCTCTCCGATAGAGATGTTTTTTGACATGAATCAATGTTATCGTGATAATATCTATTTCTTCGAAACAACAGATAAGTTTTTTATCGATGAAAGCTTTTTGAAATGTAATGCCGCTACTCCTGATGTAACTACCATGTATTACGATATTTCCAATAACGATTCGTATCTTAAAATATGGAGCAACCCAGAAGAGCCTGATGCATCTGTTTATTTGGATGGTACCATCAAAACAGTAAACATCAAGAAATTTTTAGTTGAAAAAATCACCTACAACACCGTAACCGAAAAGTTCGAGTTTAGACAATACACCTTCGAGGCTTCTAGGCCAATGGATAAAAAATAAGAAATACAAACAAAAAACTCTTTGCTCAAGCAAAGAGTTTTTTGTTTGTAAAGAATATTCGTAATATTGAAAAAATGCTACCCATTTCGTGGATTTAAAGTATTATGCTAGCTTCCAAGGTTCGTTTACAGACTATCATTGCCATAAGTGCAGTTGTTATTTTTATTATAAAAATAATAGCGTGGTACCTTACACGGTCGCTTGCAATTTATACCGATGCCATTGAAAGTTTAGTAAATGTTGTAGCGGGCTTTTTAGGGCTTTATAGTGTGTGGTTAGCCGCACAACCTAAAGATAAAAATCATCCCTACGGGCATGGAAAAGTAGAATACCTCTCTTCTGCAATAGAAGGCACCCTTATTATCATCGCAGGAGCCATCATCATTTACCAAGCCATTGATAGGCTATTTAAGCCTAGTGCTGTTTCAGATTTACCAACGGGTATCTTGCTAATTGCACTAACGGCCCTAATGAACGGTGCCTTGGGCTATTATGCCGTGCGATATGGCAAAAAACATCATTCGATAGCTCTAGAGTCTAGTGGTAAACACCTGCTTTCTGATACCTATTCTACCATTGGCATACTGGTGGGTTTAGCTGCCCTTAGCCTCACCAATTGGGTAGCCCTAGATGCTATTATAGCATCTGCTATGGGTGTAATCATCATTTATAGTGGGTACACCGTTATGAGGAAATCTTTGGCAGGTATCATGGACGAAGCAGACTTAAAACTACTTGAAGAAATCATACAATTTACAGATAACGAACGAAAGCCAGATTGGATAGATCTTCACAATCTCAGAGTGATACAGTATGGAAACGTAATACATATAGATGCACACATGACAGTGCCATGGTATTACGATGTAATAAAGAGCCACGATACTGTAACCTCCTTAGAGAAAAGCGTTAAGATTAAATACAAGAACAAAGTTGAATTCTTTATTCATACAGATGCCTGCACCGAAATGTCTTGTGCTCTGTGTAGTATAGAAAATTGTCGGGTTAGACAACGCCCTTTTCAGCATTCAATACCCTGGACACTCGAAAACGTATTAGAGAACAAACAGCATAAATTGTAAAAAAACAAAAAGATCTTTGTACGTATTATGACACAGAAAAGAGAGTCATAATTTAAATATGACTCTCTTTTGCAAATGCGCTTCGTATATAATATAGCAACAATTAGCGAATAGCCGTAACTTCTAGTTTTTCTGGACAGCCATATTTAGACTTCGCACTGCCACAAGAAACAAATAAAGCACTAGCAAAAGCTGCCAACAGAACAATATTAATATATTTGTGTACTTTTTTCATAAAAAATATTTACTTACTTTTCTGTAAAGTTATGCTAAATCTAAAATAAATCAAAATATTGCATGAAAATCCATTTTATTGCTATCGGAGGTGCTATAATGCACCAATTGGCTATTGCGCTGCTTCGAAAAGGATTTGAAATAACTGGTAGTGACGACGAAATTCATAATCCAGCTAAAGCCAATCTAGAACAAGTAGGCCTAATGCCCGAAGCCATTGGCTGGCACCCAGAGAGAATAACACCAGAACTAGATGGCGTTATCCTTGGAATGCACGCTAAGGCAAACAATCCCGAGCTATTAAAAGCTCAAGAATTGGGTATTAAAATTTACTCATTTCCAGAGTATATTTACGAAGTAGCTAAAGATAAAAAAAGAGTCGTAATAGCAGGTAGCCACGGCAAAACTACTACTACTGCTATGGTAATGCACGTATTAAAAGAGTGTGGCTTGGCCTTCGATTATATGGTTGGCGCACAAGTGGCAGGTTTTGAACATGCCGTGCAGCTTTCAGATGCCCCACTTATTATACTAGAAGGAGACGAATACCCTGCTTCCGTTATAGAAAAACGCCCTAAAATACATTTTTATCAGCCGCATATATCTGTGCTTACCGGCATTGCTTGGGACCATGTGAATGTATTCCCAACTTTTGAGAACTATAAAGAACAATTTGAAATCTATTTGAATGGTTTTGCAAACGACAGCTTGCTAATATTCAACGCAGAAGACGAAGAGGTAAAACAGCTTAGCCTAAAATATCTCACAAAATTTCGAACACAAGCCTACCAAACCCCCGACTTTCTTGTAGTAGACAATACCGTAGTCATTAATACGCCCTACGGCGAGCAACCATTGCAGCTTTTTGGCAACCATAACATACAAAATATGGAAGCCGCTCGCCAAGTTTGTAGCGAACTAGGAATAGACGAAATACAATTCTTCAAAGCTATAGCCTCCTTTAAAGGCGCAGCCAGAAGGTTTGAAAAAATCAACGAAAGAGAAGACTTTGTAGCCTATAGAGATTTTGCCCATGCACCCTCTAAACTCAAGGCTTCTTTGCAAGGAGCAAGAAACCAATTCAGAGATAGATACCTTATTGCATGCTTCGAATTGCATACCTATAGTAGCCTTAACGAAGCTTTTTTGAAAGAATATAAAGAGAGCATGCTACCCGCAGATGCCGCAGCTGTTTTTTATAGCAGTCATGCATTGCAAATAAAAGGCTTGCCGCCATTGCATAAAGAGACTATTCAACATCACTTTGGCCAAGACAACTTGTTGGTAGAAGATAATAAAGATGCCCTAGCTGCATGGATACGTGCACAAATAGCACAAGCACCAAAGCCCGTTTGCTTGCTATTAATGAGCTCGGGAACCTTCGATGGTATGGCGCTGGAATTTTAATCATAGTCGTTTCTAAAAAAATAATAATAGCAGATACAGTATATTTGCTACATTAATTAAGCATATTTATTTATATGAAAGTAATCATTTTTGCAGGAGGAAGAGGCACAAGAATAGCAGAAGAATCTACACTTCGCCCTAAACCTATGATAGAAATAGGAGGCAAACCATTATTGTGGCATATTATGAAAATATACGCAGCTTACGGCCATACCGAGTTTATCATTTGTTTGGGCTATAAAGGATGGATGATAAAGGAATATTTTGTCAATTATTTCATACACAATGCAGACTTAACCGTAGACTTGGGTAATAATAGCGTAGAGGTACACCAAAATAACGCAGAGCCCTTTAAGGTGTCGTTGATAGATACAGGGCTAGATACCATGACCGCAGGACGCCTAAAGCGCGTGTTGCCTTATACCAACAATGAGCCCTTTATGCTTACCTATGGCGATGGAGTAAGTGATGTAGATATCAATAACCTCATTGATTTTCACAAAAAAAGTGGCAAAATATGCACCATGACGTCTATTCAGGCAGGAAGCAGGTTTGGCGTTATCAATATGCACGAAGACGGTGCTATCCAATCTTTTGAAGAAAAGCCCAAGGATAGCGGCACCTGGATAAACGGTGGCTTTTTTGTAATAAATCCTGAAATAAAAAACTATCTTGACTATGATGTAGACGATATGATGTGGGAGCGTCAGCCAATGTTTGACTTAGCGCGTGACGGACAAATAGCAGCCTATAAACATCACGGATTTTGGAAGTGTATGGATACTTTAAGAGAAAAAGAAGAACTTGAAGAAATGTGGCAAAACAATCCTATTTGGAAAAAATGGTAAACGCTGTAGCATAGGCATTATCGTCTTTATCGCTTTACAAAAAACGACACTGCACTAGCAGCATACTTTAAAACGCTTCTTTATACTCAAGACTTCCCTTATGGCCGCCACACCCGATATACATTTAATGTTTGCAAATTTTTTTGGTGCTGGCAGCGCTAATATGCGCTATTATTATATGCTGTCTAAAAAAATGAGCGAGGGGCATGTATGTATAGACATTAGCCAAAATGTGGAGACAGAATTATTAGAGGGCAATAGATGGAACGACTCCTTAACGTCAGTATTTGATGCCTCAAACACGCTCGTTGGCTCGCCATCAAGCGCGCTAAATACACCCTTTATCCTTGATGGCAACTTACTATATACGCAAAGGTTTTACAAATATGAAATCCAAATAGCTTCCTTTCTGCAAGACAGGCTGGCTAATTCCACATTAGACACAGAGGCAATAAGGGCAGCCGTATCGATGTTACAAAGTCTTTACCCCGCTATTGCAGATAATGCAAAAATAGATTGGCAATTCGTAGCTGCTGTAAGCGCCATAGCGTGGCCCTTTACTATCATCACAGGAGGGCCTGGAACGGGTAAAACAACAACAATTTCAAAAATTTTGCAGGTATTGTTGGCTAATGATACAAGCCTTAGAGTGGCCTTGGCTGCACCTACCGGTAAGGCGGCAGCCAGGATGTCTGAAAGCCTTAAGCAAGCCCTAGGCGCTAACATCGAAAAACACAGTGCATTGATTGCGATGCAGCCAACAACCATACACAGGCTTTTAGGGTATCAAAAAGGAAGTATCTATTTTAAACACGATGCTAACAACCCTTTGCCCTACGACGTCTTAATTATTGACGAATGCTCTATGGTAGATATGGCACTGTTTGCAAAGCTTTTGGCAGCAGTACCCAAGCACTGTAAGTTGCTTTTGTTGGGCGATAAAAACCAATTGTCGTCGGTAGAGGCGGGCAGTTTGTTTGGCGATTTGTGCAATATGTTGCCTCAAGCCAATGCGATGCACAAAGACTTTATAGATGCTTTAGCGCAAGTAGCACCTCAGCAAGCTTCTTTATTAATTGAGCACAACCACCAAGCAGCACCCTCGCTTTTTACCAGTCGTATCATCACCTTAGAGCAGTCTCATAGATTTAAAGATACCGAAGGCATTGGCGTGCTTAGCAAGGCTGTGATACAAAACGATAAAGATATATTGGGGGCAATTTGGGACATGCTGGGCAATAATCAAGTAAGGCTAGATGGATATAATTTGCAAAGCTTGTTTTATGAATTTATAGCATTGTTCAAGCATTATATTTTTGATGAGAATGGACAAAAAAGAAAGCCTCTGGATGCCCTTAAGGAATTTAATTACTGTAGAGTGCTATCGGCAAGTAAACAACAAGAAGAAGGGGTGTATAACTTAAACTTACTGATAGAACAATACCTGTATAAGCAAGGCTGGATAGAGCTTACAGATAAATGGTACGAATACAAACCTATTATGGTGACCAAAAACAATTATACCATTGGTTTATACAATGGTGATATAGGCATCTTATTTAAAGACCCCGATGATGGTATTGTTAAGGCATATTTTTTGGTGAAAAATGAAGAAGGTGAGGATGTTTTGAAAAAAGTGCTTCCTGGTTTTATCAACGAATACGAAACGTGTTTTGCCATGACGATTCATAAAAGTCAGGGCTCTGAATTTGATAATGTGCTAATGCTCTTGCCTCAAAAAGCAAGCTCGAGCCTTTTAAGCAGGGAGCTTATTTATACAGGGCTTACTAGGGCCAAATCATATGTGTTGGTGCAAGCAGATAAAGATGTTTTTATGCAAGGTTGCGAACAAAAGATTCAAAGAAACTCCGGACTAAAAAACAGGCTCCTATCAGAATAAGGCGGTGTAGCCAAAGTGCAACTTAGCTTGACGCAGCCTTAAGCCTTCGCCTTCATTCTTGCCCACACCTATTGCGATTCTAAAAATGCCACCACTGTTTTGTAGCTGTAAGCCACCACCAATACTCAAAGGAACATTGTTGCGTACTATGCCGTTGTATTTAGCTTGTGTGATACCCCCATCTGAGAATGCATAAAAATACGAGTAGCTGTTTATCATGAGGCGCAACTCTGCCGACAGTATATGATATTGACTTACAAACATGCTTTCCTCATCAAAACCACGCAAAATCTGGAAGCCACCTATTTGATACAGCTCGTTCAGAAAAAGATTTTTGCCATCCATCCATCCGCCTTGATAGCCTATTTTCCCTACAATACTGCTCATTATTGGCAAATAATAGGCGGCTTCGCCAAATAATTTATATTGATTACTTGCACCCAGTAAGGTGTCGTACAACGAGGCATAGTCAAATCCAGAGCCGTCTTCTAGCGTAGATACCAGAACATTCTCTTTTACACTTCTCCTTAATAGCTGCGAGTTGAAGTTGATAGCCCAGCCTCGTTTTGGGGCAATGCTATAATCTGTTTTATCTAAAAATAATTGTGTGCCAATACCGCTACTACGTGTATCTATGATATTTGGCAGGCGCTTTTCTCTTTGTACAAAAGCTAGGTCAACATAGTTTACCCTATACGAAGCGTCTAGATAGGAAAGTTTGATATAATCTTTAGCATTGAGCAAGTAGCGAAAGCCACCATTAAATTGTATTCTGGTAAAGAACGTATCTCTTCTATATAAATCAAAATGCCCTTCGACCGCTACGGGTAAGCCCAAAGTGTAGGGCACTAAAGCCCCCAATATTAGTTTTGGAGAGCCTCTTTGTAAGTTTTGAAAGCTGGCTAGCAAATGTTCGCCATATCCGAATGCATTTTTCAAATCAAGTAGGGCATCTATGGTCAATAACATGTTGCCTGTTTCATTATTGTTGGGTTGTAGCCCAACAAGGCCATTTATTTGGTTAGATTTTTTTTTCTTAAGATATAGGTTTAGTTCGTTCTTGGCAATCGTTTGACGAAAGCTCCAGGGTTGTGCTTCTTCCAAAAAAGCAAGCTCCTTCAGTCGTGCGCTTATCTGCTTAATTTGCTGTTCGTTATAGGCCTGACCCTGTTTTATACCAAGGTAGCTTTGTAAGTAAGTAGATGCTATTTCTACATCACCGTGAATGAGTAGCGTATCTATTTTTACTAGACTTCCTTTATCTACCACAATCGTAGAGCGTATGCCTTCGGGTAGTGTTGCTAGCCCAGTGTGCCTAATTGCGGCAAAAGGGTAGCCATTGTTTTCATAGTAGGCGATTATTTTTTTGTATAACTCTTTGGTTTGTTGGGGCTTGATATTTTGTTGGTGCCAGTCTAATTTCCGAATGCCTGTTTTGTTCAATACTTCGGTTGGCAAGCTATCTAAAGATATTTGCGCCCATTTATAAGTAGGCCCAATAAATGTGTAAATAGCCGCCGCGGTATCACCATGTAATGCCACCGAATCGAAAGACGCCGTGAGGTGGCCATGAGCCAGCAGCAGTTGATGCTTCTCGTTAAGAAAAGTGTTGAGCTGCATATTTTGCGGCAGTTCTGCAACGGTTGGCAACAATGGCTTTTTTTTGCCATAGGGCATGGTGCTAGCATCAATAAGATGAAAATATACTTTTCTGGCTACTTGAGCAGTCAGGAGTCCGCTAGATAAAAGCATAGCCAAGAGTAAGGTATATTTCTTTAGCAGCATTTGGTATTGTTTATAACGATGTTTTTATAAAGTCGGTCATTCGTTGAAACAACTGATACCTAATAGCACCGCCGCCTATGCCGTGATTGCCATTGGGGTAATACTCCGAGCGGAATTGTTTTTTATGTTTTAATAATTGGTCGGTTAAAACGACGGCATTTTGGAAGTGTACATTATCGTCTGCAAGGCCATGAATGAGCATAAAATTTCCTTCTAGGTTTTTGGCCATTTGCTCTGGAGCGTTATTGTCGTATCCCTCGGGGTTTTCAGCAGGCGTGCGCATATAGCGTTCGGTATAGATATTGTCGTAGAGCCTCCAGTTGGTAACAGGTGCTACCGCAATAGCAGCTTTGAATACTTTGGGTGCTTTAAATAGGCAGGTGCTGCTCATAAAGCCTCCGTAGCTCCATCCCCATATTCCAATACGTTGTGCGTCTACATAGGGCAATTCGCCTAGCCATTTAGCAACGGCTATTTGGTCGTCCGACTCCAGTTTTCCAAGCTGTAAATAGGTTTTCTTTTTAAATGCCTCACCCCTTGCTCCTGTGCCAGTGCCATCTGCTACTACAACGAGGTATCCTTCTTGTGCAAGGTATTGATGCCACATGTAATGGTCTAACTGAAATTTATTCATTACTTGTTGAGAGCCAGGGCCACTATACTGATACATTAATACCGGATATCTTTTTGTGTTGTCAAAGTTTTTGGGTTTGAGGATATATGCGTTGAGTGTTTCGCCTGTCTCGTTAGGAATTTGCAGAAACTCAATACTTCCCATATTGGCATTCGCCAAAGCTCCGCTAAGATTTTTGTTGTCTTCCAGTATCCTTACGGTCTTTCCTTTAGCATCTATAAGCCTAAAGTTGGGCACTTGGCTTACAGATTGGTGTTTGACTAAAAAAAACTTATCACCATTACATGCCGTAACATTATGCCAGCCAGCAGCGTCGAGAATTGGTTTTACGGCAGTGCTTGTCCACGATACCTGATAAAACTGACGCTCTAAGGGTATGTGCATTCCAGCAGTAAAGTATATTTTTTTATCCTGTTCGTTGATGCTTACTATTTCATCTACATCCCAAGCGCCTTTGGTAATGGGGCTTAGCTTGTTCGACTTGATGTCGTGAAGGTATAAATGATTGTAGCCATTTTGTTCAGACGTTAATAGTATTTTGGAACCCTGCTGAATAAAGTAAACATTGTCATGAATATCGATATAGTAGGGGTTTGTTTCTTGATATACTGTAGTGCTGTTTCCGTTGTTTGGCTGTATATATAGCAGGTCTAATTTGTTTTGATGCCTGTTTAATCTAAAGACGCACAACTTGTCGTTTGCAGCCCATTTGATTCTAGGTATGTATTGGTCTGCATCTTCACCTATTTGTGCTTTTACGGTGAGGGCACTTTGTATATGGTAGGTATATACCGATACTTTGGAGTTATCTTCTCCAGCCTTTGGGTATTTAAACGTGTAGTTTTGGGGGTAGTTTTCTTTAGGTAAAAAATATTGCATGGTAAATTCTTTTACCTTGCTTTCGTCAAACTTGTAGTAGGCTAGGTAGCTGCCATCAGGAGACCATTGATAGGCTTGCGAAAATCCAAATTCTTCTTCATATACCCAATCACAAGTACCATTAATAATTTTATTAAAGGCGCCGTCGTGGGTAATTTGTAGGGTTTGGTTTTTAATTATATCGTATAAGTAGATGTTGTTTTCGGCTATATAAGCTATTTTATCTCCTTCGGGGTTGAAAGAGGCGTGCATTACCTGTTGGCCATTATGCAAGGGTATCGAGCTGCCGGTATTGATATTGTGTACATGTGCGGTATAAAATACAGACCGTCTATACAATGCTTGAGGGTCGCTAAGGGTTAGCAAGTAGTTGTAGTATTTGTTGAATTTATAACTTGCTAAGTAGGCTGTTGTGTCTTGGTGTGTATAAAGGCTAGCAACTTTTTCTTCGCTACTTAGGGCGTATTTATTGATCGTTTGTTTGCCCGCAACCTTATCTATTTTTAAATAATGCAAACCATCTTCCATGGTATTAAAACCCGGCACAGATTTTACGCTGTATTTATGATGAACATATATATCTTCTAGGCTAATAGGATTGGGTGTTTGTGCTTTTATCTTATTATTGAATAAGCAGGCAGAAACAAGTAGTAAGGAGAAAATGGTTGTAGTATTCATAAAGATTAACGCTAATAGTTGAAATTTCATTACGAAGATACTCAAACCGCTTCAAATAACTTACTACTAGCCTTATATAGGCTGTCATCACTACAAAACTTAATGTTGTTAGGTAGAAATTTATTATTTTTGCAATAAATTTTTCATTCAAAAAATTGTATCAAGCACCATGCCAGTGTTACATAACAAAATTTCGAATGAGGTGCTCAAGCAACAAATGTTGGCGGAGACGACACCTCGTACCACAATTTCCTTCTATAAGTATTTTGATATAGAAGACCCTCAAGCATTTAGAGATGCACTTTACCTCAAGTTTGATGCCTTAAAGGTCTTTGGACGAATTTATATTGCCAAAGAAGGCATCAATGCACAAATAAGCGTCCCGTCTCAAAACTTTGAGCGATTCAAGGAGGAACTTTATGGCTTTCATGAAGCGCTAGACCAGCTTCGTTTGAATATAGCAGTAGATGATGATGGCAAAAGTTTTTGGGTATTACGTATGAAGGTGCGCGAAAAAATAGTAGCAGACGGCATCAACGATCCTAATTTTAGTTTGGCCAATGTAGGTACTTATTTGAAAGCTAAAGAGGTGAACGAAATGATGGCCGACCCGGAAACCATATTCGTAGATATGCGTAATCATTACGAGTATGAAGTAGGTCATTTTAAAAATGCTATTGAGGTGCCCTCCGATACTTTTAAAGAGCAATTGCCATTAGCCGTAGAAATGCTAGAGCCGCATAAAGAAAAAAATATTGTGATGTATTGTACAGGCGGCATACGCTGCGAGAAAGCAAGCGCATACCTTAAGCATAAAGGGTTTGAGCGTGTTTTTCATGTGGAGGGCGGTATTATTGAATATGCCAGAAAAATAAAAGAAGAGGGTTTATCGTCGGCCTTTATTGGAAAGAATTTTGTTTTTGACGAAAGGCTAGGCGAGCGCATTACAGAAGATGTCATAGCAACCTGCCACCAGTGTGGAGCACCCTGCGATACACATACGAATTGCAATAATGATGGTTGTCATTTATTGTTTATTCAATGCCAAAAATGTGCACAAGAGTATGATGGCTGTTGCAGCACGGCCTGTGTAGACGAATATCATTTACCTATAGAAGAGCAAAGAGAAAGAAGAGCAGGTAGGGAAAATGGCGTCAAAATATTCAATAAATCTAAAGATCATCCACTTAGAAAACATAGAGACGAGTGGAAAAAAGAAAGAGAGCAAGGATAAATTGGTATAAAGTAAATTTAAAAAGCGAAGCTGTGTGGTTTAACAGCTTCGCTTTTTGTATGAAGGATTGGCGCGTTTAGCCTATTTGGCCAAGTAGCCACCATCTATTGGATAGTACGACCCTGTGGCAAAACTAGCCTTATCTGAAGCCAAAAATGCAACTAAATTTGCTACTTCTGTTGCGGTGCCAAGGCGTTGTACTGCATGTTGTGTTGCTAAAAATTGTAGCACATCGGTATTTAAATTTTCATCGAGCATTGGGGTGGCTATAAATGCCGGACCAACAGCGTTTACACGGATGTTTTGGGTGCCATATTCCCATGCCGCAGCTTTGGTTAGGCCCACCACACCATGTTTGGCAGCTACATAACCAGAAGAGTTGGCAAAGCCCACCATACCTAAGATAGACGAAATGTTTATAATGCTGCCTCCACCAGATTGAAGCATAGCAGGTATTTGATAATGCATGCCATAAAACACACCATTCAGGTTGATATCTATTACTCTTTTCCAGCCCTCTAAGCTCATATCTGCAACGGTATTGGCTTCGCCGCCTATGCCCGCATTATTGACAGCAATGTGCAGTGCACCAAATTTTTCCATACAGGCTGCTACGATCATTTTGTTGTCTTCGGCAGAGCCGGCATCTGCTTTTACAAAATGCGCATTCGCACCCATAGCAGCGGCTACTTGCTGACCTAGGCTTTCGTTTAAATCGGTAAAAACTACTTTTGCGCCTTCATCTAAAAATAAAGCGACACACGCTTTACCTATTCCAGACGCTCCTCCTGTTACTAAGGCTACTTTGCCCTCTAAGTTTTTCATAGATCTTGAAGTTTAACGTTGAAATGTAAGTTACAAAATATTTCGCAATTAACAGCCGTATAAGCCACCTATCTATATGAATAAGGGCTAATTGAGGACTAAGCCTATTTTTGCAATTTTATAAACACCTCAGTGCCTTGTCGTGGTGCCACACTGTTGGTGGCTTCAGCTAGCAGCACTTCTTTGAAATAGGGTTTGAAAAGCTCCATATACGCTTCTATATTTCCGCCAAAGGGAGGGCCAGGCGCATCAAATTCGCGGTTGAACAATAAGCCTATGACCTTCCCGCCATCTTTTAACAGAGAAGTCATTTTTTCGGCATAGGCTACACGCATAGACACATCTAGGCTAGAAAAGAAAGTGTGCTCTATAATAAAGTCGTAGGAGCCTTGGTGGACAAAAAAATCTTCGTTTATTACTTTTATCGTGGTGTTTGAAAATTTCTGTTGTAGCTCTTGCGCTTTCGCTGCTACAATTTCTATTACAGAAATATTATTAAAACCTAAATCCCACAAAGCTTGTGCTTCATAGGCGTTGCCACATCCAGGTATCAATATACTTATTTCCTTGTTCTCAAAATCTTTAAAATAATCTGTAATAGCTGGCGCCGGACCTCCGAGATCCCAACCTGTTTGGCCTTGTTCCCAGCGTTGGCCCCAATAAGCAGCATCAAAAGGGTTGGTAGCTTTGTTAACCATAAATTGAGTAAATTTTAATTATTAATTAAACACATTTTTCGGGTTAAATGTTTTTTTCTTCCCTAATACACTCAATTGCTAAATTTCATCGCACAAAGTGTAGGCTACTGTGATAGTCCGCTCTGTAGACGATGTTTCTAGCATAAATTTAATTTTTTTTTTACTGCAAAAGTCGTCTTAATTATAGAATTATGCTATTGGAAATGGGACAATGAGCAGTTGCCATTTATAGGTTATCAAAGAGCTGAATTTAAAGCGCAGATAATGAGCGGCAAACTAAATAGTGTCGGTTTTGAGCCGAATTGGTGCAAATTTGAATATCCTATAATTTAATCGTAATTTTGCACATCTATTTACACTTTATACTCCATTAAAGATATGAATCTTTTTGCTCAACAACAGCAAGAGTTTTCTCGTCGCCACATAGGCCCCAATGAAGCTCAAACACAAGAAATGTTGCAGTTTATTGGCATTTCTTCCATCGATGCATTAATCGATAAAACGGTGCCAAGCGCCATTCGCTTACCTAAGCCTTTGAATATTCCAAATCCGATGAGCGAGGCAGAATATTTACGAGCCCTAAAAACTTTATCCTTAAACAATAAGGTGGCACGTAATTTCATTGGGCAGGGGTACTATGGTACTTTAACGCCAAGTGTAATTCTACGCAATCTGTTTGAAAATCCAGGTTGGTACACCGCTTACACTCCGTACCAAGCAGAAATAGCACAAGGACGTTTGGAGTCTTTATTAAACTACCAAACCATGGTGAGCGATTTGACGGGTTTGCCAATTGCTAATGCTTCCTTGCTAGACGAGGGTACTGCTGCGGCAGAAGCAATGAGCATGTTTTACCATTTTGTAAATAAAGGAAAAGCTACAAAAACTAAATTATTCGTAGACAGCGAAGTATTCCCACAAACTAAGCAAGTTATTTATACGCGCGCTTTACCTCTTGAAATAGAAGTGGTTTATGGCGACTATAAAACAGTTACTTTAACGGAGGAATTCTTTGGTGCTATTGTACAATATCCTAACGCTGCAGGTTCTGTAGAAGATTATACACAATTCATCGAAAGCGTACACGCTGTAGGTGCTAAAGTTGCAGTAGGTACCGACTTATTAGCATTAACTTTAATTACATCTCCTGCTGAAATGGGCGCTGACGTTGCTTTTGGCAACTCTCAACGTTTTGGTGTTCCATTGGGCTTTGGTGGTCCTCACGCTGCATTCTTTACTTGTAAAGAAGAATTTACACGCAACATTCCTGGCCGCATCATTGGCGTTTCTATCGATGCAGAAGGTAAGCGTGCATTGCGCATGGCATTGCAAACACGCGAGCAACACATCAAACGTGAAAAAGCAACTTCTAATATTTGTACAGCACAAGCATTGTTGGCCAATATGGCTGCTATGTATGCTGTATATCATGGTCCAGAAGGGCTAAAAAATATAGCTAAACGTGTTAATGTTATAGCTCAAGCTGTAGCTTCAGAGCTTAAAGCTTCTGGTCATACCTTAGTTTCTGAATCATTCTTCGATACAGTAACTATTAAAACTGATAAAGCACAAGCTATTCGTGAAAAAGCAGAAGCTGCAGGTATCAACTTCCGCTACTATGAACAAGCGGGAACTAGCTACGTAGGTATCGCTATCGACGAAACAGCAACGCAAGAAGATGTTGCAGATATCATAAACGCTATTAATTTAGTTGATGGTGCAGTAGCTGTAGATTTAGACGAATCTTTATTATTAAATGGTGTACCGGCTAACTTAGTACGCTCTACTCCATTCTTAACACACCCTAACTTTAATACTTACCACAGTGAGTCACTGATGATGCGCTACTTAAAATCTTTAGAAAACAAAGATTTAAGCTTGAACACATCTATGATTACTTTGGGTAGCTGTACGATGAAATTGAACGCTGCTACAGAAATGATGCCTTTATCTTGGTCGCATTTCAGCAGCGTCCACCCATTTGCACCTGCTGACCAAGTAAAAGGTTATGTACAAATGGCTACAGAATTGGAAGCTTACTTATCTGAAATCACAGGGTTTGATGCTTGTAGCTTACAGCCTAACTCTGGTGCTAGTGGTGAGTATGCTGGTTTATTAGCATTCCGTGGCTATCACGAGTCTCGTGGCGAAGGGCATCGTAATGTTATATTAATTCCTATTTCTGCGCACGGTACCAACCCTGCTTCTGCTGCTATGGCTGGCTACAAAGTAGTAGTAGTTAAAGCATTAGAAAATGGTAACATCGACGTAGCAGATATGAAAGCTAAAGCGGAGCAATACAGCAATGACTTAGCTGGTGTAATGATTACTTACCCTTCTACTTACGGTATCTTCGAAGAGTCTGTAAAAGAAATTATCGATATCATCCACGCTAACGGTGGTCAAGTATATATGGATGGTGCTAACATGAATGCGCAAGTAGGCTTAACGGCTCCAGGTTTCATCGGTGCTGACGTATGTCACTTAAACTTACATAAAACATTTGCTATCCCTCATGGCGGCGGTGGTCCAGGTGTTGGTCCTATTTGTGTGAAAGCTCACTTAGCTCCATTCTTACCTAGCAAATTAGACTTAGGTAATGGTCACGATGGTTCAGTAGCATCTGCATTATACGGTTCGGCTTCTATCTTATTAATCTCTTACGCTTACATCAAAATGTTGGGAGCAGAAGGATTGAAGAAAGCGACTCAATATGCTATCTTAAATGCTAACTACATGAAAGCTCGTTTAGAGAAAGACTATGATATCTTATACTCTGGTGCTAATGGTACTTGTGCGCACGAGTTCATCGTGGATTTACGTCCATTGAAGAAAACGGCTGGTGTAGAAGCTGTAGATGTAGCTAAACGCTTAATGGACTATGGTTTCCATGCGCCTACTATGTCATTCCCTGTAGCTGGTACCATCATGATCGAGCCTACAGAGTCTGAAGATAAAGGAGAATTGGATCGTTTTTGTGATGCGATGTTAGCTATCCGCGAAGAGATTAGAGCTATTGAGAATGGTACAGTAACGCATGAAGAAAGTGTAATGAAAAATGCACCACACACGCAAGCTGTAGTGATCAACTCTAACTGGGATAGAAAATACACACGCGAGCAAGCTGCCTTCCCATTACCCTATGTAGCAACCAACAAATTCTGGCCTACCGTATCTCGTATTAATGATACACACGGTGACAGAAACTTAATTTGTACCTGTGAGCCTATCGAAAGCTATATGGAAGTAGAAGCATAAGCAACTACTCGTTAGAATAAATATAAAACCGCCGCAATCTGTAAAGGTTGCGGCGGTTTTGATTTGTATTTATTGCTACAAGCAATATAATTATAGTTGAAAAAGTATAAGTTTCGAAGAACAGAGCTGTCTTTTTTCCGTTTACAAATGAGAAAATATAATATTTAGGCAAAGAATTTTTATTGAGCGGTTGTTAACATACATGCTATAGCGTTATAAAAATTTTTCGCATCTTTAGTTGAGATTTCAGGTGATTTAATATTTAAATTAGGAATCTCTACTTTAACATCGGTAATATTACCAGTACTCAAACTTTTAAGTTGGTCGATAGTAGGCTCTATGACTAATAAAAAAGTAGTGTAAACATTCATCCTACCATTACTTGCATAAGCTTGTGTAACTGGTTTTGCTGTCCCTTTATTCGACAACTTAATTACTTCACCATTATCCATTAAAATATTAAAAATCGTACTTTCATCCAATGCCTGATTAACTTCTCCTTGTGTTGCAATGTTAGTTTCTATATACGTTTTACCCTCTTCTTGCTTAATATTCAATAACCATTTGGTAGATCCTGAGGTGGAAACAAATTTAATTTTACCTAATGTTACGGTGCTAGTTTTTGTTTCTTTTTTTGAAAATTTATCAACAGAAGATTTGACACCTTTACAATCCTGGGCATTAGCACCAAAACTTAATAAACACAGACTTGATATTACAAATAAAATCGACTTCATATTGTTTTTTTTGTAAAGGTAATATTTTTTTATCAATGTATTGTTAAAATTTGGCTATAGGAAACTTGTAGTTAATGGAGAGTGAAACACACGAACCCCTTCGTATGCAAGGCGGAGAGGCTTTACAATAAAAGTTGTATATTTATATTATTAATCATTTTTTTACAAAACTGATATTATGCTAACAACAAATGTAATAGTAACGAATTCTTATGATTATATAGTTCAAATGCACACTTTTACAGTGGGAGGAATACTTGCAGGGGCTCTTGGTGGTGCAGTTGGAGCAACTGTAGTGGAAGTGATAGAGTAGGCCACCGAAAAGGAGGAGGAACCAGAAGGAGGAGACGAATAATGGTAAGATTATTTTTGTTATTGATATGCTTTTATTTTCCATTTTTTTTATTTGGGCAACAACAGTGTAGTATGGTATTATACCCCAAAGAGAACCATCCCGAAGATACGGTAGGTGCTGTACGTATAAAAAGAATAACATACCGTGGCATACACAATTATGTTACTGTAACACTGGAAGATGATACAAAGGTTAAATTCCTCAAAAAAGAAATTTGGGGTTACAAATCTGCCGATTGTAAAATTTATAGATATGGCAGTAAGCGCGATGTTTTTTATCGGGTTATGCAAAGAAAAGATATAATTATTTATTCATTTGAACGAACAGCGCATTATTATCGTTCGACCGGTAAGATTAGAGATTATGCTTTTGGAAAAACACTTTCAGGTGCTATTTATTATTTAAATGAAAAGAATATAAGAGAACAATATGGTAATAATGAATGTATTATAAAATTGTTAGATGAACTTAAATGGTATCAGCACCCATCAAATTACAATAAGAAAACCAGAAAATTTAAAATTGAAGAATTTATAGAAAAGTGTAATAGTTAATTAATAAGGCAAGTAAATAAGTATTGTAAAGCACCTAAAAATTCACAGTAATTTTTGAGAAAAAAAATGTCGTGAGCAAGCGGTGTATCCATTATCTCCCGCTATGCGAAACTTGTAGTTTCGCATTTTTATTTTGTTGCTTGTAGCAACT
>CAYSCJ010000021.1:0-42307 GCA_964429515.1 uncultured Taibaiella sp.
TAGAGAAGCGGTAAAAAGCGTAAAGTTTTAAAAGCCCAACAGCCTTACTGGAAAATATCTAGTAGGGCTGTTGCATTAAAGGATCGTCATACATTGCTTACAATATTTTAAAACCGCACATGAACTTAATTCTTAAGATAGCACATGGTATGGAATTAGCGTATTTAAACGTATGTTATTCTCATTATATTATTGTTATTCTGTATTGTTTTATCTCACTAAAATTTCTATTAGGTAATTTGGCTTAAATTTCTTTTACAGAAAGAAAACGCTAATTTTGTACTACTTTTTCTCGTTCACCATTATGTCTAAAATAGAAAACAAGCGGGTTAATCTATGGATGCCCCTACTCTTTTCTGTTGTATTAATAATAGGAATGGTATTTGGTTTTAAACTGAATAATTCTTCCAGTTTTAAAAAAAGTATCAGCTCTATTATTGAGTATAACAGACTAGAAGAAATAATATCTTTAGTAGAAAATAGGTATGTAAATGATGTAGATGAAGAAAAGCTATACAGAGACGGTATAAATGGTATTCTTTCTGGGCTTGATCCGCATACGTTTTACATACCCGTAGAGGAAGTGGCCACTACGAATGATAATTTACGAGGTAATTACAAAGGCATTGGTCTTGAATATAATATAGTAGAAGATACTATTGTCGTGATATCGGTTACCGAAGACGGGCCAGCAGCTATGGCAGGTATTCAAATAGGCGATAAAATACTTCAAATCAACCAATCTTTATTGGCCAATGTGCAGGTGACGATGGATGAAGTGCGAGGCATATTAAGAAATAGTCCTTCCGATTCTATAAGCATGCAAATAAAGAAATGGATTGACGGGCAAGTACACACGGTGCAATTAAACAGGCACGATGTGCATATAAACAGTGTAGATTTGGCAACCATCATGGCTCCGGGCATTGGTTACATCCGTATCAATAAGTTTAGCGATGCTACGTTTAAAGAATTTAAAGATGCGCTTGCTGTGCTTAAGCCCGATGGACTAGAAAGCCTTATTTTAGATTTGCGTCAAAATGGTGGGGGGTATCTGGATGCAGCCGTACAAATATTGGATGAAATTTTTGGTGAAACAGAATTGTTATTAAGCATCTCTGGAAAATCTTTTAATAAAGAATCATTTAGGTCCACACCGGGCGGCTCTTTAACCCATGCGAAAATTATTGTTTTGATAGATGAAACTACAGCCTCTTCGTCAGAAATTATTGCAGGTGCCATTCAAGATTGGGATAGGGGCTTGGTGATAGGACGTACGTCTTTTGGTAAAGGCTTGGTTCAGGAGCAATTTGATTTGTCTGACGGTAGTGCAATAAGGCTCACGATTGCCAAATATTATACACCCTCCGGAAGGAGTATTCAAAGAAACTATTCAAAAGGTAAGGAGGTATACGAAGCTGAGAGCGAAGCCCGATACCAAACCCTTAGAAACTGGGAAGCCGATCAAGAATCTAGTTCGGAAGTATACTACTCAAAGTTGTATAAACGACCATTGCATAGCGATATTGGCATTATACCCGACGTCTTAGTGCGATACCAAGAATACATGTTGTCGCCCAATTTGTGGCATGTCGTAAACGGTCTGGATAATTTTGTAAATAGCTACTTCGTAGCCCACCTTTCTGATTTTGTGAAATATAAAAATATAGAAACTTTTAATGCACAGTTTACAGTAAGTCCAGCCATTCTTCAAGAATTCAAAACTAGCATCAACGCTGTATTTTCCGATAATGTAGCCTCAGTATGGAAAAGCCAAGCCAAATTAGATTATATCAAATTGCATCTAAAAGCTAACTTTGCTAGATTGTTATTTAGAAATCAGGGATACTATACTGTTATAAATGCCCAAAACGATATCGTAAATGCAGCTATGAAAATAGCGCAAGATGATAAAAAATACAATTCCATTTTACAACACTTTAAAAACTAATACCTTGTTCAAAAAATCTTCATCCTACTCCATTGCTGCTAACCGTATTATTATAGGGCGCAAGCCAGTCATAGAAGCCTTAGAGCAAGGCAAGCATATCGACAAGGTTTTTATGCTACAGTCGGCTACGGGCATCGAAACCGCAGCTATCAAAAAGTTTTGTAAAGATAGAAATATACCCCTTAGCTACGTGCCACAAGAAAAACTCAATAAGTTTTCGAAGGCCAATACACAAGGAATAGTAGCCTTGGCTGCATTAATAGAGTTTATGCCGCTTCAAGATATTATAGACGATGTGGTAGCCAAAGGCGATGTGCCTTTATTTATAGTATTAGACGGCATTACAGATACCCGAAATTTGGGAGCAATAGCACGCTCTGCGCATTGTTTTGGTGCACACGCACTCGTTATACCCATTTCTAATAATGCCGCCGTTACAGAAGAGGCTGTGAAGACCTCTGCGGGAGCTTTGGAAATACTACCCGTGTGTAAAGTGGCTTCTATTCAACAGGCCTTTGATACCTTTAGGCTCAACGGTATAGCCATAGCAGCTACTACTGTAGATAATGCAGACTATATCACAAAATTAGATTTTACGGGCCCTTTGGCGATTATTTTAGGATCGGAAGATAAAGGGATAAGCAATTTTGTGGCTAAGCAGGCAGATCAGCTGATTCAAATTCCAATGAGCGATCAATTTGATTCACTGAATGTTTCAGTAGCAGCAGGCATTGTGTGTTATGAAATATTCAAGCAAAGAAACCTAAATACCTAAGCAATAGTGCAGTTTCGTATACTTTGTAATAAGCACATAGATAAAGCCTTATGGGATAAAAGAATTGCTGAAGAGGCGGCTGCGCCTATTTACAACAGCAGCTGTTATTTGGATGCCATGACTCCCGGTTGGAAAGCATTGGTAGGTGGTGATTATGAAATATTACTAGCCTTGCCTATAAGAAAGAAATGGAATATTACACTATTAGCCAATCCGCCTTTTTTGCAAAAATTGAGCATCATCGGAGATTATGAAAAGTATACATCCATTATACAAGCAATGCTATTGAAGCAATTTAAGCTGATAGATATTCACTTAGAACAACGACTTTGGACAGATACGCAATGCCACGTAAAGGAAAGATGTAATTTGGAATTGCCTTTAAACAGGAGCTATGAAGCAATAGCAAGCGGCTATGCCAATTTGGCAAAGCGCAGTATAAAAAAAGCAGCGCAATGTGGTTTTGAACTACAAACGAATATACCAGCAAAAGAAATAATCAATGATTTTGCACAATTCTATGCACAAAAATCTACCTACACCGCTAGCCACTTGCAGAAATTGATACAATTTTGTGAGCAACATCCAGAAAGTATAACTAGCTTTGGTGTTGTGAAGGATAAGGAGCGATTGTACAGTTGCTTGTTTTTACAAGATAAAAAACGACTGTACTATTTGATAAGTGCACCTACGCTTAGTGGACAAGAAAGCAAGGCGCTGTATTGGTGCATAGATAAGGTAATAGCGCAAGAAGCAGCAACCGATAGGATTTTAGATTTTGAAGGCTCGGATATACCAAACGTAGCATTCTTTTATACGCGGTTTGGTGCAAATAATGTACCTTACTACAATTTTAAGTTAAACAATATGGCCTGGGGCCTTAATCAACTAATACGTTATAAATTAGGTTTTTAAAACATTAACCAATAAGGAAAAATAATTTTATTATGAAAGACCATCAACATTTAGGTAAAGCCACTAAATTTATTCACGCAGGCCTTGAGCCCGATCCAGCAACTGGCGCCATCATGACACCTATTTATCAAACATCTACCTATGTACAAGACGGGGTAGGAGTGCACAAAGGGTATGAGTATTCCAGAACACTGAATCCAACGCGTCATGCTTTAGAGAAAAACCTTGCCGCAATAGAAAATGGCACACACGCAGCATGTTTTGGTTCAGGATTAGCCGCAATTGATTGTGTTATGAAAATGTTGAATCCTGGTGACGAAGTGATATCTACCAATGATTTATATGGAGGTAGTTATAGGATTTTTAAAACTATTTTCGAAAAATATGGCATCAAATTTCATTTCGTAGATATGACACATGCCGATAACGTAGCTCAATATGTTAACAGCAATACGAAATTGATTTGGGTAGAAACACCTACCAACCCAATGATGAATATAATTGATATTAAAGCAATGGCTGCTGTAGCTAGTAAGGCGGGTGCGCTTTTGGCGGTAGATAACACCTTTGCTACTCCTTATTTGCAAACACCATTAGACTTGGGTGCAGATATTGTAATGCATTCTGTGACCAAATACCTAGGCGGCCACTCCGATGTGGTGATGGGAGCCCTAATTGTAAAAGATGAAAAATTGGCACAAGAGATGTACCGCATTCAAAATTCGTCGGGTGCCGTTACCGCGCCTATGGATTCATTTTTGGTACTGCGTGGTATAAAAACACTTCATATCAGAATGCAACGTCATTGTGAAAATGGCCGACAAATTGCACAATTTCTTAAAAAACACCCCAAAGTAGAAAATGTATACTGGCCGGGTTTTGAAGAACATCCAAATCATAACATAGCAAAGGCGCAAATGGCCGACTTTGGAGGAATGATATCTTTTAATTTAAAAGGCAACAAATTAGAAGATGCGCTTCAAATAGTTAAAAAGGTAAACATCTTTGCTTTGGCCGAATCCTTAGGTGGCGTAGAGTCGCTAATAGGGCATCCTGCAACGATGACGCATGCTTCAATACCAAAAGAAGAAAGAGAAAAGTCGGGCGTTGTAGATTCCTTAATTAGACTAAGCGTTGGTATAGAAGATGTAGACGATTTGATTGCAGATTTAGAACAGGCTTTGGCGTAAATTAGCAAAGAACAAGTTTGAAACAGATACCTATTATACATATTAATACATTAATGCTATGGTTTGCTAGGCTACTGCTTTTGGGTGGTAGCCTGCTGCTGGGCAAAAATATTTTTGCGCAAGCACCCCCTACTGCCGAACAGAAGTCGCAAATCTTGATATTAGAGAATGAGTATGTAGAGTATATTACCCAAGACACGCTTAGCTTGCAGCGTTTAGTAAAGCATGTAAAGCTCCTGCACGACTCCGATACCATATACTGCGATAGTGCTATCCTATATAAACAATTGAATGTTGCAGAAGCCTATGGCGATGTATTGATAAGGCAAAAAGACGGTACAGAGGCTTTGGCCGATTTTATGCGTTACACCGGCAATAATAAAACCGTATTGATGCGCGGTGATGTGCAGCTTAGCGATAGTAAAGGCAATGAGCTTTGGGGCAGCGAAGTTACCTACAATTTGCGTACTAAAATAGGTACCTATAACAATAATGGTATTTTGGTTTCAGAACAAACAATGGTGTCGAGCAGAAATGCTGTGTATAATATGAAAACCAAAGACGCCAGGTTTAATGGAAATGTCATTGTCAACGATCCAGAATACCATGTGGTTTCTAAAGACTTGGGCTACAATACCGATAGCAGAATAGCCACCTTTTTTGGTCCATCTGTGGTTACAAACGAAAACTCCATGCTTCAAACCAGTAATGGTTTTTATGCCTCTGGAGATAAAACTTCTAAGTTTTGGTCTCGAACCTCCATCCTCAACGACGGACAATATATCGAAGCAGATACCCTGTATTATACTAAAAACACAGGCTGGGCAAACGCTTTTGGAAATGTAATTATAATTGATACCTCCGAGCATAACTCTACCATGTATTGTGAATATGCAGAGTACAACGAAATTACCAAAGAAATGCTTGCGTATAAAGAGCCTGTTGTAAAGTTTATTACAGAAAAGGAAGTGTATTATTACAGAGCCGATACTTTTTATAGTGCTCCAATAGTAGTGCCAGCCAAAGAACTAAGTGCCCAAGACTCTATACAACAAACCATAGATGAACTTAAAAATAGCATCCAACAAAATATCAGCCAACGCGACGAAGATGCTGTTGTACAAGATTTTAGTATTGAAGAATTACTGGGTATACCTACAGAGGATACCTTACAAACAGACACCTTATTGGAACCGCCAGCAATAGTGCTACCCGAAGCTACGATAATAGGCGTACCTAATGAGCTGGACGGAAGGCATAGAAACAGAGCAGATGTGGCCTTGATGCAAGAAGCAATGAACACCTCCAAAGTAGTTGCCGACACTTTACAGCAATCAGCCGATAAGCCCCAAAGTGCATTTTTGTTGCAAGATTCACTAGAGGGAGGCGGCGCAACCTTTTATGATTTTCCTACGCAAAAAGATGAAGAAGATACCACAAAACGATTCTTTAAAGGATATTACAATGTAAAATTGTATTCAGATAGCTTGCAAGGTGTAAGCGATAGTATGTATTACAATCAATTAGATTCCACCATTACACTCTATAAAAATCCGTTATTATGGTCTGGTAAAAATCAAATGAAAGGCGATATTATTATTTTACTGATGGATAGTACCGACCTGAAGCGTATTACTCTGCCCAAAAACGGCATAGTCATCGTGCAGTCTGGTCCGGAGCAAGCTGGTTTTTTTGATCAAATTCAAGGAAATTTAATAATGGGTTATTTATCTAATAATAAAATAGACTCTTTAATAGCAGAAAATAATGCAATGAATATCTATTATATGAAAGACGAGAACGATTATTATACAGGCGTCAACGAGTCGAGTAGTGATAGGATAGAAGCTATTTTTAAAGCAGAAGAAATAGATAGAATATACTACCGAGGGCCCACAAACGGACTGACCACTCCTATGAAGGATATTCAGCCCGAATCATTAAAATTGTCGAGGTTTATGTGGCATACAGAGGAGCGTATCAAAAGCTTGGAAGCATTTTTGAATGGCAAGCAGCTTGCCGAGCCACAATTGTTTAGATGGCGAACCCAAAAATAAATTTGCTTTTTTTTATTTAATAATAATAGTATACCTTTGCACTTCAAAATTTGTCGACCCTTAAGATTCATTTCTTAAGTGCCCATAGTTGCAGTTGACGAGTTTTAATTTTTTTTTACTTAAACATTTTCTAATGGCAACAAACATTCAGAATTATGAGCTAATGGTTATCTTCACACCTATTTTGGCTGAGGAAGATTTTAAATCTGCTCTTAAAAAATTCAATTCTATCATTGAAGACAATGGTGGTACTTTAGTGCACCAAAACACTTGGGGCTTGCGTTCATTGGCTTACCCAATCGACAAAAAAACTACTGGTATTTATTATGTGGTTGAGTACAGCGCTCCTACAGACTTAAACGCAAAATTGGAAATTCAATTAAATCGTGACGAAGCGGTATTGCGCCACATGATTACTCATTTGGACAAATTTGCGGTAGCTTACAACGAGCGTAAACGTAACACTGTAAAAGAAGCTTAAGTATACGCTGGCTTCATTGTAACATCACAATCAAAATAATAACATCATGGCAAGAGCTAACGATATAAAATATTTAAGTACACAACGTGTAGAAAAAAGACAAAAAAAATATTGTCGTTTCAAAAAATTGGGCATAAAATATATAGATTATAAAGATGCTGAGTTTTTGAAAAAATTCTTGAACGAACAAGGCAAAATGTTGCCACGTCGTATAACAGGTACATCTTTGAAATATCAACGTAAATTAGGCCACGCTATTAAAAAAGCACGTCAAATGGCTATTTTACCTTATGTTACTGACCTTTTAAAATAAAAATAATTCAATGCAAGTAATATTAATAAAAGACGTAGATAACTTGGGTGCTGCTAACGAATTGGTAAATGTTCGTCCTGGGTACGCACGTAACTATTTGATTCCTCAAAAATATGCTATCGAAGCAAGCGTCTCTAACAAAAAAATATTAGCAGAAAAACAAAAAGTTGCTGCTAAGAAAGAGGAAAAATTATTAGCAGATATCGCTAAAGTTTCGCAAGTACTTACTGCTGAGCCAGTAAAAGTTGTTGCGAAAATAGGCGAGAATGGCAGAATTTTTGGTTCTGTTACTTCAGTTCAAATTGGTCGCGCTATCCGTGAACAAAAAGGTTACGAAGTAGATCGTCGTAAAATCAACATCGTTGATGACGTGAAAGAAGCAGGTATCTTCAATGCTATTATAGATTTTGGCGCAGGCAAGAATCTTGAATTCAAATTTGAAGTAATTTCTGAATAAGAAGTTTAGTATTCCAAAACATAAAAAAAGCTATTACCGCATCGGTGATAGCTTTTTTTTGTGGTATTTACCACTCTCAAAAATAGCCTAGTGCACTATTTTGCCTTTAAATTGTAGTACGTGTTATGACAAGTACTTTAACCATGAAGGGCTTTTGTGTGATTAACTCCAATGCTGCCAAGCTGGTGCTGTTTGAAGCAGCTAGTAGCTATTTGCTCGCAGGCGCCCTTGTATTTTCTAATATCAAATAAAACTGCACCCCAAACAGTAAGGAGGCAAATACTAAGTGTGCCGTTTGGCTTCCGAATGGAAAATGGAAATAATACATAGCCACGCCACTGATAATTTCTAAAAGCAGTAGCACCATTATCCAATTGAGTTTATTAAAGCCAAGTTGTAGCTTTTTGTTTCTTATAAATGTATAGATTGCTACACCCACCACTACGAACGAGAAGGTGCGATGCACATAAAACGTCCACTCGGGCTGTGCTAAAATCATACTCATATTATCGTATCCCAATTGCTTAATTTGCAAATCTACAAATTGTCTTACCTGAGTGCCCAAAACTACTTGAACAAGGCTTAATGCCAATCCCAACCATAATAGCACCGACATCACAGGGTCTTTCTTCATGCTGTTATCTAAGTACTTAGGACGAATCAGAAAACGAATATAAAGTATCATCGCTACGATCAATAAAGCTACAACCATATGTGTTGTTATTTTCATAGGGTTCAACACAGATTCTACCACCTTAGCACCCAACCAAGCCTGAAAACCCATCATAAACACGACGCCCCAAGATAATAACACTAAGTACCATTTTTCTTTCCTATAACCCAAAGAAGCAATAGCCATAGCCAAACATACAATGCCAGCTAAAGCACCACAAAGCCTATTGATGTACTCTGTCCAGGTGTGAAATACATTAAACGTCGCATAGTCGTGTTTGGTATAAGGTGTCCAATTGCGCAGATCAATTTCAGAGCCCGTCTTGAAGTCGTGACTAGCTACCAACAATTGTTCGTTATAGATAATTACTTGACCCTTTTCGAAGTGTCTATCTGGCGTCCAAGTCAATTCTGCTACATCTGTAGGTGGTATTAAGTATCCAAAACATTTTGGCCAGTCTGGACAACCCATTCCAGAGCCCGTCATACGTACTAGGGCACCAGCAATGATCACTAAATACACGAAAATTAAGGAAGCAGTAACCAGTTTAGGAAAGTATTTCTTCATACCTATGTAGCTTGTTTTGTATGAGTAGTGTTACTACCCAATAGGTTATGTTTAGTAACAGGTAGAACAATTTGCTAGCAAAGGTACTTGATAAATTGACATACTGTGCTACCATAAATTATTTTTATAGCATAGCCTTAATGCATATTTAATTTTGTCGCAGCCTATTCATTGTAAGGTATAACTTTATATCTTTGCCGTTTAATAAAAAAATCAATAATGTTTAATAGAATACTCCTACTTATCTTAATGTTGTTTTCGCTAGGTATTCATGCCTGTAAGACCTCGTCCTCAGTAGATGTATCGGGAATAGAACTAAAGGTGAATGCTTACGATTTTTATAAAGACTTTTCTAAATTAGATACGAACGATATTTTAAATGGCTTGGAGGCGCTTAAGAATAAGTATCCACAGTACTTGAGTTTTTATTTAGATACTTTGGCGGTAGGCACCGTATCCCTTGAAGATAGTATCGCAAATATAGAGAATATCAAGTATTTTTTAAGCCATAAAGACTATAGAAGTCTCATGGATACTGTAGAAATCGTGTATCCTCAAACAGACGAAATTACCGCCGATATTATTTATACATTAAAACATATTGCGTATTATGATAGCAGTATAGACTTGCCTCAAAACATCTATTATGCTGTTTCTGGCTTAAGCAAAATGGTAGCATTGAGTGGTTATCAAAACCTGACGGTAGGTTTGGATTATTTTTTAGGTCCAGATTACCCTCCCTACACCCAAATACGCACGCCGCAATATCAATTAGGCAGACTAGACCGTCCTTATATACCCATTGCCATAAGCCAACTCATCTACCTCGATAATTATCCACTCGAAAGTGAGGGCAAAGATTTATTGGCTTTGATGATAGCGCAAGGTAAAATGCAATATTTCTTGAGTTTAGTGACGCCCCAAGCCCAAGAACATATGCGCTTTGGCTTTAGTCTCGAACAAATGAAGTGGTGCGAAGAAAATGAAAAGTTTATATTTAAATTCTTTACTGCCAACGAAATGTTATACAGTAAAGATGTACATAAGATATTACGCTACGTAAATGATGGCCCTTTTTCAACAGGAATGCCAGAGGAAAGCCCGGGCAATACAGGAAGTTTTATCGGTTATAAAATAGTGAAAGCTTATGTAGAAAAAACAGGAACTAGCTTACCGGCGCTGCTTGCAGAGCAAGACGCAGTCAAAATGCTTACCTTATCTAAGTATAATCCTTAAAATGACCGAGTTAGCCTACTTCTATTTTATAATTTGAGATTTAGCAATGATAATATGAAAAAAGTATACACATTAATTGTAGCATTATTAGTAATTGGTTTTGCTACAGCACAAGAGGTGAAGCAATATGAAATGCTGACAAATAAAAAAGTTATTTCCAACTCCAATCTCGATACGATAGCTTGGGTTTATGATGGTAATTTGACCATAGGCTTCAATCAAGGTCTACTGCACAATTGGCAGGCAGGGGGTGAGTTAGCATCCTTAACTACAAACGGTTTATTTAATGGTACGCTTACTAGATATCATAAACGCCATTTATGGACCAACAACCTAGATATGGCATACGGATTGTTGTACACCTATTCCAATAATTTTGTGCCTCGAAAACTAGACGACCGTATAGATTTTACCTCAAAATATGGCTACAAATTAACCGAAAAAAGAAATTTGTTCTTTTCCGGATTGTTTAATGCCAAAACACAGTTCACCAAAGCCTATAATTACGATATTCCAAACTGGGATACGTTTTCTACATCTCGGTTTTTATCGCCACTTTATATGACTTTGGCTCCTGGATTGGAATACAGAAAAGGCGCCGAAATAACCTTGTTTTTCTCGCCTTTAGCGGCTAGGTTTACTTACGTAGATAACTACTATACCAATCAGTTTGATGAAGGCGCATTTGGCGTAGCCAATGGACGTACTACTAGGTTTGAGCTTGGTGCTTACTTTACCGGTAGATACAAGAAGGTGTTTAATGATAAAATATCCTACAATACGCGCTTAGACTTATACAGCAACTATTTGGCGCAAGATAAAGAATTGAACGGCGTAGTAGTGAAGAAAGATAACCCTGGCAATATAGATTTGATGTGGGATAATTTTATTTCGTTTAAATTTTATAAATATTTCAGTCTGAATATAGGCGTACTCGCTATTTACGATAACGATGTTCCCTACAATAGGTTTTATTTAGATGCTAATAATGCAACCGTGGCAAAAGACGAACCCTTCCAAGGATTGGGCTGGTGGCAGGTAAAACAGTTTATGGCACTTGGATTTAATTATAAATTCTAACGTCGTTTTTTTATAAAAAAAATAAGGAAAGGTATCCGGCAGTAGTAGCACTATTGGCCGGATATTTTTTGGCATTTACCCGATACTACGTTATTTTAGTTACCTTTGCTGTACAGTATTACAAGATGAAAATAACCTTAAAAAAGAGTCTAGGACAGCATTTTCTCACAGACGAAAGCATGTGCGAGAAGATAGTTGCACAGCCTCATTATTATCCACAACTCAACTTAGTAGAAGTGGGGCCTGGTGGTGGTGCAATCACCAAATATTTATTAAAGAAAGAAGCTATTAACTACAAAGTTATTGAGATAGATGATGAAAAAGTAGCTTATTTACCTACCATACTGCCCGACTTAAAAGGCAAAATTATACATCAAGATTTCTTAGAAGCCAGCCTTCCTTTTGGCGAAACAAAGTTTAGTATAATTGGAAATTTCCCATACAATATATCCACCCAAATCATGTTTAAAGTATATGATTGGAAAGCGTATGTTGAGGAAGTAGTGGGCATGTTTCAAAAAGAAGTAGCACAACGTATTGCTGCTGGCCCTAATAGCAAGGTGTATGGTATATTGAGTGTGCTCATGCAAGCATTTTACAAAGTAGAATATTTGTTTGACGTGCCACCGACTTGTTTTAATCCGCCTCCCAAAGTGATGTCTGGTGTTATTAAACTCACCAATTTAGACAATCCCTTTCAGATAACAAATCCTGAGCGTTTTAAGAAAATAGTTAAAGCTGCATTTGGCCAAAGAAGAAAAACACTAAGAAATGCTTTAAAAGGTTTTTGGCCCAACGACGATATGAAAGGTCCTATTTTTGATAAAAGAGCCGAGCAGTTATCGGTTGCTGATTTTGTGTATCTGTATAATTTAAAATAAATGGCAGCAAAAAAAGCATTAATCATAGAGCCTGTGCACCCCGTATTGTTGCAGAAACTAGATGAACTGGGGTATAGCTATACATTGTACAAGCAGCTCTGTAAAGCGGATGCTATGGAGGTGCTACCAGCGTATCATGGACTGATTACTTCGAATAAATTATATGTAGATAAAGACTTGATAGATGCAGGCAGCCAACTAGAATGGATAGGAAGAATGGGCTCTGGTATGGAGATAATAGATGTGGCATATGCACAAAAAAAAGGTATTGCTTGTATAAATAGTCCCGAAGGTAATGCCAATGCGGTAGCCGAGCAAGCCTTAGGTATGTTGCTTTCATTGTTGCACAATACGCAAAAGAGTCATTTAGAGTTGATGGAAGATATATGGCTTAGAGATGAAAATAGAGGTACCGAATTAAAATATAGAAAGGTAGGAATAGTAGGGTATGGCAATAATGGTAGCTTGTTTGCCAGCAAATTGGTGGCAATGGGGTGCGAGGTTTATGCCTTCGATCCTTTTGTGAAAAATTATGGCAGTAAGCAAATACATGAGTGTACCCATATTGACGAAATGTTGTCGAATATAGATGTGTTGAGTTTCCATGTGCCGCTAAATGATACCACAAAACATTATTTTAATGACACTATGTTGAATACCATCGCTAATCCATTCTATTTGCTAAATCTTTCTAGAGGCGCTGTGGTAGATTTATCAAGTGTAGCCAAGGGTATGGATACCGGCAAGATACTTGGAGCTGCTATAGATGTGTGGGAGCAAGAGCCCATTACGCTACCTACACAAGCCGATTATGCTGTCTTTAGAACACTCATTTCCAAACCCAATTTTATAGGAACAGCGCATATTGGCGGTTATAGTCACCAAGCTACCTATCTGATGAGTGCTATTGTAGCAGATAAAATTGCACAATTGCACGAATGCAAATCTTAATATTTTTAAATGTAAAACAAATGGTTAATTAAGAATTGCTCCGTACTGGGCAATTACGCTAGCCCCTTTAAATAAGGTATTTCCTTGCTCTTTTGGTCTTCTTCTTGTATTATTAACACTTGCAAAATCTGTGCTTCTGTATATTTTACTTTTGCATAAATTTTTGGTTTTTTAAAGCCAAAATCTTTTTATAACCTGTCGCAAAAATTCAGCCCTTTACCTTATTATATTGTTTTGATATTTTATTATATGATAATCATAGTTAAAAGTTGAGAATTGTTCTGTTGGTGTGTTGCATACAACGTTTTAATAATCCTAATCCCAATATTTTTTTTCGGAATTATCAATACCATGGTTAGTTTAAAATACGAAACAGACGCTCCGACCGAATGTATATCAAAAATAACTAGCGATAACTTATGTAATTCTATTCGTAATTTTAAAACACTGATTTATTCTGATATTGTTCTTATTATTTTACTAATCATCTTTAGAAATAAAATAACCAAAAAGGTGTTGTAAGCATCCCCTAAAAAAGTACGATTTTGAAGTAGAATATACTTTCTCAAATCAAACTGCCAAAAGGCAGCTGTCTTATTGCATTTTCAAACGAATACTTTAGTCGGTTACATTTCTTTTTACGATCAAAATTTTATCATTCTCTAAAATCAAGTAGCCGTATTCGTAACAAAAGGTATAGGTGGCGCCTTTTTGGGTCGTGTATAGATGTGTGTGATACTTAAAATCGAAGTTCTGAATCCTAAGTCGTTCCATGCTTACCTTTATCATTTCTTCATTGCCTAATAGCGCCGCTAATATTGTTCGGTTTCGTTTTAGAATGGTATTCACCCATTTTATGGATGCACTGTTTATCAGGTTTTTAGCGTTGTTAAATTGATTTCTGCACGTGTCGTCGCAGAATTTTTTATCCGACCTTCCTGTTATTTTTTTATCGCAGCTCAGACATTTTTTTATGTTATTCTCCATATTTATATTCAACTTTAAATGTTTGTAAACACTTATATTCGGATATAAGTGTTTAATATGAAGATAATAAATATTTGTGATATTACATTTGCTAAAACAATTTTTTTAAACGATTTAAAAATTTTAGTTATGAGCACATTAAGAAATCAAGTTCAGTTATTAGGTTTTGTTGGCAATGATCCAGAAATAAGAGCAACAACGCAAGGGAAAAAAGTAGCCAATTTTAGATTAGCAACCTCAGAGAGTTACAAAGATCAGCAAGGAGCTTGGCAAACCGAGACCTCTTGGCATACGCTCACCGCTTGGGATGGCTTGGCTGAACGCATAGAGCAGCAGGTAAAAAAAGGCAGCTATTTGTTGATAGAAGGCAAATTGGTGTATCGTACCTACACAGATAACAATAATGTTTCTAGAACAGTTGCAGAAATACGCGTGAATGCCTTCGTGAATTTAGACAGAAATAAGCAAAACACCGATGCATCCAATACAATGAACCATGCTAATAACATGGTAGAGGAAGCTAGAGAGCCCGACTTGCCATTTTAGTAGCACATCTGAATAATTTTTTAAAGCAAGTAGAGAAATTATGATTATATTTTCCTATATTCACACTTTAATAATTTGAAATTCATTAATACGGATAATATATGAAATTGAAATCTTTACTTGCTTTGGGATTATTCATGACGGGAGTGAGCCTTACTAACGTCAATGCTCAAGTAGACAATGATATTAGTCTCAACACCATTTTGAGTCCTAACATCAATGGAAATATTTGCAATGGCTACCAAGAATTGATTGTGAAAGTTGCTAATTTAGGCAGCAACCAAGTGAGTGCTTTTGGTGTAGGTTGGTCTTTAGATGGTATACTACAATCTACTTCCAATCACAATGTATTACTTACTACCTTTAATACATCCAATTCTGTAGTGAATTTGAATCTTGGATTGTTTCAATTAACCTACAATGTACCTTCTACCATCAAGGTTTGGACATACGCTCCAAATGGTCAAAGCGATGCGGTGCAAACGAACGATACCTTCACCGTAGTAGTTACGCCAAACGATGTCGGTATTACACTTAATCCATTAAACGATACAACTATTTGCTACAATGGCACCTTGTCTGTAGATGCAGGTTTTAACCCATATACCGACTATACTTGGAGCAATGGTACACAAGCACAATTGAACACTATTACACAGCCCGGTACACATTGGGTATGGGCATATAGCAACCAAGGTTGTATGGCTTTTGATACCTTCCAAGTAACAGAAATTAGAGAGCCCATGATAGGCAATCTTGCTATCTCGGATGTAGGCAACAGAATTGTTAACTTTAGCTTGAGCAATCCAGTTTCTGTTACAAATGCCACTTGGGATTTTGGCGACGGCTCACCTATTGAAACAGGCGTAGGCTCCAAATCGCACCAATATGCTACAGATGGTATGTATACCGTAGTGGTGACTATAGAAAATGCTTGTGGTTCCAATACCATAGTTCAGGAAATATTTATTTCTAATGTTACAAGCATCAATACACCCGAAGATTTGGTAAAAGCAATCAATATTTATCCTAATCCGGCTAACGACGTTATCAATATCATGTACCCAACCAATATTTTGAACATCAAATCTGTTCATATCACCAACACTGTGGGTCAGACGGTGAAATACGAAGAAGGTGAAATCAGTACAGTACAATTGTCTAACTTGCCTACAGGATTATACCAAATGCTCATCGAAACATCGAAAGGAAGATTGACAAAGAAAATTGAAATAAGAAAATAATCATACCTCTAAAGAGGCGGTAATAATTAAGAGGAAATATTCTGTAACAAGAATATTTCCTCTTTTGCTTTAATATGCCCTAAGGCAATGCGTTACCGCATTTAATCAAAAAAAATTTTTAGAAATAATCCAAACCAAAGCTCAAAAGCCAAGATCCAAAGTCCAGATAAATAAGCGATAAATGATGCATGTAGCGTATTTGAAGAAGTAGTAAAGGCTGTATTTATCGCAGCAAGGAAGCAAATGCGCAATCAGAGTATATATTTATCCGTAAAAAATGCCTAAAAACTATTAAATTTGAGCCTACTTTTTCATCAATAACATTCAATTCAAATAAAATGTACCAAACAATATTGACAAGCATCGAAAATGGCATTATGACGATAACCATCAATCGTCCAGACAAAATGAATGCTCTTAATAAAGACGTGATAACAGAATTAGGCAGTGCCTTAGAAACCTTATATAAAGACGAGGCAATTAAAGGCGCAATTATTACGGGTGCAGGAGCCAAAGCATTTGTAGCAGGTGCAGATATCTCTGAGTTTACCTCTTTGAGGAAAGATGGCGGTATGGACTTGGCAGCAAAAGGTGCAGCCTTGGTATTTGATAAGATAGAAAATGCTCCAAAGCCCATTATAGCAGCTGTAAATGGTTTTGCATTAGGCGGTGGTTGTGAATTGGCTATGGCTTGTCATTTTAGAATTGCTAGTGAAAATGCTAAGTTTGGCCAACCCGAAGTGAATTTGGGCTTGATACCAGGCTATGGTGGAACGCAGCGCTTGGTGCAGCTTATTGGCAAGGGCAAGGCTATGGAATTATTAATGACAGCAGATATGGTGTCTGCCTCAGATGCTAAAGCATTGGGTTTGGTAAATCATGTGGTGTCTGCCGACGAGTTGTTGGCAACTGCTACAGCTTTAATGACAAAAATTATTACGAAAGCACCTATAGCAATTTCCAAAATTATTTCACTTGTAAATACTGCCGCTACCGTATCTGCCCAAGGTTTTAAAGACGAGATTGCTAGTTTTGGTGAGTGCTTCGATACCGAAGATAAAAAAGAAGGTACAGCTGCATTTTTAGAAAAAAGAGCCGCGAAATTTATTGGAAAATAGAAATACCTTAAGCAACTGTTAGTTGGGTATTAGTGTGAAAAAACGGCCGTTCTAGCAGCTCTTTCGCCAACGTATCGACAAAACAAAAAATGAAAGTAGGTTTTGAAATTGCTTTTAACAAATATTTTTATCATTTTGAATCGATAAGAGCATTATCTGATATTGCCAATGATATTTCAATTTTTTTGGAAAAAGAAACCGATGGTTTGTTGAAAGAAATTATTGAATAATTGCGACAATTTTTCAAGAATTGATAACAGATTAATGACCGAAAAATATCAAAATAAATACCGCATTCCGTCAGCGCGATTACAACATTGGGATTACCGATGGGCAGGTGCCTATTTCATTACAATATGTACCAAGGACCGTTTGCATTATTTTGGTAAAATTGAAAATGGAAAAATGATTTTGAATGAAATTGGCGAAATGGTTGGTGCAGAATGGGTGCGAACGCCCGAAATTAGACTCGACATGAATTTGGAATTGGGTGATTTTGTGGTAATGCCCAATCATTTTCATGGCATTTTGATTATTGGTGAAAATGAATATAATGGTAATGGTGGCGGTAACGGTTACGGTTACGGTAACGGTAGAGACGCAATGCATTGCGTCTCTACGCCAACGCCAACCACCAACCAATTTGGGCCACAACGTAAAAATGTTGCATCCATTATTCGTGGATTCAAATCATCGGTAACCAAAAATGCACGAATAATAAATCCCAATTTTGCCTGGCAACCCCGTTTTTATGACCATATCATTCGTGATGATAAATCATTTTACACCATTTCCAATTACATAAAAAACAACCCCCAAAATTGGGAAAAAGACAAATTCATTAGCGCGCAATAAACCCTACCCCAAATATACAGATGGTGGTATTCCTTGGCTGGAGGAGATTCTGGAGTATAGGGAGTTAAAACTAGTTAAGTGGTTTTTTTACTTAATTATCAAAAAGAAAACAGATTGACCACATTGAAACCAACTTTGAATTGTTCAATGAGTTCAATGACAACAAAGCGTTTGGTGGGTTTTTTCACAGGGACAATGTTCAAAATAATGCAAAAGGACTTTTAAGGATTTAACGCTAACTAATGATGTGAACCTCACAGTCACACACATAACATATTGGTACAATTCCAAGTCAACAGCTAAAAAATGGTAAATCGTGTTTCTGTTCAAAGCCTCAAGCGATGCACAATCAGAATAAAAGATGAACGCCAAACCACTAACAAGGCCTATGGCTCAGTAAGGGTTGCTGCAATAAATTCAACATTAGCGCTTCGATCGAACATTTTTGCAAAACGGAACATTGCTACTTCTAAATATGCGACTTCGTAAATCCACAAAACCGCAGGTGCATAACTGCAATCTTGGCGCTTACTTATTGCTTAGCACCGTATCTATAGTATTGGTATAAGGTTTTCAGTGCATTTTGTTGTTGAGGCAACAATTGTATCGTGCCTTCAAATGCAAGCTTTTGATCTGCAATATAGGAGCCTGTAATATTTAAGTGGGTAAACAAAGTAGCGGCTTGCCATGTCTTTATCCAATCTGTGTGTTGCAGTAAGGCTGGTAGTTGGGCTTTTAGTTGAAAACCACAGTTATTATCAGTTACTAGTTGCGGTACTTGTTGGGCATCTTTTGTATTACTTAATAGGGTTGCGTTCGCCATAGTTTGAACATACAAAGGAAAGATAGGAAAATACGCACTATTGACTTGTCTAGAATGGTTATACCGATAGTTTTGCAGCTCAATGGGTCGATTGATTCCAAAGCTTATAAGCGGCAGCATTTTTTGTGTTACAAGCTGTTTATTTATTCTATTGAAATTGTCGTCATACTCGTGCACGATACTCGTGTCTTGGTAAGGAATATTTGTGGTGTCTATTTGTAAAACCATATTTAGTGCGGTGTCTGCTGGTAATATCGTATCTGCAAACGATTTTACTTCTGGTGATAGTTGTATCCAGTTTTTATAGGCCAAGGGTGTTTGGGTGTGAATGCAGGCGGTAAGCAGCTGCGCGCTATCTGTATTTTTCAAGTGTAAAGGAGCGCTGTTGTTGGGCATCCATTCCAGGGCGCCAGATAATAAAATTTTGTCTTCTTGAAACGCTACGTGAAAGTTGTCTTTTAAGTTTGTGCCGCTTACCACCCAGTTATTATCAAGAGCTTCTGCATATGGTGTTTTCTTAAACGCTTTAGTATTAGAATTGGTAATAAGGGCCTTAAGCTCGTCAATGCCGGCATTATTCTGTATATTCCAAGCCCAAAATACGTTTTTTCTGTTGTAGGCTATCCATAAATTCTGGGTTTTATGTTTGAATACATTTTTATGCACACTGTCTATTCTCACCCAAGTTTCTTGGTGTTTGAGGTTTGCCACCAATACATGTTCGTCATTGAGTAATACGGAGGTGAAGAATGTAGTAGGGCATTGGTGGGTATTGTAAATATATACAAACAATGGAATGCTTATACCCTTTACATTTCTGAAGTGGCTAGTATCGGCACTAGGTTTACTATTTAAAGGGAATAGCAAGTCTTTAATAAGTATTTTGGCAGCGGCTACACCGTCTAGTTTTATCACCCAATTGGTATTAGGCGAAAGCGGTACTTTTTGGGCTTTAGTTTTACTAATAAAGTAATACGTATAGAAGCAAATCAATAGTAATGCAAGTACTGCCGAAATAGCAACGATTACTTTTAGCACCTTTTTCATTATCTGAAGATATCAAAAACGTTATCAATAGTATTTATAAGGTATTCAAAGCCGTTTAAGGAAGCATCGGGGGTGTTGGCTTTGATGTGTCCTTTCATTGTTTGGCCTTTCATTTTGGGTTGTTTCCATTCAAAGGTACCCATTTTGTCGAAAAAGTTATTAATTTTTAATGAATATGTCAAATCTTCTGTCCGTATTTTATTGACAATATTCTCTGGCTTGAAGTATCCGTAATAGGAATGTTTACGCATATTTCTTTTCAATTTGCAGTGGTTTTTTCTATCAAATTTGTCGAAAGCAATACGTTCCATATCTGCGAGGTTGGTGCCCCAAAAAACAATATTATTCTTCACGAGCAGGTGCAGCTGGTAGGGGAATCCGTAGTTTTTTCTGTATGAAAAAGTGTAGATACCATTCTTCTTGCTAATGTTATCGACGTGTGTAGCGGCTTCGAGTAGTTTTCGGTGTACGCGAGGGTTTTCTGTGCTGTATAAATATAGGAAGTCGGGTAGGGTTTCTTGTTTTTCTTTGACAATTTCTGTTAAAGCCCAGTCGTTATCTTCGTTGCCATAATCGTACGAAGTGTAGTTGTATTTGTGTGGCGTGACGTCTGTAACGATAAACAATCCATCGCCTTTAAAAGCTTTTCCTATGGCTTTTTCATCTATCAATAGTCGCACTAATTCGGTACCTGCGTTTGCAGCCGCACCTATGTTTGTTTGTGGGTCTAGGGCTTCTTCGTAAGTGTTGTAAAGCATATGTATATAATGCTCTGTATGGATGGCGTGGCTGAAGTAAGCAATGTGTTTATCTGTATTGATATATTTCAACAGGTTTTTATTAATTTTTCTTTTTTGTGCTTTTCTCCAATTTTTTGCTTGTGTTTTGCTTATTCGTATTTCGTAGTCTAATGCTGCCTGCGATTTATCATAGTAAAGCCTAGCGATATAGGTATTGTCTTGTATGCTGCTTTTTAAGTTGTTTTTAAGGCCCAGCATAGCATTTAAGGGCGAATTTGGAATACCGCTAAATACATCAAAGTTTTTGATATACAGGTGCGCATATCCAGGTTTTCTTTGGGTTTTTAGGTATTTTTTGTCAGTTAAAATACTTTGTTGTTTTTGTGTTATAAGCTCGTCTATGTAGCTCAATGCAAACAGCTTTGTCACACTATCAATTAATTTTTGTTGTGTTTCATAAGCCGAATCATATTGCATTTGTGCTTTTTGGTACGACGCGTCTTTTTTATTGCTCAAAGCGGTGCTTGTGCTTTGATTATCGTCCGCATTGTCATTATCTGGATTGGTGGGTATTATTTCAATGGTTATATCATCTTCGCTGTAGGGTATATCATGTGTGGTAGCTTCTTCTACTGCTTGTATAGCTTCTTGAATAGTGGTGCTGATGGCCTCTTGAGCAGTATTATTAAAATCGTAAAAATCATAGAAGTTTACATTTTTTAGTCCCCACTTGTTGTTGGGGTCTTTGTAGTATTTATAAGGATTGAGGTTGGTTTCTAGTAGCAATAAAGCCTTGTCGTTCCAGATATAAAAGTTATTTTCTCCTACATTGTAAATAGTGTATTCTTCGTTATGAATGAATGTTCCATCTAAAGTGCTTATTTTTTCTTTAAATAAGAAGAGGTTTTGGAGTGGTAATATTTGTACGGTATAGGAAATGCTGTCTGTATTTTGATAAAAATAGTGACTTTTTGCATTAGCGTTTATGCCCAATTCCTCTAGTTGAAAGCTGTCTATTTCGTCGGTAAAGTTGGTGACAAAAGACTCTAACACAAATTTGGAAAGAAAATGTTGTTTGAGGCTCGGGTTTTTGAAGGTTTTGATTACTTCTTTACCATCTATATCACCCACTACTTTAGCGTTTAGGGGTATGTATTGTCTTAGGTCTTGGGCGTGTAGCATGTTTATGCTTGTTGCGCACACCGCTACAATGGCAGCAATAAGTCTGTACTTCATTATCTCTTTATTTTACTAGGTAAATTCTGTTATTTATAATAGGGTCGTTGACGAAGAGGCGGTTCAAAGTGACTTGCTGCATGACTGCTTTTTTGCTACTTGATACTTTAGCATGTGTATTGCTTACAGATTGGATGCTACGGTCGAATTTGAAAATAGAGGTGAATTTTGCTTTATTAAATATCTCTTGGTCTTCTTGTTTGAGGTTTTTGTATTTTTTGATCGTGTTAGGCTGCATTTGGAAGTTACGCACTACTTGTTTTTCGGTATTATTGTAATAGTAGGTAGGGATGGAATAGTCTTTTATTTGGTAGGTATCCATTATTATTTTCATAGCATTGCCTACCTGTTGTAGATTGGTAAATTGGAATTTGATATGGCCGGTGTAGGCATCGAAGTCGAAATGCGTTTGAATACTACTTAATCCTGGTATTTGGCTTAGGTGTTGTTTTATTTTTTGTACTTGTTGGCTAATTTCGGTTTTTTTGGGCACTTTGTAGCCTTGCACGCTATCCAACATCATTATTGTTGCTAATTTGCTTTTGCTTTCGCTCATGTTAATGATAAGAGCGTAAGTGCCTGTGCCGTTTTCTTTTAATTGGAGTTCTTCTATAATTTCGAAGCAAGACGCGCTAAGGATACTTATAAAAAGGAGGATCGTAATGATGATTTTATTTTTCATGATATATGTACGAAATAGCAAATATACCATTTACGCCGGGTAAATGGTATATTTATTTATTTTTTGAGGATGATGCTTGCACTAGCTTGCTGGGATGGCAGCACTACTAGGTCTGCAATTTGTACATGCTCAGGTTGTTCAATAGCAAAGAGTATCGTTTGTGCTATGTCTTGTGCTTGCAGTGGGGTAAATCCTTGGTAGACGCTAGCGGCACGTTCTTCATCACCTTTAAATCTTACTTTTGAAAAATTGGTCGCGACGGCTCCTGGTGCTATGCTTGTTACCTTTATATTGTGCGGTAATAGGTCTATTCTCAAGCCTTGTGTAAGTGCTTCTACTGCAAATTTTGATGCACAGTAGGTAGTGCCATTAAGGTAGGTTTGTTTGCCTGCTATGGAGCTGATATTAATTATGTGTCCACTTCCGATTGGTAGCATTAGTGGTAGTACGGCTTTAGTGACGTATATAACACCTTTTACGTTTACGTCTATCATTGTTTCGAGGTCATCAATTGATGCTTCGTCAAAAGTCGCTAGTCCGTGAGCATTACCCGCATTGTTTATGAGGATATCTATAGGTTGGTTTAGTTGTCCAATTTGTTCAAAAACGGCATTTTTATTGCTGACGTCAAAAAGGAGTATGTGTTGTACGTTGTTGGGGTATGCGTTTTTGATAGCTTCGAGTGCCGATTTGTTTCTGCCGCATAGTATTAGTTGATAGCCTTTTTGTGCCAATAAAAGAGCGGTAGCCTCACCTATACCTGAGGAGGCACCTGTAATAAGAATGGTTTTCATTTAAGATGCGATATTTTTGTATAAAAAAATCCATAATTTGGTAATTATGGATTCGTCAAGATTATTTATTGTCATGGACGATGGCTTCGTTTTCAAAGTGATTTCTTAGCACGTCTATGAATTTGGTATCTATAATTTGTTCGCTTACTTTAATCATTTTCTCAAAAACAGTGGCATTAGAAATTCCGTGTCCAATAATAACAGGAGCGTTGATACCCAAGATGGGAATACCTCCGTATTCTTCGTAGTTGAGCATTTTGATAAATGGCGTTATCTCCTTCAATTCCGATATCAGGATATCGTAGAAAGATTCGGCCATTTTAAGCAAGGAGTTACCGGTAAAGCCTTCGCACACTATGATGTTAGCGGTATCGAGGAGTACGGCTCTTCCTTCTATGTTTCCTACAAAATTGATGTGGGTATTATTTTTTAGGAGTGGATAGGTAGCTTGTGTAAGTATATTGCCTTTACCTTCTTCTTCGCCGATATTTAACAGTCCCACCTTTGGTTTGGGTATGCCCATTACGTGTTCCATAAACAACGAACCCATAACAGCAAATTGGTCTAGGTGTTCGGGCTTACAATCGGCATTAGCACCTACATCTAGCAAGAGGTTAAATCCGCCTTTATGGCAGGGCACCGGAGATGCAATAGTAGGTCTTAAAACGTTGGGGAGTGTTTTTACGGTATACATGGCACCTACCAACATAGCACCTGTACTACCTGCGCTTATGAACGCATCTATTTTTTTCTGCTGTAATAGACCAAAACCTATAGCAATGCTAGAGTCTGGTTTTTCCTTAAGCGCCTTAGTAGGGTGCTCGTCCATTCCAATAACAGAGCCTGCTTCTACAAAAGTATAGCTATCACTATATGGATCTAGTAAGGAAAGATATGGAGCAGCAGCATCTTTAATACCTACGAGCGTAAGTTTTACAGATGTATTTGGTTTGTTTTTAAAAAAATGAGCAACACCTTCTATTGCGGCTTTCGGAGCAAAATCTCCGCCCATTATATCAAGTCCTATATTCATCCAGTATACATTATGGAGTTAAGTCGGTATCTTGTACATTAGAGATACCAACAGCTATCTATTAAAATAATAAAATTACTTTAGAAAGCTAGCTGTTGGTAGGTATTTCAAATGGCCATTATCGATGCTCAACAATAGCTCCTTGAATTCTTGAAAAGTTGTATTATTCGGCAGTATTATCTGCTGCTTGTTCTTCTTTAGAATTATCTACCACTACTTTTCCACGGTAGTAAAGTTTGTCTTCAGACCAATGCGCACGGTGTCTTAAATGTGCTTCTCCTGATACAGGGTCTGTGCTAAAAGTAGCAGCAACTGCTTTGTAATGTGTACGACGTTTAGCTCCGCGTTGTGCCGAGTGACGGCGTTTAGGATTTGGCATAACTAGTAATGTTTATAATATTAATACTTGTAATTTTTATATAATTGACCACTAGGGCTACAATTTCTATTTTTTATTTTTTTGCAAAAATACACTCTAAAATTTGAATTTACCTAAATCTTTCCAAATATCCTTTGGGTCTTGAGTAGGTGGCTCTTGGCTTGCTTGGTCCTCTGGTGCTGTGGTAGATAGTGCAGCTAAAATAGCCAATGCTTTTGGATTGCAAGTGCTATTGTTTTGCTCGTCTACTTTGTGTACTTTCTGAATCGGTATACTTAATTGTATAAATTCATATATCCATTCCGAAATATCTATTACGGTTTCGTTTCTAGATATAAACACCACATCTCCTTCGTCGTCTTCCTCGATATTCGCTAAATTGTCCTCATTAGTAAGCTTAACAATAAGGTCAAATTCATCCCAAATTTCAAGATTCAAATCATCTCCACATCTATCGCAGCGCGTACTCGCTTTGCCATCTATCTCGAATTTTAAGATAAAGAAACTACTCTTCTTGTCAAATTTAAGCCTGATGTCAAATTCGTAGTCTTCGATGCCTTCAATTTCCGGATAACCTAAAAGCGCTAGCTTTTGAGCGTCCATTTTGTATTGATATTCATGAAGACCCATTGCCAATCCAAACCAAGCTATCTCAAATTCTCTATGATAATTCATGTCTTTCAATACAATTTACATGGATACTAGCAGCTATTGCGTACCACTATTGATCTAAAATTAGTAGATTTAGATAAATAGGGTGGCAAAGGTAGGTAATTTATTTGAATTTACATCAAACGGCTTCTTTTTTGTAAGTATTCTTGCAAAATTTTTGTTATTGGTTCTTGTAAATTATAGTCAACTATGCCTATTTGGTGTTGCTGGCAAAAGTTTGCTAATGTAGTTTTGTATTGTGTGAGCTTATGTGTGTATTTTTCTTTGATGCTATTCGGGAATACCTTAATGGTTTTGCCGGTTTCCATATCTTCAAATTCGTAAGGTTCATTTCCGTAAAGGAAATCGGTCTCTAGTTTTTGGTCTACTAAATGAAAAAGCAGCACTTCATGTTTATTGTATTTTAAGTGAAGCAAGCTGTCTAGAAAGTTTTGATTTTCTACTTCATGAGCCGGTACGTCTGTAAAAAGTATCACCAAGGATCTTTGGTGCAGTCGCTCGGCCAGTTCGTGAATGGTATCGCTTAGCTGGGTGGTTTTGGGGGTATAGGTAGTATTTGCTAATGCTTGTAAGGTCGCTAATTGTTGTTTGTAATGCGAGGTGGTGGTGCCAAATTTGGAAAGCGCTTCTAATTTTGACGAAAGTGTAGCTATTGAAAATGCATCGAGTTGTTTTTTAAAGAGCGTTATCAGAGCTGCGGCTGCTATGCAACAATGTTGGAGTTTGTTGATGCCTGTAGTTGGAAAATACATAGAGCCACTCACATCTAGGGCGATGCAGCACCTAAGATTGGTTTCTTCTTCATATTTTTTTGTAAACATAATGTCTTTTCTGCCAAAAACTTTCCAGTCTACATGTTTAAGGTTGTCGCCTTGGTTGTAAAGTCGGTGCTCGGCAAATTCTACCGAAAAGCCATGATAAGGACTTTTGTGCAGTCCAATAATAAAGCCATCTACCAGCTGTTTGGCTAATAATTCTAAATTTTCTATTGCTTCAAATTTCTGTGGGAGTAGCATAATAGTAAAGTTACTTTAAATGTGTAAAAGTTAAGTTTTTTTTAGCCAAAAACTGATATTATATTTGTTGGTATGTTACACACAATTATTAGAAAAGACGATTATATACACATCGGAAGGCGAAAAAAGTTATTAGAAGAATTGGTAGCTAAAGGCATTACAGATGAGCGTGTAATCCAAGCAATGCAACAGGTGCCTCGGCATTTTTTTCTCGATCCGGCGTTTGAAATTATTGCGTATGAGAATAGGGCTTTTCCGATAGGAGCCAGCCAAACCATTTCGCATCCCTTTACAGTGGCTTTTCAGACGCAATTATTGGGGGTTAAAAAGCTTGATAAAATACTGGAAGTAGGCACGGGTAGTGCTTATCAGTCCTGCGTTTTGGCTAAAATGGGAGCAAGAGTATTTACTATCGAAAGGCAGAAATCGTTGTATGAGCACAACAACCATTTTTTTTATCTTAAAGAGTTTATGGAGATAAAAAGATTTTTAGGCGATGGTTTTAAGGGGCTTCCAAGTTATGCGCCCTTTGATAGCATATTAGTGACTTGTGGTGCACCTATCATCCCTCAAAATTTATTGGAACAACTCAAAGTCGGTGGCGTTATGGTGGTGCCTGTAGGTGAGGGTGATATGCAAACGATGTACCGACTGACCAAAACGGCTACGGGCTATACCGAAGAGCAGTTTGGTAACTTTTCGTTTGTGCCTATGCTTGAGGGTATTCAGCGCTAGGGTGTTGATACTTGGTAATTGAATAAAACCAAGATCCCTAAACAAAATGCTACAATTCAACCGCAGCATATTGTTTAGGGATGTTTTATTTAATAACTATCGTAGAATATTATTTAACTCTTCTACCGATAAATTTACAAATTTGTCTGTTGGAGGTATTTAAAGAAATTGATTCTAAATATACGTCTATATTATCTCCATTTACTCTGATATAAGCATGAATTGTGGCTTCAAGTTCCTCTACATATGTTTCGATATGTGTTTCTGGTGTTGAAGCTACCCCGGTGATATCACCAACAAAGGTGTTACCAGCACCCATTCTAAGGGTAATAACATTAGGAGCTTCGCTGAGGAAAATTTCTATATTATCTACTTCGTAAGGAAATTGGTCGCAGCGCTCAACGCCTCTGTATTTTCCTACAAATTTATCTGCAGTCAATAAATCACATTCTGCCCCTTCGTAGCCCGGTGCACATATACAATGCCCGTCAGAACAACTTGCTTTATTTTGACAATTTAATTCTTGACAAGGATCTGCTTCGCAGGAAGTAAATAGCATGCTCGAAGCTAAAGCAATGGCCGAAAGACAACTGATTAATGTAGATTTAATTCTTTTCATATCTATGAATTATATTGCTAATATTCGGTGAATTTAGGGCAAAAAAATATAAAATTCAAATTTTTAGTTAACGTTTCTGAAATATTTTTTATCTAACACTACCCTGATGTGAGAGGGCAAATACTACCAGTCTTTCTCGTTCTGGAATACTTTAAGGGTGTTGCCCTTTTTGTTTTTCTGGTCTTGAAGTTTCTTTTCTTCTTGGCGTAAGGCATTCAGTATGTTTTCAGCTTGTTGTTTGTTGAATTTAGAGGGCGTTGGTGTTTGGTTTTGAGGCTCCTCTTTTTCGGGTTGATTGGGGTTTTGCTGTTTGTTGTCTGGGTTGTTTTGGTTGTCTTTGTTTTCTTTGTTTGGTTTGTCCTCGTTTTTATCTTCCTGTTTGTCTTGTTGCTTATCTTGTTGTTTGTCGTTTTGTTTGTCGTTTTTATCTTTTTTATTATCGTTTGCTTGTTGTTGTTTTAATTTTTTAAGCGCGTAGCTAAGGTTGTACTTAGCGTCCGTATCATTTGGATTTAGCTTTAGGGCATTTTTGTAGGCATTAGCAGCCTCTTTCCATTTATTTTGTTGCGCCATGCTATTGCCCAAATTGTAGTAAGCCTGTGCTTGTTGTGTGTTTTGCTTTAGAGTGGGGATTGCATTTTCGTATGCTTTTGCCGAGGCATCATATTCTTCAGAGTAATAAGTGGCATTACCCATATTATAAAGCGTTGTGCCATTATTTTTTTCGGTTAATAATGCTTTGGCGTATTCGTCTTTAGCTTTGTTGTAATCGTTGTTTTTGTATGCAGCATTGCCACTTTCGGCGTATTTTTGAGCTTTTGTAGAATTAAATTGTTTTTCTTGAGCATGGGTGCTTGGCAAACATAGAAAGATGCTGCAAATGAAAAATAAAATATTGTTGTAATCCATCTTTATGAATTGTGTAGGTATCATAATACGCGATTTTTGTAGGCGCTAGGAAGCAACATTCCAATTATCATGCACAACAATCCCAGACTTAAGAAATATTGGAAATAGCTTTTATAGGCTTTTATCTCTTCAGAGCCTAGGTCGTTTTGTTCCATGTTTTCTGTAAAGGCTAATATTTTCTCTGCACCTGTATTGATATTATTTAATAATAAATATCCACCTTTGGTAGCAGCGGCTATATCTTTAAGCGTTGCTTCATTAAGTTTGCTCACCACCACTTGGTCATTTTGGTCTTTTTTAGCGGCGCCAGTTTGTGGGTCTATTAATACAGAGCCATTTGGGTCGCCCACACCAATAGTGTATACAACAGTACCGTCTTTGGCTATTTTTTCTGCCGTGCTGATAGCGCTATTGTCATGGTCTTCTCCGTCAGATATCAATACGATGGCTTTGTATTTTTCTTCATTTTCCGAAAAGCAATTATTAGCCAATTCTAGCGCGTCGCTTAGTACGGTGCCTTGTTGGCTTATCATATCGGGGTGCAGATTGTCTACATACATCTTTAGTGCGTTATAGTCTACCGTTATAGGTACCTGCAAATATGCCCTTCCTGCAAACACCACCAGACCGACTCTATTGTCTCTCATGATGTCTAAGGAACGTTTGATTGTTTGTTTGGCTCTTTCAAGCCTATTGGGAGCAATGTCTGTAGCTAACATGCTTTTGCTGATGTCTACTGCATAAACTAAATCAATTCCTTTTCGTTGTATGGTTACTGTTTCATCTTTCTTTTGTGGGTTGGCCAGTGCAATAATGAAGCACACCAGACTTGCCAGTAGCAGTATAAACTTGGTAGCTACTCTTTTGGGTATATATCCATTGATTAAGGGCTTAAGCGTTGTATACACACCCAGGCTTGAAAGCCCCCGTTTGCGCCATTGCAGATACCCTAAGAAAAGGCCTATCAGTAAAGGTAATACGGCCAAAAACCATAAAAACTCTATGTGTTCAAATCTCATATGGGTAATAGATGTATATAAAATGCTGCTTTGAAGTTAGGGTACTTATAAAGTGCTAAACTACAAATTTATAGCTTGCAAAGTTTATAATAATACAATATTTAGAAAGTTAGATTTAATTGATTAATTTTGGTCGTTTGGGTAATCAACGCAATTTTAGTGAAGAATACTATAGTTCCAATCAGTTTTAAGTATAAATTAATAAATAAGAGATGAAAACTACTCCATTTACAGAGAAGCACATAGCATTAGGTGCTAAAATGGCTGAATTTGCTGGATACAATATGCCTATTTCCTACACTGGCATTAACGATGAGCACGCAACAGTGCGCAATGCTGCCGGTATTTTTGATGTTAGTCATATGGGCGAATTCCTTTTAAAAGGTCCAAAAGCCTTAGATTTAATACAACGTACGTGCTCAAATGATGCTTCGAAGTTGGTAGCAGGTAAAGCGCAATATTCTTGCTTGCCCAATAAAGAAGGGGGTATTGTGGATGATTTAATCATTTATTGTATCGAGCCTAATAATGAATATTTGTTGGTGGTAAATGCTTCTAACATCGAGAAAGATTGGAATTGGATTTCGCAATTTAATACCGACAACGTAGAAATGGTTAACCTGTCGGATAAGATGGCACTTTTAGCAATTCAAGGTCCTAAGGCTTGCGAAATTCTACAAGAGCTCACCACTATTGATTTAGCTGGTATGAAGTATTATACGTTCGAAAAGGGTGTTTTTGCGGGAGTTCCAAACGTATTGATTTCAGCAACAGGCTATACGGGTAGCGGTGGCGTAGAGATTTATTTTGAGGATGAAGGTGATAATGCCAATATTATTTGGGATAAAATTTTGGAAGTAGGCACACCTAAAGGTTTAAAGCCTATTGGCCTTGGAGCTAGAGATACTTTGCGTTTAGAGAAAGGATTTTGCTTGTACGGCAACGATATAGATGATACGACCTCGCCATTGGAAGCTGGTTTGGGCTGGATTACTAAGTTTACCAAAGAATTCACCAACAGTGAAGCGCTAAAAGCTCAAAAAGAAGCTGGAGTAGCTCGCAAATTGGTGGGTATGGAAATGATTGACCGAGGCATACCTAGGCATGGCTACAATATTAAAGACGCATCTGGTGCTACTATTGGTGTAGTAACTTCGGGTACACAAGCGCCATCTTTGGGTAAGGCTATAGCTATGGGTTATGTAGCCAAAGAGCACGCAATAGAGGGTACAGAGGTATTTATTGAAGTGAGAGACAAACTATTAAAGGCTATGGTGGTGAAAATGCCGTTTTTACCCTAAGTAGTCTATATTTTATTTACATACAAAAAGGTAGCTATGCAATATGCGTAGCTACCTTTTTTAACTTAAAGCAATGTATTGTAAGGTGTATTAAGCAGTGGTCATTTGGCCTGTCCATTTGTGCTAAGGTGCATCTGTAGCCAATTGTATGTTACTTGGCGATACTTAACTTTGCTTTTTTGTTTTTGATACGTGCTTCTTTAGTGACATGTAGCACGTGGCTAGCTTTGGTGCGCCTTACAGCAATAAAGGCACTAAAGTCTTTTACTTCTATCAAGCCTAAGTCTTCCGATTTAAGTTCGCCTTGGTTAATCATAAATCCAGCTATATCGCCTTTGCTTATTTTATTCTTTTTACCAAGTGGCAAATAAAGTGTTACCCATTTTGGTTTGTCTGGTAGCGGGTGGTCGCCTATGAGCTTGAGTTCATCAATTTCTTCGGTAGGTATAAACTCAGGTAGGTACTCTTTGGGGCTTAATACTAATATAGCAGTACCGCTGGCTTCCATACGCGCTGTACGTCCATTTCTGTGTACAAAACTCTCTTCGGTATAGGGTAGGTGATAATGTATAATGTATCTAACAAAAGGTATATCTAGGCCTCTAGCGGCAATATCTGTGGTAACTAAAAGATAGGTGGTGCCGTTTCGGAATTTGCACAATGCAGCGTCTCTGTCTCTTTGTTCCATCTGGCCGTGGTAAAACTCACAAGGTATGCCTAAATCTTTAATGGTTTTAGCAACATGCTCTACGCTATCTCTTTGGTTACAAAAAATAATAGTGGGGCGTGCACCTAATTGGCAAATGAGCTTTACGATTGTTTCAGCCTTTTCGGTATCCGTCGATTTGACGAATTTGTAATCTAGTGCTACTGTATTTGCTTCGCCGTCTTCGGGTACAAAGTTTACTACTTCTGCCTTATCAAACTCTATAAATGCTGGTACGTCTACCGCAGCGGTCGCAGAGGTGAGCATTCGCCTATTAAGATTGGGTAATTGTTCATAAATAAATTGCACCTCTTCTTGAAAGCCTGCTTCTAGTGTTTTGTCAAACTCGTCTAGCACCAAGGTATGAATGGTATCAGCAGTAATATTGCCTCTTCGTAGATGATCACAAAGCCTTCCGGGAGTACCGATGATGATGGCGGGGGCTTGAATAAGATTATTTTCCTCTATTTCTCTTTTGTGTCCACCATAGCAAGTAGTAAGTTTTAAGCCTGTTCGTAGGCTTCTAAATACTTGATCTATTTGTTGTGCCAATTCCCTAGAGGGTACTATTATTAAGGCTTGTGTAGTGTTGCTTGCTTCATTCAGGTGCTCGAGGGTTGCAAGCAAAAAAGCAAGTGTTTTTCCGGAGCCTGTAGGTGATAATAATTGTGTATTGTTATGTTCTCTATTAGCTGTTATAAATGCTTTTTGCATTTCGTTGAAGTCTTTTATCTCCAAATACTCTAAATAACGCTCCAAACCTTGATATTGAAAATCCATAATTCTTTATTTATATGCAAAATTAGTCAATAGTTTACTTAGCGCTTGATATTTCTAGTTTTATTTCCTAAATACTCTTTAGAGGGGCTTGAGGGCCTGCTTGTTTTGAGGTGCGAAACAGACTGTACGACTCGCAAGATGTATTTTTTTAAATTATTGGCGAATGAATGCCTAAAATACTTAGCTTTTCTAAAGCTTTTTATTATTTTAGCCTAATGAATACACCTCAAATCATCAATATACTAGAAGAAATAGAGTTGCTAATAGAAGAATCGGAGCAGCCTGTAGTAATTGCAGATACGATTTACGAGTCTGTTGATGAACTGTTGGATGATATCAATGATTTTATTGTGCAGTTAGAAGAAGGCAATCTTGATACGATTGAATATTTGGATATTCATTTTTTAAAGAATGCCACTTTTCACACTTTAGCGGTACAAAATGGCTGGGAGCAGTCGTATGCTTCTTGGGCATTAGCTTATGAGGCAGCCAAGCAATCCGTTTGATTTCTTTTGTTTTTTAAAAAAATAATAAAAAAACCAACAAGCCAGTTTAGTAATAATACTGCAAGCTTGTTGGTTAAAAGCTAATGTCTTTTGTGTGTGAATTTTGGATAATTGAATGTTATGGTTTATAAACCTTTAATGCTTCTTTAAGCACGGCTACGGCCTTTTCGATGTCTTCAATATTTAACACATAAGCCAATCTTACTTCATTTTTACCCGATCCGGGCGTGGCATAGAAACCGCTAGCTGGCGCCATCATAACGGTTGTGCCTTGGTAAGAGAAATCGGATAATAACCATTGGCAAAAATGGTCGGCATCATCAATAGGCAACCTCACCATTACGTAGAATGCACCACCAGGATTGGGTACTACTACACCTTCAATAGTTTTTAGGCCAGTTATCAAAGCATTTCTACGCGCTTCGTAAGCAGCCAACACCGCATCGAAATAGTCAGAAGGTAGGTCGCAGGCAGCTTCGCCCAGTATTTGTTCAAAAGTAGCTGGCGATAGTCTGGCTTGAGCCATTTTGAGCGCAGCATTGTATACATCTTTGTTTTTGGTGACTAATGCGCCTATTCTGGCACCACACGCGCTGTAGCGTTTAGAGATGGTATCTAAGAGTATTGCGTGTTGTTCTAAGCCTTCAAGTTCCATAACAGAAAAATGTTTTTTGCCATCGTAGCAAAATTCTCTGTATGCCTCATCGCTCATGACAAATAAGTTATATTTTATAGCAATGCTTCTTAACACCTCTAGCTCCTCCTTGCTATATAAGTAGCCTGTAGGGTTGTTGGGGTTACAAATCATTATCGCTTTCGTACGCTCTGTGATGGCTTGTTCAAAAGCAGCAATTGGAGGCAAAGCAAAGTTATCTTCTATTGAAGATGGGATGGGTACAACATTAATGCCTGCAGCAACGGCAAAGCCATTATAATTGGCATAGAAAGGCTCAGGGATAATTATTTCATCGCCAGGATTCATACAGCTCATTAAGGCAAAAGAAATAGCCTCTGAACCGCCAGCCGTGATGATAATTTCATCAGCAGTTACCTCAATATTTTTAGAAATATAATACTGAGCGAGTTTTGTTCTGTAGCTTTCAAATCCTTGGCTAGGGCTGTATTCCAAAACTTTAATGTCGGCAGTTCTTACCGCTTCTAGAATGGAAGGTGGCGTTTCTATATCAGGCTGTCCAATATTTAAATGTAATACTTTTGTACCTCTTTTCTTAGCAGCTTCTGCAAAAGGTGCTAGCTTTCTGATGGGGGATGGTGGCATTTGCTGGCCACGAGTAGAGATAGTTGGCATAAATTTCTTTTCTATATTTAAGTTATAAACTGCGAAAATATATTAAATTGCTCGTTAAAAGCATTAAGCAATTGAAAATTTATATAATAGGGCCTGCCTACCCCTATAGAGGTGGTATAGCAGATTCTGGTATGAGAATGGGTGAGGAATTCCTGAAATATGGTCATGAAGTGCAGTTTATCAACTTTACCTTACAGTATCCCAATTTTTTGTTTCCGGGCACTACGCAATACTCCAGCAGTCCGCCACCGCAACACTTGCATATTAGGCGCATGATCAATGCGGTAAATCCACTTAATTGGCTAAAAGTGGGCAGGCAGCTAAGCAAAGAGCGGCCCGACATTGTTTTTGTAAGATATTGGTTGCCCTTTATGGGGCCAGCCTTGGGCACAATATGCCGATGGATAAAGAAGAATAAGCACACCAAAATCATAGCAATACCAGACAATCTTATTCCTCATGAATCTCGAATAGGAGATAGTGCGCTGACTAATTATTTTGTAAAGCCAATTGATAAATTTGTTACCCTAAGCAAAGAGGTTGCCGAAGATGTAAAGCGCTTGTGCCAAAAGCCTGTTATTATGCTTCCGCATCCTATTTATGATATTTTCGGGGCATCGCTGCCCAAAACCGAGGCTAGGGCTCAACTACAGATATCTGCTGATGCAAAAGTGATTTTATTTTTCGGATTGATAAGAGATTATAAAGGCTTGGATATTCTGTTAGAGGCGATGGCAAGTCCTGCAATTCAAGAGCGCGATATTGTATTATTGTTGGCAGGAGAGTATTATGCCGACCCTAAAAAATATGAAGATTATATACAACATAATAACCTAGATAAAAAGGTTTTAAAACACACTTATTATATTCCCACCGAGAAAGTGAATCTTTACTTTAGTGCGGCAGACGTAGTGGTGCAGCCATATAAAACGGCAACACAAAGCGGTATCACCCAAATAGCATTCCACTTTGGCGTGCCCATGATTGTTACCAATGTAGGCGGACTACCCGAAGTAGTGAGGCACAATGAGCTTGGCTTAGTAGTGCCCGTGGCGTCAAAGCCTCTTAGCGAAGCAATACTTAGATATTTTGACGAAAGTTTGGAAGAAGGGTTTAGAGCAGCAATGCACCAAGAAAAAGACAAATACGAATGGTCGTACTTCGCCGACAAAATATTGGATTTTGCCTCCAAAGCTTAGTGTTAAATTTTGTTTTTGGCAAGCCACAATAAAAGCAAAATACACGCAGATAGTGCCTGTTTTTGTGCGGACGCTTACCGTAAATCGCGTGTGCCAAAATCTTAAGTTACTTTAAGCTTATTTTAATTACAATTACTATATTTGCTAACTTATTTTATAAAACTAAACTGTATATACAAAAACTATGGCTTATTTATTTACGTCAGAATCTGTTTCTGAAGGACATCCAGATAAAATTGCCGATCAAATTTCTGATGCGCTGATAGACAATTTCCTTGCTTTTGATGAAAACTCTAAAGTGGCATGCGAAACACTAGTAACGACTGGACAAGTAATATTGGCGGGTGAAGTAAAATCAGACACCTACTTAGATGTGCAACAAATTGCACGCGATGTTATTAAGAAAATTGGGTACACAAAGAGTGAATATATGTTTGAAGCCAATTCTTGTGGTATTCTTTCTGCTATTCATGAACAATCTGCCGATATCAATCAGGGAGTAGATAAGCAAAATAAGGAAGAACAAGGAGCCGGCGACCAAGGTATCATGTTTGGTTACGCTACATCCGAAACCGAAGACTATATGCCTTTAGCGCTCGATTTGTCTCATAAATTATTACAAGAGTTGGCAGAAATACGCAGAGAATCTACCAGCATAACCTATTTGAGGCCAGATGCAAAATCTCAGGTTACTTTAGAGTACGGAGACGATAATAAGCCTACTAAAGTAGTAACTATTGTAATATCTACGCAGCATGACGATTTTATAAAACCTGCAGATGATTCAATAGCGGCAAAAGTAGCTGCCGATAAAGAGATGCAAGCTAAAATCGCTGCTGATATCAAGGAAATAATGATACCGCGCTTGCTAGCTAAATATCCGCAATATCAAAAATACTTCCACGATAATATTATTTACCACATTAACCCAACGGGAGTGTTTATTATAGGTGGTCCGCATGGTGATACCGGCCTTACGGGCAGAAAAATAATTGTAGATACTTACGGTGGTAAAGGTGCACATGGTGGAGGTGCCTTCTCTGGTAAAGACCCTTCTAAAGTAGATCGTTCTGCAGCATACGCCACAAGGCACATTGCTAAAAACTTTGTAGCAGCAGGAGTGGCAGAAGAAATGTTGGTGCAGGTATCTTATGCTATTGGTGTGGCAGAGCCTATGGGTGTTTTTGTAAATACTTATGGCACAAGCAAAGTGAATATGACTGATGGTGAAATAGCGCAAAAAATTACTGAATTGTTCGATTTACGTCCTTACTTCATTGAGCAAAGACTCAAATTACGTCAGCCTATTTATAGCGAAACGGCGGCCTACGGCCATATGGGAAGAAAGAACGAGATGGTTACAAAAACTTTTAAAAACCCCAATGGAGAGACAAAAGAATTGACAGTAGAATTGTTTACTTGGGAGAAACTAGATTTTGTGGATACCATTAAAGCTGCTTTCCAACTTTAATAACTTATAACATACAGCAAGTCACGTAATACCTGTTTCGTGGCTTGCTTTTTTTATTGACAATATTTTACATAAAATAATGACCACACTGCAATTATTGGCTGCCTATATTCAACAACAATCTGATGAGGTAGTGACAAAAGTAAAATCACAACAAGATGATGAAGCAGGAATAGAGGCTCTACAGTTAGATATGCTAAAGGCTATAGCTACGTATTTGCAGGCGCAAGACGCGATGTTTGAATTTGGCGATGTTAAAATATCACCCCAACAAATCAATTGGTCTGACGAAGCACAAGTATTAGGAGCAATGGGCTTGTTGGCAGAAAATGATGATGCCTTTAGCCAAGCCATCAGGCCATTGTTTTATGATAGTGACGAGTTTGAATTTTGGGGTTTGCTGAGAACATTTATCCACGACAGCAAATTAATCTAATGTTATTTTCATCTTGTCTCGAATCATTTAGTGTAAATTGTCGTTGGTATAAAAGGATAAATGCGAGGAAAATAGTATTTTTAGAATTCATAAAAGTCCTCAATAACCCCTAAAAGAAGAACTGACTAATATTAACATCATGGATATTCAATTATTGAATCAAGTTATTTATCAGAAAAGTGCTTTTATAGATGCGCTCATCACCGAATTAGACAAAGTAGTGGTAGGGCAGCAGCAAATGACAGAACGGCTAATTATTGGCTTGCTAACACAAAGCCATATACTATTAGAAGGTATGCCAGGCTTGGCCAAAACCTTGGCTATAAAAACACTTTCACAAGCAATAGATGGTAAATTTAGTCGTATACAGTTTACACCCGATTTGTTGCCAGCAGATGTTATCGGTACGATGATTTATAATCCGAAAGCACATTCCTTCGAGGTGAAACATGGGCCTATTTTTGCCAATTTTGTACTCGCCGACGAAATTAACAGGGCGCCTGCAAAAGTGCAAAGTGCTCTGTTAGAAGCCATGCAAGAAAAGCAAATTACCATAGGTGAGCATACGTATATGTTGCAAGAGCCTTTTTTGGTATTGGCTACGCAAAATCCTATCGAACAAGAAGGTACCTATACCTTGCCAGAAGCACAAGTAGATCGATTTTTGTTGAAAGTAATCATTACGTATCCCAAACAAGAAGAAGAACGTCAAATAATAAGAAACCAATTTAGAAAAGAAGGCGCACCTACCATCCATAAAGTAGTAAGCAAGCAAGAAGTGCTTGAAGCCAGACAGCTTGTGAAAGAAGTATATATGGATGAAAAAATAGAACAATACATCTTAGATATCGTGTTTGCTACCCGATTTCCCGAAGCGTATAATTTAGCCAAACTAAAGCCCTTAATTGGGTTTGGAGGTTCGCCAAGGGCATCCATTGGATTGGCTACGGCAGCCAAAGCCCATGCATTCATCAATCGTCGAGGCTATGTAATACCAGAAGACGTAAGAGCAATATGTTACGATGTATTAAGGCATAGAATAGGTGTCACCTACGAGGCCGAAGCAGAGAATATCACCTCCGAGCATATTATAACAGAAATACTGAACGCTGTAGAGGTGCCATAAAAGTCATTACAATTGCGCACACACTCAACTTCGATACTTTATTTGTAGATATTTATAATCATTTTGGTAATTACGCAATGACACCAGCAGAGATAATAGCGAAAGTGAAAAAAATAGAAATAAAGACAAAAGGTCTGAGTAATCAGCTATTTTCGGGTGATTATCATACGGCCTTTAAGGGCAAAGGTATGTCGTTTAGCGAAGTTAGAGAGTACACTCCAGGAGATGATGTGAGAGCTATAGACTGGAACGTAACAGCCAAGCTTTCTACGCCTTATGTTAAAGTATTTGAAGAAGAAAGAGAGCATACACTCATGTTGCTTGTAGACATTAGCAATAGCGCCATCTTTGGAAGTACACATGCAACTAAAAAATCAATAATTACAGAGTTGTGCGCAGTATTAGCATTTTCTGCCACTGCCAATAATGATAAAGTAGGCGTACTGTTTTTCAGCAATAAAGTAGAAAAATATATTCCTCCTAATAAAGGCAAAAGCCATGTGCTCCGAATTATTAGAGAGTTAATAACGACCGAAGCATCAGATAAAACGGGTACAGATATACATGAGGCACTCACATTTTTTAATAATATCATCAAAAGGAAAACGATTTGCTTTTTAATAAGCGATTTTATCAGTCCTCCCTTTGAAAAACCCCTTAAGGCTGCAGCGCGTAAACACGACTTTATTGGTGTGAATATTTACGACAAATTAGATAGAGAATTGCCCAAGGTGGGAATGCTGGAAGTAGTGGATAGCGAAACCAAGCAAATGCGTTGGATAGATACACTAAGTAAAGCAACACGGATTGCATACACCAATTTATTCGATAGGCAACAACGATTTTGTATAGAGCAGTTTAAGAAAAACGGTGCAGAGCTCATAACCATACGTACCGACCAAGATTATGTAAGACAGTTGAAAAGATTTTTTAGCAATAGGTAAAACATATCATGCTCCAGAAAATACATTCACAAATAATTGCATACCTATGCGTTTGGGTATTGAATTTGTTGTCGATTACAGCAGCAACAGCCCAGCATTTGCCATCTATTAGTGTAGCGGTAGACAAGAAAGATATTACCATTGGCGACCCTATCAATTTACAAATCACCATAGATAGCCTCCCAAATGGCAGTGTTATTGTGTTTCCCGATTGGACTAAAGTATTTAACCAGCAAATCGAGCTTATATCGATAGGTGACATCGATACTCAAAAGGCCAATCAGTTTTATGGCTTAAATCAAACACTTTCCGTATCGGCATACGCAGATGAAGGCGTGTATTACATTCCCTCTTTCGATATAACCTATCAGTATCAGCAAACCGCTATTGCAATAGCTACAGATAGCGTGCCTATCAACCTTGCGGTTGTTGCAGTAGACACTACCCAGCCGTTTAAGGACATCAAAGACATAATACCCATAGAGCACGTGCAAAAAAGTGTAGCCTATTATGCATTACTCATAGGTTTAATATTATTTTTAATAGCAGGTTGGTATTATTTCTTTAGTAAAACCCAATTTGCAATCACGAAACCTAGCACTGAGGCCGCACCCGACATGGTATTTAATTCGCTACACGATAAGTATTTATATGCCCTCAACGAATTACAAAAGAAAGAATACACCAGCAAAGCCGAGTTTAAATCGTTTTATAGCGAGTTGGCAGCTATCTTAAGAGCCTATATCTCCGAACGGTTTGGTATACCCGCTATGGAACTTACCACTCAGGAATTATTAAAACATACTAAACACCGGCCTGTAATAAAAAAACACAGACCAAATATGAAAGAAGTGTTGCAGACAGCAGATTTGGTAAAATTTGCAAAAGGAAACGTGGATAAGGAAAACGCAAGTCACCATTTTCAGTTGATAAAGGAAATAGTCCAAGCTACCCGTTTAAGAGAAGAAACTAATAGGAATGTTTGATTTTTTTGAAAGAAACAATTTAGAATTTGCGCAGCCCTATGTCTTGCTGTTGCTGCTATTGGTACCCTTGCTAATAGCATTAATGTACGTAGTGCATAAAAAGCGCCGAACGAGCCTCACCATCTCTACTACACAAGCCTTGCAGTATTTGCCGGTATCGTGGCGCACCAAGGGTAGGTTTGTAGTGCCTATGCTACAATTGTTAGCTTTCGTTTTTTTTATATTTGGATTAGCGAGGCTTCAGGAGGTGAATGTAAAGGAGGTGATAGAGAGTGAGGGTGTTGATATCGTTTTGTGTATGGATATCTCTGGTAGCATGTTGGCCGAAGACTTTAAACCCAATAGGTTAGAGGCTGCTAAAAAAAACGCCATGGATTTTGTGCGTGATAGACCTGGCGATAGGTTTGGTTTGGTAATATTTGGTGGAGAAAGTTTTACCCAATGTCCTATTACGATTGACCACAAAGTGGTTATCCAGCAATTGGAGAAAATAACAAATGGGCTTTTGGAAGACGGGACAGCCATAGGAATGGGATTGTCTACCGGAATAGACAGGCTGAAAGATACGAAAGGCAAAAGTAAAATATTGATATTACTTACAGATGGCGTCAATAATACAGGCAAAATTGATCCCAGTATCGCATTGGAATTGGCCAAAACCTTTGGCGTAAAGGTGTATACGATAGGCATAGGTACAATAGGTAAGGCTTTATTTCCGGTACAGACACCCTTTGGTACACAGAAGAAACTGGTGGATGTTAAGATAGATGAAGATTTGCTTCGTAAAATATCCTCAGAAACGAATGGCAAGTATTTTAGAGCCACCAATAATCAGTCTTTGGAAGCTATATATAATGAAATAGATATGCTTGAAAAAACAAAAGTATCTATGGAAACCTACAAGAACCATAAAGAACGATTTCATTTTTTCGTTGGAGCAGGTATTTTCTTGCTTACGCTTGCCACTGTTTTACAGTTTACCATTTTTAAAAAGCTACCATAACTTTTATTGGCACGGCACTTGTTTGTATGCCTGAGGTACAGGAGTCGAGCACCTCTCAGTGATTCTGCATGTCAATGGATTGGCGTAACGATACATTGTACAAAATTCTAAAAACAAACGTATGAACAAAAAATGTGCATACCAACAAAACATCAACAGGCTCACGCACATTATGGCAATTACATATTGAGTCATAGTAATTTTCTATAGGGATTTGTGAATGCTTTGCATTTGCCTAGGCACACACAGCCACCGCACCGAGCTGACCTTTGCAGAGGTCTTTTGCTTAAATACTATAACATCAACTCTATTTCGCTACTCAACATAATACTAAGTAACCACCAACCCCGGCCTACGTAAAACGGGCAGTTTGATGCAATGTCGGAGTGATTTGTAAACTCAAGGTTTGAAACACCTTGCCACAAAGCCCTGTTTTATCAACTTTTTCATTAACCTGGAGGATAATTATGGCTTTGTTCATGTCATGGAAAAGTTTAAAGTTAACTATTGTTGTCCGGTAAAATAAAGTAATTGTTCAAAAAAAGGGCTGTTTCCAATA
>CAYSCJ010000022.1:0-40549 GCA_964429515.1 uncultured Taibaiella sp.
TACAAATTTAAAATTACTTGTTAAATCTGTCTCGCTCTAAAGGTAGCAACTCCACCCTGGTATTAATCAGTAAGGCGAGGCTCTTTCTCACCAATGCGTGGTCTTCTGCTATAGCTATTCGTAACATTATAAAGTATTTTTAAATTGTATAGTGATGCGGTTACCTCCTTTAAAAGAGCTTTGTTCTAAGATAGCCCCGATATGCCTGGTTCTGGATAATATATTTTTAAGCCCCATTCCAGAAGTATGTTTTAGTTCTTCATAAAAATCAAAAGCAGTACCATTATCCTCTATGATTATGCTTGTTTTCTTGTCTTGTACACCCACTTAAAATTTTATCAGCGATACCATTCCGTATTTCTGCATATTACTCATCAGCTCCTGAACAATACGAAACACCTCATATTTGTATAGACGGTCTATTGGGATATACCCCTTATTGTAGGTATCAACAATGGTTATATCGCTCCATTTCCTCATGCGTTCAAAATAACTTTTCAGGGTAGGTATCAGGCCGGATGTTTCCATTTGGGGAGGCATCAGGTTATAGCTGATATTCTGAACATTGGTTAGTGTATGCTTCAATGCTGAAGCCACTTCATTGACAATAGCCTTGCCTTCGGACGTAGGTACATATTTATCCAGTACTGTAATATACTTGCTGATAGCCGTAAGGTCGCCACTAATATCATCGTGCAGATCGGAGGCAATGCGCTGACGTTCCCGCTTTTCCGATTCAATAGAGCTTTTCAATAAAAGGTCGGATTCTTTTTGTTGCAATTTGTATATTTTATTATGGTACAAAGCAATTACAAGCAATATACCGATAACTGCTATCGTCATAATAGCAGTGCCTATCCAGAAGATTATTTTTAAACTTATTTCATTTTCCATACACCAATTGATAATATAACCCTTAGAATAAGTGTAACGATAAGATTTAGCAGCCAGTATTCACTCATAAAGTACAAGTGGCTGTTAAATATGAAATTACTGAGCAGAAATAGGAATACCGTACTGAAATAGTAAATGGAGATAGCTGCTACAAAATAGAAGTCGGCATATTCCCAAAGGTTTGTGACCTTAGTTTCTTTAAACAGGTTTCTTACCCATAACAGTAGTGAAATAATGACAAATACGGTAATTGAAATATGATTGATTGCATTAGACAGTAGTGCCCCGTTATTGCTCCAAAAGTTAAAAGAGATAATATAGCTTGATGTTAACAATAGCAGAAGCACTCTGTTTACTGCCCGGTATAGCTTTTGTAATGTTTTAAAGAAAAAAAAGTAAACAGTTGCCTGTTCCAGTAAAGAATAGACCTGGAACCAATAAGTAGTATTTATTTTCAAAATCACCGTTGCTACCAGCTCATATAGGGATGCAATAGCGGTAAGCCAGATAAAAGGAGCAACCGGATATTTGATTGATCCGGTTGCTCCCTGTCTATAAAACAATATTATTAACGGAATAAATCCTGAGAATAAAGCAATATAGAAAATTATTAAGTACACATTAAATATGAATTAACGGACTGCTTCTGTCACAGGAAGGAGGGCAAGGCGACAGCTTTTCTATGATAGGAGCTGTTATCATATCTTCTCCGTTTGCATTTACCCCAACCAATACAAGGTTCGTTCTGCCAGCTTCGGAATCGTAGCCATTGTATATACGAATGCCAGTACAGTCTTCATGCTCTAAGATAAGATTAATTTTCTCTATACCCACAAAATAGGCTTTAATTTCATCCGGGTGTTGTGCCTGGTATGCGTGTGTATAGTTGATTGCGGTGTCAAGGTTGATAACTTCTGATGTGTTTTTGTCGATTGCCATATCTTTTTTTTAGTCAAAAAATTAAATGATGACAAAATAAATGGTATGTAAGCAATCTGGCAATGGGTGATTTCACCCATTGCCAGATTGAAAAATTTTACTTAATGGAAAAGCAAAACTGTAAATGCTACTTCTCCAATACCCAAACAGGTTTACCGTCTGTCGCCTTTAATGTGGAATGCTTGTAAGCATCTTTACCGTTAAAGCGTACTACTGAAAATGGATTTATACAATAGCATTCGTTTTGCCTTCCTTCCGCTTTGCTTATTTTCTGACTTTCTACATAGAGCGTATCTATATCTCCTGTGGGATGTTCAAAATACCAAGTATTGTATTCCACACCTGAGCCATTAATATAAGGGGCAAGTCGCACTCCCTGCTCATCCAGATGAATATTGCTACTCATATATGAAGGTAGTAAAATATGTTCCCTATTATCTAACTTCTCATTAGGGGCTTCGTATATTCGCCTATCACGATCTATGTAAAACAATTTTAAATCTGTAAGGACACTGTCGGGTAGTTTTTCTCCATTTCGAGTTATCTGAAAAAAAAAGGAATTTGGAGGTAAAATCCAGGGGTCTGGATCTTCCACCTCTATTACTTTATTCTTATTACAAGAGAATAATAATACACCCAATACAATAATTGATAAAGAGATAATTAGTGTTTTCATAGGAGGTATTTTAAGGATAAATGTTTCTGATATATCTTCTGTTGAATTGGAAATTGGCTACTGGCTGGCTCCAGTTATTTTCAAAATACCAAGCATTATAAAGTCCATTCTCCCACCCCCAGTTCATGTGAAACCAAAATTGCTGATGACAGTTATTACCCTTAGCTTCATAACCATCACATAACCAAGCGTGTCCCTCTCCGTATGTTGTTACAGTTCTTTTCCAAAACAACCATACTGTTCTTGTTGTAGTAACAGCCGATGCATTTCCTCCAAAATAGACTATTCTATTTGCGTCCAAATTACTTTTTACATTCCATCTGTCGAAATAAGTATAACTTCCATACGTTCCTCCTGATGTGTATGAAAAATTTGAGCTTAACACCGATGGCACATCACCTGAATTTGCTCCAGAAGCACCACAAGCATAGTCCATATTTAAAAAATCCCCCAAATCCCTCATTAATTTCTGCGTTTCATTTGTCCCCCAACCATTGCTCATAAGAGAATAATTGTATGAAGCATGAGGCTTACTCCAGTATTTTAGTAGTTGAGCAGTAGCGGTAGCAACACAACCTGTCGGCGGTTTACCGCTTGCATACCTGGAACAGTATAGAGATGAGTTTACTAAATCATTATAGGTATCTCCTTGCCCCCAGGTAGTTTGGAGTAACCGTTGCTTTATCGCATAGTAAGGTGTATAACAATCCACAGGATTAGATGGGTCTTCCCACTTGTTTGGTTTTTCAAATCCAAGAGGAGGGTCAACTAAATGCATATCATCGAATAAGTTTAACCAATTTTGATATTGGTGTTGTAAAATAGACAAATCCACTCCTGTTCCATAGTAGGCTCCTGCTCTGATTTCATGGACAATATCTATATTATGACCTGCCCATTCGTACAAACCGTCAGGAATAGTATCGTTTGCATTCAGGCTTCCTGTACTACTAAATGCTAAAACAGGTTCTTGCCTTAGGTCGGCACTGATAATAACGTAACCTTCGTCGTCATTGTAGTTGAAAATATAACCTGCAGGTAAAATGTCATCTGCAAATTTGAGTTCAAAGCTACTGCTTATTTCTCTTAACTCTCCTTCTTCCAAATAGGTTTTCTCTTCTGATCCAAAATAATTCGTAGGCAAGCGTTGTGCTATTGCTTCAGCAAATTCCATGCTTACAAAATTGGAATCAGCATCAGGATAAGATGCACTAATGAGCTGGTGTGAATTTTGAGAGGTAGAATAATTCTTATCTTTTTTGCAACTTTGAAAAACGGTTGTGAATAACAGGAGTGCTGCTATACCGGTAATTGTCGATAAGACAGGAATCTTCATTGTAAATAGTTTAATATTGCATATAGTTTAGTTCACTATCAAATTTATAACATTTCCTTAATACAAAATCACTAAAATGTGAAAAAATAATAAATATGATTGTAAATGTCATAAAGTGGTTTCTATTCTCATTTTTCGGGAAAATAACCCTGTATATGATTTCTTTATTCAGTTAATTAACGGTTCCTTAGTACACTGAAATCAATAAAGTCAGTCTTTATTGAAAGAATAAATATTTTATGAACGAGAAAATTACAGTTGCCATAACAGATGACCACAAATTAATGAGGCAAAACATCAGTAGGTTTCTTACCGATATGGGTTTTGATGTTTTGATTGAAGCAGCCAATGCAAACGAATTACTTGAACAGTTAAGGGATTCAAACTTATTGCCCCAAGTCTGTCTGCTGGATTACAATATGCCGGGAATGAAAGGTTATGAGCTTGCTGCTATTTTGAGTAAAGAATATCCCGATATAAAACTTGCTGCATATACAAGCAACACGTCTTTCTCATGCTTAATGGATATGATTGGAAATGGATGTAAAGCATATTTTGTAAAGAACAGCGATCCGCAAGAATAGGAAAGAGGGATAAAAGAACTTGTCGAAAAGGGGTACTATTATACCGAATGGATGCAACAATCCTTATTAACCTTTATTCAGGATAATTATAAAAATAAACCATAGAAAAACCCGGAAAAGCCTTTATTGTACGAAACTTATCAATCTGTAATGGAATGGATACGGTTAAAACCGGCAAGGGAAATTTACCTATATAAATCTATAAAATAAAAGGGCAGTTGATTCAACTGCCCTTTTATTTTATATTTCATTGCTATGATTTAGAAGAACCTAGTTGAGCCTCCAGCAAAGACGTGAGCTGGAGGATTTGTATCTGTTGACTTTTAACCTGCTCTTTCAAATTGGTAATCTCCGCATCTTTAGATTGCATTACAGCATCAAATGCCTCTTTTGACATTTCAAACTAATTATTTACATAACCGTTCTCGACCGTTACAGAATCCTGGTAGGTAAAACTGATAATAGGGTTATCTTTTGAAATCAGGTCAGGCAGACTTACTTCAAGTATATCTGCTAATCGTTGTGCTCATTCTACAGTTAACTTTGAGGTGTTCTGTTCTATACGAGAATAGGCAGAGGAACTAATCCCCAGCATATCTGCTACTGCTTCTTGTTTCAGGTTCTTGAACTCACGCAGTGTTTTAAGTTTTCCGCCTATCCGTAAATCTGATGACATGGTGTTTTAGATTAATTTCAAAAAATAATTACATTGTGTTACATTCATTAGCTATGTGTATAGCTTCTTTTTATAATTTGGTGCTTAGGATTTTTCCTGGTTCTATTATTGGCAGCACAAAGTCCGTACCTTTCCAATATTGAAGCAATATCCCTCTTAGTGTTGAATAAGAAATACCAATCAAAACACTTGCTAAAGTGCTTTCAAATTTCACCTTATCGTCTTCCATTGTATGAAAATCGTCAAGATTTGGAATTTCAAATACAAAGTCATATTTGCTTGTTCCTATTTCTTGTTCTTCTTTATTTTTCAGCACAACCTGGATAGTCATTTTAACTATTTTATGTTCTAAGTTTTGCATCATTTTATGAGCTACTCCAATCGCATCTATCTCCGAAGTATTTACTTCTTCCGAAGTACCCAAATCCACAACCTTAACAAGATGTAGCTGGCTATAATTTTTCTTTTCTTTATCCATTAGCAACGGCGTATTCAGATTCATTAAACTCCAGTTCCAAAGTTGGTTCCTTTATTTTTTCAACAAAGGCAGTCATATAGACAATTCTCTCTTTAGGTTCAATATGGATAAGTTCTTCGCCTAAAGCGTCCTCAATCTTTACAATGGTTTTCATTGTAAAGTTATGTTGACCGTTTAACCATTTGCTAACCTCCGATTTGTCTTTTCCTAACTGCTCCGCAAACTGAACAGGCTTGATGCCTTTTGCATGAAGAATGCTTTTAATCTTGTCTGCAATAGCAAAGTTCTTTTCTACCAGCTTAGTAATAGCCGGGTCGCCATGTTCAGCAAGCTAGTTCTTATTTATATTGGGGTTAGGCTGGGTGTGTCTTCTTGAAATTTTATAACTAAAATATTATTTCAAAATCATTGTCATAAAGTATATCATCTTCGCTGACTTCGATTTCATTATCTGTAATTGCTTCTGTAATCTTTTTTGCCAAAGTATTCGCCATATTAAAATGCCTTCTTACATTGGGGCAATCTTGTGGGTAATCAGTTGTTTTAATACCACCGTTAAATAAAATCACTACATTATCATTCAGCCTTAAACAGTATAATCGCAAGTCAAAGCCCGAAACTTCAATATCTTCATTTATAATAGATACAAGTTCTTTTTTTGCAACATTTGTAGGTGGTGGTAAAGCCGATGCGTCATTCTCAAGTCTGAAATATTGCTGTAATGCTCCTTTTCTGTCCCCTATAAAATTTATACAGGAGATTAAATAATTTAATTTTTCAGGACAAACAGGTGTATGATGCTCCAGGAACATTTCATAAATACTCTTGTCTTCGCTTGTCGCATCCTCATTCCCTATCACAACGGAATAATACACAACCATTTCATTTTCCTGAACCAGCTTTAGTAGGGAAGACAGGGTTCGAACCTGCGACCCCCTGGTCCCAAACCAGGTGCGCTACCGGACTGCGCTACTTCCCTAATTGTATGCTTTTAGCAAGCACAAAAAATATTAAAAAGTTTGGCGGTACAAACTTTAAGCAACTGAGTGGAATTTCTTAGCGTTGTCAACGCTTGCTGCTAAAATATTTTACGGGCACGAATGTACATACTAAAATAATAATTAAAAAATTATTGATTGAATTTTTATGAAAAATTAAAGAGGGCCTATGCTTAACATAGGCTATTAGTGGATTAGGTGTATTGTTTTTAAGAAAACAAGGCTGGCAATTATTGGTGTTATTATCAGTAGTAAGTTGCAAGTTGGCATCTCATACAGCGAAATAGCTGTTTTACTTAAATCAAATAGTGTTTTATAATTCCTTAGGCGACTCGAGTGTCCTTATTTATTTTACTAACTTGACTTTCGGGGCTGTTTATATTTAGCTCAGCCCCTTTAATATGCTAAGCGTGCATTGGTTGAAAAATGTAAGTAAATAGCAAGAAGCATGGTAACTTGATATAATTTATTTAATATTGTTGAAACTTAAATTTAAAACACATGAACAAAGCTGAACTAATCGATCAAATTGCCGGTGATACCGGACTTACTAAAGTACAAGCAGGTGAAGTACTTAATAGCATTACCAATGCAGTATCAAATACTTTAAAGAAAGGTGATAGCGTTACGCTTGTTGGCTTCGGTACCTTCTCTGTTTCTCAAAGAGCTGCACGTAATGGACGTAATCCTCAAACTGGAGAGGTTATTAAAATTAAGGCTACAAAAGTGCCTAAGTTTAAAGCAGGGAAAGATTTAGCTACAACGGTAGCAGGTAGCAAAACTGCTAAAAAGAAATAAAATAAAACCCCAAGAACGCTTTGTTTTAAGTATCGTCTTGGGGTTATATTTTTTTAGTCTGTTACAGCAAACCAATATCTGGAATCACATCCAATTTCTCCAGGAGAATAGTTTTTGCCCGGTATTCACCATAATTCATCAAAATGATGGTTGGGCATTTGGAAATTCGTTATTGTTCTTGTTTTGCCTTCATAAAACATAGATTGAACCTGAAAGCAATAAGTCCCTTTCTTAAGTGGCACAAAAGCTATGGACACATCCGAATGCTGTCGGCATAGGGGAGGGTGTAGATTCGATTAATTGTGCCCTCTACTAGATTAACGCTTCCTTTGTGTATTAAATTGTTCAAATCAGCACCTTATTTTGGTGTTGAGAATCTAAATAAAGTAAAAGAGGTTTGTTCGGTATAGCCATAAAAAAGTGCTATTTCTGCTTCCCCATCTTCTATTTTTACACCATTGCTTAATGTACTTGATATACCACCGCTTGGTATAATGGTATCTCCAAGTTTTATAAAAGCAGTATCGGGGCTAACTGTTAAACCAAACCCCATAGGTGTTTTTCAAAAGATTCTATTTTTGGTTTCATGTATAAATATAAGTATTTAAAATATTTTCACATCATAATTATCTTAAATACTCATCAAAACTTTAGGTTCAACTTCAGCACGAAGTTCCTGTTAAAATGCACATTGCTTTTGAGCGTGTATTGTTTCCATCGGTAGGCTATCCCAGCCATTCTGCATACCGGGGGTATATGGTCGAGGGGAACTAAAACAGCTTCGTGGTGGTATCTGCCATAGGTATAGGTTATGGCTCCGGAAAACGTCAGATGGGTTATTGGTGTATACCACCACTGTGGTACTCAAGCCATAAACAAACGTTCTAGCTTTATTCTGATTGGCTACTACGGGAGTCATAGTCATCCAAATAACTTTCATTGAATTTTCTTAGCATAATAAGGCGTATTACAAACCATTGGATTGAAAAGCTACTTTTCAATTATTGGTGTTTTCTTATTAGCTAAATAAATGTTAGGGTTTTTGGTAAAAAAAAAGAAAGCAAATCAAGTAATTATGATTTGCTTTCTTTAAAGTAGGGAAGACAGGGTTCGAACCTGCGACCCCCTGGTCCCAAACCAGGTGCGCTACCGGACTGCGCTACTTCCCTATTGCTCTTTTTTAATTGAGATGGCAAAGGTAAGCATTTGAAAATAAATAGCCAAATATTTTAGGTATTTATTTTTTGTAAATCATGAAAATTGGATTAAGAAATTCAAAATATTATTTATCTTTGTCCTCTCATAATTAAAGTCATTACGCATTTATATGAATTACCAGGATATTATCGCAAAGATAAATGATTTTTTAGTAGAGGACTTTGAGGTAGATGCAGATAGCATTCACCCCGAAGGAGGGCTAAAAGAGACATTGGATTTAGATAGCTTAGATTATATTGATTTAATAGTGGCTATTGAGAATAATTTTGGGTTTAAAATTAAGCCCGAAGATTTTCAAACAATGAGCACTGTAAAGGATTTTTATAATTTTGTGGCAGGGAGAATGAACGTAGAGGTGACTGCATAATTACTTTGATTTTCATGGATCAACAATGGGATGGCAAATCTAAAGGCAACGCACTAGGTTATGCTATTTTTATAAAACTCATAAAAATAGGCGGTATTTCATACGCCTATTTTTTATTGCGCTTTGTGGCGCAGTACTACATTTGGTTTGTGCCCAAGGCTACTCGTCCATTGTACGATTTGTATAGAAATAAACTCAAATACTCCGAAAAAGATACACGAGCACTAATTCGAAAAAATATTATATATTTTGGCCAGTCATTGATAGATAAAATGGCAGTGCTGGTATCTCAGAGTGAGAATGCCTTTCAGGTAAGGCATTTGGGCGAAAAGGCCATTGAAGACATGGTGGCTGCCGGCAAGGGCGGTATACTTTTAAGTGCTCACTTGGGTAACTGGGAAATGAGTGGTGCTTTGCTAACCCGTTATAACCATGTATATAATATTGTGATGTACGAGGGGGAAGACGCTAATATAAGAGCGTATATGAATAAGGAAGGCGCCGAACGAAGATTTAGGATCATATACATAAAAGACGATATGAGCCATATATACGAGATGAGTGCTGCATTAAATAGAAACGAATTTATATGCATGCATGCCGATAGGTATTTGAAAGGCAACAGAACCGTTCAAGCTTCATTTTTAGAACACAAGGCATCATTTCCCTTGGGTCCCTTTATATTGGCAAGCAAGCTACGTGCTCCTGTAAGTTTTGTATTTGCTCTTAAAGAATCGGATGTGAAATATACATTTTATGCTACACCAGCGCAAGTATTTGAAGGCAGAGGAATGGAGGGTGCTGAAAGAATGCTTCAAGCTTATATCGACGAGTTGAGTGCTAAATTGCAACAGTATCCGCACCAATGGTTTAATTACTACAACTTTTGGGAGCAGCCGCCCCTAGCTTCCGAAGCATAAAGTATAATAATTGTTATGGATTGCATATCTTTATTGCAAACCATTCGTTATGCGCGCTACTACTATTAAGGAGGTTATCGAACAATTAGCATCCATTATAAAAGATTGTCAAAATACCCAAAGTAAGCTAGGCTACTTCGCAATTTTATACAGAGATATGACCGTGGCTATTGAAGAAGGCATAGCTGCTGGCGCTTTTGAAGATGGTAAAAGAATGGAAGCGCTCGACGTGCATTTTGCTAATAGATATTTAGACGCCTACTATGCCTACCAACAGCAACAAGAACTGACAACTTCTTGGAAAATAGCCTTTGATGCAGCCAATCGTGCAGATATTTCTATCATACAACACTTATTATTGGGTATTAATGCACATATCAATTTAGATCTTGGCGTGAGCGTAGCCAGTGTAACTACAATTGAGACCATTGAGGATATGAAAAAGGATTTTGACACAATCAATGTGGTGATTGCGCAGGTATATGCACGTTTTCAACAGAAGCTTAAACGAATATCGTGGCTTGCAATGTTTATCAAAGATATCGACCCTAAACGTAGCGATGCTGTTATCAATTTTAGTATAAGTAAAGCTAGAGACTTATCGTGGAGCCAAGCAAAGCTACTCGTCGAAACAAATGATAATGAAGACGCTTATATTGTAAAACAAGCGGACGCTGTGGTGGCGGGTGTAGCGCTACGCATACAGCAGCCGGGCACCATAACGAAATGGATACTAGGATGGATGATTAAGGCAGAAAGAAAAGACGTTACTGCCAATTTGAATCATCTATTGTCGTAGCTATTGCTCCGCACTTAATAATGTATTTTTTTTAGGTTTGTTGCAGTAGCATGGCTTCCTGGCACGACTCGAGTGTATCTATAATTTCTTGATAATCTAGTGTGTTCACGAGTTTCATCCTGTATTCTTTTACATGCGAAAGTCCTTTGAGGTATTGCGCATAGTGGCGTCTCATTTCCAAGATGCCCAGTTTTTCGCCCTTCCATTGTACAGAAAAGTCAAGGTGTTTTCGGCATACCGAAATGCGTTCTTCTATGGTAGGTGGCGCCAGTTTTTGGCCAGTTTTTAGGTAATGTTTTATTTCTCTAAATATCCAAGGATAGCCTATGGCGGCTCTGCCTATCATAATGCCATCTACGCCATATTTGTTTTTGTACGCTAATGCTTTTTCGGGAGTGTCTATGTCGCCATTTCCAAAAATAGGTATCTGTATTCTGGGGTTGTTTTTTACTTTTTCAATTAGGGTCCAATCGGCTTCGCCTTTATACATTTGTACCCTTGTGCGTCCGTGAATAGAAAGTGCTTTAATACCTACATCTTGTAGTTTTTCTGCTACATCTTCAATATTTTTAGTTTCATCATCCCAGCCGAGCCTGGTTTTAACTGTTACGGGCAAGCGAGTAGATTTTACTACCGCCTCCGTAAGTTTTATCATTTTAGGCACGTCTTTTAGGATGCCTGCTCCGGCTCCTTTGCACACTACTTTCTTAACGGGGCAGCCATAATTTATATCAAGCAAATCTGGAGCTGCAGCCTCTACTATTTTGGCAGACAATGCCATTGCTTCTTCATCACCACCAAATATTTGAATGCCAATTGGGCGCTCATAATCAAATATATCAAGTTTTTGTTTGCTCTTGATGGCATCTCTAATTAAGCCCTCTGTAGAAATAAATTCTGTATACATAAGGTCGGCACCGTTTTCTTTACACACAGCCCTAAATGGTGGGTCGCTTACGTCTTCCATGGGTGCTAGTAGCAGCGGAAATTCAGGTAGCTCAATATTGTCGCCTATTTTTACCATACTTATTTAATAAGTTTCACAAAATGCAAAATTACGGATAAATATATGGATGCTTGCTCAAAAGTGTCAATAAAGTACATTTTGCTTCGGCCAATTATCGGCTAGGAATTGCGCGCTAAATTGTGTGGGCTATACAAGATAAATGGATAAAAAACTATATATTTGACGCTAGCTGTATTTTTTATTTATACCTATCGGTCTGTTTTTATCGTGTTGAGAAGGTAATAACGAATGCCTAACTATAGAGAAAGTATATTATTTTAAAAGTAAAATCATTTTATTTTGGAGTCCATTATAACTATTCAAAATCTAAATTTTGTATACAACAACAAGTTTAAAGCACTAGATAACCTATCTATAAGTGTTCCTAAAGGAGCTATTTACGGCTTTTTAGGGCCAAACGGAGCTGGTAAATCTACAACGATGCGTATGCTAGCAGGTATACTACCCGATATGAGCAATAGCATTGAGGTGTTTGGTGCTAACTTACAAACTCAGATGCCTGGTATTTTCAAGCGCATTGGTTGTTTGGTAGAGCAGCCGGTTCTTTATAGCCATTTGACGGCCAAAGATCATCTAGAGTTGATTCTTAAAAGCAACGACCTGCCTCTTTCAAGCATAGATGCTACACTCGAATTGGTGGGCTTGAGTAGGGCAAAGCATTTGGCCGTAAAGCGCTATTCCTTAGGGATGAAGCAACGCTTGGCTATTGCATTGTGTTTGGTTAAAAATCCCGAGCTGCTGCTTTTGGACGAGCCGGTAAATGGGCTAGACCCAAATGGTATGCAGGAGGTAAGGGAGCTACTCGTGAAATTAAATAAAGAGCACGGCATTACTATTTTTATCTCCAGTCATTTATTAGCAGAGTTGGAAAAAATGTGCACCCATATTTGTATTATCAATAAAGGCAAAATACATTTTGAGGGTACGATACAGGAACTAGAGCTTTTATTTGAGTCGGCACCGGTGCGTATAGTTACAGGTAAGCTAGAACACAAGGTGTTGCTCCCCGAGGTTTCATTTACACAATACGATGATTATTTGCTGGCAGAGGTGAAGCAAAAGCAAGATGTGGCCCAAATAGTAAAAAGTTTGGTAGCTCAAGATGTGCCTGTGTATGAAGTTAAGCAGGCAGGCAATTTAGAATCGTGGTTTATGGATATCATTAAATAATTTTTTTTAAAAAAATACAAACACACATATACGACGATAATGATGAAAAATGATTTTTTTAAAGCACTGGCGGCAGAATTTTTAAAAGCCAGACGTACTAAAAATTGGCTAACGGCAATATTTTGTGGGGCAATCTTACCTATCATGCATTTCTTGCTTAAAATGATGGAAGATGATGCCGATTTTATTGGTAGTCGAGTGCCCGACAGTTTTTTCTTAGTGACATTTGATTTGGTTACGGGCTTTTCTTTGGTTTTTTTGCCTATGAGCATAGCGCTTTTTACTGCTCAGATAGCGAGTATAGAGCATAAAAATACAACTTGGCAGCTCATTGAAACGCAGCCTTTGGCTCGGTGGAGTATTTATCTTGCAAAATTCTTTAAGGTACTCTTAAGTGTTCTTTCTACCATCATCGTGTTTTTTGTAAGCTCCTACCTCTTACTTTGGGTGATGCATGCTATCAAACAAATAGATGTGAGGTATTATACTTTAGAGATTCCGTATCGTGAAACGGCCTTATATATTATCAATCTGTTTTTGGGTGCTTTAAGTACTACTACATTTTTATATATCGTAAATCTGTTGGTTAAAAAAAACAATCTTGTTTCTACTACTGCTGTGGTGTCAATATTAGGTTACTCTATTCTAAAAGGGCTCCAGTTTAACATATCGCCGCTTGTGCCTATTGTGCAGCTAGATAATGCAGCTAGTGGCCTGAGCGAAATAGGCAACTGGGTAACATTTTATGCCCGTCTCAGCTTGGTGATGTCTTTGATATTGCTGCCTTTGGGCTATATAGCCTATGCATTTAGGAATTATGGTTTGCAGGTTTTTAAATTAAAGAAAGCGGTCATGCCCGGTGCTTTGTTATTAGTAATAGGTGCTGCCCTTTGTTATCTGTTTTCATTACCCAAAATGCAAGTTTCCTATGGCAAAACGATACTGGCAGGAAAAATAAGTTCAGAAACGCCGATTAAGTCGATGCTATTAATGGATGTAAACGAGCGTCCGATAGCGATGATACCTGTAGATGCATCAGGGGAGTTTCATATAGGCTTAGATAGTATTGCTATAGAAAAAGGGCATTATTTTTTGTATTTGACAGAGCAACGTCAGGGAATAGCCAATAGGCAAGGACATGTATTGTTTTTTTATATGGCTAATAATGATAGTATTCATGCAGATATAAGATATGAATATGGAAAAAGCTTGGGCAAATATACAGGAGATAGAAGAGCAGAATCGCAGCTTAGGGGCGTCCTTCGGTCGCAAAGCATAGAGACACTTAATAGTAAATTGGAATACAGCAGTTTGAAAAGTATGAGCGCAGTCGCCTTTTCTGAGCAATTGGAGAAAGCGTGGGAGGCAGATAAAAAGCGCCTTATTGAACTAGTTACGGCAGACGGCTATAGGGTAGCCAATGACGTTGTGGACCAACAAATTACTATATTAAACTTAAGGGCATTAGGTGTATGGAACGTATATCAGGGCTATCAGCGTAAAGAGAATGTAGAAGTAGAGAAAACGCCCTTTGTTGATTGGTTGGCAAGCCAAATTCCAGCCAATAATCCTGCATTACTAGACGATACTCGTTATTTGGCTTATGTATATGAGGTAAACAATGAGGGGAAAAGGGAAATTAAAGACCTGGAAAAATTGTCTGTTGCAGAAAAGATTCAAGAACCCAGAATGCGGGAAGCTTTGTTTTATGACGCTCTAATGGCGGTATTGAGTAATTATGCCATAGAAGATACGCTAGTGTTATCTTTAGCTAAAAAGTATGAATCAGAAATAAAACAAAACAAGTTTAAAGTAGGGTATAAGAAGGGCATCAAGGCAAGAGAAATAAGACTCGATAAAGAGGAAATACCAGATTTTTCTTTCATTGATGAAAAGCAGGTAGCACAAAGCTTAAAGCAATTTTTGGGATCTTATGTAGTATTAGACGTTTGGGCAACATGGTGTACCCCTTGTAAAGAAAATGCTCCATATTTTTATGATTATGCCGAAAAATATCAGTCAACAAATATCAAATTTGTGGCCATTTCTGTAGATCAGAATATAGATGATTGGTTGCTTCAAAAGACGAAAAATCCACATATAATCAACTGGATCACGTCTTGGGACAATCCGTTTATGAATCATTTTGGAATAGATGGTATACCCCGTTATATTTTGTTAGATCCAACCGGCAGCGTTTTGTCAGCAAGTTTGCCACAACCCAGAATGCCGGAATTTGGCATGATATTAGATCGGTATTTATCTTCTTTATAATAGAAAAAGTAGCCAGTTTACGTGGCTACTTTTTCTATATAGAACGGTGTTGACATTTGCTTACGCTTTTCTGAAAATCCATTTACTCACCTCTTTAAGTGTTATTTTCTTACCATTGAGCAAGATGCCTGTTCTGTATATTTTGGCAGCCAACCATGTAGTGCCCAAGAAGCCAAGAATCATACATACTACAGACGCCATCATTTCTATCCATGTAGGGGCATTGAAAGGTATCCTTGCCATCATTACTATGGGTGATGTTAGTGGGAAAATACTACCAAATACTGCGATAGTGCTGTTAGGGTCGTCTAGTGCTTTTACCATGATTAAAAACCCTATAATTATAGGCATGGTAATGGGCATAGTAAGAGAGTTGCTGTCGGAAGATTCATCGTCTATCAAGCTACCTACGGCTGCAAATAAGGAGGCATAGAGGAAGTAGCCGCCAATAAAGTAGAATAAGAACCAACCTATTATTTGAAGCCAATTTACATTAAGTAGTGTTTGTGTCATGTTTGCAAATTCAGGATTGGCCATCATATCCATACCCACACCGCCAGCGCCATTTTGCATAGCCTGTGCTTGTGCAAGTAACTCGGGATTAAACATAACGGAGCTTAAGCCCAGCGCAGCGCCGCCTATCAATACTACGAGCCCAACGAGTATGATCCATAATGCAAATTGCGTTAGTCCTACCAATGCAACACCAATAATTTTACCCATCATAAGCTCAAAAGGCTTAACAGAGCTGATAATGATTTCTGCTATTCGGTTAGTTTTTTCTTCCATAACAGATTTCATCACGCTCATGCCATAAATTACCATGAGCATGTAAAGCAAAAAGCCACATGCATAAGCTATAAAATGCGCTATTTTATTATCCGATTCTTTGTTGTCGCTGCCAATTTGTTGTTTTAGTTCTACACTTGTTTTCTTTATGCCCGCTAGCTGCTCTTGTGTAATGCCTGCTGCATTTAGTTTCTCGGATTCTATAAGCTTGTTGATTTCATTTTCGATATAATTTTGCGTGCTTACGCCCACTTGTTTTTGCCCCCAAATGTGAAGGGTGGTTTTTGAGGTGTCTTTTAAATAATCTTTGTTAGGGATAATAACGATACCATCTAAATTTAATGTTTCAAAATTTTCTTTTAACGAATCTAAAGCCTCTTGGGTGTTGGAAGCATAGGTGAATTTTATGTTCTTACTATCTTTAATTTTATGTATAAAAGCCGAAGACATATCTACTATAGCAATATTTTTTGTGGAGTTGGAGGTGGCAGCTATAAACGCAATGATGCCCAAGGTGATTACCAAAACTAATGGTACAATAATAGTTGTAATTAAAAATTGTTTGGTTTTTACCCTTGTTAAGTATTCTCTTTTTATAACTAATCCTGTATTCATAAAATGTAAATTATATAGTTGCTTTGCAAATGTAAAGTAATTTAATTGTAACCGACTAAGGCCTTCTGGAATTATGCGTTTTTACTGCATGGGAATGCACCATGATATCTTAGTTTTTAGAGGTGTTTTTTTTGAAATTCAAATACTCCAAAGTGGCTTTTATCTCGGAGTAAGTAATGTCGGGGCCTAGCGTATCCTTTAGTTCCTTTAGTTTGAGCGCGGGTGTCTTCTCTATTTCCTGTACGATTCGTTTGAGCTTATCTGGTGTTACAAAGAATTTTACGTCAAGCAGTCCCTGCCCGATAAACGAAATCAAGTGCTGCTCTACGGTAGCGGGCACAAGTCCTCTTTCAGCAGCAATGGCGGCAACAGATTTTCCTTCGGTAAACAGGTGGTAGCTCACTTCAGCGGTGGTCATTTTTGTGTCGGCTTTAGTGGCTGCTTCTTCCGAGTTTTGGTTGTTTTTGTTATTACCTATTACTACTTCGTAAGCGTATATTTTTTGGCACTCGGCAATCAACACGTCGGGGTCTATTTTTGCTTGCAGCCCTACTAACAGAAAATCACTTTGGTCGCTCAAGGCATTTTGGTAAATGATTTTATTTCGAAAATAGGCTAGGTCTACAAAGAACTTTTTTGATTTTGATATTTTATTAGCTGCAAATTTAAAAGCATCTAGGGCAGGCAGCAGTTCGTTACGTACTTTGGGTTGAAACCATTCGTTAGCTTTTACTACTCTAGCGTTTATATACGAAAGGTCTTGCTGTACCTTTGCAAAAAGTTGTGTCAATTGCTTTTGGAATTGCAGGCCGGTATGTGCTATTTCGAATAAGATGTCTTGAAATTTATATTTTGCTTGGGCTACAGCCTCATCATTGTAAAAGGCAAGCGTGCCGTAGGTATCATCGAGCATTTGTAAGGCCTCAATGCATTTTGTAAAATTGTAAGCAAGGCCTACTTGTTGCTCCAGATAGTTGCTTTGTGCAAAACGCAGTACCCTTATTAATTCTTCTAAAGGCAATTGCTGGCTGGCATAATTTTGCACTATCGGATCTGTGGTGATACTACTAGGGTGAATTTGCGATTTTAGTATCAGTCCGTCAAGGCTTCGAAGCCTACTTAGCGCTACGTATACTTGTCCGGGAGCAAATGCTCTACCTGCATCTACAATGGCTTTTTCGAAAGTTAGTCCTTGGCTTTTGTGGATGGTTACGGCCCAAGCCAGTTTAATAGGGAATTGTGTGAAGGTACCTATTATTTCTTCTTCTACAGTGTTTTTTTCTTCGTTAAAAATGTATCGTATGTTGTTCCATACTTCGAGGTCGAGCGTAAAAAGCGCGTCGTCGTTGGGGAAGCTCACTGTTATTTGTTTGTTGCTTGTATCAATAGCTTCAATTGTTGCCAATTTGCCATTAAAGTATTTTCTATTTTCGCCTTTATCATTTTTAATAAACATCACCTGAGCGCCCACTTTTAGTTGGAGTTGTGTATCTATTGGATAAAGGTGTTCGGGGAAGTCGCCAGAAATACTGGCTTCTAAGCACATGGTTGGCTGGTTGAGCCTTGATAGTGCTTGTTGATTAATTTCATTGGCTATGTTGTTGTGGGTGGTAAGTGTAATAATTTTTTCGTGTGCAGGAGGGTTGTATAGTGGCCTGTAGTGTTCTTCTAGTAGTGTTAGGTCTGCGTTGGAGCAGTTACCATTTCTGATATTATTAAGTAGGTGAATGAAAGATTCGTCTTTTTGTCTGTGTATTTTCTGGAGTTCTATATACAGCGGTTGTTCGTTTTTAAAAGCAAGAGCATCAAAGAAGAAGGGGCTGTTGTAGTGCTCCGATAGTATACGTTTTTCTTCGTCTCTTACAACGGGTGGTAATTGGAACAGGTCGCCTATGAGTAGCATTTGTACGCCACCAAAAGGTGTACCTATGTTTTTTCTAGTATGTTGGAGTATGGTATCTATTGCGTCTATGATATCGGCCCTTACCATAGATATTTCATCAATGATAATGAGTTCTAATTCCTGAATAATTTTGCGTTTGTTGGCATTGTATTTTAGTCTGCCAAGCAGTTGTTGGGTATTGATAATAGGGGTATCTGCTGCGCCCCATGCATTTTTGTATTGGGGTATAAATAGCCCAAAGTGTAGCTGAAAGAAGGAATGAATAGTTACACCTCCTGCATTGATAGCCGCTACACCTGTAGGAGCCAGCACTACATACTTTTTGGTAGTAGTGTCTTTTATATGTTGCAAAAAAGTTGTTTTACCTGTACCTGCTTTACCAGTCAGAAAAACATGTTGTTGGGTATAAGTGACAAATTTGTTAGCAATGCTCAGTTGGTCCATCTCAGTATCTTGCACTATTGCAGTTTGTTTTTTAGTATTTCGTATTGTTGATTAAATGTTTTGAATTGGAGTTCATTTACGGGATAATTTCCAAAATGACTGTATTCAAATTGTTTAATAATGAATTTTAGAGGTTTAAAGTAAGCTTCATTGCGGGTTTGTTGTAATATTTGTTTATTGGTAGTAATATCTTGCACTTGTATTTTTTTGTGTTCATGTAGCAGTGTTAGGGCGTGTTGGTAGCAATACACTACAGCTTGCGCATAGTTTTGTTGCTGAATGGCATTTGCTATCAAGCTGGTATATTCTTGGCTAGGGTCGGGTTTTGTTGTTGCGTTTGGGCTAAAGTTGTGTTGTGTATTATCGCCCATTAAGCGCATTCTTTTGGCTATTAGGTACAAGGCTGCTATTACAAGTGCTGCTATTACAATACCAACTATCCAGGCCCCCTGTTCGCTAAGGAAGGCAATTAAGTTGGTCATAAGCTTTACCCAAATGCTCGGCGTATTGGAAGGAGGGTTTGGCTGCTGATAATAATTAAAAGCTTCATCATCTGTAAGGTTGTTCCATACGTCGTTATCAATTGTTGGCGGCGTAATTTCGGTAATGGTATCTGGCTGAGGCAGTGCGTGCTCTTCTATTATTCGTTCGTTTGTAGAAGTGGTAGTTTGCGTATAACTAGTCGCTGGCTTGTCTGTATTTTCGGGAATAGCATGTTGTGCTATTGCGTTGAAGCTGCAATAGCAACAAAGAATAGATACAAGTAGATGTTTGAAGCTAACGGGCATTTGATAGAAACACTTCTTTGCTAGTAAAAGTAAGGAATAAATATATGTTGTAAAAAAGAAAAGGGTAGACCTTTTTTTTAGTCTGCCCTTGTGTTGAAAAGCATTGTAAGTATTACGTTTCTATTTTTCTTTTTCTAATTTAGAAATCTTTTTATCTAAACGGATTAAGTACCAAACGATTCCAGCAAATATGATGACCATTACAGCAATGACAATATTGATTTTGCCTTCACCATAAAATTTTCTGGCCATTTCAACTTCTGCGGTATCTTGGGCTTTGAGCAATAATGGTAAGCAACTAAAAAGTGCAGTAAGTATACTGCTCAACAATAAAAATGGTTTCATATTAAAGGAGGTCTTGTTTTTTATATTGTAGTAATGTGGTTCTAGTCATTAGTGTGGCTATCCAAATGCCAAATAATATCCATCCTATGGCTATGGGTCTAAAAACGATACTTAGCTCGGGAGCCATTTGTCCAAATGCAGGGTTGTTGCCGTCTGTGCCTGGATGTAAGGATTCTGTAAGTCGGGGTAATATCCATATGAGCGGTATCATCATTGCAAAAGCAAAAACGTTGAATACAGCGGAAATTCTTGCACGTTTTTCTAAGTCTGTAATTGACGTTCTTAGTACAATGTAAGCCAGATATATGAGCATAGATAGGAGTGTCATGAGTTGTTTGGGGTCGTTGCTCCAAAATTTGCCCCAAGTAAATCTGGCCCAAAGCATGCCTGTAGCCATACCAAGGCATCCGAAAAACAGGCCGGTGTTTATCATCATTGCCGATTTGACATCCCATTCTAAGCTAGGGTTATTCAAATATTTAATAGCATAATAAACACTAATGACAAACAACACCATCATTGTAAACCACATAGGAACATGAAAGAAAACGTTTCTCATGGTTTCGTTAAGTGTTGGCAGAGCGGGTACATCCATTTGCAGTCCTCTAATGATGCCATAGAAAATTAGAAGTACTCCTAAAGCTTTCCACCAGTGTTTCAGAAATGCGTTCATAAATAGTAGGTTATTATTCTTTTGTGCAAAAATACTGTTTTAGCAAATAGCCCAAAGTATTATTGTTGGAGTTTTTGATTTTTTTGGTGTCGGGTGCTATCTCTTTGCGTCTTTTTTGTTATGTTTTTTTGTAATGCGTCCGTCAGGTCTACATTACATTGGTTTGCAAGGCACATCAATACCCACATGACGTCTGCCATTTCATCTGCCAGTTCTTTTCCTTTATCACTTTCTTTGAAGGATTGTTCGCCATAAGTTCTTACCATAACTCTCGAAAGCTCACCTACCTCTTCCATTAGTATACCCAAATTGGTAAGTTCATTAAAGTAACGTACACCGGTTGTTTTGATCCATTGGTCTATTTGGTGTTGTGCTTCTCTGATGCTTAAATCCATAGTCGTTTAATTTTCTGTAAGTAAATACTGAATATCTTTGATGAGCATACCTACAGAGGCTTCGTCGGTGCCGTCGTAAGCTTGGGTATTGCCATCTTTGTCGAGGTGCATTCTTATTCTCCCATGCTTATCTACCAGTACAAAAAGGTTGGAATGTATAAATTCTTCTTCTATATCTTCTTCTCTTTCATCTAAGGCATTTAGGAGGTAGCTATAATAGGCTTGGTCGTACAGTTCTTTTTTGTCGCCGGTAAGGAAACGCCAGTTTTTATCGTTGATGTCAAACTTTTCGCTGTATGCCTTCATAGCTGCTACGGTATCTCTTTTGGGGTCTACCGTATGTGATAAAATCATCACATTGTCATTTGTTTTAAAAGCATTGTGCACTTTTACCATATTTTCATTCATTATAGGGCAAATGCCTTTGCAGGTAGTAAAGAAAAACTCTACAACAACTACTTTGCCTTCTATGTCTTTGTTGGTAACGCTTTGTCCATTTTGGTCTAGAAAATTGAAAGGACGAATATTGTTGCCATTGGCGGTGATAATACCTAATTTGGGTTTTTTTATCTCTTTACTTACTTTGTAGTAATAGAAAGAAAACCAAGTGCCCATGCCTATTAAAAATAATGAAAGGAATATGGCTGTTTTGTTAAATTTCATAGCTCGCTCTTATTAATGCCGTTTTAGGATGTACGTAAGGTCTCATTTTTATAGATACAGATGCTTATCTGCTATTTTGCTAATGACGCTTGCGTAGCCTTTTTTATTCAAGGAAAGTGCTGCAAAGTTACAATGAGATTTTAACTTTAGCTAGGAAATAGACGTTAATAATAAGCAGCTTGGGTATCGTATAAATTATCTTATTTTTGTATAAATAAATTTAAAAATTGAGATATCTAATAGGCTTAGGTATGCTATTGTTGACTGTGTTCACCAGCAAAATGGCATATTCGCAAGAGCAGACGTTACACAAATTCATTGCCATCAAAAATCCTAAAGCTTTGAAGGTAGATGAATTAAGTAATATATATATAGTAGACGCCCATAAGGGCATCGTCAAGTACAATGCTGACTTCGACTCGGTGGCTTATTTCCAGAAACTACAAAATGGAAGTATTGGTACGGTAGATATTACCGACCCAATGAGAGTGCTCGTGTATTATCCCGATTATTTTAAAGTAGTCATGTTGGATAATATGCTATCTGCTATTACAACCATCGATTTGAAAAAACTACCAATACAACAGCCCTCAGCTATTGCCAGTGCTCGCGACGGTGGCTTTTGGGTGTATGATTATATGCAACTTAAATTTCTAAAGTTCGATAGGCAATTAAAGCTCGTGGCCACCAGCAATGATTTGAGAGTAGCCCTGCAAGAAGTATTGCGTTTTGACGTTTTGTTTGAAAAATACAATGAGCTTATTGCGCTCGACTACCATAAAGGCTTGTACTTTTTTGATAGATTTGGCGACTTTCAAAATAAGCTAGAACTTCCTGCTTCCTCTGGTATTCATACGATGCAGAAAGAAGGTGCACAATTGATATACAGCACTCCCGATGCTATAACTTTATACAACTTAGAGACCTTTGAGCGTAAAATGATAGATACGAAGTCGCTCTTCAATAAAAAGAGTAGGGGCATACACTTTACCCGAAACTTTTTATATTTCTTAGCTGATGATGGATTGTATATTTATAACAATACACCTTAATTGCTGAAGTTTTTTTAGATGATGTTGTTCAATGAAAAGATTTTATTTTTTTAAAAAAAACAATTACCAATATCTAATCACAAAGCATAGCGCATTACCTTATCGTTTTTGGTGCTCGTGCCCAATAAGCTTAGTTGCCCTAGTGTGCATTAGGTTTTGAGCGTTTAGCAAACAATTTTTTGAAAGGAAGTAATACCAATACCACCAAGCATCCCATTATTAACCCAAGTAGGGGCTCTTTCAACATTGCAGGCCAAGTAGTCATCCAATTCTTAAACAAGGTAATGTGATGGCTAAAAATACCACCGGCAACAAATATTAAGGCAATAGTACCTATTACAGAAAGCGCTTTAATAATGATTGGAAGGCTTTTTACCAATAGTCCGCCTAGCTTGTTCATTATCCCTTTGTTTTCGGCTCTTCGCATCAAGCTATAGCCCACATCATCTAGTCGTACTATCATAGCTACAATACCATATACACCTACAGTTGCAATAATAGATACGATACTTACGGTGATGATTTGCTCTGTTAAAGGCCTGTCTATAACAGCGTTAAGGGCCAGTATTACAATTTCAACAGATAGAATAAAATCTGTTGTTATTGCCGATTTTATTTTTGTTTTTTCAGCAAGCGCATCATTTTGGGTGGCTTCTTTAATAATTTCGGTGCCTGTTTTTTTTCTGTGAAAAAGATATTCAATTATTTTTTCTACACCTTCATAAGCCAAGTACAATCCTCCCAATATGAGTATGTAGTGTATGGCATCAGGTAGGTAAGAGTTTAAAATAAGTACGAGGGGTACTATGATTAACTTGTTTAAGAAAGAGCCTTTGGTGATGCTCCATAATACAGGCAGTTCTCTGGACGACAAAAAGCCAGTTGCTTTTTCAGCATTTACGGCCAAATCATCCCCAAGTATGCCTGCTGTTTTTTGGGTGGCTATTTTTACAGAAACAGACACATCGTCCATCAGAGCGGCTATATCATCTAAAATTGCAAATATTCCTGAGGCCATAGTTATTGTGTTATTTATTAAATTGTCAATTTGGGTAATTGTTGTTGGGTCTTATTACAAGCAATGTTTTTACACCGTAATTATTGCGTTGCTTATAGGCAGAATACGTGAAGGTATGTGTCAAAGTGTTGGCAGCAAGTATGGGATAAGTTTTTGTTTGTGTTATTGTAGTAATCTATTTATTAGTCAATGCAAATATCTAATAAAAATCAACTATCAACGATATTTGGTGTAAAATATTTTTCTGTGTTTTTGGGGCTTACATAATCAAGGCTTTATAGGTGTGATATCGCACAATTGAACAAATTTTTTAAAGCTTTTTAGCCATTAATTCAATTAAAGAAATGATGTCATCCAACAATCAGGCCTATTATTCCACAAATGGGTGGGCATTGTGTATTGTTTCTTCTTTTGCCAATATGGTTACTTGCAGGTATCCTTGAGCATTATCAAGCAAACGCCTAGAGTCTGAGCTAAGGTTTTTAAGGTACACTTTTTTGTTTTGTGCAGCATATTTATCGCTTACTTTTTTGAGAATTTCAATAGCAGACATGTCAGTAATTCTAGATTCCTTAAAGTCGATAATGATTTCATGAGGGTCGGTTATGTAGTCAAATTTTTCCGAGAAAGAGGTAGTGGAGCCAAAGAAAAGCGGCCCGAATATTGCGTATACTTTTCTGCCATGTTCGTCGATCGACTTTCTTGCTCTAATGCGTTTGGCATTGTCCCATGCAAATACTAAAGCCGCAATAACAACACCCACCAATACTGCTAGAGCCAGGTTGTGCAGTAGGACGGTAATGACAGCTACAAGCATACCTATGAAGATATCTGAACGAGGCATTTTTTTTACAATACGTATAGAAACCCATTGGAAGGTTCCGATAGCCACCATTATCATTACCCCTACCAGTGCAGCCATAGGTATTTGTTCTATCAACGGACCACCTACAAGTATCACCAATAAGATGGTAACAGCACCAACAATTGCCGAAAGGCGTGTGCGTGCCCCAGCGCTTATATTTACGAGCGTTTGTGCCACCATCGCACATCCACCCATGCCGCCCCAAAAACCATTGACAATGTTGGCAGTACCCTGAGCAATAGCTTCTTTGTTGGTATTGCCGGTAGTATTGGTTATTTCGTCTACCATGTTTAGTGTGAGCAATGACTCTATAAGTCCTACGCCAGCCATGACTAATGCATAAGGAAAAATGATAGATAAAGTAGCTAGACTAAAAGGCACATCGGGTATATGGAAGCTAGGAAGTGACCCACTAACACTAGCAATGTCCAATACTTTTTTGGTGTCTATATCAAGGAAATACACCAAAGCAAATGTGATGAAAATAGCCAGTAAGGATGCTGGAATGGTTTTAGTGATTTTTCGCATTACCAGCACCATTGCTATTGTGAATAAAGTAAGGCCAAGCATGGTGTAGAGTGCAGTGCCGCTAAGCCACGACTGCGAGCCGTTTTCTACTACTTTGAATTGGGCTACTTGAGCCATAAAAATAATAATGGCCAAACCATTTAGAAAACCATACATAACAGGCTGAGGTATCAGTCTTACGAATTTTCCAAATTTCAAGGCACCTACGGCAACTTGCAGTATGCCTGCCAGCACTACAGCAGCAAATAAATATTGTACACCGTGGCTTACGGCAAGCGCCATCAACACCACGACAGTAGCACCCGCACCGCCCGAAACCATACCAGGCCTGCCCCCGAGTACAGCAGTGACAATGCCCATGAGGAATGCGGCATACAAGCCCGTGAGCGGCGATAAGCCTGCCAATATAGCAAAAGACAAGGATTCGGGTATCATGGTCATTGCTACAGTAAGGCCTGCTAGTATTTCAGTTTTAAGCTGAAAAGTTTTTAAAGAAGGAAGGAATGAACTGGTGTTTTGCATGTTTGCGGCTTCGTGTAGTGTGTTACAATGTTTTATTTGGTCTGTATTTTTTGGCTAATTCCACTTTCGAATAAAAAGGGCGCAAAGATTCAAACTAATCATGAAGCGCACAAATAAATTGACTAATTTATATCGATTCTTTTACATAAGAAGTAGCACAATGAATGTTAGGCTTTTTTGGTAAATTTATTAAAGAGCATATATGCTTTTTTATAATTAAGTATTTGATTACAAAATATTTACAAACAAAATTTACTTCCCGATACAGAATTTTCCAAAAATGGTGCCAAGTATATCTCTGTCTACCTCTACCTGCCCGGTGATAGTGCCTAAGTAATGTAAGCTTCTACGTATGTCGATAGCAAGTAATTCGCCACTTAGTCCGGTATCTATGGCGGTAGCTACTTCATCTAGGCTACGTACTACTTCTATCAATGCGCTATGGTGGCGGGCATTGGTAATTACCGTGTTTTCTGAAGTAATACCCCCATCTATTGCAGCAGAAAAAATGGCTTCCTTAAGTTTGTCTATAGCCGTTTTGTCTTTAGCAGAAATGAATAATATAGATTGTATGCCTTTTTCAAAAGAAGCCATATTATCAGTAGCTAAGGTGTCTATTTTATTACCTACAAACAAATATTTTAGGTCTTCGGCTTCAAAAACTTCTTTTTGAGCCAGCAGGTCGTCCAAGGTAGTGTCATTGACATCAAACAAATAGATTACCAAATCGGCACTTCGCATTTTTTCTAGGCTTTTACCTACCCCTATTGCTTCTATAGCGTCTGTGGTATGCATACGTATACCGGCGGTGTCTATAAGCCTAAAAAGTATGCCATTTATATTGAGTGTTTCTTCTATCGTGTCGCGTGTGGTACCAGCTATATCGCTTACAATAGCTCTTTCTTCATTTAGTAAGGAATTGAGTAGGGTAGATTTGCCAGCATTGGGTTTTCCTATTATAGCAATGCTTACCCCTTCTTTGATGGCATTACCTAGCTTAAAAGATGCTATTAAAGCTTCGGATGCTACTTTGATTTCTTGGATCAAATTTTTCAATGCTGTTCTGTCTGCAAAAGCAACATCTTCGTCAGAGAAGTCAAGCTCTAATTCTATCAATGCTGCAAAATTTATTAGTTGGTCTCTTAAAGTATTTAAATCTTTAGAAAAGCCACCACGTAGTTGTTTCAGTGCTGTTTGTTGTGCAGCTTTACTATCTGCTGCAATCAAGTCGGCTACGGCCTCTGCTTGTGCTAAGTCTATTTTTCCATTCAAGAAAGCCCTTTGCGTAAATTCACCAGCTGCGGCTATTCTTGCACCTGCAGCAATGGTGGCCTCCAATACTAACTTTAAAATATATGGCGAGCCATGACCACTTATTTCCACGGTATCTTCACCCGTATAGCTTTTGGGCCCTTTAAAAACCGAAACTACTACTTCATCAATAATATCAAGTGGGTTTTCTGGATGGTATATATGGCCAAAATGTAGCGTATGGGTGGCTACTTTTTCCAAATTTTTCCCTTTAAATATACTATTTGCAATAGTTATGGCTTTAGGTCCACTAAGCCTAATAAGGCCTATAGCGCCTACTCCCGGAGCAGTAGCAATAGCGGCAATGGTGTCTGTTTGTTGAAGCATTGTGCAAAGGTATACTACCCTAAAGAGAAAAAAAAGACAGGTTTTAATACCTGTCTTAGTTTATTATCGTTTATCAATTTTAAAAATATGGGTCTGTTGGGGGCTTGTTAGGTGTAATGTATACACTTGCGGAGGGAGTTTGCTGAGGTCGATGGCAGCTTCAAGCTTGCCTTGTAATACCATTTGTCCGAGTACATTGTAAACCGCATATGGGCTTCCTTTAGGTGCATTGGTAATATAGACAAATTGTGAGGTAGGGTTGGGGTAAAGTGTTGGTTTACTGCCCTCTAATTCTGGTATACTTACTTCATCAACGATGATATTTATGGTTTTACAGATGCGCCTAGTCATGCAGTCGTTACGTACTTCTAAGCATACTTCGTAATTGCCTGCAAGAGCATAGGTGTGTTGAATTACGGTGTCTGTATTGTTGGCGTTTCCATCTCCAAAGTTCCATTCAAACGCTGTGCTGCCGCGCTTTTCAAAACCAAGATTAATGGTGCGTGTCGTATTGTTTATGTTTACGGTAAAATCTGCTGGCAGTGGCGCAAACATATTGCCTATGTTAAATCTGTTCCAATGATCGAACGAATCAAATACTTTTACCTTAGCAGCATTATTCAGGGCTGTAACCACCGTGCTTTGTATACCAGGGTTGTAGGACGTAAGGCTAGGATCGGCATTAAACAGCATGGCATAGAAGGTCAATGCGGCGGCATAGCTACCCTCAACGCTTGGATGGCTTTCATCTGCTTCATACAGCTCGATGTTAGGCATTGTATTACGGATGTGACGCCAAAATTGTCCAACAGGGCTAATAGCTGCTTTATTGTTATCTGCCATTGTTTGGTATCGTAAAGTGAGTAGGCTATCCATACCTTCATAAGTGCATAGTGCGGGCATAGCCGGACAGTTGGTAGCATCGCCGTTTTTTCTGCCCCAAGTGGTGTAAAAAATTACTTGTCCGCAACGGTTGAAGTGCCTAAAAGTATCTGTTAGTTGTTTGGCATATGGATACACATTTTGTGCTACATAGTTATCACCAAAACTAGGTTTTTGGCTTTGTTCTTGAATGACCATAAAATCCCAGTCTCCGCGTGCCATTAAGGTGTTTGCAGTGGGGTCGGCTACATGCTGATTCAGCTGGTATCCGCCAGGAGCATGCATTTGGTATTCTAATACTTTTCCCGTGGAGGCAGCTAAGCTTTTGATTAATTCGGGAAGGTTATGGCTTTGAGTGTAGCTATTGCCTAAAAAAAGTACCTTTAATGTGTCTTGCCCTTGTGCAGTGAAGTAAAGGATATTGAATAAAAATATTAAGTATAACTTATTCATTATTTTAAAATTTAACGAGGATTTAAGTTGTAGAAATTAGACTATTTACGAGCTATTTCTGATATTTGCAGCGCTAATGTGCTAAATTATAGGTAATTTTGTCGGAAACGGCGATTATTTACAATATTTAGTTTTTATTTATTTAATATTGCTTTATCTTTGCTAAAATTTGAAATTATGAAAAAAAACATTCTTTACATTTTTGTAACCTTGATGTTGGGTTTTGCATTTTCTAGCTGTGAAAAAACAGATGTAGACAGAACTGCAGATAGCGTTACGACTCAGTTTGGAATCTCTGATGTGTTTTACACAAAACCAGGATATGAAATGGTGAAGGCGTTTGTTGAATTGAATGGTACTAAAAGTTATGTTATTACCACTCCATTTGAATGTCGCCCATTCAATTATCTTAGAAATGCAGACAATTCTGTAACGTATTCTGTGACTTTAGTATTAACTAAAACAGATACTCCAATTGGTGAAACGATTGCAACTGAGAACATCATAGCTTCTGGTAGAATGCTTGCATCTCAGTTGAATTCTACTTGTAATGATATTGTATTTTACCAAGAGGGCGACAGATATAAAATTAAAATAAACGGTCAAGATCCAATCGAGCAAAACTAGGATTTTTTCATTGTTGTCATACTAAGAGCTTCTCATTCGGAAGCTCTTTTTTGTTGGCCTAAGTAGCCTATGTTTTAGCAACCGTTGTGTTTGGGCTATAAAAAATAAAGCGCTTGATTTATATAGGATGCTATATATCAAGCGCTTTAGGGTATCTAAAAATAGTAGCAGTAACTTTGAAATCGATTATTTCAAGTTAAAGGTTTCGATGAATTTGGTGTTGAAATCTCCATTTCTGAATTTTTCATCTTTCATCAATTGTTGATGGAATGGAATAGTCGTTTTCACGCCCTCAATTACATATTCACTCAATGCTCTTTCCATAGTTTGAATAGCCTCTTCGCGAGTTTGGGCAACTGCAATCAGTTTGGCTATCATACTGTCGTAAAATGGAGGAATGGTATAGCCTGCATATATATGGGAGTCTACGCGTACACCATGACCGCCTGGCGTGTGAAGTACTTTTATAGTACCTGGGCTAGGACGGAAATCGTTGTAAGGGTCTTCTGCATTAATACGGCATTCTATAACGTGCATTTGTGGTTCGTAGTTTTTGCCACTTATCGGTATGCCCGCAGCAATCTTAATTTGTTCTTTTATTAAATCGAAATTGATGGTTTCTTCTGTTACACCATGCTCTACTTGTATACGGGTATTCATTTCCATGAAGTAGAAGTTTCTGTGCTTATCTACCAAAAACTCTACAGTACCTACCGATTCGTAGTTGATAGCAGCGGCAGCTTTGATGGCGGCTTCACCCATTTTTTGGCGCAATTCGGGCGTCATAAACGGAGATGGAGCTTCTTCTACTAGCTTTTGGTGTCTGCGTTGTATCGAGCAGTCGCGCTCTGATAAATGACAAACGGTGCCAAATTGGTCGCCCGCTACTTGAATTTCTATATGGCGAGGCTCTTCTACAAATTTCTCCATGTAGATGCCATCATTCTTGAATGCTGCTCCAGCTTCGGCTTTTGCAGTATCGTAAGCTTTTTCTATTTCTTCTTCAGACCAAACTACGCGCATACCTTTACCACCACCGCCGGCAGTAGCTTTTAGTATTACGGGGTAACCCATTTCGGCAGCTAGCTTTTTTGCTTCATTCACACTTTCTAATAGGCTTTCCGAACCCGGTATTACAGGCACACCTGCAGCTATCATGGTTTCTTTAGCAGTCATTTTATCGCCCATTTTTCTGATCATTTCAGGTGTTGGTCCGATAAATTTGATGTTGTATTTGGAACAGATTTCGGCAAAGTTGGCATTCTCTGCTAAAAAACCATAGCCTGGATGTATGGCATCTGCATTGGTTATCTCAGCAGCGGCCATTATGTTGGGAATATTCAGATAGGAGTCAACTCCGGCAGGTTTGCCTATGCATACGGCTTCATCAGCAAAACGCACGTGCAAGCTATCTTTATCTGCTGTAGAATAAACGGCTACTGTTTTGATGCCCATTTCTCTACAAGTACGAATGATTCTTAAAGCTATTTCGCCTCTATTGGCAATGAGTATTTTCTTAAACATATAATTGTTTATTTATTTTTTGAGTAACACTAAATAATATATCTCAGTTAGGTTGACCCTAAGTAGTGGAGTGTGCAGATACCTAAAGCTTAGTTGATTTAAGCACCAGTCTTATTAAGCCTCACACCATGTGTTTACTTACTTCGGGTTTTGTATGAAGATAAATTAAATAGGTTCTACTAAGAATAAGGGTTGGTCGTACTCTACTGGAGAAGCATCATCCAATAGTACTTTCACGATTCTGCCACTTACTTCACTTTCTATTTCGTTGAACAATTTCATAGCTTCAACAATGCATATTGCTTGACCTACTTTCACTTCGTCGCCTACGCTTACAAATGGTGGTTTATCTGGGCCAGAAGACCTGTAAAAGGTACCTATCATAGGAGATTTTATAGTGATAGCGTTGCTGTTTTCTGCAGGAGCTGCTGCCGGGGTAGCTACTGGTGCTGCAGGCGCTGCTGCTGGCGCTGCCATTACAGGAGGTGCTGCTTGGTATACTGGAGCCTGCACGTATTGAGGTTCGGTAGCAAGGCTTTGTTGTTTAATTGTGATTTCAAATTCACCATCTTTAATCGTTACCTCGCTTATATTGGATTTATTGACTGTTTTTAATAACTCTTGTATTTGTTTGAATTCCATTGTATGTTAGTATTTATAATTAGTGAATGAGTGTGTTTTAAGTTGTGTGTAAATGGTTATCCTTTTACCCTTTCCATGTACTCTCCAGTAGTAGTGTTTATTTTTATGAGCTCATCGTTGTCTACAAATAAGGGAACGTTGATGCTCGCACCTGTTTCGAGAGTAGCAGGCTTAAGGGTACGGGTTGCGGTATCGCCTTTAAGGCCTGGCTCTGTATAGGTAACTCTTAATACTACTGTGCCTGGCAGCTCTACACTCATGGGTAGTTCTGTTTCTGTATTTACCATTACAAAACAATCCTGACCATCTTTATAAAGTCCTGGCTTGTCTAATAAATTTTCAGGTACTGTTATTTGCTCATACGTTGTGGTATCCATAAGGTTGTAGCCATCGTCATCCTTATACAAGAACTGGTAGTTACGTTTTTCTACTCTTACAGGATAAAGTGTATCACCAGAGTTCCAAGTATGTTCAATGCTTCTATTGTTATCTACTCCTTTTAATTTGGCCCATACTTTAGCTGCTGAACGTGCAGTTTTGTTCTGACCAAATTCTACCACACTGTACAAAGAACCATCCAGTTTTAAAATCATACCATTGCGTATGTCTGCTGTTGTTGCCATAAAATGACTTTGCTTTTAAGTTTAATACTAATTATCAAATTTGTTGTTTCAACCATGCAAAAGTATAAAAATACTGCTTTACATGAATACGAATCTCTATATTTTTATAAGTATCCTTTTAAATAAAATTTGGACATCTGCTTACGCTCACCCCTTGGTCGTGTAAAATACTGTATTTTCACTACTTTTTTTTATTTACATATTAAAATGACTATCTTATTTCTGTATTTTTAGGCCGAATAGTGCGCTAGGCGCTAAAACTGAATATTATTTAACCTAATGTAAGTTCCTATTAAAGAATTATATTATTTTTGAACCTTTAAAAGGAAAATTAATGCAAACACAACAAGAGAAAGAAACAACGCTTTTTGAACTAGATAATTTGAAGGTCATCGATGCTTTAGACAGGGCACAGCTGATAGCCTTTGCTCCATACGTGTGGGAGGCTAGTAAATTGCTAATAGAGTACGGTATCCTAAGTATCGTCGAGCAAAGCAGAAAGGAAGGAATCACCATTGCTGATGTTGCTAAACAAGTGCAAATGTCTTATTATGGGGTACGTATCCTAATGGAAGCAGGCTTGGGTATTGGTGTGCTTTACAGAAAAGAAAATACCTACTTTTTAGCCAAAGCGGGTCACCTATTGCTAAATCATGAGATGACAAAGGTGAACTACGAATTTATGAGAGATGTTTGCGCTAATGGAGCTCCTGCCTTAGAAGCATCTATACACGATAGAAAACCACATGGCTTAAAAAGTTTAGGCGATTGGCCAACACTCTATCAAGGGCTCTCTCAGTTTCCGCCCAAGGCTAAAGAAAGCTGGTTGAATTTCGACCATTATTACTCCGATATCGTATTTCCTATCGCATTACCCATCGTATTTGAGCATCAGCCCAAACGTGTGTTAGACATAGGCGGCAATACCGGTAAATGGACGCTTCAATGCCTTGCCTTCAACGAAGAGGTGCAAATGGGTATCGTAGACTTGCCAGGGCAAATAGAAATGGCTAAACAAAACATCATTGACGCTGGTTTTGATGGTAGGGTAGAATACTATCCGCAAGATATTCTGCTAGAACAAAATCAATTGCCTGAGGGTTATGATGTAATATGGATGAGCCAATTCCTAGATTGCTTTGCAGATGCAGAAATCATCTTCATACTTAAGAAATGCCACGAAGTGGCTAATGAAAATACCAGAATCTTTATTAACGAAACTTTCTGGGATCGCCAAAAATTCAAAACCTCTGCCTTTGCCCTGCAAATGACTTCGATATACTTCACAACGATGGCTAACGGAAATAGCCAAATGTACGATAGTCATGTGTTTTATGACTTAATTGCTCAAGCGGGCTTCGAAATAGTGGCCACCAGAGATAATATTGGGTTGAGCCATACCATTCTCGAACTTAAAAAGAAATAAAATACTAGCATTGGTAATACTAATACTCAAAGGTATACTTAAATAAAAATAAGGAAAGTGAAGGTAAATAGCCTCGCTTTCCTTATTTTTAAAGTATGAAATGGAGATGCTTGCGCTTGATGTTGTGTGGGCTGTGTATGTGGCATACCCTTATTTATGCCCAAAATGCAAACAATACATCTGTAGATTATAAAAACGCACCCTCGCTGCTTTGGGAGGTAACCGGAAACGGACTAACCAAGCCAGTATATATTTATGGTACAATCCACGTAATATGCGAGGAGCTCGTATACTGGCCACCAATGATAGACTCCATTCTGTTATCGGCCGATAAAGTGTTCTTTGAAGTAGACGTGAGTAAACTACAAAATATCTATTACAAGAATGATTTAATAGCACGATTAGATACCCAAACCTATAATAAATCGGCGCTACTAAATGCTATAAAAGATGAAAGCTATTTTTATTGCGATGATGGGTTTGGCTACGAAGGTATCATCCTTACCAAAGCAGTAAATGCTCAAATACCTATGGGCGGACTAGAAACATTTTCCTCTCAAATGTTTTTAATAAATATGATTTCAGATGATAAATATGGTATTAAAAAGCAAAATTTGGGTAAGGTTTTTTCGCCGTTAGACATGTTGCGCTTTTATATCAAACAAGATATCGATAGCCTACACAAGATGATGAACTTCTCATTGTCTTTTGAGCAATCCAGAAAACTTTTAGACAATAGGAATAAAAAATGGGTAATTAAATTTGATAATTTAGTGAAAAATAAAACAGCATTTATCGCTGTTGGTGCAGGGCATCTGGGTGGTAAAAATGGTGTGCTCAATTTGCTCCGAGAAAAAAAATATAAAGTTAGCCCCATCGCTTTCTAAATCTAGCGTTTAACCACCTCTTTTGAATATAATGATTTTTTTCATCCAATTACATGAATACAAACAACAATTATTTTATGAAAATTAAATTTTTTGCAACACTATTATTATTTAGCCTTTTAGGTATGCAGCATAGCACTTGGGCTAAGAAGAAAACACAAAGCTCAAAAAAAACCGCTACCGAAGCAAAATCTTTGTTATGGGAAGTTTCGGGAAATGGCCTCGAAGCGCCCTCATACCTTTTTGGTACCATACACATGATATGCAATACAGATTATGTAAATTTCCCCAAATTAGATAGTGTATATAAACGATCCAATACCGTAGCCGTAGAATTGGATGTTACCCAATCAGATATTCAAATGAAACTCGCTCAAGGCTTAATGGCTACCGACGGTAAAAAAATATCCGATTATTTTACAGAAGAAGAATACTCAAAAATAGAGCAATCTGTTGCAAATAAAATTCCAGGATTATCTATCAAAATGTTCGAATCTTTCCATCCCGCAATGCTCGTAACAATACTGGCGCAAGGTAGCTTTGAATGCGATGCTACCCGCAGCTACGATATGGAAATAATACAGCAAGCTAAAGCAGATAATAAAACATTAATAGACCTAGAAGATGTAAGCGTACAAATTAATGCAATCAAATCTATGCCTATTGATGAGGTAATAAAAGCTATTAAAGACATGACCAACGATAAGCTATCGGCAGATGCTAATAAGGAAATGGAGCAGCTAGTAGAGGCATATAAAACCGAGAATTTAGAGGCATTAACCTTACTCATGAAGCAATCTAACTTCATGAAAGGTAAAGCAACAGACGACCTATTAATTAATAGAAATGTTGCTTGGATTTCGAAAATCAAAGAAATGATGCATAAGGAGCCTAGCCTTGTTACTTTTGGAGCAGCACACCTCACAGGACCTAAAGGTGTCATTCAGTTATTAAAAGATGAAGGCTATACAGTGTTGCCTATAATGAAATAATGCTGTAGATATTTAAGACGAGCGTGTTTATCTATTTTTTTTAAGAAAAAGTAATTTACACGCTCGTTTTTTTAACATATAAAATTGAACGCGCACTCCATAATGGTTTTAGAGATATATACAGATGGGGCTTCCCGAGGAAATCCTGGACGCGGTGGCTACGGCCTCATATTAAAATGGAATAACACCATCAGAGAATACGCACAAGGCTACAGACTAACCACTAATAATAGAATGGAACTAATGGCGGTAATAGCTGGCCTCGAAAAACTTACGAAAGAAGGATTGCAAATTGTAATATATTCAGATTCTAAGTATGTAGTTGATGCCGTAGAGAAAAAATGGATTTGGGCTTGGCAAAAAAAAGGATGGAAAGACAAGAAGAATGTAGACTTGTGGCAAAGATACCTGCAGCTACAAGCCAAACATCAGGTGAAGTTTGTTTGGGTAAAAGGCCATGCCACTCATGAAATGAATAATAGATGCGACTTTTTAGCCACCTCCGCAGCAGATAGTAATAACCTACTTGTAGACCATGGATACGAAAATTCATTGTAGCGCTACAATAAAATAGCCCTTATAGCTGTTATATAAAGGTATTATATACAGGATCTATCCTATTATTTGCAAGTAGTATGTATATGAGTGTGATAGTTTTTTGCATCAGTAGGAGCAGACACAAAAGAAAGAGTTGACCTTTTTGTAAAAAAATAAGTCAACTCTTTTATTATTATTTTTTAAAAAAACCGAAAAAGTAATTATTTTAATTCACATCCAGTTGCACCCACTCTTTGGCCTGCAGAACCCTCAGCAATTGCACCAACGCTACATATTTCTTCGGCTTCTTTTAAGTTGGTTTTCTTGATAGTATATTCAATACTTTGTTTTTCGTTGTCGCCAAAATCGTAATGGCAAACGCATGTACGCTCTTTATCACAAGATGTCAATCCACCTATTACAAACAAACCTGCTGTTAGAGTGATTAAAATTTTTTTCATAAACTATTATTTGTGAATTTTTGAAAAGTTGTGTTACTAAACTTAATTTGCAATGATACAAAATTATCATCTCAAAATTAAAGTTTTTTAATCTTTTTTTTCTACTTTTTTACAAGTTTTTTATTTCCATCTTTATTGGGTGCCTACCTTCTAGTAATCATATTTTTCACCCCAGCAGTTTTTCAAATAACTTCTCAATTTTGCTTCAGCATTATTGTCGCCAGGTTCGTATAATTTTAGGCCACTCAGACCATCTGGCATAAACTCCATCTGGGCAAAATTATTTTCAAAATCATGTGCATATTGGTAGCCCTTACCATAATCAAGTTGCTGCATAGTAGGGGTAGGGGCATTCCTGATAGCTAAAGGTACCGGCAAATTGCCCGTTTTTTTTACTACAGCTTGCGCCCGATTGATAGCCATGTATGCAGCATTGCTTTTGGGGCTGGAAGCCAAATACGTTGCACACTGACTCAAAATGATTCTTCCCTCGGGCCAACCTATCTGCTGTATGGCCTGAAATGTAGTGGTTGCCAATAAAAGAGCATTTGGATTGGCATTGCCAATATCTTCACTTGCCAATATCACCAGCCTGCGGGCAATAAATTTGGGGTCTTCGCCGCCTGCTATCATCCTAGCCAGATAATAGACTGCCGCATTAGGGTCGCTACCGCGTATCGATTTTATAAATGCCGAAATGGTATCGTAATGCTGCTCTCCTGCTTTATCATATTGCGCAATATTCTGAATTACGACTCTTTTTACCAGCTCATTGTCTATCACGATGGGGTCTGTCGTTGATGTGTTGAAAATTAACTCGAGTAAGTTGAGTATTTTTCTACCATCGCCACCACTGTACTGTATCAGCAATTCCCATTCTGCTATACTTATTGTCTTAGTAGCCAGTACAACATCTTGCTTTATGGCTGTGTTTACAATTTGTTTTAAATCATCTACACTAAGTTGTTCTAATACATATAGTTGACATCTACTTAATAAAGCGTTTATAACCTCAAATGACGGATTTTCAGTTGTTGCGCCAATAAGCACAATATAGCCCTTTTCGATGGCACCCAGTAAGCTATCTTGTTGTGCTTTATTAAAGCGATGTATTTCATCTATAAATAATAATATCTTGCCTTGTTTTTTAGCAACATCTATCACAGCTCTTACTTCCTTTACACCGCTTTCAATGGCTGAAAGACTGTAGAATGGCAGATCTGCTTCATGTGCAATTATCTGCGCTAAGGTTGTTTTTCCAACACCCGGCGGACCCCAAAAAATAATCGATTGATGCTGCTTGTTTTTGATGAGCAAATGCAATGGCGCTTCCTTTCCGGTTATATGTTCTTGTCCTATAAACGAGGCAAGCGTCTGGGGCCGCATACGCTCTGCTAAGGGTTGAGATATTGTTGCTTTCATAAGTGGTAAATTTACATGAAGATATTTTAAAAAAATAGGCTTTTTGTAAAATTGCTAGCTTAATTAATGCAAGGCGCAGCTAAAAAGTGAGTGGCTACTTGCATTTACTTATAGCAACGCGTGATGGTCGTATTGAATATAAAAAACTAGAATATCCAAGTTTAAATAAATAATCATAAATAATTGTATTGTAATATTTTAATAGTTTAAAACTCAACAAAATAATTATAAACACTGTTGAGGAGCTTCAAGTAGGCCAAATTGCTAGGTTCATGATAGAAATGTTGTACTTTTGTAATAAATAAAAATTTAGCTTATGGAAATAATTTTTGCTACAAATAATAATAATAAAGTAAAAGAAATACAGAGTTTTGTGAATGATAGCCTAAAGATAATATCTCTCAAAGAAGCGGGTATATTTGAAGAGATAGAAGAGCCGTATTTTACATTCGAAGAGAATGCCTTAACAAAGGCAATGTATGTTTATAAAAAGACAGGAAAGCCTTGTTTTTCAGAAGATAGCGGTATAGTAGTTGAAGCTCTAAATGGAGCGCCGGGAGTCTTGAGTGCTCGCTACGCTGGTGTACAAGGTGATGATGCTGCCAATAATAGAAAGTTACTTGAAGTACTTGAAAAGGTAGAAGATAGAGCTGCTTATTATAAGGCAGTTATATGCTTAGTGTTAAACCTTGATGAAATTATCTATTTTGATGGTGTGTGTAAAGGTAAAATTGCCACTGAGTTGGTAGGAAATGGGGGATTTGGGTACGACCCTTTGTTCATCCCCGAGGGCTATACTAACACCTTTGGTGTATTGGGCATCGACATAAAAAAACAACTAAGCCATCGTTCGAAGGCTATTGAAAAAATGTTGCATTACTTGAATAAAATGAATTGATAATCAGTGTTATAAGTAGTTTGCTGATTTCTACAAAAATATAAATCCCCCGAAAAACAAGACTTTCGGGGGATTTGTATTTTATAAATTACTGAATAACAGATTTTTATAATCCTAGTTTTGCACTTAATTCTAGCATTTTATCAATAGGTTTTTTCGCAGCAATTCTTTGTGATTCTTCCATAATGATTTCTGGTAGTTCGTACTTCATGCAAAGGTAAAGCTTCTCCAAAGTATTTAGTTTCATATGCGGACAATCATTGCATGCGCAGTTATTTTCTGGTGGTGCAGGTATGAGTGTTTTGTGCGGTGCGTTCTTATGCATTTGATGGAGTATCCCTGTTTCGGTGGCAACTATAAATTCTTGTGCTGCATCGTTTGCTACAAAATTCAAAATTTGGGTAGTCGAACCAATAAAATCTGCAATTTTTAGCAAAGGTTCTTCACATTCGGGGTGGGCTACGAGTAAGGCATTTGGATGACACTCTTTTAGTTTAATTATCTTTTCTAATGAGAAGATTTCGTGGACCATACATGCACCATCCCAAAGCAACATGTTTCTACCCGTTACTTTATTGATATAGGCACCTAAGTTTTTATCGGGAGCAAATATAATTTTCTGATCTTTTGGTAGGCTATCCACTATGAGTTTTGCATTGGACGATGTGCAAATTATATCGCTCAGTGCCTTAATTCCAGCACTACAGTTAATGTAGGAAATAACAAGGTGCTCTGGATGTGCTGCTTTAAATTCGGCAAATGCCGGTGGTGGGCAACTATCACTCAACGAACAGCCTGCATTAAGGTCAGGTAATAATACCTTTTTCGTTGGGTTTAAGATTTTTGCAGTCTCTGCCATAAAGTGCACACCTGCAAAAACAATGATTTCTGCATCTGTTTTTTGTGCAAATTGTGCTAAGCCCAAACTATCACCAATATAGTCGGCCACATCTTGTATGTCTGCTTCTTGGTAATAGTGCGCTAATACCACAGCATTCTTTTCTTTTTTCAGCTGTTCTATGGCGTCAAATAGGTCTAAAGTAGGGTCTATAGGTAGGTTGAGGTAACCCTTATTGGATAATTGCGAAATTTCCTGTTCTAATGTTGTAGCTTGCATGTCTTTCGTTTTGAAGTGGTTTATTCTTTTTGACTCAAATATGGCTTATTGGTTTATTAGCGTCTTATTGTGTTGTTGATGCAATTTTTTATTTGTCTTTTCGGGGGCTTGGACATTTTTTCTTTAAAATAAAATTTTATGCTTTTAAGTTTTTTTTCGTTACAATCGCATAACCAAATGGTTTGATTTTGATTATGTTTTTTTGCACTCCCATGTTTTTTAAAAAAAACGCAATCTGGCCTTATAATAAATTTCCCATATCCTATTCAAAATTAAGTGATTTGTTTCTAAACGCTTTCTAATAATTTGTCTTTTTCCAATTACTGTTTATTTATTTTCGCCTAGTGCGGCAGTGTATGCCCCGTCTGGCATTCATAAACACACTGTTTTAAAAGAAATTAAACAGCCTTTTAATCGTGTTTAATTCCCTTAAATTGGCTTCTTTTTTTGCAAATATGTGCGCGAGAGCTTATAATATGTTTTTCCCCTATTTTTTTCAAGAATATTTTGCTTAAACTTGCATGTTTGCTAGCCTGCAATACTAAGCCTGTTTGCTTTAAGTAATTTGATATGAAGGTGAATTGTGGTTAAAGTTTTGTTTTTATATCATAAATCATTGTTGTCCGATAAACAAGAAGCCAACTTAATGGCTTCTTGAAAGCATCG
>CAYSCJ010000023.1:0-39526 GCA_964429515.1 uncultured Taibaiella sp.
ATTAGGGCGTGAAGATGGATAGCTTGGCCTAGTGTAATGCTTGTATGGGTGGTTGATGCCAACTATTGGTGTATGAACCTTTCGTGCTACCAATTAAATCTGCATTATAGTGTGCAACTTTTTATTCTGCTTAAGACGTGTAACTTTATGTTTTGTATTTATAAAACAAGCTATATGCACAAAGCGGAACTAAGGAAGATTTATTTAGACAAAAGACAATCCTTAAGTAAAGAAGAAATGGCTGCCTTTAACGGAGGCATCCATTCTTGGTTGACCTCATACTTGGAACAGCACCCATCAAAGAAATGTATTTTGGCATTCAAATCGATTGCAAAGAAGCACGAACCCGACATTTCGATTATCATGAATATGCTTTATGAGCGTAGCTATTCCCTAGCTTTTCCAAAAGTTATACCTGGCACTACCCGTATGGAAGCTATTTTACATACACCCACTACAACGTATATTATAAATGAATGGGGAATACCAGAAGCACAGCAAGACAACATACTTCTGCCCGAAAGTATTGATATTGTGCTACTACCCCTACTGGCATTTGATAAGACTGGTAATAGACTTGGCTATGGAAAAGGCATGTATGACAGGTATTTGGAGCGATGTAAGCCCGATGTACTAAAAATAGGGATTAGCTTTTTTGAACCCATTGATACCATAAGAGACATTGGCCCTCACGACAAAAAAATGGATGCGTGTATAAGCCCAAAAGGCATTTATACCTTTTTATAAACCACTAAAGCCTTATTAGATAAAGGCTTTAGCGGTTGTGATTGTAGGCTTGAATACTGTTATTTACCAAACTTTTTCATTAATAAACTCATAGCATCATCAATAGAAGCGCTTTCCTTGGGCGCCGAATTGTTGTGAGCCTTGGCATTCTGTTTGGCTTTGGTAGTTGTGGCTTTGGGAGCCTCTAATGTTTGTTTTATAGATAAAGCGATGCGTTTTCGGGCTAAATCGACCTCTGTAACTAGTACATTAACTTTATCTTGAAGTTTTAGTTTTTCGGAGGGGTCGGTAATGTACTCATTTGAAATTTCAGAGACGTGTACTAGACCGTCTTGTTTTACGCCTATATCTACGAATGCGCCGAAGCGAGTAATATTCGTCACGATACCTGGTACAATCATACCTACTTTTACATCTTCGATACTAAAAATATCTGCGTATTCAAAAGTTTGCAATTCGCTTCGAGGGTCGAGGCCTGGCTTTAGTAATTCTTTCAAGATATCTTGAATGGTATGCAAACCTACTGTTTCATTGACATAATTATGCGGTACAATTTTTTTAACGACAGCTTCGTTGCCGATTATATCTTTAACTGCTACTTGGGCGTCTTTACACATTTTCTCTACAAGTGGATATGATTCTGGATGCACGCCACTTGCATCTAGAGGATGCTCACTTTCCGTAATTCTTAAAAAGCCCGCACATTGTTCGTATGCTTTATTGCCCAATCTGGCGACTTTCAATAGTTCTTTACGATTAGAGAATTTTCCCATCTCTCTTCTGTACTTAATGATATTTTCAGCAATACTTGGTCCTATTCCCGAAACGTAGCTCAATAAGTGCTTACCAGCTGTATTCAGATTCACGCCCACTGCATTTACGCAGCTCTGCACGGTTTGGTCGAGGCGCTCTTTTAAACGCACTTGGTTGACATCGTGTTGATACTGCCCTACGCCTATAGATTTAGGGTCAATCTTTACCAGCTCAGCTAAAGGGTCCATTAGCCTGCGGCCAATACTTACTGCTCCACGAACCGTAATATCAAAATCGGGGAATTCCTCTCTTGCTGTTTCGGATGCAGAGTACACCGATGCACCGTCTTCATTAACCAAGTATACAGCAACACCTAAGTCGAGTTTTTTTATAAACTGTTCTGTTTCTCTACCCGCAGTACCATCTCCTATGGCTATGGCTTGAATATTGTACTTAGCATGATAATTTTTTACTTTACTTGCTGCTTCCTGAAGTTTATAGTTGTTTTCGTGAACGTAGATGATATCGGTTTCTAGCAATTCTCCACTCTCATTCAAAACGACCATTTTACAGCCCGTTCTATAACCTGGGTCTAATGCTATCATGCGTTTGCCTCCAAGAGGAGACGACAATAATAACTGTCTAAGGTTTTCGGCAAATACGGTGATTGCTTCTTCGTCGGCATTAGTTTTGAGTAGCATTCGAAATTCGGTTTCGAGGCTTGGTTGCAAAAGCCTTCTATATGCATCTCTAATGGCTCGCTTCATTACCGTACTAGCTTCGTTGTTGGCGGTAATGTATTTATCTGCTATCAAAGCGAGTGCAACATCTTCATCTGGAGCAATGCTCATTCTGAGAATGCCCTCCATAAAACCTCTCATTATAGCAAGCGTTCTGTGAGATGGTATTGTTTTTATAGCTTCGCTAAATTCGAAGTAGTCTTTATACTTAGCACCCTCTTCTTTTTTATCTTCTATAACATTGCTAATAACGGCTCCTTCTTTTTGAAATAAATTTCTCAAAGCCGTTCTAATATCTGCGTCTTCATTTATGATTTCTGAAATAATATCTCTAGCGCCGGCAATAGCTGCTGTGGTATCTGCTATTTGTTCTGAAATATATTTTGTGGCTTCTTCTTCAACATTTATATCTTCTTGCGACAAGATAGCTAAAGCTAGGGGATCTAAGCCATTCTCTCTAGCTGTTTGAGCTTTCGTTTTGCGCTTAGGTTTATAGGGCAAATAAATATCTTCTAGCTCTTGTAAGGTGGTGGCTTGCTCTATCCTAGAGGCAATTTCATCAGAAAATTTATCTTGTTCTGTAATCGTTTTTATAATAAAAGCTTTACGCTCAGAAAACTCTTTTTCGAATTTCGCTGCGTCGATTATCTGTGCTATTGCCACTTCGTCTAAAGCGCCGGTTTGGTCTTTTCTGTAACGTGCTATAAAAGGTATCGTTGCTCCCTCTGCTATCAATTGCAATACAGCAGTAACATACAACTCATTAATTCCTAATTTTTGGGCAACAATTTTGCTAAATTCCACTGACATATACTTTTGTTTAATTCTTTTGAAGACTGCGAAAATAGTTAATATTCCAATATAGCATTGCAATAAAACTAACAGTTGAAACACCGCTGTATTTCACCTAATGATTATCTTAATGTGGTGTTTTCTTAAATATTATTGCAAAATTTCTTCTATGTGTTTTTGAATATTATTGGCCATTACTTCCATGGGCAAATCGTTTTCATCGGTACCGAAGGGGTCTTCAATTTCCTCTGCAATAATTTCCAAACTCATCAAAACATAAAATACAAACATCACCACAAGTGCTACATAATAGCCCAAACTAAACACATAGCCAAATGGGAGTGTGAGTACATAGATAACGATAAATTTTTTAATAAATGAGCTATAAGAGTATGGGATAGGTGTATTTTTTATACGTTCACAAGCGCCACATACATTCGTAAAGTTGTTCAGCTCTCCATTGAGCAGCCACCATTCTTCGGCACTTATTTTTTGCTCTTTATATAGCTTACCGATATGCGACACCATCATGTTTGCTAATTGATTAGGCGCATGTCCCTTGCTGTAATTATGATTCATAAGCAAGTCATTAGATTGGTCGTCGAGCATTAATCGAGTAGTATCTGCGCGCAAGTGGTGCTTGAGGATTCGGGCATATAAGGGAATTGTTTTCCTGAAAAATTTTCTGTTTTCAATATCGTTGCTGGGCAAAAGTGTGTTTAATTTGATAGCAAGGTTTCTGCTGGTATTAACGAGTTCTCCCCATTGTTTTCTGCCTTCCCACCATCTATCGTAAGCGGTATTGGTACGAAACACCAACAACATGGAAATAGCAAAACCGAGCAAGTTGTGCATGATAGGGATATTCTTCACCCAAGAGTTTTCATTAAGATGCAGTTGCAAGTAATTAATTTCCAAATAAGCAATTGCGAGGCAGTATACCCCTAAGCCTAGTATCAACAACCATAATTTTCGGAGCGTATCGGACTTGCTGATATTCAAGATGCCCCTAAACCAATCTTTGGGATTATATATTTCCATAAAAAACTATTGAGTATTGCGCAGCGTAAAAGTAAACAAATCCATAAATATTTGAATCGAAGATTATGTATTTGCTTTATTACTGAAATAAGCCCTTGATTGGAGCCCTTAGCATGTGGGAGGTAATATTTTTTTTAAAAAAAAACAAAAACCCTTGCAAGAATGCAAAGGTTCTTTTTGGGTGTGTTTTGAATTTAACCTTAAGCAACAAATTATCGACCTTGTTGTAAGCTTTGTGAATCACCTGCACGTTTGGCTTCCTCTTCAGAGCCGAGTTTTCGTTGGGTAGATTTTATTTTATTATTTCCGAAATTATAGGTAAAATTGATTCTGAACTGTTGGCTTTCCCAATGGCCAAAGGCCTTTACGTATTGTCCGGCAAAGTTGCTAGAACCTCCCCACTTCATGGTTCCAAAAATATCACCATATGAGGCTTTAACATTGCCCTTTCCCTTCAAAACTCTAGCTTGAATTCCTGCATCTATGCCGCCCATAGCTATGCTTCTAAAAGTACCTTGCCAGATGCTTGGCGAAGACCACCAGCCGCTAATTTCGGCAGACAACCATTCATTTATCTTATAGCCTATTTGCCCATACAAGCTTGCCGTAAAGGCATCCAAGTTTATCTCTCTGCCCTCACCGTAGTCGGCTTTAAACATCGTGTAATACGTATTTATATTTAGGAAAGAAGAAAACTTCTTGTATGCAAATGGCATGCTTATGTTGAGGCTTATCATATTATTTGTAGCCAAATTTTGTTTGGTTTGAAACAATTTATCACCGTTAATTGTATCAACTAATTCAGCAAATACATCGGAGGTATGGGAATACTCTAGCCTAGTATTTAGCATGTATTTAAAGGTATGCGTTACGCTTACTGCGTTGGTAAGCTGAGGTTTGAGCTGAATATTTCCTTTTCTATAAGAGTAGTCGGTCATTTTATATTCAAATGGATTGATGTCTTGATAATTCGGTCTATCAATACGTTTATTGTACACAAAATTCCACATACTCATAGGGTTTTTATTGAGGGTAACGCTAAGGTTGGGGAAGAAATTGAGATAGTTTCTGGGGTTTTCTGTGGTATATTTGTCATAGCCTGTACCATTCCATCTTTCGCCCTCAGATATCCCATTGGTAATTGTATTCTCTACACGCAAGCCCGCTTGAAACGCTAGGCCTTGCTTCACTTGCATTTTATACATACCATATACGGCCTGTATATTTTCTTGATAATCGAAGGTATTGCTTCTATCTAAATCTTTGTTCCATTCTAGGCTTGCATTATTCTGAACCAGGTAACCAAAATCATTTTTCGTGCCTGTGTTAGTAAGCTTGGCACCTACGCCCAGTTTTCCTTTTAGGAAAGGTTGTTCGTAATCGGCCTTTAGTGTTAAGATGTCTATGAGGGCATCGGTAAGAAGATTATAGATATTTGCATTCGTTTGTATACCGGCATTATTAAAATAGATATTGGGCTGATATTGATCATTAAAGATAGAGAATCGGCCATAGTCGCCATCTAGAGTAAGAGTTCTGTTTTTCTTTTTATCGTTGTATTGATAATTCAAGTTAAGATTATAATTATTCCTGTCACTTATATCTTTGTTATTGGAAACAAGCGTCCTATTGGCTTCGTTGGTAATAGTGTTTATAAATACTTGATTATTGGAATTATCAGTTATGTTGTCTCTTACATTGCCGGTAACCATTACGCCAATAGTATTTTTTTCATCCACGAATACATCGATACCGCCTTTATAATTGTGGGTAGTACCATTTCGTATAAACACAGACTTCATGTCGTAGAAGGTATCGAGCAGTCGGCGTTGAAAATTGGCATCACTCCAATTTTTGCTATTATTGATATTATAGCTACCATAGATATTGAATTTATCTTGCCTATGATTGAGTGTTACGCCTCCGTTATATTTACCAAATCTTTGAATGGCGTATCCTAGATTGACGGTACCATTGGTACCCACCATTTTATTTTTTTTCAATTTGATATTAATAACGCCTGCGTTACCTACGGCATCATATTTTGCAGAGGGGCTTGATATAATTTCAATTACATCGATATTGCTAGATTGGATGGTTTTTAAAAACTCACTTAGCTCTGTACCTGTTAGCGGCGATAATTTACCATCTATATAAACTCTTACTCCATTTTTCCCATTCATAGTTATATTCTCATCTTTATCTACAACTACTCCTGGCGATTTCCTCATCAATTCTAAACCATTTTGGCCTATTGCATTTATAGTACTATCAACATTGAAGACCAAGCCATCTGGCTTCATTTCTACCAATGGACGCTGGTATCTATACACCACCTGTTCCATAGTATTGATGGTAGGTTCAAAAACAATAGTGGGTATTTCGATATTTTTTTCGGACGTATGCTGGGGCAATGCTACATACTTGATATTTGTAGCTTCAGAAACTTTAAGGATATAGTCTCCATTTGGAATAGCATTAAAAACAAAAGTACCGTCTTCTTGAACAAATCCATACTTAAAATCGGACGAATCTGTAGCTTGCAATAAGGTTACTTCTGCTGTGAGATAAGGCTCGTTTTCGGGTGTTTGTATTTTACCTTTGATATCTTGGGCCGATGCTTGCCAAACGATGGTAGACAATGCTGCGATGAATAAAAATGCTTTCATAAAACGTATATTGTGCCGCAAACTTAAGTTGCTTAAAATTAATTGCAAGTGCATATTAGTTGAAATAGCTCAAAACTTCGTTGAAACGCTTATAATAAATACTATTTTCACGTTTTAAGGGGGATAAAAAATGCAGCATATAGTGTACTTACTATAGCTGCATTATATGCTCAGCGACCCTAACAAGCCGCTTTGATTTGTGAGTCTTTAGGAGGGCTTATCTAGGCTACCTTATTGGCGCGTTGGTTGGCCTTCTTGTTGGCATAAGCTGTAGCTGCTTCACGCACCCAAGCGCCGTTATCCCATGCTTTTCTTCTAGCTTCCAAGCGCTCTCTGTTACAAGGTCCATTGCCTTGTACCACATTCCAGAACTCATCCCAATTTATCTCACCAAAATCATAATGCCCACGCTCTTCATTCCATTTCAAATCAGGATCGGGAATCGTCAAACCCAGTATTTTAGCTTGCTCTACGGTAACGTCTATAAACTTTTGCCTTAAGTCGTCGTTGCTAAAACGCTTAATTTTCCATTTCATAGATTGCTGTGAGTTAGGACTAGCATCGTCATTAGGACCAAACATCATAATCGCAGGCCACCAAAAACGATTCAAGGCATCTTGCGCCATTTTTCGCTGTGCGGGCGTGCCGTTAGCCAATGTAAGCATTATTTCAAAACCCTGTCTTTGGTGAAAGCTTTCTTCTTTACATACACGTATCATCGCCCTACTATACGGCCCATAGGAACATCTACACAAAGGCACTTGATTCATAATAGCTGCACCATCTACCAGCCATCCTATAGCGCCCATATCGGCCCAGGTAATTGTAGGATAGTTGAAAATAGAAGAATATTTTGCTGTACCATCGTGTAATTTGCTTATCATTTCGTCGCGCGAAACCCCTAGTGTTTCTGCAGCAGAATACAAATACAATCCGTGCCCAGCTTCATCTTGAACCTTTGCCAACAATACGGCCTTTCGTCTGAGTGTAGGAGCACGAGTAATCCAATTGCCTTCTGGCAACATCCCTACAACTTCGCTGTGTGCATGTTGAGATATTTGACGAATCAATGTTTTTCTATAAGACTCGGGCATCCAATCTTTGGGCTCAATTCTTAACTCATCATCTATTTTTTTCTGAAACTGTTGTTCCAACAATACCGTATCTGACATAGTTTAAAACGTTTTTACGTATACAAAAATAAGAAATTTTGGTGGAATTAATGATGAATTACAAAAGGACCCTCATATATTAATAACACACCATGTTTGGCTAAAAAAATAGATATTGCTGTCTTAGGAGCCTTCGGTTGAGTGCTATAGTATTTCTTGCGCTCTAATGATGAAGTATTTTTTTACCGGCAAAGTAACGTAAGGATTGATAAGCGCATTATCTACTTCTGTGATATTTCTAATGCTACCATCTTTCATTTTTATGGTTATTAAATCATCATATTGATTGTATGTTTTATTTATCGTGCTGCCTTTAAACAAGAAATAGCTTTTTTCTTCGTCTTGAATACCTTTGGGGAATTTGTAATTTGCATACATTTCTTCGAATTTATCATCTAATTTATCGCTGCTCATCGTCACTTTATACAATCTGCGTTTCAATATCATATTACAAAGTGTAGAGAGCACAATATCCTTATGACTGGCCCACACCTTGATAGCGCAAGCAATATCTGCATCATCTAAGGTGCAGAATTTTTCAATAACCAACTTATGTTCGAATTCGGCCTTTTTTATCTGCTCGTAGAGAAAAAAAGCAAATGCAGGCGGGGCAAATAGCTCCTCACCTTTCAAAGCGAGTTCTTTGGCGCGTTTGAGTATTTTTACGATAAGCTGCTCAACACCCAAAACGGTTTTATGCAAATAAACCTGCCAATACATCATCCTACGAGCGATAATAAATTTCTCTACCGAGTGTATGCCTTTCTCCTCAACACACAGGTGGTCATCAACTACGGTAAGCATTTGCAAAATTCTATCATATCCAATAACGCCCTCAGAGACTCCAGAATAGAAGCTATCTCTATTCAGATAATCCATCCTATCCATATCTAGCTGGCTCGAAACAAGCTGATGTAAAAAGTGTTTTTGATAAGATTGGTTGAAGATAGCAATAGCGGTATCTAAGCTGCCGTCGGTTTCTGAATTGATGTGTTGCATCAGTATTTGAGAAATATCTTCATGTGAAATATCAGAAACTATAGCATGCTCTAGGGCATGTGAGAAGGGGCCGTGACCAATATCGTGTAGCAAAATAGCTTGTTGTGCAGCTAATGCTTCTTCGGCAGAAATGGGTATATGTTTATCTTTCAGGTTCTCCAGGGCTTGTCGCATAAGGTGCATAGCACCCAGCGAATGATGAAAGCGGGTGTGCACAGCTCCAGGGTATACATAATGTGCAATACCCATTTGCTTAATGCGTCTTAATCGTTGAATCCAAGGGTGGCTGATTAGCTCTAGAATTTTCTTGTCTTTTATCTGAATAAATCCGTAGATAGGATCGTTGATTATTTTTTGCATTATCTGGTATAAAAATTAGGCGATATTTTAAGAGGTGTCTTTGGCGTAATATAGGATTTGGCTGCCTGCTCTTGTACTCTGTCTAAAAACAAAACGCCAATTAGGTGATCGTATTCATGCTGAAAAATGACGGCTGTAAACCCCTCTATGGCTTCTTCTTTCCAGTCGCCATTTAGGGTTTGGTATGCAACCATTATGGCGTAATGCCTATCTACCTTAGCCATAGTATCAGGTATCGATAAGCAGCCTTCTGTACCGGACTGCATGAGTTGTGATTTCCAACGAATGGAGGGATTTACAAAAGCCTCAAAAGGGTATCCTTGTTTATCAAACCGCTGTATTATAAACAACTGTTTATTGATACCAATTTGTGGTGCAGCTATACCGACGCCATCATTCTTTTTGTCTTTAACGGTTGCTTCCAAAAGACTTGCTAGTTGTTTGACTAAGGTATCCGTAACATCTAAAGGCAAGCTGGGCGTCCTAAGCACTAGACTATCTTCGTATTTGGTGGTTTGCAATACAGGCAATATGCCGTCTACTGCTTGCTGCATTCGCGCTTTATCTTGAGCACTCAGTGGCACTTGTGCATAGATGCTTGAAGTAGTTAACAGTAATAGCAGGGCGATTGGCAAATATTTCATCATTATTAGCTATAAAAACATTAGAATTTGTAGTGATGGAGCGAGCGAATACTCTTTTAATAATTTTCAAATATAAAGGATAAAATAAGAAACTGTCTTTATGTAAATTTAGCAATGATCTGTAAAACATTGGCCAAAAAACATAAAGACAGTCGGTAATATTATCGTCGAGGAGCTATCTAATAAGCTCGGGCAAACAACACTCTCTGTTTTGAGGGCTTACCTGTAAGTATACAAGCACCTTCCTCCATTGCATTATCGAGTGGTATGCATCTGATAGTAGCTTTAGAGAGTTCTTTTATTTTCTCTTCTGTTTCTGGTGTACCGTCCCAATGAGCCGATACGAAACCCGCCTTGGTATCCAGAATATTTACAAATTCTTCCCAAGTATTAGCTGGGGTGATATGAGCATCTCTAAAGGCCAATGCTCTGTTATAAATATTTTGTTGAATTTCATCGAGCAATTGGGCCACAAAGTCTTCAACGCCTTCAATGGCTATCTGTTGTTTTTCTTTAGTGTCTCTTCGAGCTATTTCTATCACACCGTTTTCCAAATCTCTCATTCCAAGTGCCATTCTAATGGGTACGCCTTTAAGTTCGTGTTCTGCAAATTTCCATCCTGGTCTGCTTGTATCGTCGTTATCGTATTTAACAGAAATGCCTTTTGCTCTTAAATTAGCAATGATACCTTTCACCTTTTCATCTATCAAAGTCTTGCTATCTTCGTTTTTGTATATTGGCACAATGACCACTTGAAGCGGTGCAATTTTAGGAGGCATTATTAATCCGTCGTCGTCGCTATGTGCCATTACTAGGGCACCAATTAGCCTAGTAGAAACGCCCCAAGATGTAGCCCAAACATATTCTAGTTTATTGTCTTTATCGGCAAATTTTACATCAAATGCTTTGGCAAAATTTTGTCCTAAAAAGTGCGATGTACCAGCTTGTAATGCTTTACCGTCTTGCATAAGCGCCTCTATACAATAGGTATCTTCGGCTCCAGCAAATCTTTCGTTAGGCGATTTTACACCTTTCACCACAGGTATCGCCATGTAGTTTTCTACGAATGCTGCATAAACATCAAGCATTTGTACTGCTTCGTCAATAGCTTCTTCTTTAGAAGCGTGTGCTGTGTGACCTTCTTGCCATAAAAACTCCGCTGTTCTAAGAAACAAACGCGTTCTCATTTCCCATCTTACTACATTAGCCCATTGATTGATGAGAATGGGTAAATCTCTGTAGGATTGAATCCAGTTTTTATAGGTATTCCAAATGATAGCTTCCGATGTAGGACGCACTACAAGCTCTTCTTCTAGCTTAGCCTCGGGGTCTACAATAAGTTTCCCTTTATTATTTTCATCGGTTTTCAGACGATAGTGGGTGACTACTGCACATTCCTTTGCAAAGCCTTCGGCGTTTTTTTCTTCGGCTTCAAATAAGCTTTTGGGGACGAAAATAGGGAAATAGGCATTTTGATGTCCGGTTTCTTTAAATCTTTTATCTAATACATCTCTCATATTTTCCCACAATGCAAAACCATATGGCTTTATAACCATACAGCCGCGTACTGCAGAATAATCTGCAAGCCCACCTTTGATAATCAAATCGTTGTACCACTGAGAATAATCATCCGCCCTAGATGTAACTACTTTACCCATAAAAAAAATATAAATACTGTACTTTACTAAAAAATATTTTGAGAATTATTTAAACTTTTGGAATTCGATGAAGTCAAATAAATGTTAGCGTGAAATTGGAGCAAATGTAGTATATTTGTACACAAGACACTAATAAATTTTTAGTAATAAATTTTTAAAATATTCAAAATATGAAACGGTTGTTGTTGATGTCAATGTTGTCTGGAGTATTCTTTACTACCGTAGCACAAAATTACGATGATGTGTACTACCGGGGCAATGATGCATCCAGAGAAGCGCAAGAAGAAGCCAATTCTCAAAGGAATAGAAATAATGCTGCTACTTATTCGTCATCGAATAATAACGATTATAATAATTATTATGGTGATGATTATTACGATGATGAATCAGCGATAGATTATGATGATGACTCCTACACTACAAGAATTAGAAGATTCAACTACCCTATGTACAATGTAGGATATTGGGGCGGTTTGTATTCTCCTTTTTGGATGCGTAGCATGTACAATCCCTTCTTCTATGGAATGGGTGGCTGGGGTTTTGCACCGGGCATTTCAATGTCTTTTGGTTTCGGACCTTATTGGCACAATGGTTGGGCGTTTAACACTTGGCATGGCTATCCAATGTTTGGAGCTTGGGGACACCCGATGATGTATGGTGGTGGATTTGGCATGGGATATGGCATGGGATATGGTATGGGATACTGGAACGGATTTTATCATGGTCTTCATCACAATAACTTTAACAGATACAATCCTGTTAGAAACATAAATTATGGCCCTAGAAACACACGTTTAGCTGGACAGTACTCGGGCGACAGAAGATTAAGAAATACAGGCAATGGCACAGTAGTACCTCCTAGAATGGGGAATGCCACTTCGCCACGAGGCAACCGCAGTACCTTAGGTACCACAAACAGAAATGCTCCAATGAGAAATGGTACTTCTAATAGAGGAAGTTCAATGTATGACAATTCGCAGATGCGTGGTCGCAACGGCAACATGAATAGTGCTCCCCAACGTTCAAATCAAATGAGGGGTAGTGCACCAAATAGTGGCTCAAGAATGAGATTGAACGCTCCATCATCGGGTTCAAGAATGAGTGCTCCATCTGGTGGTTCTAGAATGAGCGCCCCATCTGGTGGCTCAAGAATGAGCGCCCCATCTGGTGGTTCAAGAATGAGTGCTCCATCTGGTGGTTCAAGAATGAGTGCTCCATCTGGTGGTAGCTCTAGAGGCGGCAGCTTTGGTGGTGGTAGAAGATAAGGGTTCAATTGTTATATGTATATTTATATTTTAAGAAAGCTAAACATTTTTGTTTAGCTTTTTGTTGTTTTTAGTATATTGCAAATTATTATAAATTAAAATTATTAAACATGAAAAAAACTGTAATTACAACATTCGTTATTTTGGGCTTAGTTGCGTCTTTGTCTTCGTGCAAATCACAGGCTGATAAGGATAACGAGTTGAAGGCTAAAATAGAAGCTGTAGCATCTGGAGTAACGGTTTCTGTAAATGAGGGGGTTGCTACCCTATCGGGCACAGTAAACGATGAGGCTTCAAAATCTAGTATGGAAGCAGCGGTAAAAAGTGTAGGTGGAGTAAAATCTGTAGTTAACAATTTGGATGTACCGCCACCAGTGGTTATCAACCCTGACGAAGTGCTTGTAAACGCCGTTAATGGTGTTATTGCAAATTTTGCTGGTGTAGTAGCTACTGTGAATGATGGCGTGGTGACACTTTCGGGCAACATTAGTAGAGCGGATTTACCACAATTAATGCAAGCAGTAAATGCTTTACAACCCAAGAGTGTAGAGAATAAATTAACTATTAAATAAAAATAACAATATGAATTTACAAGATAAATATGCATCACTTATAAGTGCTGCACAAAGCAACGGTACAACAAACTTAGCCGTAAGAGAACAAGATGGTGTGTTATACATTGATGGAGAGGTGGCTTCTGGTCAAATCAAAGATAATTTATGGAACATCTATAACCAAATAGATCCCGACTTCAGAGCTGGTGATTTAATATTAAATTTAAATGTCACTCCAAGCGCTGCCTTCTCCAAGATGAAGGTAACTACCCAATCATCCAACCTCAACATACGTAAAGGTCCTGGAACAGATACTGCCATTATAGGTAAAGCTGCGCACGATAGTGTTGTGACTTTTATAAGCAAATATAACGACCAGTGGTATCTCATTAAGAATGAAGAAGGGATAGAAGGTTACTGTTCGGCCGACTATCTAACTGGCATTTAAGTATAGCAAATATTTTTCCTCGACCACTATTTTACGATTATGGTGGTTGTTAATAAAAAAAAGTGAGTATTCGATATTTGAATACTCACTTTTTAAATTTTTTAATTAGGGGGTGATTATTATCTTCTAAAGATTCTGTTTTTTATTTTATCCAAGAAGCTTGCCTCATACTCTTCGTCTTTGCCTTCGCCATAGCCATAACCGTAGCCATAACCATAGCCGTAACCGTACCCATAACCATAGCCATATGATTTTTGGTTTTGTGCGCCTGCATCATTGAGAACGATCATCATATTAGGCATTTTATCGTTTGCATGAATATCATTCAATATCTGCAAATTCTCTTTAAAAGTATAATTATATCTAACCATATAGATAGTAGCATCTACGTGCTGCGCGATACTAAAGCCATCTGATACCTGTCCGATTGGACTACTATCTACTAAAACAACATCATATATTTTCCTCAATTCATTGAACATTTCACCTACACGTTTATTTAGTAGTATTTCACTTGGATTGGGCGGGATGGGGCCAGCCGATATGAGGTCTAAACCCTTGATAGTAGGATGTTGCTGTATTAAATCAGCTACGGTCAAGTCGTGATTGACGATATACCTAGTAATACCGGGTTTGTCAGATACTAAGCCTAGGTTTTCAAACACCTTTGGTTTTCTGATATCCATCTCAAGAATGACCACTCTTTTGCCTGTCAATGCGATAATGGCACCTAGATTAATATTAAAGAAGGTTTTGCCCTCGCCCGACAAGCTAGACGTAACTAGATAAATAGCGTTTTTCTTACCAGGCAGAATAAAGTCTAAATTGGTTCTAACAAGCCTGAATAATTCACTAAGTGCACTCCTGCTTTTTTCATTTATTACTAATGTTTTATTAGTGTCGTTATGTATAAGCTCGCCAAGAATGGGCACTTTCGTGACTGATTTTACATCGGATAGGTATTGGATTTTATTATTGAAGAAATCTTTAGCATAAACTATAAGTATTGGAATTGCAAGCGCTAGTAGAATTGCCACTAAATACACCATTTTCTTTTCGGGTTTTACTGGGATGGCAGATGCGGTAGCGCTGTCAATGACTCTAGAGTTGCTAACATTTGCAGCCATAGAAATAATTGCTTCTTCTTTTTTCTGCAACAAGAAGGTATAGAGGCTTTGCTTTATAGTTTGTTGTCTTTGAATATCTGTAATTGCGCGCTCTAAGTAGGGCATTGTTTGTGCTCTGTCGCGGAACTTTCCTAGTTGCTGGTTGACATTATTTTTCATAATGCTTAGGCTGTACTTAGCATTATCAATGCCTTCAATGATTTTAGATTTCAGAAGAGACATTTCATTTTTCACTTCTACTATTCGGGGGTTTTCGTCGGGCAATGTTGCCGAAAGCCTTTGCAGGCTAAGTAAAGACTCATTATATTTAGAAATAAGTGCGTTGAGCGTGGCATCCATCACGCCTAAGGAACCTGGAATCATTTCATTTCTATTAACGTCGCTAACGATATACGTCCTCATAGAGTTGAGGATATTCATCTGGTTTTCGAGGTCGAGCATTTGCTTACTGAACTCTGAAGACTGGGAAAGTGCTTGTTCGGCTGCCGAGCCCACCTCCATTAGTTCGTACCTTTGTTTAAAGTCGGCAACATCTTTTTCTACGCCCGAAAGCTCATCTACTAAATAGGCTAAGCGCTCATTAATAAACTCAACGGTAGCTTGGGCTATTTTGTTTTTATCTATTTTATTTTCTTCTTCGTATACCTCTATCAGTTTGTTGACAATTTCAATTCCTTTTTTCTGATTGGGTGCAATAAGAGCAATATTGAGAATTGGAACACCATTATTTAGCTGAGTGATATTGAGGCTACCTGCTATGCCGTAGGCACTAGTTTTGACACTAGAGATAGCTATTTCAATTTTAACATTTAGATCAAGCGTTGGAATCTTTTTATCTATTTTAAACTTACCGTATGGTTTGGAAATAACGGTGCCATATGTGTATTTTTCTTTGGCATCTTCGCCTGCTGCCGAAAGAATAAATACATCCTTATTGTCTGTTTCAAATTCAAATCGCTTCCAAGCAAAATCTGCTGTATCTCCCTCTACTATGGTAAAGGTTATTGGCACTTCATCGCCATACATTTCATAGGTATTAAACTTACCCACGGAGTAGTATTGTATAAACGCGCCCAGCTTTACAATTACCTTCTCCATCAAAGAAGGACTTTTTAATAAAATAATTTCATTATTTACCTGAGAGTTAGGATTAAACATATCCATTTGAGATATGGGATTGAAATCCTTCATATTACCCGATTTCCCATCCTTTATAAGCAAAGTGGAACTCACATGATAAAGCGGTGTACTGTATTTAGTAAATAAAAAGGCACATGCCAATGCAATAACAAGGGTTATAGCAAACAAATACCAGTGAGAAAGTAGCTTTAGCAAGAAACCTTTTAGATTGAAATTGCCAAAATTGACTTTTGACCCTAGGCTTTTACTTTCTGAACTTAATGGCTCCATGTGTAATTTTGAAATAATATATAAAGTGTGTGTAAAAGGTATAGTAGCGTATGCGATAAAAGTATGGGCTATCTGCGAAGCAACACCAGCACTGTAGTGACGAGAGTCAAAGGTAGCGTAAGTACTCGTGCATAAGTGGTAAATTGGGTTATTTCGCGTACAGCAGTTTCGTCTTTATATTTCTTAGGCTCTACATATATCAAATCATTTTGCTTTAGGTAATAGTAAGGTGAATTTAAGACTTTACTATCTTGAAAATTTAATCGTACAAACTTCCTTTCTCCATCTTCTTCTCTTATCAGTAATACTCGTTTCATATCGGCGTTAAAACTAAGATCTCCACCTTTTGCTATTGCATCTATGATATTGATTCTATCACCCTCTAGCTTGAACACATTTTTGCCAGTTTCACCTATTATTGTGTACTTAAAATTCAACCAATCTACATACACAATTGGATCTTTTACAAAACGGCTAATTTGTTTGGATATTTCATCAGCCAATTCATTCTTTGTAAGGCCTTCTGCTTTTACTTTTCCAATATAGGGTAAGGTTATTCTACCGTCGCCGTCTACAACATAGCCCTCTTGAGTGCTTGTAGTGCTAGAAACATCGGAGTTGTTGCCCTCAGACCCTGATGGCGCTGTAGTACCAGAATTCATTATTACGCCGCCAGAATTAAATAAATCACTTGTACCTTTATCTACAGAGCGTACTTTTATACTAATCCTATCATCTTTTTGAAAACGCGGATATATATTATTGGTAATGGCAGCAGTAGTGCTGTCTACATCTATTAAATCGTAGAAATACACAATGTTTTTCTTGGAATAACAAGAACTAAGCCCTATTATAACAAAAATAAATATAAATATATTGTAGATATTTTTCATAGAATGCAAAATTACTTTAATAAAGTGGATATCTTTAATTTACAAGACATATTCTTGAATTTAACAACAAATATTGTGCAAATAATATCTGAACTCCAAATGTATGAATAAATTTTTAACATATAATGCAAAAATACTTGATATAAAACCTTTGACTCACGACAGCAAACAGTTTACTTTGTTTTGGGAAGAAATGACCAAGGACTACAAACCCGGACAGTATTTGATACTTTCATTTACAGAAAATGGGCAGGAAGTAAGACGGTCTTATTCCATCACATCCTGGGATTATGCAACAAAAACGGTGAAGTTTATTGTAAAAAGAATTGACAATGGTCTCATTTCGAGGCAGCTCGTAGATATTTATGCCGCAGGTGATGCGCTACATATAGTAGGCGTTAATGGTCTTTTCACTATTCCAGATAATATTGCGCATTTGTCTCAGGCTTTTTTCTTTGCTGCTGGAAGTGGCATTGCTCCTATGATACCTATGATAACCTACTTGCTTAACAATTCTTCGCTTAAAGTAAATTTACTATACAGTGCTCCGTCTGCCTCAGGGGCAATTTATTACGACGAATTACAGCAATTATCGGAGGAGTTTCCAACATTTAATGTAGATTATTTATTTAGTAGCACCGGACCGATTGGATCCTCACGCCTTAATAACACCTTGCTCACGCGCTATTTAAACGAAAAAAAGGTGGGTCCTTCATCTAGTGCTATCTGTTTTGTTTGCGGACCTTTGGACTATATGGACACCGTTACTATTACCTTGCTAACAGAAGGCTTTTTAAAATCCAATATCAAAAAAGAACTATTTTACAATAGCGATATATCGGAAATGCCTATTCCTGAAGATACGGCTGCACATCGAGTGACTATTCACTTCCAAAATGGCACGCAATCATCGTTTCAGGTACAATACCCCACTTCTATTTTAGATACTGCTTTAAAGAGCGGACTGAACTTACCTTACAGTTGTGGCTCGGGGCAGTGCGGCAGCTGCACTGCTAAGTGTATAAGTGGCAAAGTATGGATGGCCAATAACGAAGTACTTACGGATAGGGAATTATCGCAAGGCTATGTACTTACTTGTTTAGGGTTTCCTATTGAGGGCGATGTTATATTATCCTTTTAGGGCTTTAGGAATAAATAATGCGTGAGTGTCATGTAAGGCACTCACGCATAGTATTTGGTTATAGAAAACTGGTGTTGCTATTATTAGTTTCCGAATCTTAAGTTTTTACCTGGATAATAAGCTAAGCCTCCCAATTCTTCTTCTATTCTTATCAATTGATTGTATTTTGCCATTCTATCCGATCTAGAAGCAGAACCTGTTTTGATTTGTCCACAATTAAGTGCTACTGCCAAATCTGCGATAGTGTAATCTTCGGTTTCGCCCGACCTGTGTGACATAATGGTGTTGTATTTATTTTGCTGTGCAAGTGTTACAGACTCAATGGTTTCTGTAAGGCTACCAATTTGATTAACTTTTACAAGCAAAGCATTAGCCACCTGTTGATCGAGTCCTTGCTGCAAACGGTTTACATTGGTCACAAACAAATCGTCACCTACCAATTGGACTTTACTACCCAAAGCAGTTGTCAATTGCTTCCATCCTTCCCAATCATCTTCGGCCATGCCATCTTCAATAGAAACGATTGGATACTTTTGGCACCAATCTACCCAAAATGCCACTAACTCGTCTGAGTGCATTTCTTTTCCAGAGGATTTGTGGAATACGTATTTACCATTCCTAAACAGCTCGGAGTTGGCAGCATCCATAGCGATTGCTACTTGGTCGCCAGGAATATAACCGGCTTTTTCGATAGCTCTAATAACGGTTTCAATAGCTTCGTCATTAGATTGAATATCTGGAGCAAAACCGCCCTCATCGCCCACATTCGTAGAATAACCTTTAGCTTTTAAAACAGATTTTAAGGAATGGAAAATTTCTACGCCCCAACGCAAACCTTCCGAGAAAGAAGTGGCGCCTACGGGCATTACCATAAACTCCTGAAAATCTATTTTATTATCTGCATGTGCACCTCCATTCAAGATATTCATCATGGGCACAGGTAGGGTTTTTGCGTTAGTACCGCCAATGTATCTATAAAGTGGTAGGCCAGCCACTTGAGCACCCGCTTTTGCTACGGCTAGGCTCACTGCCAATATTGCGTTAGCACCCAATTTGCTTTTATTAGGGGTAGCGTCCAAATCGAGAAGCATTTTATCAATACCTACTTGATCGGTAGCATCAAAGCCCAAAATCTCTTGCGAAACTATTTCGTTTACGTTTTTTACCGCATTTAATACACCTTTGCCTAGATATTTATCCTTATCGCCATCTCTCATTTCTACGGCTTCGTGTATGCCTGTAGATGCTCCAGAGGGCACTGCGGCTCTACCCATTGCTCCAGACTCTGTGTATACATCTACTTCTACGGTAGGGTTGCCTCTAGAATCTAATATTTGACGTGCATGAATGTCAGTAATAAAACTCATAATTTAATAGCTATTTTATTTTTTTATAAAAAACGATAAGTTGTGCAAAGATATAGGTATTCCATAAAAAAGCACTTCAATTTGTAAAACGGAAGTGCTTTTTTATGAATTATATTGTTTATTTTTTGGCTTTTACTTGTCCCTTCAGGTTGAGCTCGTACGCAGCTTTGAAAGTTGCAGGCAGCACCGCATTGGACTTTACATATATTTGCTTATTAACCTTACCTACATTGCCTTCAGACTTAAAGGTCACTTTGATAGCACCTGATTGTCCTGGCATAATAGGTCGCTTAGGCCAATCGGCGGTGGTACAATTACAAGCAACCTCTGTTTTATAGATAATCAAGGGTTGGTTGCCTGAATTCTTAAAGGTGTATTCATAGGTAACGATGTCCCCATCTACTACGGTGCCAAAATCGTATGTATTGTTAGCCAAATCAAAGGCAAACGAAGGACCTGTAGCTTGCTGGGCTGTACTTTTGACGGTAACGAACGCAATAAAAGCTACTATTAAAGCTATGTATTTATACATTTGTAAATCTTATTTTTTCAGAATGGTAGATTTGTTCTCTGGAACGGAAGCTTCTGGAGCTTTTTCTACGGTACCTGAAAGTGTCAATTGAATGCTACCATCATTGTACTCTACGGTAACTGGCTTATTAAACCCACCTGTTGCAGCAGCATTGTAAGTAGCTTTGATAATACCTGTTTTACCTGGAGCTACGGGCTCTTGCGTATAGTAAGGAGTAGTACAACCACAAGACGCAGACACGCGCTTCAATACTAATGGTTCTTTACCTGTGTTTGTAAATTTAAACTCCGCTTCTACAGGTGTACCCTGAGGAATAGAACCGAAATCGTAATTAGTTTTTTCAAAAGAAATGGTAGTTCCCTTCGCAGGAGCTGCAGTAGATGTAGCTGCAGGCGCAGTAGCAGTTGCAGCACCAGAAGCTTTTACAGGAGCTTTCTTAGATTGTGCAAATGTTGCGATTGAACCTAACGCCAAAACAGAAATTAATAATACTTTTTTCATTTGTAAATGTTTGTTAATTAAATAATATCTTTTAAAAAAATAATAATAAATTTAAGGCTTAATATGTGAATATCAATATATTCAGAGTTAATAGTACGTTAATGTCCTATAAGAGTATTAAAATTTATTGTATTTTGAATTCAAAAGTAATGTAATATTTTCTGAACTACACACTAATAACACAATTTTAAGCGCATTAAAATATTACTTAGTAATAAGACTTCGTTTGATAGTAAGGGTTTAAACACCCCATAAAAACAAAATTTGTTTTCCAATATACTAGTCTAAAAAAATTTAGGTTAGATATATTATGTTATTTTTGTAAATTACTACGATTTAAACGAGTGAGAAAAACATTAAAAATACTGCTATACATCGTTATCGGTCTTCTAATATTAGTAGGCGGTATTGTCGGGTTTTTATTGTCGCCCTCCGGCCAAAAATTTGTAACAAAACAAACCACTTCTTTTTTATCCAATAAACTGAAAACACCATTCAAAGTAGGGAAAATTAGATACAAAATACCCAACTCCGTAGGCATTGACGACTTGTTGGTGATAGACCAAAACAACGACACCTTGGTTTATTTGCATTACCTCGACCTGAAAGTAGACATTTGGGAATTATTAAACACGACCATTTCTGTAAAAAGCCTTGAGATAGAAAATGCAAGTTTCTACATGCACAGAAAAGCGCCTGATAGCTTTTTTAATTTTCAGTATATTATAGACGCATTTGCTAGCACCGACACCTCTAAAACACTCACACCAAAAGAAGATGCAGCCAATGCTGAACCTTTAAAAATAGAACTCGTGAAAACGCTTCTAAAAAACATCAAGTTCAGACTCCATGATGAAAGCGGTGGTACAGACTTTGCATTAAGCGTCAAAGAATTATTATTAAAACCCAATAGTATTGATTTAGCAAGCCTAACATTTGATGTAGATGAACTACTCATTGCTGGCGCCAAGTCGAACCTCATAATGACGGAGAGCATACTGCCCCCCACTATCGATACGTCTACTGCTACCAGTCCGCTTACGCTAAAAGTAAAAAAGCTACAACTCAATAGTGTAGAATACACCATGGATATGCGTACCAGTCCCTTGTATATGAAAGTAAATATCGGTGAGCTTGATGCGAGCATTCCTGTTTTTGACCTGAATACTCAAACCATAAATGTTGGCAAACTGCACTTACTCGATTCAAAAACTTTGATGGTGATGGGCAAAACGCAAAGCACCGCTAAAGTTATTGATAAAACTACAGACGCTTCGCTGAATACAGACACTTTGGGTTGGCGCATCACTGCTAACGACGTGAAATTTAAGAATATCCAATACAAAATGGACAACTTAAACCAGCCTGTATTAAAGTATGGCATGGACTATGCGCACATGGATATTCAAAACTTATACTTGGTAGCAGACAACCTTTTGTATACCAACGACACCATATTGGGTAAAGTAAAGCAATTGACGCTTGCAGAAAAAAGTGGCTTCCAATTGAATGAATTCAAAACGAACTTTAGGTATACTAGCAAGGGCGCACTTTTAGACAACTTAATGCTAAAAACACCACAAACTACATTAAGCCACAAGCTGGCAATTTCATATGCCTCGCTAGACGAACTCACAAAAAACCTAGGCAAAATGAGATTGGATGTGTTGCTGGAGAATTCAAAAATTGGCATAAATGACCTATTGTTATTTGTACCCGACGACCTACGAAATACACTATCGGCCTACAAAAATCAACAACTTAACATCGCCACAAACTTAAATGGCCCATTAGATAATTTAAATATCAATAAATTCAATTTGAGCGGGCTTTCCAATACGAACATCCAAATAAAAGGAAAATTATTGGGCCTCCCTGATAGCGAAAAATTACGATACCAACTTTATGTCACTCAATTGCAAACTAGCAAAAAAGACATTGATCCCTTTTTGACAGATAGTTTAAAAATGCTTGTAAACCTGCCCGATAAACTAACAGCGAGTGGTGATATAAAAGGAAGCATATACGAGTACCATCCTAACCTAAAAATATTAAGTACCGACGGAAACGCTTTGATAAATGGTAGTGTAACGATGCTGCATGGCCAAACAGAAACCTATGATTTGGACCTTAAGGCGCAAAACCTACTATTAGGCAAAATATTAAGGCAAGATAGCCTAATAGGTGCCATCAGCGCCAACATTAAAATAAAAGGCAACTCCTTCGATATTAATTCCATGCAAACGACTGTCGACTTAGACATTTTTAGTGCGCATTTACTCGGCTACAACTACAATAGCATTAAAGGAAGTATAGACTTGAATAACGGAAACGCGATAGCAAACCTAAGCTCAAGAGACTCCAACTTCAATATAGACCTTTTGGGTACTGCATACTTACATAGAGAACATCCAGACATAGATGCAAAACTCTACATGCATAATGTAGATTTAATGGCATTAAAATTTACAAACGACACCTTAAAGCTTGCCGGAACAATTGACGCCAAGCTACCTGCACTTAACATAGATTATCCTACTGGAGCTATTGTAGGCTCTGATATGGAGGTAACTATTCCTGGCAACAAACTCCCCTTAGATTCCCTCATTATTTTGGCAAATTCTAATCCGGTAACTGGCCAAAAAATATACATGGATATTGCCAAAATTGTAAACTTAGACTTGAGGGGTGAAATACCACTAACGAAGATTCCAAGCACCTATTTATACCATATCAATAAACACTACAACCTAGGCGACACGTTTGACTATGCCCAAAATTATAATATGGATTTAAACGGATCTATTAACTATAATCCAATACTTACAAGGTTTAATAGAAAAATTAGGCCTTTTGACACGATGACGGTGTCGTCGCATATTGAGAATTCATTCTTTGACTTATCGTTATTTATACCCAAATTCAGATACGCAAAACATCATATAGATAGTGGCTACGTATTTTTCAAGGAAGACAGCAAGCACATCAGATATGCTGTTGGTACAAAAAAATATTACAATGTAGACTACCCAAGTCTCTTTTATCCAGGCGTAGCAGGCAATATAAAGAACGACACCTTATTTGCTAGACTCACGGTAAAAGACACCGCAGCCAATAACAGATTTTTGCTAGGTGTAGCCGCCAATAAAGATCTCTCGCAGGAGAATAGCAATGTAAACATTAGAATGTTTAAGGGCTTAATGATAGACTACGACCTGTGGCGAGTTCAGGAAAATAATAATATAACACTAAGCGGCAGTGACTTTAAAATCAGCAATTTCTTCATCGAAAGAGGCAATCAAAAAATAGCACTTAACTCGATTGCAGATACCTTCAAAAGCCCCATTGCCGTCAATATCGATAACTTCCAGTTGGGTTCCATCACGAAAATTATGAACCCAGATACATTAATGGCTGAAGGCGCCATAAATAGTAGAATTGAAGTGAACTTCAACACACCTATGCCAGCAATAAAAGGAATTGCATCTATAGACTCCTTAAAAATTTATAATTCGCCCATGGGCAATTTGGCACTTTATGCGCATACAAAAAACGAAAACACCTACAACGCATTTCTTTCTCTTGAAGGCTATGGAAATAAAGTAGCCCTTAGTGGCGACTACTACATAGAAAAGTTTAATGGCAATAATTTCGACTTTAAGTTAAATATTCAACCCTTTACTTTTAAAAGCATAGAAGGGCTAACGTTTGGTAATCTCAAAAACAGTTCTGGCGCACTTAATGGTCTTCTAAATATTAGAGGCACAATCGACAGACCCAGAATTACAGGAGACCTTTATACCGACAATATCCAAACCACAGTAAGTATGCTCAACGGTAGTTTTAAATTGCCTAAAGAAAGAATTGCTTTTACAGAAAGAGGCATCGTATTTGACAACGTAAAAATCCAGGATTACAAGAATACAACGGCCACGCTAGATGGTAGAGTCAACACAAGAGACTACATCAACTATTTCCTTAATCTTGACTTTAATTCGAATAACTGGTCACCCATAAATTCGAAAAGCAAAGACTATGAAATGTTATATGGAAAACTGTTTATGAGCGCAAATATCAAGGCGAGCGGTATGGCCACATCACCCAATATAACCGGCAACCTAACTGTGCATGATTCTACCCAGCTAACTTTTGCAATGTTAGACTCAGACCCACAGCTTGTAGAGACAGAAGGCATTGTAGAATTTTATGATCACCGTTTTCCAAATGACGACTGGGTTGAACAAGACTCTGTAAATACCTTTTTAAGCAACATGCAATTTTCTAATACCACAAAAATGAATGTCAATGTGGCGGTAGAAAAAAACGCAGCCTTCAACCTAATTATTGACCCCAACACGGGCGATAACTTGCTGGTAAAAGGTGAGGCGTCTTTAAACGCACAAATAGCACCAAATGGCTCTATAGGCCTTGCGGGTATCTACTCCCTAGAGGATGGTTATTACGAACTTTCCTTTCCACCTATAAAAAGAAAATTCTCTATTCAAAAAGGCAGCACCATCTCTTTGGCTGGCGACCCTCTCGATGCTACAGTAGATGTTGTGGCCGTCTATAAAGCCAACGTGGCACCCTACGACTTAGTAGAAAGGCAAGTATCCGACCCAGCGCAATTGGTGTATTACAAACAACGTTTACCCTTCGAAGTGCAATTAAAACTTAATGGAAATGCCCTTTCCCCAAATATCTCTTTCGATATTGTGTTACCAGAAGGCGTATCGTCGGTAAGCTCCGATGTTGCAAACACTGTACAAAGCAAACTCAACCAGATTAGAAACAATCCCTCTGAAGTAAACAAGCAAGTGTTTGCCATGATAGTATTGAACAGATTCATCACCGACGAATCTTTTAATAGCGGTAATGTGGTGAATGTGGAATTTGTAGCCCGTCAAAGTGTGAGCAGATTTTTAAGTTCGCAACTCAACAATCTGGCAGGGCAATTCATCTCTGGCTTTGACATCAATATGGATGTAGAATCGTCTGAAGACTACACTACAGGCTCCAAAATGAATAGAACAGACTTAAATGTTTCTGCATCTAAATCCCTGTTTAACGACAGGCTCTCCGTTACCGTAGGCAATGACTTTTTATTGGAAGGCGCTAATAATGCTGGTGGTAGATCTGCGGGCATACCAGGCAATATTTCGGCAGATTATAAAATCACCGAAGACGGAAGATATATCATAAGGGGATATAGAAAAAACGAACTTCAAAACCTGATTGATGGCTTTGTTTCAGAAACTGGAATCGGCTTCAGATACTCACTTCAGTACAACAGATTCAAGTATTTATTTGTTAGCAAAGAAAAACTTAGAGCTAAGTACAAATCCCTCCTAGAAGAAGAAAGAAAAAAGCAAGAAGCATTGATGAATGAATCGCGACAAAGCTCAAGCAACAGCACCCAACAACCCTCGCAGCAAGAGCTACCGGTACCTTCTGCGCAACTTGGTATTTTACCCAATACCAGCAATAGGCATTATCATGGGTTTAGGAATAATGACAACTAATAACCCGGCTTCTTACTTTAAGATTACAAATTTTTGAAGTGCCTTTTCCTTTTCTTTGAGTTTTTGGTGTACCATCATATAGCGAAGTAATTTGTCTTGATCCTTTTCGGCTTCCATTTCTTTTAAGTTGGCGGCAATAGATTTCCTTATTAGTTTCAATTCAAAATACATAAATATGCTATCCAAATCTTGTTCATAAACAGCTTCCCCAAAAGGAACCTCAATTTTCACCACCTCCTTCCACCCTGCGCTTGGCACAAAATCGTCGTTGAGTATACTGGCCATCGCTTCTCTGATTCTCTTGTCTGCGTGATTAACAAAGAAAGGTAAATCTGGAATTTTAGCATCCTTATCTAGTTGTTGCATTGCTAGCTGAAATAGTTCTTTTGCAAATGCATCTTCTATAAGGTCTTCATCTATCGTGTCTCGAATAGCTGTAGCTATAGTACCCTCATCTTTAAAATTTCTATTGCCATACTCAATAAGTATCTTTATCAGTGCCCAATCTATGGTGCTTTGAACGGTTTCGGCCATTGGTGGCGTCGTTTCGGGCGCGACGAGCATGCCATTTTCATCCAAATGAAATTCGGGTTCCGTATCGATAGGTTGTTGTTGGTGCTTCTCGGCCGATGCTTGACGTTGTTGAAGCTTAACTTGATCTCTTAGATATTTATTAACCAGATTAATTAATCCTTGTTCGTCTATCGCTAATTGCTGTGCAGAATGCTTAATATAATACGAGCGCAAGGCAAAATCTTCCAGCTTGTTAATTTTAGAAATTGTTTCAGCAACCTCATTCACCAGTTGCGATTTTTTAACCGCATCGTTGCCTGCTTCTTTGAGGCCTACCGCCAACTTAAAGCTAATGATATCCTGCTTATTCTCTAAGATATAGGCTCTAAAATATTTTTCACCTATGCGCTTCACGTAGCTATCAGGGTCTTCGCCCTCGGGTAGCAACACTAGTTTTACATTAAAACCTTCACTCAAAGCCTTATCCAAGCCCCTCAAAGCGGCTTTAACACCTGCAGTATCACCATCGTATAAAATTGTCAGTTGCTTGGTCAAATTGCTAATTAGCTTAAGTTGGCCTTCCGTAAGAGCCGTACCACTTGAAGCAACCACATTCGTGATGCCCGCCTGATGTAGCGAAATAACATCTGTATAGCCTTCCACCAGCAAGCATTCGTCAAGCTTGGCAATGCTTTGCCTCGATTGATACAAGCCATATAATACTTTATTTTTTATATACAGCTCGTTCTCTTGCGTATTGATGTACTTAGGCTGCTTGCCGTCTGTCTTCAATATTCTTGCGCCAAAGCCCAATATTTTACCAGTGGGCGAAGATATTGGAAAAATCACTCGACCTCGATACGTGTCATATAGCTGCCCATTATCTCTTAGCCTAATCAGTCCAGCTTTTTCTAGTATTTCCTTGGTAAATCCATTAGCCAAAGCATGCGTATAAAAACCATCCCAGGCCTCCAAACTATAACCCAGTTGGAAAGACTTAATGGTTTGGTCAGAAAATTCCCGCTCTTTAAAATAGGAAAGACCAATGAGCCTTCCTTCATCATGATTCCAAAGGATGTCTTCAAAATAATTAGCGGCAAAGGCATTGACAATTCGTAGGCTTTCCTCTACCTGAATTTGTTGTTTTACCGTCTCGGTAACTTCCGTTTCTTCTAGCGTTATTTGATAAAAATTGGCTAGCCATCTAATCGTTTCGTAAAAGGTAAACTTCTCGTACTCCTCGATGAATGATACAACATCACCCCCTTTTCCACAACCAAAACATTTAAAAATACCTTTAGCAGGGTTGACATTAAAAGAAGGTGTTTTCTCGTTATGAAACGGGCAATTACCGATATAATTTGTACCCCTCCGTTTGAGGCTTACAAATTGGCCAACTATTTCAACAATATCAGCTCTGGATATAACCGTCTGTATGGACTGTGGATGTATCATGGATAGCCAAAATTACTATTTTAGATGCGGTTTTATTGTGCTTAATACAAATAATACTGTCGAAATTAGACATTAGCATTCCAATACTGCTGTTTTCCTCCCCAAAAAGGTATAATATTGCCATATAATTTTACATCTAATAAATCATATAGCATGCATTTCACTGATTATTTAACGTTAGATCAATTTTCAGAATTCCTACAAGGTCCGCTTACGCTTAGCCAACGCGACTGGGAAGTTATTGCACAAAACTTTAATTACCTACAACAAAAAATACAAAGCGGTCAGACCTATTACGGTATCAACACAGGGTTTGGCTCCTTATGCAATATAATAATTCCAGAAAAAGATATACAGCAACTACAAGAAAACCTAGTATGCTCTCACGCATGCGGCTTTGGAGATGTAGTAGATCCCGAAATAGTGAAGATAATGTTGCTGCTGAAAATAAAAAACCTGGCAAAAGGATACAGCGGTGTGCATAAAGATACAATCAATGGCTTGTTGACAATGTACAACAACAACCTGCTACCCCTTGTATACGAACAAGGCTCTTTGGGTGCCTCTGGCGATTTGGCGCCTTTAGCACATCTTTCATTGCCATTACTAGGCAAAGGAAAACTATTGGTAGATGGTAAAATCATGGCTACACAAGAATTGGCATCAGGCGCACTACCACCTATTAAGTTGCATGCAAAAGAAGGCTTGGCATTGCTTAATGGCACGCAGTTTATGAGCAGCTATGCCACTTGGTGTTTGATAAAAGCCCAAAAACTGATAAAATGGGCAGATATCATAACGGCTTTGAGCATTGAAGCCTACGATGCCAAATCTGAGCCCTTCCAACCATCCTTGCACATTATTAGGCCCCATGAAGGACAAATAGCCACAGCCGCTACACTAAGAGCATTGCTAGACGGTAGCCAATTACAGACTAAGCAAAAAGAACAAGTACAAGACCCTTATTCATTCAGATGCGTACCGCAGGTGCACGGTGCCACTAAAGATGCCATCAAACACATAAGGCAAGTGGTAGAGATTGAAATCAACGCTGTTACCGACAACCCTACCGTTTTTGAAGAGGAAGATCAAATACTAAGTGGTGGCAATTTTCACGGACAACCATTGGCCATCAATTTAGATTATATGGCTATCGCTATGGCAGAATTGGCCAGTATTTCGGAAAGAAGAACATACCTGCTTATAAGCGGCACCCGCAATCTACCTGCCTTTTTGGTACAACAACCCGGCATCAACAGTGGCTTTATGATAGCACAATATACAGCTGCCTCTATAGTAAGCCAAAACAAACAACTTTGTACTCCCGCGTCGGTAGACAGCATTGTAAGTAGCAATGGGCAAGAAGACCACGTAAGCATGGGTGCTAATGCTGCCACTAAACTCAAAAAAGTAATAGAAAATGTGCAACGCGTTTTGGCTATAGAATTGCTGACTGCCGCACAAGGACTAGACTTTAGAGGCGTTAGCAGCACGTCACAACCACTGCAAAAACTACATCGAACATTTAGAGAAAATGTGAGCTTTAATGATGCAGATAGAGTGCTGCATGATGATATGATTAAGGCATACGATTTTCTAAATCAAGACCCCGATTCTATTATTGTATAATAAAATAATGAAAATTGTTACCTATTATGAATTAGATTTATTAAATTCAAGCTATTATTTAGACTATAAGTCCATTAAACCAATTAAGAACGCTTGAATTAATAATGTAATTTTTATGGAATCTCAAAATTTGGAGAATACTACCGTATCGTACTTATGGGGGCAATTCGATTTTAATGGGAAACATTGGTATGACCTAAACAGCAACGATGAGCTCTGCCTAAAGCCGCACTTCTGGAACCCACGATCATTTGTGATATGTAAGCTCCACAGCAATACGTTTGATGCGACCCTACATACTTTAATTGAAAAGTTTACAAATATTCAGCAAGATTTTGACGCGTTGGAAACAGAATGGAAAAACACCACTGAACCATACAAACTCAATGGCCGATATGAAAAACTTAAAGACTACATATTACATTCAAAAGCTGTAGGCAACATCATCCCCATTTTAGAAACCATAAAGCACCGTTTTGCTACTATTCAAGAAGCATTAGCCGCCAATTACAAAGCTAGGCTCGACATCGTTGAAAAAGCAGAGGCATTGCAACACAGCACCGACTTTAAAACAACGCACCAAAGCTTTAAAGACTTATTAGAGGCATGGAAAGCAGCCCCCCCAGTGGAAAAAAATAAACTAGACGCACTTTGGCAACGTATAGAAAATGCTCGACAACACTTCTTCGAAATAAAAAGAGCACAACAAGAAGATTTGGAAAAACAACTCATGGCCAATCTAGACTTAAAACTGGAACTCTGTGAAAAAGCAGAAGCATTGGCAAATAGCACCGACTGGAAAACCACTACAGAATTGTTTAAAGAACTAACTGAAGCGTGGAAGCAAATAGGCAGAGTAGTTTCGGTAGAAAAAAACGACGAACTTTGGAACAGATTCATTTCGGCACAAAATTCTTTTTTTAATGCCAAACGCAACCATTTTGAAATAGTACAACACGAACAAGAGGAAAATGCACGCCTAAAAGAACAAATAATCAACACGATAGAAAGCATTGACATCGAGAACTGCAACTGGAAAGAAACTGCGGATAAAGTAAGCCAACTTACCGAAGAATGGAAAACAATAGGGAGGGTACCCAAAGAAAAATCAGATGAAATGTGGAATAGGCTACAAGAAGCAAAAACGCGCTTTTATAATGCTAAAAGAAAATATGGCGAACAAGTACGCATAAGCCTAGAAGATAACTTAGCCAAAAAACAAGCATTACTGAATAGAATTGAAAAAATAAAAAACTCCAACCAATGGAGAGAAACTACTATAGAAATAAATGCGCTGTTGGATGAATGGAAATCAATAGGCCCAATACCTCGCGACCTAAGCAATAAAATGTGGGAACAATTTATTCAGGCAAGGAATGTTTTTTTTGACAGAAAAGATAAAGACAGAGAAACACGACAACAACTATTCTTCGATAAGCTAGAAAGCCGAATTGCAAAAACGGTAGAGTTTTTGGCTAAACTAGAGGCTGAACTGGTAGATGACCATAACAAAATTGCTGAGTTTACAGAAAATGCTGCCACTTTACAGGAAGGTAATGCAAAAGACATGGAATTGAAAACACATTTGATATCGCTTATTGAAAATATTCAACAAAAGATACCTGCTAGAAAGCGTAAGATTGAAGAGGTAACACAACAATTGGCAGAATTAGAGGCCATGAAAAAGAAGCAAATGCAACACGAAGAGGCATCACCAACCGCCGACACCGATAATTAATAGGTTTGTCGCGAAATACAAAATAGGCAGAAAGCTAATATGCTTCCTGCCTATTTTTTTATAAAAATAACACACAACCGAAATGGTGTATTAAAGCTTTTATTGTACAATACTACCGCTAGCTTACACACTAAGGTGCGCTACTATCGGGGTAAAGCGCTCATCTAAATACACTTTATGGCACTAATCTAACGTTACCATTAGGGTTGAGTAATCTCTTAATAGAGTCTACAGTTCTAGCTGCATCGCCCGATGTATTCACTACTTTAATCACAACGTGATACCTAAACGAATCGGAGCCCAACTCGGCAGTACTCACGTTGGTATACCCAAAGGATGCAAGCCTATTCTTTCTGCTTTCAGCTTTATCCATGGAGGCGTAGCTATTCACAATAATATTTAATTCCGAACCCGTTGCCTGAGTAGCAACAGTATTAGTATCTGTATTGATATTGGCGGTAGCCGAAGTATCAACATCGGCAACAGGAGGTGCTGTATTTTGAACAGGCTCTTCAATTATCTCTTGTTTCACCTCTTTGGGTACCTCTTTGGAGCTATTCATATTAGCAATAATAAAAATAACAATCGCCAATATAAGTACTACTATGATACTAATAAAGGCCAATTTACCCCAGTTTACCTGCGCAGGCTTGATGATAATTTCCTCATCGCTTTTAGGCTCTTTGAAGGTAGTTTTCTCAATAATATTAGAGATGGTTTCTTCTTTTTTCTTTTGTTCTACCTCGGAGCTTATTTTGAAATACGGTATTTGTTTGCCTTGTATTCTCAAGCTTGGGTCTGTCTCGAAGTACACATCTTCACCACCTATTTTACTAATAAATTTGCCGATACCGGGTATAATCACCTCATTGCCATTTGCAAATTCTTGCTTAATGTAGGCAGAATAATCTTTTACATAATTGGAAGCATGTGCAATACTTATGCGCTCGTTATTAGCTATAAAATTAGCAAAGGTATCGTCTAAAGCCCCCGTACCTTTCACAAAGACTACTTCGTAACCCGGAGTTTCAGATTTGAGGGTTTCTTTATTAAAAGTAGCTGTTCTTTTTATGATTTGTAGGCTACCAAAACCTGGCAAGTAACAATATTCATTTTTCAACAAAAACAAGCCTACATATTTTCCTATATCCATTTTTTAAAATACGGTGTGAATTAATAAAATTAATAATTAAAATTTAAATCTTAAGCCACCTATGACGTTGAATCCATACACTTGATATTGATTCCAACGCGTATATTGACTATTCAAAATATTATTAAGCTGTAAAAATACTGATAATCGGGGAATAACTTGGTATTCGCCTTGTAAACTTACATCCACAAAGGCTGGTAGCTTTTCTGCACGCATTTGTTGATTCCTGTAGTAAATTCTATCCCAAAAATCTAATTTCAAGCCAATATTTAGGTCTTTAACAGGCTTTGCAAGAAGCGCTCCTGAAATTTTCACTTGTGGTTCATGAAACACCTTTTCAAAGTTCTCTGTTTGCGTAAAATTAGTCCATGCACCCGTACCTATTACACCAAACACTTCATTTATTTGATACTTAAAGTAAGCGTCTAGAGTAATTGCTGTTACCCTATCGTCATAGCCTATGCTAAAATACCTACCATCGGGTGTAAGCACATAGTCATTCATAAAAATGGCTAAATTCTTCCAGTTATTCCATGCAATTGATGCGCCAAGTGATAAGTGTTTGCCTATTTTGGCATCTGCGCCACCAAAAACGCGCAATTGGCTAGTTTGCCTTAATGCAAACTGATGAAACATAAATGGATTTTTGGTGCTTAATTGCTGAAAAGTGTTTTGTATAACATCTCCTTTAACCCCACCATGCAATAGTAACGATGATGCAATTAGTGGTATTTTAGCATGGATATCTGGCATGAGATAGAATTTGCCATTCTTACCAAGCATGGGTTTGATGCCTACATGAAAGGCACTATTCAGCGCTTTAAAGTCTACATATGGATTAACAAACGCCAAGTTATTACCCTGTGACACTCCGCTAACGCTATAACTATTCAAGTTGGCATCAATATTCAGTCCAAGTGTTAAATGAGTATCGATTTGGTAGGATAAAGGTGCTTGGAAATGTACACTAAATTCGTTGACGTCGAATCTGTCTGCATAATAACCCAATGCAATTTTAGGTTTGTAGCTAAATGCATTATCGTCGGCATTTTCAAGACCTACCTCTCCTTTTACGCCCCAGTATACTTGCCTAACGCTATCTAAGGGCAGTGTAACACTTGTGTCTTTTTCGTCTTTTCCATAATAAGCAATGCCTCTTCGATTAAAATTAAGGCTTGCTACGATATCGTGGTCTTTACGCTGGTAGTATCCAATAGCTGATAGCGCCGTATTTGAATTTTGACGGTTGTCTATGCCGCCCCCTTTTTGAGAGAGGTGGCTTCCATGAATTACAGATTGGAAATTCTTGGCTTGTAGGGTCGAAATTCCGGCGTCCAATAAGATTGAAGAATAATTGCCAAGACCTGCTTTAACATAATTATCAAACAGTCGCTCATCTGAGGATAATCCTAGAGCAAGAGGCCTAATGGGCACTGCTTGATAGGAATAACTCAGTTTTTGTTCGGGCACCACATAATTATATACCAAGTTGTCGGTATCATATTGTGGCAATTCTGGACTAAGGCGTTCTTTTATCTTTTTTTGTATTTCGGGTACATAAATTTGATAAACGTTAAACTCCTGTGTTTTGATAATAGAGTCTGCACCTCTCCGCTCTTGTGCATAAAGGCCAGCTGCGCCAAAAACCGTTACTGCACCACATAATAAAGTACTAATATATTTAAACACGCTATTCATGTTATTCTTGTATTTATGCTGTATTCTAAAGGGTAGTTATGCTCAATTGTTAGCTTATTCTACTTTTGAATTGGCCTTTTGGGCTGCTTTTATTTTTTCGTCTAATGCATTTATTTCAGCCGTTAAACGTGGTTCTTTTACACCTTTTTTTAATTCTTCAATAATAGCATTCGCTTCAAAAAAATCATTTTCTTGAAGCATGATGTCTGCAATAAGTAAAAAGTTTTTGGCTACCCAATATTGGTATTGCGAGCTTGTTTTTGCGGCTTTCTCGGCAGTTTTTACGGCTTCTTCAAGCTTTTGTTGACGTTTGAGAATATAGGCACTTAAATATTTAGCTTCTGCAGTAATGCTCCCTAATTGTTGTGTGCTTACTTTATTCAACTTTAAAATTGCCTCATTATAATCTTGGCCCTCTATGGCTGCCTTTGCCAAAATGAGATTTGCCAAACCCTCGTCAGATTTATCTATTTCTTTAAGCAATAATACCTGATTTGCAAATACGCTAGCTTCTGCATGCAGACCTAATTCGTTATTGACTTTCATTAATCCAATGGCTGCATCCTTCTTATAGGAGTCAAACTGCGTTTGCTCACTTAACAGTGTATAAAAGGTTTTAGATGCATTATAGTCTTTATTATTATAAGTAATGGCCGCTGCTTTGTATGTGGCATCTTCAGCATAGGCATTCCAGCCCCCGTCTATAACCAATTGATAATCTTCCAGTGCTTTGTCGGGTTGTTGCAGAATCCTATTAGCTTCTGCCCTGTAGTAGCGCACAGAAGTAAGGTATTGGCTCTCTGGATATTTTTGAATAAATGCATTTGCTTTCGTAATTACAAAATTCCAATCTTGTTTTGTAAAAGCATTTTCTAGCTCATCAAAATAGGATTGTTGATTTGTAAGTTCATCAAGCTCGGGTAGCTGCTGGCTAGTTGCATACTGTTTATATCCGTCAAAATCATTTTTTTCGATATACAATAATCGCAATGCTTCAATTGCAATGGCTCTATCTGCTGAAGTAGGATATTTTTCAATAAACTCTTTATACACTTTTATGGAGGCATCCTGCTGCCCTAGTTCTTGATGCGCAAATGCTAGTTTATACATGGCATTTGATGTCACTTGCGGGTTCTGACTGGAATTCAGAATTGCCTTTAAGCTAACAATGGCATCTTGGTATTGCCTACTTTGTATTTGCATTCCTGCCAATTCCAATTGAGCCGCTTCTTGATACGTATTGTTGGTGCCGTTTTTTAGCTGATTAAGCAGTTGTCGTTTTTCTTCCTCGTTTTCATTCAAACCGGCCAATATAGCTCTTTGATAGATAGCGTAATCTTTCTCACTAACATTTTGCGCAATCGCCTTAGCGTAGAGTTTATCTGCTGCGCTGTAGTCTTTCTTCATAAAAGCGGCGTCGGCAGCTCTTAGGGTTGCAATTTTATGATTGGCTGAATTGTCACTTTGTTTTTGCACTTGATAAAATGCGCTTTGTGCTTCATCATAGGCGCCTAGCTCCATTTGGGCGTATCCTAATATCATTTGAGCATTGGCTACTGTTGCTTTGGGAGATATTTTCTTAGCTATATCTACATGTGTTTTGTTATTCAAAAAAGCTTTTGCATTTGCAACAGCATCAGCGTAGCTGCCTTGGTTGTATTTGAGCTCGGCCAACCAAAAATTCCCGATGGCTTCAAATTCTTTATGTATGGAGTATTGCATGGCCTTAGTAAACACGTCTTCGGCCTTATTGTACTCTTTGTCCATCATTAGTTGCAGCCCTCTGCCGATGGCTACTTTTTGATAGATACCCTTCATGGTATTGTCCTTTAGCGTCGAACCCGAAATAATATTATACGCTTCTTCATAGTTGCTGCTTTTCAACAGCAAATTGGAAAGCAGGGTTTTGGCTTCGTTTATATTATTGCCTTCGGGGTATTGTACTATATAGTCATTAAATTTTCTTGTAGCAATAAGTTCGTTTCCTAATTCATAGGATAATTTGGCATACAAAAAAGTAGATGCTTCTGCAATAGAGGTATTGTAGGGCATTTCTGCGGCTAGTCCGAATGCGTTTCTGGCGCCTTTTTTATCGCTTAATCTCAAATAGCAATCGCCTAAAAGATACATTGCTGTTTGGCCTAAGGAGTCTTGAGCCAAGCTCAATTCCTTGAAAGTAGCGATGGCTTCTGGCCATTTTTGGAGTTTATAGTAAGCATAACCTAGTTCGTAAAACACTTCTTTTCTAACCTTTTCGCTACGCTGAATAAAGTATTCAAAATCTGGAAGTGCTTCTTTGTATTTTTGCGATTCAAAATTTGATTGAGCCCTTAAAAGATGCATTTCTTTTTTGTATACTAAGGGTTCGTCTTTCTTCAGATAACTATCTGTAAGTGTTTTTAGCTGTGCTTTATTGCCCAAAAAATAATGTATTTCGGCCAAGTAGTATGGAACTACGTCTTTATATTCGGGGTGTTCGGCTATTGCTTCAAAGCTTCTGAGTGCTCCTTTATAATTTTTTTCGTTATATGCCAAAAGGCCATAGTAATAGTTGCCGGGCACATAATATTTGTGTTGTGTAATATCTTTTATGGCAGCAAATAAGTTTTTGGATGCTGCTAGATTATTGTTGTAAAAATAGCAGTATGCCAATTCAAATTTTGCATCTGATATTTCATCATTGTTTAGATTTTCAATACCTGCTTTTTCGTAGTAAACCATTGCTTTATCAAAAGCATTAGCTTTAAAATAATACTGTGCCAAAGCAAAAGAAGCACGTTGCAGATATACAGGATCGGCAGTATGGGCAATATAATTTTCGGCCAAAGTAGCTGCTCCATACACTTGTCCTTTCAATTGGCTCAGTACATTGTAATAGGTAGCTTGCCGATAATCAAAGTTGGCTTCTAGCTTTTCGGAGTGCTGAGTGGGCAAAAAACGAGTTTCTAGATAGCTTGTAAGTGAACTGGCTGCTTGTAGGTAAAGGCCTGCCCGGTATTGTTCTATTCCGTGTTGGAGTAACGTTCTTTCTACACTATTACTTACGGGCTCTTGTGCATAAATAAAGAACGACGTAGGCAAAGTAAGAGCGCCCAACAAAATTGGCTTTAAAACGCTATTTTTTAACAACATTATGGTAATGATGATTTATTTTAAAATGGTTTTAGCAAGGCGAAGAAAAGCGTTTTTCCTCCTGATTTCTAACTTGGCAAAGATAGTATTTACATTTTTGAATATTTGACCTATTTTTCCTTAAAATATTTTTTATTAAAAGGTTAACTATTAATATTTACTTTACGCATATTGGCATCTGTATTGGGCAGAAAATGCCACGATTATTTTAAACAAAGTTCTATTTTAGTAGTATAAAGCTAGTAGGTAGCATTTGCTACATTACGTCTTGAAAAATCACATTAGTGGCATTGTACTATGCAAACATTGTAGTTTGCAAATTCTTATCAAAGAATTGATAAAATTTATCCTAAATTTACAAGTTTTCAAAAACGGAATATTCAACATGCCACAGATAAAATATTTGGTGATTCTTTGCTTTGCTTTAGGTTTTTTTGGCAAATGGGCTGCTGCTCAAAGTACACTTCCAGACATTACGTTAGCTACAGAAAATGGCATAAATATTGTAAGCTGGATAAACCCTTACAAGAGCGGTGTGCGCGCCTTTGTTATTGAACGATCTACCGATAGCAATGTAAATTTTTCGGCTATTGGTATCCTCAAAAAATTTGAAAACAACATACAATCTTTTGTAGATGTTGCGCCTTTAGCAGGCTCTAACTGGTATAGAGTTAAGGTGATTTTCGACTCTGAAATAGAATGGGTAAGCAATCATGCAAAAATCACCTTAGACAGTATGGCTATTGTAAACAGAAAACTGATAAAAAGTGTAGATACACTTCAGGTAGCTGTTAATGAAGCACTCAATAAAGAAGGCAGCAAAGAGCGTATTATAGACACCAAAATAAAACAAGTAGAAATTCCAAAATCCAAATATATTTACTCCAATCCGTTTAGTGGCAATATTGTAATAGAACTTCCAGAAACAAGAGACTACAATTACAAAATTACTTTTTACACCGAGGGCGACAAACAACTATTTGACATACCGAGGATACATGAAGATGAAATTATCTTAGATAAGCGCAACTTCCAAAATAATGGCAACTATAAGTTCACTATTTGGCGTGACGACAAAATCTTCGAAAAAGGAATGATTACTATTTATTAAAATTATTAAAAAAATAATAATCAGGGAGAAGCAAAAATACTCCTCCTTTTTGTGAATTGTCTCTTGCAAAAAGTGCTTTAATGCCTACTTAGCAGGCACTTATTGCGATTGCGCTTTTACGAAGGTTTTTATCTTTCTTACATAATCAAAATATCCGGTTTCCATTCTAAACCAGAAAATAACGAAAATCAAGAGACTTATACCTGCCATAACTAATGGTATCTCATACTTACCAGGCTGCAATACAAAGAAGCCAGCAGAAATCAATAGCAGGAAGATACAAAATATCGATATCAAGTACGGTCCGCCAGCATCAATTCTTCTTGGCTTCGTTTTGAAGGTAATCGTCGTATTTCCCGACGACTTATCCATCTTCAAATGTGTAATAGGAAGCGTTTTAATGCCCTCAACATTTTCGGCATGCGGAATAATTTTAAGGATATCCCCTTTGTCGAATACCTCAAAGCTAAGGTGATGAACCTCAAAGGTCTTGCCAATAAGACGTTCGCGAATGTCTTCTTGAGATAAATTGGTTTTCCACTTGTAAGTACGATTAAAAATCATAATAAATAAATTTAATTACATAAATAAATAAGTTTTTTGAGTACTCTTTTCTGCAATATATTAAATAAAAAGAGATTTTCAAATTTTATATATCTTTATTTTAAAATGTTAAAAAAAATATAACATGTTAATTTTCCATACTACTAATTAATTGCTGTAAACTTCATATAAGCGTGCAGATGTAAGCGCGCGCCTGTA
>CAYSCJ010000024.1:0-37372 GCA_964429515.1 uncultured Taibaiella sp.
ATAATTACAGTTTTAAAGTTAAGAAAAAATTCTACTTTTAAACCGTACTAGTTTTTGGGGAGCTTACAACATGAGGATAAGACTTTTTCCTTGTTTTTCCGACATGAAGTGTGTAATAATTCAGACTCGCTGTTTGAAGAATGTTTCCAAATTCATCTAGTAAAAAATGAGTACCATAATTTACACCATCTCTTCCTGTTTTAAAAGCATTAATTGTACTTTTTCCTGTACTGGAAACAGTTCGGTGCAGTATAATTCCTATAACAGACCTAAGTGGTCCTTTTTCAATTTCTTTAATAATATCAATTGCTATTCTCGAGTTTGAAATTATTCCTTTACTATCAATTGATAAAACATCAAAAAGGCTTTCTTTATCATCTACCCTTCTATCATGTACACTTTCTCCTGTATTGGAATTTACACCAGTAAAATATGCTGCATCTTTAGGAAGAAATTCCGTATTCAAGGCATTTTGATTACAATATTCTCCGCCCACATCCCACGGATTTTTGAAATTGTTTGCCATAGTTAAATTAATTTACAACCACCAATGGCTTGCAGGTCATTGGTGGCAAGTTTAATAAAATATTATGCCCCCGTATTGTCATTACAGCCACAACCTCCGCTTTGAGGCACATCGCAACAGGCTGTAAATACTTTTTTATACAGTTTGGCTTTTTCAATTGGGTCTGGTATACTGTCTATAAGCGCAATGGCACTACTTAAACGCTCTTTTTCTTTCTCCCATTGCTCTTTATTGATTGTTTGTTGCTGTTCTGAATATTGATTAGAAAGTTCTACGGCTTCATTATTAAGCGTAGCAAAGACAACAGCAGCATCTTGTAATTTCTGACTGTAACAATCTAATGCTTCGCCTTGCCTAATAAGGCATCCGTTACTAAACTTGGCGTGCGCATAATGCGGTGGGTTACATCTAAAATAATTCCGTTAACAGATTTGTTCTTGTAGGACTGAGATAGGTCTTTACGTTTACGAACGTAATAATTATTGATTGGTGGAAAATCAGGGTCTATGCAGTTACCCAAACTTTCTTCTATCTTTTCTATAAAACTGGTAGCTGTACCCTCATAATTATTAATAATTATTTGTTAGGAAAAAATGATTTAAGCGAACTAAACTTACTTTTAAAAGTATTGAAATCACAAAGTAGCACTTTAACTTTTATTTGCAAGATAAAATGTGGATAAATTGTAAAAATATGGCATATTAAGATACTCGCATAGTGTTATTTTGAAATTTTGTTGAATTTTTTATAGCAATTATGGATGGTGGGTACGTGGTTGAGCCAAAATTGTGGCTCTTTGGCAAGGTGAGCCTTGTGTGGTGATTTTGTGTGCCTTGCCAATGTGCCACAATGTGCGTGAGCCTATTGATGTTTTGTTAAAAAGTTGAGTGATGGGAATTTTGCTGTCTGCTTGCGTACAACTTACTTATAAAATATCAAAACGGCAACTTCACTTATTCATGAAGTTGCCGCTTGCTATTTATAAATTTACGCTATTTCGAACTTTACTTTTTCGTAGTTGCTATGCAGTAGCAGTAGAGGTTCTTTGTGTGTATTTCTTACTCAAATCAATACCCCATTTGTCAATATCTGCCCAACTGAAATCATCTTGATAACGCTCAGGAATCAAGTTTTCATCCAATAAGGAGCCTATAGGAATTGAAGGGAAAATTTCTTCGAATGTAAGCATATCATTAAGCGTCGTACGACGGTAAATATGACATCTAGAAATATTCTCTTTGCTATCTAGCCCAGAAGCGCCCAACAATTCTACAAAGTTTTCGATGGTACCTTTATGAAAGTTAGCTACACGCTGGGTTTTATCTGCTACATCCAAACCAACTGCTAATTTCGGATCTTGAGTGGCCACACCAGTCGGACATTTATTTGTGTTACAAAGCAAAGCTTGAATACAACCTACTGCCAACATCATCGCTCTAGCACAATTACAAGCATCTGCACCCAATGCAATAGCCCTAACAATATGGAAACCCGAGGTCACTTTACCAGAAGCAATTATTTTGATGTGTTTTTTAATATCTAAACCTCTCAATATATTGTGTACAAAAGCCAAACCATCTAATAAAGGTGCACCTACATAATTTGAAAACTCTTGTGGTGCAGCACCCGTACCGCCTTCACCGCCATCTACTGTAATAAAATCGGGATAAATATCTAAAACGATCATTGCTTTACAAATTGCAATAAACTCTGACTTATGTCCAATACACAATTTAAAACCAACTGGCTTTCCTCCCGAAAGATCTCTTAACTCTTTGATGAATAATACCAATTCTTTAGGGGTACTAAATGCAGAGTGAAATGGAGGAGAAGCTACTAACGTATGAGGCTCTACGTGACGAATGGCAGCAATCTCTGGTGTATTTTTAGACGCTGGCAATATACCTCCGTGGCCTGGCTTAGCGCCCTGCGAAATTTTCAATTCAATCATTTTCACCTGCGGTAGCGCCGCATTTTTTGCAAACAACTCGGGGTTGAATTTTCCGTCCGGAGTTCGACAACCAAAATATCCTGTACCAATTTGCCAAATAAGATCACCTCCGTGTTTCAAATGATAAGGTGAAATACCACCTTCTCCGGTATTATGTGCAAAACCTCCAAGCTTAGCTCCAGCATTCATTGCCTCTACGGCTTGCTTACTAAGTGAACCATAAGACATTGCCGAAATATTCAAAATACTACCTGAATAGGGTTGCTTACAATCCTTATTCCCAAAAAGCACTCTTGGATTATGGTCTAATGTTTTGAAATCTTTTGGAGAAACCGAGTGACACATCCACTCATAACCCTCGGCATAAACATTAAGCTGTGTACCAAAGGGTATCGTTTCGGTTTCCTTCTTGGCGCGCTGGTATACAGTCGACCTGTCTACCCTATTTATAGGCGTACCATCGGTATCCGACTCTATAAAATATTGATATATCTTTGGTCGTAGATCTTCTAGTACCCAACGAAATCTACCCAATACCGGATAGATTCTCATGATACTGTGCTTTGACTGATACATATCGTAAAAGCCCAGTACTACCAAAGCTAAAACGATAATAAAAGCTACTAACCAATACGTACTAACAAAGATGGTCAATAGACCAGATATCAGTAAACTGATGATTGCAAAAATTACAAATTGATTTCGCATTTCACTAAATTTAAAAAAAAGGAATCACTAAGTTTTAAAAATTTCACAAGAATTGCTGCGAAGTTAATTTTTATCCATGGATTAAAACAATTATTAGGAGAGATAAATATTCTTTGAATATAAATTTCAAGTTAATGTTTAATATTCGATAATTAAATCTGACAAAAGCAGTCTATCTGGTTAATTTTTATAGCAAAAAAACATCTCCAATATTCCACTCGCTGGCAAGTTGAGTATTTGAAAGCAAGCAATGAACCAAAATAAATTATGTTTGCAAATGCCTTCAAAAAGCTACTGTTAAGGAGCGACCGATAAATCTTTAAAGAAAATTCATCTTGAATACTTAATATTGTAGCTAGCAATCAAAGTTTTTAATTTTTACACCTATAGTAAATGGAATTCAAATCCCTTACCAACATTGACTTATCGACTATCTTAAATACAATCAATGAGTCTTTTGAAGATTATATTTTTTCTATGCAATTGACCATGGAAAAATTACAATTAAAAGTTTTGTCAGAACAAATCGACATGAACATCTCGGTTGGTGCCTTTGACGGCGATAAACTAGTGGCTTTGATGCTTCATGGCTCCAAAAACATTGATGGAACTTGGCATGCTTACAACGCTATTACAGGAGTAATACCAAGCCACAGAAAACAAAAACTAACCGTCAGAATGTATGCCTATTTACTACCAATACTTAAGGAAAAAGGATACACACAAATACAACTCGAAGCCATTACCAATAATGTACCCGCATTGAAAAGCTTTATAGAAGTAGGCTTTACAATCTCCAGAATTCTAGAATGCTATAGCGGCAGGGTCAAACAATTAGAGTCGACCCTCGACCCGAACATTGGTATAGAACAAAACTGGGAACCTAAAGACGTATCGTGGATATGGGATTGGGAGCCTACCTGGCAAAACGACCAGCTCTCGATAGAAAACGTTAAGCAGCAAGTTACCTTCATTAATTACAAAGTCCAAGGTAAAATAGTGGGCTACCTGTTCTTCAATAATATTACTAAACGGGTACAACAATTTGCAGTAGCTAGAGATTATAGAAATCAGCACATCGGCTCTAAATTATTCAATGCTTTGTCGCACTATACTGGAGGAGAAGATATTCAAATCATCAACCTTCAGGCAGAAGTATCTGGAGCGCAATTCTTGAATAGAATAGGATTTGAACTGTTCTTAAAACAATATGAAATGATTTTGCCCATTCAATAAACTATTTGAGCAACAAAGATGATACGTGAAGCATCTAAATTTATTCAAACAATAGGACGCTTTAGTCCCATCAAATTCAACTTTATATTGATGGGAAGTGCCATCTACTTGCTGTATTATCTAAAAAACAATAGTCAAATACTGCTCGAAAAAACAGCCGAAACCCTAAGCACCCACAAAATCATCGTATTGTTGCTCGAAATTGGGTTTTATTTGCTTCTTTCATTGGCCATTATTAGCCTAGCTTTTAATCTAATCAATTGGCTGGTAAACCTCCTGCGCATTCGTTTGCAAACCGCTCCTTTAGATATCAACAAACTCCAAAACGGTAGGTTAAAAATAATCGTCAACAAAGCCTATGCACCCATGCTTGGCACACTTACGGGAATTATCACCCTAAAAAACAAAGCACATATATACCCTATTTTGTTTTTAAAAAACAACATTCAACAATTTACATTAAAAGGCACCACTATAAGCCAAGCCCTAGCATTACCTCATTATAAAACATATACCTTTAAGTACCTTACGCTTCAATATACAGACCTGCTGCGTATGACAGCATTGCCTATTCGTATACAACAAAACTTTACTTATACGCACTTCCCTCCAAGTTATAAAATACCCCAACTAAAAGTAAAGCCATTACTGAACATCACTTTTGACGAACAACACCAATCTACTACCAAAAAAGATGGTGAACTTTTGCACTACAAAAATTTTGAGACTGGAGATGATATAAGAAGAATCGTTTGGAAAATTTATGCAAAAAATAAAGAACTCATCGTACGTGTTCCTGAAACTGAATATGAAAACACCCAAGGTGGACTCTTTTATGCTCCAACATACATGGAGACAAGCCTCAGCCATCGGTATGCAGACTTGGCCTTAGACTATTTCAAAGAAGCTACTTGGAATATTTATAACAATTACAAAGAACAACTGGTGTTATTTTGGAAAGAAGATACACCAGCAAAAAACCTACTGACGCACACCACATCTATTCAAAATCAGCTGCTAGAAATAGAATGGCAGAATACGCTATTGCCCGACGCTGTTTTTGAGCCCCAAAAAGACAATATTTTATGCCTACACGCGGGTATTACATTGGCTGTCATAGAAAAAATATCCTTAAGCATCAAACCGGCTACCATCTTGTATTGGATACCGCTTCAGGATGCATTTAGTACCTCATTATTATGGAATAACATCCAAAAAATATTCTTTGTAGCCAAACGCTCCGATAAAATAAAAAATATAAAAAATGCTTTTCAATTATCAAAAACCAAAAAAACTTGGCAAAAAAACGAAAAGGCAGCACTAGCACTACTCAAACAACAACATTTGCAAGTAACAATTTGGAAAGTACCAAAAAAAAAGTAGCAATAAAGTATCATATTAATTGGTTACCAAAAAAAAAACACATCTACCGAACACCACCGCTAAAGCCCTATAATAAGCACTTAAGCTTTCCAATGAAGTAAAAAAAATATTTCTTCGAGCAAATGTATTTCATATAAAGCAATAATTATCCTACCTTTGCATGACCGCTGAAAGTAAGTGTTTCACTTAAATACTTTCCGAACCACTCCGGTCGATAAAATTAGTATACGTATCATGGCAAAGTACATTTTCGTAACCGGCGGGGTTACTTCTTCATTAGGAAAAGGCATTATAGCAGCATCATTGGCCAAACTACTTCAGGCTAGAGGATTCAAAACAACGATTCAGAAATTTGACCCTTACATCAATATCGACCCTGGTACATTAAACCCATATGAACATGGTGAATGTTTTGTTACTAACGACGGCGCTGAAACCGATTTGGATCTTGGACACTACGAAAGATTTCTAAATATACCAACGTCGCAAGCAAACAATGTAACTACCGGCAGAGTATATCAATACGTTATCAACAAAGAACGTGAAGGAGCTTACTTAGGTAAAACCGTACAAGTAATTCCACATATTACAGATGAAATAAAAAGACGAATGTTGCTCTTGGGCGACGACAAGCATGCTTACGATTTTGTAATTACAGAATTGGGTGGCACGGTTGGCGATATCGAATCTTTACCATACATAGAAGCGGTAAGACAATTGAAATGGGATTTAGGAGAGGAAAACTGTTTAATCGTACACCTTACCCTAATACCCTATCTTAAAGCTGCTAAAGAACTAAAAACAAAACCCACTCAGCACTCAGTAAAACTAATGAGTGAAAATGGTGTACACCCCGATATAATAGTTTGCAGAACGGAGCAACCACTTTATGAAGACTTAAAACGTAAAATTGCACAGTTTTGTAACGTTAAACAAGAAGCTGTTATAGAGTCTTTAGATGCAGATACCATTTACGCAGTGCCTTTAATGATGCAACAAGAAGGCTTAGATACCATTACTTTAAAACTATTGGGCTTTGATACCAACCAAGAACCCGACCTTACTAAATGGAAAGACTTCTTGAGTAAACTTAGATACCCAAAATCTAAAGTTACTATTGGGCTTATTGGTAAATATGTGGAGCTTCAAGATGCTTATAAATCTATTTTAGAATCGTTAATACACGCTGGTGCTATTAATGAATGTAAGGTAGAAGTAAAAAACATACACTCCGAGCACCTTACTATCGAAAATGCTGCCGAAAATTTACAAAACTTAGATGCTGTAATCGTAGCACCGGGCTTTGGACAAAGAGGCATTGAAGGTAAAATCGAAGCTATCAGATATGCAAGAGAAAACAAAATTCCTTTCTTAGGTATTTGCCTCGGCATGCAAATGGCAGTAGTGGAATTTGCTAGGAATGTATTGGGCTACAAGGATGCGCACTCTACAGAAATGAATCCAGACACTACGCACCCCGTAATTCACCTTATGGAAGACCAAAAAGAACTGCTTAATATGGGTGGCACTATGAGGCTAGGTAGCTACGATTGCGAATGCTTGCCTGGTACACTTTTAGCTAAATCATACGGCACAAATTCTATACAAGAACGCCATCGACATAGATATGAATTTAATGATGCATACTTAAGTGCTTTTGAAGAAAAGGGCATGAAAGCATCGGGGAAAAACCCTCAAACCGGACTGGTAGAAGCAGTAGAAGTTGCAGATCATCCTTTCTTTTTAGGTGCGCAATTTCACCCAGAATACAAAAGTACGGTAGAAGAGCCTGCACCTTTATTTGTAAGCCTTATAGCAGCAGCCAAAACCTATAGAGATAACAAATTGACGCAAAAATAGCAACAACAAAACAAACGCTATCTTTTTTAATACACTCACAATATAAAAATAGCAGCTAACCTAAACGGTTAGCTGCTATTTTGCTTAAAACACTTTATTTTAAACACTACACACTTAATGCCTCAACAACATCTTTAATGCTCAATCCCTCGGCTTCTGCCTTATAATTCCTTAATATTCTATGCCTTAATACATCGTGCATAATGGCTTTTACGTCTTCAATATCTGGAGAGTATTTACCCTTTAATACTGCATGACATTTGGCAGCTAAAATTAGATTTTGAGAGGCCCTTGGCCCGGCACCCCAAGCTATATATTTTGAAGCAAACTCATTGATGGCCAAATGCGGTCTTGTTTTCTGCACAAGCTGCACCGCATACGCTACCACATTATCAGCTACTGGCACACGCCTTATCAACTCTTGAAAGTAAACTATCTCTTCTGCTGTCAGTACGGGTTGTATTTGTACATTCCGGGTTGATGTCGTTTGCTTTACAATCGCTATCTCCTCTGCTTCTGACGGATAATCCACTTCTATCATAAACATAAATCTATCTAACTGCGCCTCGGGTAGCGGATAAGTACCCTCTTGTTCTATAGGATTTTGCGTAGCTAATACAAAAAATGGTCTGCTCAACGGATACGTAGCATTTGCTACCGTTACGTGTTTTTCTTGCATTGCCTCCAAAAGCGCAGCCTGTGTTTTGGGCGGCGTTCTGTTTATTTCATCAGCAAGGATAATATTGGAAAATATTGGCCCTTGAATAAACCTAAAATGTCGATGTTCATCCAATATTTCTGTACCCGTTATATCGCTAGGCATAAGATCGGGTGTAAACTGTATTCTTTTGAAAGACAAATCTAATGCTTGGGCAAGGGTATTTACCAACAAGGTTTTAGCCAAACCCGGCACACCCACCAAGAGGCTATGTCCGTCACAAAGTATTGCTATTATCAATTTATCTATTACTTCAGACTGGCCTACAATTATCTGCCCTACTGTTGCTTTTATACTGCGGTACTTTTCGTGTAATGCAGCTACCGCTGCCACGTCGTTGCTATAATCGGTCATATAAAGTCAAAAAAACAAATTGTTCAAAAAAGAAAGCTACAACTAGAATAGTAGTATATAGCAATAAAAAAAAATCCTGACCAATTTACACATAAACTTTTACATTTGGTCAGGATAATAGATATTTTAATAGGTAATCACCTGTTCTTCTAATTGAGGCATTTCCCTAAATTCATATTGTTGATTCCGCAATTGCGATTCAAAACCCGCAGCCAAGATAGCTTCTTGTATACCTGAAGCCGTAAACCTATGTGGCGCTCCGGCTGCACTTACGACATTCTCCTCTATCATAATGGAACCAAAATCATTTGCTCCTGCATGCAAGCACATTTGGGCTATTTCCTTACCAACGGTAAGCCAGCTAGCTTGAATATTTTTTATATTGGGCAGCATAATTCTGCTCATTGCTATCATTCTAATATACTCCTCTCCGGTAGTATCATTCTTTGCTTTTCGTATACGCAGCAATAGCGTATCTACATCTTGAAACGTCCACGGGATAAATGCAACAAACCCTTTTGCATCTGCTGGTTTTTGAGCCTGTACTGCGCGCAACTTCACCAGGTGTTCAAATCGCTCTAAAAGTGTTTCTACATGTCCAAACATCATCGTTGCAGAAGTAGTCAAGCCAATCTTATGCGCTTCGTGCATGATATCCAACCATTCTTGAGCCCCACATTTACCTTTAGAAATCAGCCTTCTTACTCTATCATCTAATATCTCTGCTCCTGGCCCTGGCATACTATCCATTCCTGCTTCTTTCAAGGCTAAAAGTGCTTCCCGGTGGGTAACGCCACTTATTTTGCATATGTGCGCTATCTCTGGCGGCCCTAGCGCATGCAACTTTAAGGTAGGATATAATTCCTTTAATTGTTTGAATAAGTCTACATAATAATTTAAACCCAAATCGGGATGATGCCCACCTTGAAGCAGCAATTGCTCTCCGCCATATCTAAAAGTCTCTTCGATCTTTTTCTTGTAGGTATCAATATCGGTTATATACTGTTCGGGATGCCCAGGAATTCGGTAGAAATTACAAAACTTGCAGTTGGCTGTACACACATTCGTAGTGTTCATATTCCTATCTATAATCCAAGTGACTTTTTGATGTGGTACTTGTTTTTTTCGAAGCTCATTCGCTACAAATGCCAACTCTGCCAAAGGAGCATGTTTGAATAAAAACAAACCTTCTTCTGCCGTCAAAAATTCAAATGCTAATGCTTTCTTGTATAATGTAGCTATATTCATAATCGTTATTCCAAATGCTATTAAGCCCACAAATTTAACGCTAATACCTCAAACAAAACACTTTTTTTGTAACTTGCGAATGCTATTTTTACACAAATAATTTAACCGATAATTTTAAATCATAGTTCAATAATGGAATTTAAGTTTTATGGTCACGCATGTTTCTCTTTAACCTTGGCAGATGGCAAAGTGTTATTGTTCGACCCCTTCATCTCGGCCAATCCATTGGCTAAAGACATACAGCTGTCTGATATTCGGGCAGATTATATTTTAGTATCTCACGGCCATGCCGATCATATAGCAGATTTATTACCACTTGCACACCAAACCCAAGCAATGGTAGTTTGTAACGCAGAAATAGCAGATTGGGTAACAAAACAAGGTTACGACAAGGTGCATCCTATGAATTTTGGTTCCCGACAATTTGATTTTGGCACAGTACATTTGGTGCCAGCTGCACACAGTAGCGGACTACCAGATGGAACTTATGGCGGTAATCCTGGAGGGTTTATTATCGAAACGCCAACACAAAACGTATATTATTCGGGAGATACATCCTTGACGATGGATATGCAGCTAGTACCCTTTTACTGTAAAATTGATGCCGCAATATTACCTGTAGGTGGCAATTTTACGATGAACGCCCAACAAGCAAGTATTGCAGCCGACTTTATAAAATGTAATAATATAATTGGTGTTCATTTTGATACATTTGGATATATTGTTATCGATAAAAACGCTGCGGTATCCATGTTTGAACAGCAAGGAAAAAGGCTACGTTTACCACATATAGGAGAAACATTTGAACTCTAAAAAATATTGTACCTTTGTAGGAAGTATTTATGCAAACAGCAAAATATTAATATTTATTTTCATAAAAAACAGAAAAGGAATCGCTTATAATGGCAAAAGTATTAGCAATAGCTAACCAAAAGGGAGGAGTGGGCAAAACTACCACAGCAATAAACTTAGCGGCAAGCTTAGCTGTTTTGGAATATAAGACACTATTAATAGATGCAGACCCTCAGGCTAATAGCACCACAGGTAATGGTTTTGACTTAAAAAATATCCAAGTAAGTCTTTACGACTGCTTGGTGAATGATATGCCTGTAGAACAAGTTATGTTGGAATCCGAAACCCCAAATTTATACTTGTTACCCTCTCACTTAGATTTGGTGGGTGCAGAAATTGAATTGATACACCACCCAAATAGAGAAAATATCCTTAGAAATGCACTTGAGAAAGTGCAAGACAAATTTGATTTTATTATAATAGACTGTTCTCCATCTTTGGGCTTAATTACCGTTAATGCTTTAGCTGCGTCAGATTCCGTGATCATTCCTGTACAATGTGAATACTTTGCTCTTGAGGGACTTGGAAAACTATTAAATACCATAAAAATAGTTCAAACACGTATAAACAAAGACCTAGCAATAGAAGGCATCTTAATGACGATGTATGATGGCAGACTCAGACTTAGCAATCAAGTAGTGGAAGAAATAAAAAATCACTTCCAAGAATTAGTATTTAATACCATCATACACAGAAACACCAAGCTTGGCGAAGCTCCTAGCTTTGGTAAGCCAGCATTAGAGTACGATATGGACTGTACCGGTGCAGTAAATTACATCAACCTAGCAAGAGAAATTTTACAAAAAAACAACCTTACTCAAATCAAACAAAAAGAAAGAGAGTTTACGGAAGAAAACGATACAACCCCCAGCTAAAAATTCTTTTTCTTTACAAAAAAACGAACACCTTACTACGCTGAGTAATTAGAAATATACAATATGTCTACACCCAACAATAAGAAAAAAGCATTAGGCCTTGGCATCAAAGCATTGTTGAACAATATTGACGAAGAACTAAAAGCTACCACCGAACAAATACAAACCACACCTGCCGCCGACGGTAAGAAAAATAACACCGTCGTACCCGCAGTGGGCGGTAGAATACCTATAGACGAAATCATTGTAAACCCTAAGCAACCTAGGATTGACTTTGACGAAGAAGCCCTGAACGAACTTGCAGAAAGCATCAAACTTCATGACATTATACAACCCATAACCGTTGTAAAACTAACAACCGGTAAGTATATGTTGGTGTCTGGAGAAAGAAGATGGCGTGCCTCTAAACTTGCAGGACGCAAAGATATTCCCGCTTATATAAGAACTGCAAACGACCAAGAATTGCTCGAAATGGCCCTTCTTGAAAACCTACAAAGAGAAAATCTTAATGCTATAGAAATTTCCCTAAGCTATAAGCGCTTGATGGACGAATGCGACCTCACTCAAGAGCAGCTAGCCGAAAGAATGAAAAAAGACCGAAGCACTGTAGCCAACTACCTACGACTGCTTAAGCTACCTCCCGATATCCAAACAGCTGTAAGAGACAACTCTATAAGCATGGGGCATGCACGTGCCATCATAGGCCTTGATTTGATAGACGAACAACTATATGTGTACCGCGAAATTATAGGGAAAGGACTATCGGTACGACAAACTGAAATATTGGTAAAAAATATGCAGCAAGAAAGAAAAGCTGCAACACCTGCGAAAGAAGACAAAAAGCTACCTCCAGCTTATAAAAGAATTGAAGACAATATGGCCTCCCATTTTTCAACTAAAGTAATACTGAACAGAAAGAAAAACGGAAAAGGTAGTATAATTATTGACTTTTACGACGACGAACAATTAGAACGCATTATGGAACTAATGCAACTATAATAAATCAACACATTATGCGAGCGCTCTTGTCTCGCATTTTTTATAAAATATAGCGCTCCCTGTATGCATACTTTCGGTACACTCTTTAAAGTAGCTGTTTTTGGCGCCTCACACGCCTCACATGTAGGCGTAAACATTGATGGTGTGCCGCCGGGTTTACCTATCAACGAAACAGACTTTTCATTGGCGCTTAGCAGGCGGCAAGGCGGTAACCAAAAAGGAACTACCCCTCGTAAAGAGGCTGACGAACCTATGTTGTTATCGGGCGTTTACAACCAATTTTCAACCGGCGCACCCTTAACTATTGCTTTTACAAATAACAATACCCAAAGCAAAGACTACAAACAACAAGAAGCTATTCCGCGCCCTAGCCATGCAGATTGGGTTGCAAACGAACGATTCAAAGGCTTTCAAGACATAAGAGGCGGAGGTGCCTTTAGCGCACGGCTCACAGTAGGCATTGTAGCAGCAGGTGTCATAGCTCAAAAAATTTTTGTAGAACACTATAAAATTCCTATTCAAATTTTGGCCAAAGTAGATAGCGTTGGCGGATTTAAAAACACCGAAGAAGGCTTGGCTTTTGCCATTGCACAAAAAGATAGCGTTGGTGCTATTGTTGCCTGCGATATAAGGGGCGTTCCGGTAGGTCTAGGTGAGCCCTTCTGGGACAGTGTTGAGTCTGTTATGGCACATGCTATGTTTGCAATACCTGCAGTACGTGGCATAGAATTTGGAATGGGTTTTGCAGCAGCCAGCATGACCGGAAAAACTCACAACGATGCAATTATTCATAAAAATGGCAAAACAGCTAGCAATAACGCTGGTGGCATAGTAGGTGGGCTTACCAATGGCAATGATATTCATTTTAAATTAGCTTTTAAACCTACTGCTTCCACACCCCAACTCCAAGAAAGCATCAATATGCTTACTGGCAACGTAGAAGCCTTTAAAATCAAGGGTCGACATGACTTGTGCGTTGCGCTTCGTGCCCCTGTCATAGTAGAAGCAATGGCCTGGATCGTGCTGCTAGACCTATATAAGCAATGGCTAGCCCATCAATAACTTTAACAATAAATAGGCTCAACAAAGCACTGCACCCTAGAATATTATATAGTACAATTATGTTTTTACAATAATAGATGTTAAATTTGGAAATAGATTTTTTTTCAAATTAGAAACACTTTATACATTGAAACATATTTTTACACTTACTATCAGCCTTTTTTTGAGTATCTCATTATGGGCTCAGGTGCTAGAACTAAACGGCCACAGTATTCAATGGCAATCTAATACCATCACTTCCACCGAAGGTAAATTGTTACTGCTTAGAACACACAATGCCTTAGCACCCAAAGAAGCCAACAACTGGGGCTTACAAATCATCAACAGCTTAGGAAATAACACCTATTTGGTGAAGACTACAAAACGTCTGCAAGTAGATAAACTTAAATACACGCATTGGGCAACTTTTGAAAGCATCTACAAAATAGCACCAGAACTCTTGGAGAAAACAGGTGAGATTACTATTCAGGTGAAATTAAACAAGGCTACCAATGCCCAAAAAATGCAAGATTGGCTAGCAAAACATAATGCTACCACTTCCAAAATACAACAATGGGAAAAGCATCATGCTATAAGCATAAATATCCCCGCGAATAAGCTATTAGACTTTGCGCAACACTCCGATATATTAGGCATTACTGCCAGTATAGTGGACGAACCCCTATTAGAACAAACAAGATTTTATGTAGGTGCAGGTAATGCTATCAAACCCTTATCCTTAGGTGGCAGAGAACTCACCGGCGCCAATTTGGTAGTAGGAGTAGGCGATGATGCGCATCCATTCCATGTAGACCTCACCGATAGGCTTAATAACTTTAACCCTCAAAACCAAACAGCCCACGGCTACCACGTAGCAACAACGGTAGCTGGTGCCGGTATTATAAACCCTATATTCACAGGGTTTGCACCAAGAGCCAATGTTGTAACGAATTATTTTAGCAACATCATTTCTGAATCTGAAAATTACTATCAAGATTTTGGAATGACCCTTACCAACAACTCTTATGGTGCCGACCTCAATAATTGCAATGCCTTTGGATTATACTCTATTTACTCGCAAATAATAGACGAGCAACTTAATAACAACAAAAAATTACTTCACATTTTTGCAGCCGGAAATAGCGCTAACAGAACTTGTAGTCCTTTTCCTTATCAATACGCAACCGTTGCTGGACATTATCAGCCTACAAAAAATGTACTCACGGTAGCAAATATGGGCAAAAACGAATCTGCATTTAGCGTCAGCTCATCGGTAGGGCCAACAAAAGACGGTAGAATTAAACCAGAAATTGCTGCAATGGGTACTAGCCTCATTGCCGGCGGCAACAATAATAATTACTATGCCAGCACCGGTACTAGTATGGCTGCACCTAATGTAGCGGGTGCCGCTGCCCTTCTTTCCGAAAGATACCTCCAATTGCACAACAGCATTCCTGATGGCGCCTTAATTAAAGGACTACTCATGAGTGGTGCTAAAGATGTTGGAAATCCAGGACCCGATTTTAAAACCGGATTCGGACTCATGAATCTCGAACACTCCTTAAAAACTTTGGAAGAAAATAGATACTTCAGAGATAGCGTAAATACAGGCGTGAGTAAGCAATGGACAATTACTGTACCCACCAATACGACATTGCTAAAAGTGATGCTTTACTGGCAAGACCCCGAAGGAACGCCCGGTGCACCAAAAACTTTAGTCAACGACTTAGATGTAACACTTACATCACCCACCAACCAAATAACCCTACCTTGGATACTCGACCACACTCCCGCTAATGTTGCTAACAACGCAACTAGAGGTGTGGATAGACTTAATAACGTAGAACAAATAACCATCACAAATCCAACATCGGGTAACTATACCATAACAGTAACAGGTTTTGATGTAAGTATTCCCAATCAAGAGTTTTATGTGTTTTACGAAACCGAAGACGATAATTTGTTTTTAAAATTCCCACAAGGAGGTGAAAAAGTAGTAGCTGGTAATTCACAAAATATCTATTGGGAGTCGCCATTTACAACGGGTCCAATAGACGTTTTATTGTCTACAGACAATGGTAATACCTTTGCAGTTATTGGCAGTATCACCAACCCTAATACACGTCACTTGGCATATACTTTTTCTAGTACCTTAAACAGCACCACTTGCCAAATAAGAGTACTTCAAAACGGCAAAACAGTGACTAGTGGCAATTTTACCGTTTCGCAACGCCCTACAGTAAGCCTTGCTATTGCGGCAGAACAATGCCCTGGAAGCGCAAAAATAAACTGGACATCGGTGCCTAATGCTACCGCTTACCGAATTTATAGAAAAATGGGTGCTGAAATGGTAGCCATTGCTACAACTAACAACCTTACTTACACCGTCAACAACCTTCCTGTGGATGAATTGCAATGGCTGGGCGTAGCACCTATCTTTGGTACACTTGAAGGACAACGCTCTGTAGCCATATCCAGATTACCTAATAATGGCAACTGCGTAGGTGTACCGAATGGCGATCTTTCTGTAAAAAACATAACACCCAATATTTCTGGACGCAGATATACGCAAAGTAGCTTTACCGCCAATACACCCATAACTGCCGAAATCGCTAATTTAAGTGGTACGGCTAGCAGTGCTTTTAGAGTTTCCTACCGCGTAAATAATGGCGCTTGGGTAAATACAAACTTCAATAATACCATTGCTCCTGGAGCTACTTCAAACGTATCATTGGGTAATTACAATTTTTCTATTCCAAACAAATATACCTTAACGGTAGTAGTCAGCAATTTGGCTATAGTAGACCCCAACCAAGCTAATGATACGCTCGTGCAAGAATTCTACCAATGGGCAAATGAGCCTTTGGTATTGAATAACAAACTTATTTTTGACTTTGAAAATAACAATTTTAATCACATTGGCGAAAAACTCGTGGGTATAGACAGTATAGAATATTTAGACTTTAATGTAAGTACCGCACAAGGTATAGCAACCTCATTCTTAAATAGCACCTTAAATATTGCAGGCAATAGGTCCTTCTCAATGTTCAATCAAAGAAATGTAGGTGGCGTAGTAGCTAATGCTAGCAAAAACAACCTTATTGCTACCTACAATTTAAGCATTTACGATACTGCTAACTCCGAAATCCGCCTAGAGTTTGACTACCTGCTTCCAAATAGGCCTACTATCGATTCATTAAATAGTGTATGGATTAGAAATAATGAAAACAGCAACTGGGTTAGACTATTAAACTACGTTGTAGACAGTATCAACCGATTGCCACAAAACACCTCTTCCATTTCACTTACCAATATTTTCAAAGACAATAATTGGAATTTTACAGAAAGCGTACAAGTAAAATGGGAGCAATATGCTACCGTGCCGCTATCTACCAATTACTACGGACAAGGTGTTACCTTAGATAATATTACACTTTCCATGGAAACTAACGATGTATTTATTGTTGGCACCGAAAGTATAAGCAACTACAACTGTGGATTAAGCAGCACTGCACCAATAAAGCTTTATGTAGGCAATGGCGTTAATAGAACCGTATACAATATCGCTGTATCTTACCAAATAGACAATGGAGCCATTATTACAGAATTGATAGATAGCATTTCGCCAAAAGATACAATTACCTACACCTTTAATACACCAGCCGACCTAAGTCTGACCAAATACTATACACTTAACTCGTGGGTATACTTAGCTACAGACACCTACAGGCTGAATGACTCTCTATTAGGAATGTCTGTCATGAATCAACCTATCATTGCAAACTTCCCTTATTTGCAAACATTTGAAGAAAATGACGGATTCTTTACAGACGATGGTGTTACCAAAGTTTTCCAATACGGCACTCCTAACAAAAACAACATATCCTATGCTGCAAGTGGCACCAAAGCGTGGATAACAGACACTGCTAGCGTGTATCCGGACCGCGCAAATCATTCCTTATACTCGCCATGTTTTGATGTCAGCACGTTAGCAAACCCCATGTTGAGCTTTAGTTTCATCTATCATACAGAGCAACCAAGCGAAAACGACAGCAACCAACTGGCAGATTATGCATTTGTAGAGTATACTCATGACGGATTTACTTGGCAAAAATTAGGCACGCAAGGTGCAGGATATAATTGGTACAATCATCAAAATGATGTTTTTGTTGGTACACAAAATGCTTACTGGCAAGTAGCAAGTATCCCTATACCTAAAGACGAAAACATCTTTGCATTCAGATTAAGATTCGTTTCGGACGAAGGTGGCAACTTTGACGGTATCGCCATCGACGATATACATATCTACGATTTAGAAAACCCCATCTTTAGTGGAGACAGCCTCAATACACCTGCCGACATCTCATTACTTAGCAATACAACTACACCAGTATTGAGTGGTAACGACATAGTAGCAGCTTTGAATATTAACAACAATTCGGCTCGTAACATCACACTACAATCATTCAAACACAACACTTTTGCCAACCCAAGCGCATCGCAGCACTTTCTGCCTAGAAGCTTTGTAACCACATCTCCTTCTAACTATACAGATACGGTAACACATATATTTTATATCGAAGATGCAACTATGAAAATGGTAAGAGAAGATACCGAATGTATTAGCTGTTACAACCCCAAAGACATTTATCGATTTGGAGCAAGTATCTATTCAGATGCTCAAAATCCAAATACTGAAAACAAGACACTTTTAGACAATGCACAAACCAACAACTATACTTATATACCGTACAACCAACTTCAATGGATACCCTACAACAACGGTTATTACGCAATTGTAAAAACCCTACAAAAAGGAGAATTCTGGTTTAATGGTGGCGGCCCTACCAGCAAGCAAGCGATTGGTGATGCAACAGTGGTACTAAGCGGTACCGCAAAAGCGCTCGTGACAGCCGACCTACAATGGACATCTTTCATAGATTCGTTCGTTACATCCTACCACCTAGAGCGACTTACAAACGATAGCCTGCCACAATTTGAAACTATATTTACCACAGAAAATGGCAACAACAACTATCAATACCTTGACGTTCCGCCGCATAATGGCAAACCAATGACTTACCGTTTGAGATACACATTAGCAAACACAGGAAACCGTTCTTTCTACACAAATAGCGTGATACTAGATTGGAATGAATTTGCAAACCAATCCAGAATCTATCCTAACCCCGTAACAAATGGAAAGGTGACCATAGAATGGAACCAAACCGATGATGCTCCTATAAGATGGATACTTGTAGATAATATTGGCAAACAAGTTATGGGCAGCAGCATCGACGCAAGTGCATTTGGTGGTAAATACGAACTCGATTTCAATCAATATGGCAAACTAGCTAATGGTGTTTATATAATCAGACTCTTCTCTAAAAGCCGAACTTGGGATTATAAAATAGCAATAGCAGAATAATTTTCAAAGACACCTCATTTAGTAGCTATCCAAAGGCTTACAGAATGAGGTGTTTCAACATTCGACACAGTACATTATGAAATCATTCATCTTGAGCATCACCATAGCAGCCTTTGGTTTGGGCATACACCAACGCTCAAACGCACAAGAAAATATTAGGGTTACTTACGCACTTCAAGAATATAAAACCTGCCTAGAACAGCAAAAATATGCACAAGCCTATATGCATATCAAGTATATCGAACGCTATAGTAAAAATGCAGACGAGGTATTATTTCATAAAATACGTTGTTTATTGAAAATGGCCAATTTCAAGAACAAAGAAGACGTTTTTGTAAAAGAAATAAAAGAATGCATACGTAGGCTACAAGAACTGCAAGAAAACAATTTTAATTTTAATGAAGAAGTAGATATGGAATGGCTGGCAAAAATGCAAATGAACTATCTTATGGAAGGCCCCATATACGATAGGTGGCTGGCCGATGAAGAATACCAAAGAGGTGTGTACTACCAAAATAAGAAAAGTTACGAAAAAGCTTTAATCAACTTTAATTATGCTACCAGCAAAAACAACGGTCTGGCGTATTGGGAACTGGCAAAGATGTACGAAGAAGGACAAGGCGTGCCCAAAGATCAAGAACAAGCTATAGCCTACTATGAAATAGCTGCCGAAAACCATATTGGAATAGCGCACTATGCCGTAGCCAAAAACATGCTGTACGACGCCGAAGAAACCCTAAGTATTACAGACCTTAGCGACGACGAACAAACCGCCTATCTTAACCATTTAAAAGAAGCATCGCTATTAAATGTGGCACAAGCAGAGTATCAGCTAGGCCAGTACTACCATGAAATGGCGCCCAAAACAAACAAGAAAGAATACTACGCTAAAGCCTTCTACCACTTTAATAACGCTGCCGCAAATGGCGATACAGACGCTATGATACAATTAGCACAAATGCACTGTAAAGGCAGCGGTACCATACAATCGTACAAAGAAGCAAAATACTGGATTGAAGAATTGGCAAAAACACAAAAAGTTAGCCACAGTATTATCGTTCAATTACAAGATTGTATAAAAGACTTATAAAGATGAATACACCCATACTTTACCGACTCCTGCTGCTAATATTCTTAAGCACTAGTACGCCCCTAATAGCGCAAATAGAAACAGGCACGCCCGATACAAGCCAAACGCCAACACTATACGTAAGTAACGACACCAACTTTCTGCAAGAAGCATTAAATGCTTTTGAACTGGAAGACTATCGAAGCTGTCTTTACTTTTTAGATAGACATGAGGCTACCGAAGGCTGGGTAACCTCGGTTGGTTATTGGCGCATCAAAGCAATAGACCGTTTGTTGCACTACGATAACATAAGCGATCCCTTGTTTGTCAAATTAACACAAGAGTGCCAAAAACTTATTGATGAAGCCAACACACTCGACACCGAAAGTAGAAGCCTACAAGAACAACACTACATCGAAATCATAAGCATCGATGAAAAAATAAATTTTGCCGTCCTACTTTTAAAATGGGCAAATGACAACAACTATCAAAAAGCACTGATGGCTTTTGAAGCTAAAGACTACGGAGTAGCAAAAGGCCATGCAGAAACCGCCGCCAAATCACAAAACGGAAGCGCGCTCCTACTATTGGGACAGCTAAACGAAATAGGCTGGTCGGCCAATCCACAAAACTTCGAAGCTGCAATGAAGTACTACCAAGAAGCTTATCTTGCCGGAAGCTATTATGCTGCCTACCACATAGGCTATTTATATTTTCATGGATTGGGTGTATTGAAAAATATCAATATTGCATTTCATTGGTGCGAACTTGCAGCTAATTATAAGTACATACCCGCCATGAAAGAATTGAGTAATATGTACAAACATGGCTTGGGCGTAGTAAAAAATCCCGAAAAATCGGCTTATTGGTGGGCACTTTCAGAAAAAAAGTAACAAAATAAACCTTACATAAACACGCTATTTTCAAGTATTTAGACATTAAATAAGCACCCAAAAACCGTAATATTTAAATTAATATCTTTAAATTAACAAAAAATGTTAAAGAAAATTATTGGATATAGAATTCCTATATTATATTTGCACAACTATTTTACTAAACCACTTTAAATTTAGTTTATCAAAGTTTAGGTATTAATGATTTAAAGTTTTTAAAATTTTTTAAACTGTTACTAACGCTAAAACAAAAAACAATATGAAAAAATCACTTTTATTATTAAGCTTAGCTGCTAGCACTTTTGTAGCTTCTGCAAACAATCCTCAACACGAAGATTTTAAATTTTTCAAACCTGGTAAAGGCGATGTTACTACAGAAGTAGGTTTAGTAGGTGGTATTTTAGACAGTGACTTCAAATTAAACAACAATGGCGGAATGCTTCGCGGTCGTTATTTCATCAAAAATGATTTAGCTATCCGTGCTGGATTAAACTTAACTGTTGGCAATGAGAAAGTAAATGTTTACGGCCCAGGTAATGTATCTGGTTTTGAATCTACTACTCAAACTACTTTCTTGTTAAACGCCGGTATCGAAAAACACTTTAAAGGTACTGCTCGTTTATCTCCTTATGTAGGTGGTGATATCATTTTTGGTACTACTACGGGTACTCAAAACGAAGAAAACGCTGATGGTGGTGCATACAGAGCTAACTTTACTCGTAAAGTTACTTCTACAGATGTCACTATTGGTATTCGTGGCGTTGTAGGTGCTGACTACTACATTGCTCCTAAAGTATATTTAGGTGGTGAAGTTGGCTTAGGTTTGACGCAAACTTGGGCTGGTGATCAAAACATCAGTGGTACTTCTGGTAACACTGTTATCAATTCTCCTGGTTCTACTTTCAACTTCGGACCATCAATCGTTACTGGTGTAAGAATCGGTTTTGTATTCTAATAACGACATCATATTTTGACTATATTAAAGAGGCTAGCTTACAATAAGCTAGCCTCTCTTTTTTTTGTATACCTTGTTGAAAAACAACCCTAACGCCTTTCGTTTTTGTAATAGCAATGCTATATAACAACACTTAATGCATAAGGAATACAACCAAAGCATTTACCCTAAATAACACATTAACGCTCTCAATCTATTCATCACCGCTACAAGACGATATCACATTAAATTCTTTCTTGATAAACCTCTAACAAGATAAAGAATTTATAAGGTAACTCACTTAATTGTTTTACCCTTATACCTAATATCTTGATGCTTAGTATCAAACTCGTACATATAACGACCAATCTCTACCGAATCGGTACTTGAAGTAGCTTCATCCCAACCATAGGTTATAAGGCCTAACTGCTTCAAACGTAGGTTGGTATTCTCCTTATTCAATACAATATTTATAGAGTCCAATACATAATAAGCCGTATTTAACCACACATCCTCACCAATTGTACTGTCAATAGCCATATATACCACATTTGCTTGGGCATCAAACCCAACAATTTGATAAGGCGCAAGCTGCTTATTACAGCTTTGTATTCCCAATCCCATGCTAGCTATACACGCTAGTATCCAAAAAGATTTTTTCAAAACAATCTATTAAGTTATATAAAAAATAGCACGCTTGCTCACTCCATTACTTCGCAGTATTAATTACTTTCATACAACACATTACAGCAAGCTCGCTGTGATACAAAGGTAGCACATTTTAACTGTACTTTTTATCCATAAAAACTTAACATAATTTTCTAATTTTTATATTACCTTAGCACAACAAATTGAACAACAATAAATTATTATCTACATGGACTACTCCTTGTTAGCAAAACACATAAGAATGAAGGTGGACCTTTCAGATAATGAAATGGATATAGTGGCCTCCTATTTTACGCCAAAAGAATTAACTAAAAAAACCATATTATTTAGGGAAGGTAATATAACAGATGAAATGGCTTTTGTAGTAAACGGCTGCCTACGTGCCTATTATGTTGATGATAATGGCTTTGAACACATCCTGCATTTTGCGCCCGAAGGCTGGTGGGCTGCCGATGTACTATCGTTGATAAAAAGACAAAAAAGCAATATGAATATTGAAAGCATCATGGATAGTAGAGTGCTATTACTCACCAAGACTGCACAAGACATAATTTTCGAAAAAGTACCTAAAATGGAACGTTTTTTTAGAATATTAGCCGAAAATGCATTGTGTGCTACAAGGCAACGTATTATTGACTCTATGAGTCTGACTGCAAAGCAACGCTACGCTAACTTCGAAAAAACATATCCAGACAATATTATCAATTTAATTCCTCAAAAACATGTGGCAGCATATATTGGCGTTACCCCCGAATTTTTAAGCAAAATGAAAAACCAACACCTAAAAGACTAAATACTTAATCTAGGTTATTTTTTATATATTATTGCTTTGCTAAATTTGTACCACTAATTAAGAGTGGTTACAAAATGGAAAGAAAAGATTTTTTAAAAAAAGGCATCATGGGCACCGGTATTTTTGCCGCCAGTGTTGCTGGATTAAAATCTTTGGCCAATGGTATTCATGAACTAAGCCCACTTGAAGGGATGCCATTAGATGGTATCGTAGGTTTTAATCATATAAATAACACCCGTTCAACTATTTTGGATAACACTATTTTTCATTCGGCAGACTCAAGAGGTAACGCCAATCACGGTTGGTTACATAGTAGGCACACATTTAGTTTTGCAAATTATTATAATCCCGAAAGAATGCACTTTGGAGTGCTTAGGGTATTAAACGACGATATCGTTGCTCCAGGAAAGGGCTTTGGAATGCACCCACACGATAATATGGAAATTGTATCCATACCTCTAAGTGGTGATTTGGAGCATAAAGACAGTATGGGCAACACCACCGTTATTAGAAATGGAGATATCCAAGTAATGAGCGCGGGCACTGGCGTTCAACATTCAGAATATAATGCCAATAAAAATCAGGACGTAAAGTTTTTACAAATATGGTTGTTCCCTAATAAAAGAAACGTAAGCCCAAGATACGACCAAATTAGCTTGAATCCTGAAGATAGAAAAAATACATTTCAACAAATATTATCGCCCAATAAAGATGATGCTGGTGTTTGGATACACCAAAACGCATGGTTTCACCTAGCCGATTTTGATAAAGACTATAAACAAACCTATCAATTAAAATCACCCGGTAATGGTATTTATATTTTCAATCTGAAAGGCGACATTAAGGTGGGAGATGTAGCACTTGCCACAAGAGATGGCCTAGGCATATGGGATACAACTCAAATACAAATTGAAGCCAATTCTCCTGCCGAATTTCTTATCATGGAAGTACCCATGCAATTAACCTAACCCAATCCCTATCACCATACAAGAGACACGATACACCGTGTTTCTTGTCTTTTTGCCCATACGTCTCGACTATCAAATAATTACTAGCATACATTCCTGTCCAAATCCTTCCCTTATTTCATTTAACGCAAATGCCATAGGCTCAGGAACCGCCCCTAATTATTTTCAAAGTCCATAACGTATCTGAACCTTTGAATATAAGCAATTAAAAGAGTATTTTAGCCCAAATAACCATTACTCCATACACTATATTAACTGACATTGCTTTCAACGAAACAATCCCTCTTTAAATAAGCTCAACTTCAAAAAAAGTGCAGCATTAATGCAAGCACATTAGGAGGCTATTTAAAAATAAAGCTGCAGCATGCAATTTTTACTATACTTTTCATATATTGTAGGATTGCGTAAACTAGCAAATTGGTTCTAATAAACCCCTAAAATTCAATTAATAATGCTCGAAAGAATTAAAAACAAATCATTACATTGCAAAGTACAAGAAATTGGTGAGGCAGCAGCACTCATCAAAAACAATATGGTGGTTGGTTGCAGTGGCTTTACCAAATCGGGAGACAGTAAAGCTATTTTGGCAGCCGTAGCAGAAAAAGCTCACACGCGTCCTATAAAAATTACACTTATTACAGGCGCTTCACTTGGCCAAGACACAGACGCACATTTGGTAAACAATCACGTGTTGTATAAGCGCATTCCTTTTCAATCAGACCCTATTTTACGTAAAGCTATAAATAACGGTGAGGTACTATACATAGATCAGCACTTGAGCGAAACTGCCGAGATGCTGCAAAACAAACACTTACCTCCCATAGATGTAGCCATTATAGAAGCTAGTAGCATTACTGAGGAAGGCAATATTATACCTACCACATCGGTGGGCAATTCAAATATCTTTGTAGACGTAGCCGAAAAGATTATTATTGAAATCAACATTTCTGTACCTACTTATGTGCAAGGCATACACGATATACACAGCAGCAACACCTATCCTAATAAATTACCTTTCGATATAGCTTCGTCAAACGATAGGATGGGCGTGCCTTATATAAAAGTAGACATTAACAAAATAGCTGCTATCGTATTCACAAATGTCCCCGATAGCCCGGCCATTATATCCAAGCCCGATGAAACAACAGATGCTATAGCTGCACACATTATTCAGTTTCTAGAAAATGAAGTAGCGAAAGGAAATTTGCCACCTAATTTATTGCCCTTACAAGCAGGTATTGGCAAAGTAGCTAATGCTGTAATGATGGGCTTTAAAGGCAGCGAATTCAAAGACTTAGAAATGTACTCAGAAGTACTGCAAGATAGCACCTTCGACTTGTTAGATGCAGGAATTATGAATTTTGCATCTGCATCCTCCATCACAGTAACAGCACCCTGTTTTAAAAAGATATTCGACAATTTCGAATTTTATAAAGACAAAATAGTTTTAAGACCGCAAAATATTAGTAATGCACCAGAAATCATCAGAAGGCTAGGCGTTATTGCTATCAACACCGCAATAGAGTTTGATATATACGGCAACGTCAACTCAACGCATATTGGCGGCTCTAACATAATGAACGGCATTGGCGGCTCGGGCGACTTTGCCAGAAATGCATTCCTAAGCATTTTTGTTGCGCCTTCTGTATCAAAAAACAATACCATTTCACATGTTGTGCCTATGGTGTCGCATGTAGACCATACAGAGCACGATGTCGATATTTTGGTGACGGAAAATGGCATTGCCGACCTAAGAGGCCTAGCTCCTCGAGAGCGCGCTGTGCAGATAATACAAAACTGTGTTCACCCTGAGTACAAAGCCTACCTATCTGAGTATTATGACGAGGCTTTACGCACCGTGGGAGGCCAAACGCCGCATCTACTAGATAAAGTGTTTGAAATGCACCTTAATTTCAAAAAAACGGGTACTATGAAAGTAACACAGCATTAACAGTGAAGAAAAGTAGTTCAAAATTTGATAATGAAATAAAACTATTTTTTAAGGACCCCTACTCAAGTAAAGGCACAAAAAAAGAGATGCTAAGAAAAATTCTTAGCATCTCTTGCGGTGAGGGGGGGATTCGAACCCCCGGTACAGTTTCCCGTACGTCAGTTTAGCAAACTGGTGGTTTAAGCCACTCACCCACCTCACCTCAGTTACTACAACAGCCGCTAAAGCGTTGCTGTAATAAGGTTTGCAAATGTATATTTTCTATTAATAATTGCCAAATTTTTTTTAATAAAAATTATTAGATTGATGCTATTTGTACTTTTTGCAATATCTCAGATAGTTTATCACGGTATTCTGCATCGGTCTCCATAAGGTTTTCTACCGTTTGGCAGCTATGTATTACCGTTGTATGGTCTTTACCGGCAAAGTGCTCACCAATAGATTTGAGAGAGTTTTTAGTAAATTTCTTTGCCAAATACATAGTTATTTGTCTTGCTTGTACAATCTCCCGCTTTCTAGATTTAGACAATAATGAATCATACAGTACACCATAGTGCTCGCACACCATATGCTGTATATCCTCTATTTTCAACTCATGGTAGGAGCTTTTAATAAAGTTTTTCATTACTTTCTTGGCCAATTCCAAATCTATCTCTTTTCTGTTAAGCGTCGCTTGCGCAAACAAGGAAATCACGATGCCTTCAAGGTCTCTTATGTTATTCTGTACATTGTAGGCTACATAGTTCACTACTTCTTCGGGCATATCTAGGCCTTCGTTGCGCATTTTCATCTCTAAAATAGCCTTCCTAGTATCGTAGTCTGGCGGTGCTATCTCTGCATGCAGCCCCCATCTGAATCGCGACAACAAACGCTCTTGCATGCCATCTAAATCCTTAGGTGGCGTATCGGAGGTCATTACTATTTGTTTGCCATTTTGCTGTAAATGGTTAAAAATTGCAAAGAAGACATCCTGCGATTTTGGTGCCGTTACAAACAAATGAATATCATCTATCAACAAAACATCTATCAGTTGATAAAAATGTATAAAATTATTGACTTCGCCGTTTTTGCTATGCTCAATAAATTGATTAATGAATTTTTCGGCACTTACATACAATACGGTTTTGTTTGGATTGAGGCGCTTGGTTTCGTTACCAATTGCCTGCATGAGGTGGGTTTTACCACAACTGGTACCACCAAATACCATCATTGGGTTGAAGGAAGTCGTTCCTGGCTTTTGCGCCACATGCGTGCCTGCAGTACGGGCTAGTCTATTACATTCGCCCTCAATATAATTATCAAAACTTAAATTGGCATTAAGCTGCGGGTCTATTTGAACGCGCTTCATACCCGGAATTACAAATGGATTTTTGATCTTCATCGGATCTTCCATTACGTAATCCATATTTACAAAGTTACTGTCTTTTCGCGTTTTAATATGGCTGTTAGATGGCAATTCCATAGTAGCAGGATTAGGCATTCTGCTCGGATTTTCCATTTGTATTCTGTAAGCCAAGCCTCCTTCTTTTCCTAATACTCTTTTGATTGTTTTACCTAAAAGCTCCACATAGTGCTCCTCCAACCACTCATAAAAAAACTGACTAGGCACTTGTATTGTCAAAATATGATTCTTGACTTCTACAGCACTGATAGGTTCAAACCAAGTTTGAAAAGCTCTCCAGTTAACATTGTCCTTGATAACAGCCAAACACTTCTCCCAAATTATTGTGGGGTCGAGTTTTACATGATTTGATATAGCTTTTTCTTCGCTCATTATTACACTAAAATATTTCTATTGTTGCCTTAGACAAGATAATTACTTACTATTACGACTCTTTGCTATTTAACCAACTACAAATCAATAAAATAGCAATAAAGTGTTACTTAAATTTGATGGATCATGCATTCACAAAACACTTTACCTAAACACCAAATTTTGTACTACGAAATAATACACAAAATGTTGAAAAAAAAAATTTCTAACCTATTGTTTGTTTAACTGAAAATACAGTATGCCGTTTCAGCTGATTTTTGCTTAATTTTTTTTCAAATTCAAAAACTAAATGACCCATTTTGACGCCGCCCCACCCAACTTGATTAATAATAACATCATTATTAACCTTATTTTTCACAACAGTAGGTGCTTCTAAAAAGGTATGAGTGTGCCCTCCAATGATAAGATCTATATAAGAAGTGGCCGCTGCTAGTTTTACATCACTTATTCTGTCTGATGTGTATTCATATCCCAAATGAGACAAGCAAATAACCAGGTCGCATTTTTTTTGCTCTTTCAAAAATTTACCCCATTTCTCTGCTACTAATATAGGGTCGTTGTAGTAGGTTTTTGCATAGGCTTCTTGGGGTACAAGCCCGTATAGCTGCACTCCCATACCGATGATACCTATTTTTATTGCTCCCTTACGTATAATGTGATAGTTTTGGGTTTTGCCCTTTAATATGGTATTATCAAAGTCGTAATTGGAGGTAACAAATGGAAACTGAGCATGAGGCAATTGTTTCAAAAAGCCATCGAGTCCTAAATCAAAGTCGTGATTGCCCATAGTGGCAGCGTCGTAGCCCAACATAGACATTGCCTTGATTTCGGGTTCACCTTTATATAGATTGAAGTAGGGTGTCCCCTGAAAAATATCTCCAGCATCTAGCAGCAATACGTTTTCGTTTTCTTTTCTTACGGCATCTATGATTGTTTTGCGGGCTGCAACACCTCCCCAACCTCCAAAATTTTTGTCGTTTAAAGGAAAGGGTTCAAGCCTGCTATGCGTATCGTTGGTATGGAGTATCACCAAGCGCTCGAGGCTATGTTGCGTAAAAGCACTGTATGGAAATTTACCTAAGGCAAAAGCACTCCCTGCTATTAAACTTTTTTGTAAAAAATTTCTCCTATTCATACACGATTCTTTGCGTTAACTGTGGTGAAATGGTACCCTGCTCTTGCAGGTAGGCTATCATAATATCTCGTATAAAAACATTGTAGTATTTACGTTTGCAGGTCTTAAAAAACTCACAGCCGTCGCCACCTCCTGCTAGATAGTCTGATATTGCTATTTTGTATATCAAAAAGTCATTTACAGGAGCACCGTTAATTAATATGCTTTTTACGCTATTATCGGCATGAGCTACAATGGTAAAGCCCGCTTGAGGCCAGCCTTTTTTAGCCACCATTAAGGAGCATAATTCCTTGACTACTGTACCGGGCACCTCTGCTATTACTAAGCTATTGTCAAAGGGCATTATTTCAAACATATTGCCTACCGTTAGTGGCCCCGGAGCAAGGTAAGGCAAGCGTATTCCTCCATAATTCATAATACTGGCTACTACACTTTTATCTTTTTTTTGGGCAAATAAAAGCTGTGCATCTACTACAAAATTCCCCATGGTACTCTCTGGCTGCGACTTGCTTAGCGGTACTGTAGTAGTGCCTATTTGGAGCTGCATGATGGAGTCGCTACCTTTTTTATAGGGTATTAAGAAGCTATCTAATGCGTTTGGCTCAGCACTTTCTACTACCGGATAGTTATAACTTACGTTTTCGTGGGGTATAAATTTTGACCCACCGCAGGCATATAACAATAAGGCAAGTACTATTCCACCTAATACATTATAGTTTCGTTTTTGCATAAATATTTTGAAGTTTTATCTAGGGCGGCCTTTAATTGTTTAAGTTACAAATAGTACGCCAAAACACACTTTCAAATGCTATTTTTTTGATAAAAAACTTTAAAGTAGCAGTTGTAGTTTTTTTTAAAGAAAAAGAAACATTGTTGGCGATTTTAATAAAAAAAAAATAGACACATCTTGTTAGACAGCCATAGTAGTGCCTTTAAAGATATGTCTATTTTTTAATTTGTGCAATATGCTTAATTCGTTTGAAGCTTGTAATTTGCAAATTTTTATAAAAAACTTAAGGTTTAAGGGTAAGTAATACCGCTCGCAAATTATCAAAAACCTTATGCAATTCGTCAATAGAGCAGGTGCCCACACTTACCCTGTACCATGGATTTTCGGCATCGGCTCCAAAACAATTAAAGGGCACTATAGCTAATTGGGCTTCTGATAGTAAAAATTGCGTGACATCGTTTTGCGTAGCCAATACCTTGGTTGCACTTTTGTAGCCCTTTAGGTCGAGTTTGATGGTAAGATATAATGCCGCTTGCGGTGCTATAGCATCTACGGGCAAGCCATCGGCCTTCATTTGCTCCATTTTTTGGTACACCACATCCAATCTTTCCTTTAAAGGACCTTTTATAGCCTCCAAAGCAGCATCTACAGCCGCTGCATCATTTAGGAATGCTGCTGTAGCAACTTGTTCTGCCAAGGGAGCCCATGCACCTATATGGCTTAAAAAACCTTTTATTTTGGCAATTACATCTTTGGGACCCATCGCCCAGCCTACCCTTACGCCCGTTGCGGCAAAGGATTTTGAAATACCATCTACAAATAAGGCATAAGGCTTAATACCGGGTACTAGAGCTACCGGATTGCTGTGTGGCTCATCGCCGTACACCAAGGTCCAGTACATTTGGTCAAACATCACGTAGAGTTTTTTCTCGTCGGCGCCCCTTCTTTCATTTTCGGCAATTACCAAATTACAAATTTCTATCATCGCCTCTTTGCCCAAGATAGTGCCAGTAGGATTTTGCGGTGAACACAAACATAATAATGCGGCGCCTTCCAAATGCGGTGCTATTTGCTGTGGCGTAGGCATAAAATTGTTTTCGGGCGCTACTTCTATCACACAATGCTGCCCATGATTCATGTGTACATAGTGATTATTATTCCATGAAGGAACGGTGTAAATCACTTTGTCATTGGGGTCGACAATTGTTTTAAAAATAGTGTAAATGAGTGGGCGTCCGCCACTAGAAATTTGAATCTCATCTACTGCATAGTCGATATCATATACCCTTTTAAACCAAGCACCCACGGCTTCTCTCAATGATAGCAAACCATCGCCTGGGGGGTAATTCGTCTTTTTATTTCTATACGCCGCTACTATCAAATCTTCTAGCGCCTGTGGTATAGGAAAAAATTGCGGATCGAAATCACCTATCGTATAGTTATAAATAATTTCACCTTTAGCTTTTCTAACATTGATTTCATTGCCAAGTTTGACTATTTCCGAGCCCACCAATGAAGAAGCCAATTTACTAAGTTGATTCATGTTTTTTACTATTTTATAACATTTTGCATCGAGAAAGGTAAGGTAAAAATTGTGAAATCACAAATAATCAACAAATACATTTCTTTACAAAAGAAGCAAAATTCCCAGATTTTTAGTTAACTATAGTTTCTTAACTTATATATTTTATCTTTGTATAAACACGCATAATATATGAAAAAAAGTTTACTTTACTTAGCTGCATTATTAGCTGGAACCTCCGCTCTTGCAGCACCTAACGATACTACTTTAGTAGTAGCACACAATAATACGCAGCTTACCTATTTTGGAAACTACGACGCTCTTGCAGCATTCCCGAATGGCAGCACAGATTACCGAAAAATTGTAATGGAGTTTAATATTGGTAAATATCCTTGCCCTGGATACGACCCAAACACCGCTGGAGAAGGCCCTGGCAGGTCGGGCTGGTGTGCCGATTGGGACTATGATGTACATGCAATTGCTATGACACCTACAGATACTATTGAACTAGGTAGGCTGATAACGCCTTACGCTAATCATAACAATATCAGCACGCCGGCTACATGGAACCATTCTTATTTCTTTGATCTTACAGATTACTACACGATTTTAAAAGACGATGTACAAATAAGGATTCATTATGCTGGTTACTCGGGTGGCTTTACAGGCACTATTAAATTCCATATGATAGAAGGCACAAGAGCCAGAGATGTACTTGGTTATGCTAAATTATGGAATGGTTCGTACAGATTTGGCGATAGCTTACTTACCATCAATCAACTCATTGAAGAGCGTAAAGTACCTATTCTGCCGGGTACCGAAGCTGCCGAAATCAAATCTATCATCACGGGGCATGGTGGCGATAACCAAGAAAACTGTGCTGAATTCTGTAGAAAATATTACCAAGTAATGGTCAATAACACCAATACCTTTACGCAAGATATTTGGAGAAATGACTGTAACGCCAATTTCTTATACCCTCAGTCGGGTACATGGATATACAACAGAGCCAACTGGTGCCCTGGCGATTTGGTAAAAACACTTTCACACCTTATCCCAAATACCTATCTGTCTAACGACTCTATTGATTTAGACCTAAATTTTCAAAATTATATTTACCGAGGCAATAATCCGCAAGCCATCTATAAAATAGCAGCTAATTTGTTTTACTATTCTGCACCCACGCATACAGTAGATGTAGGTATTGAAGATATTATTAGCCCCAATAGTAGCGTAACGCACAACAGAAGCAATCCTGAATTTTCTACCGCCAAGGTAAAACTAAAAAACTATGGAGCGGATGCATCTGTTTCCAATATCGAATTCAAGTACGGTGTGAATGGCTCATTAACGCAAACATACCTTTGGACAGGCACTGTTGCCTACAATGAAGAGTTTGAAGTAACCTTACCTTTAAATGGCTTATTAGACGAGTTGAATGGCGACAACACATTTACAGTAGCTGTAGATAAGGTGAATGGCAATACAGACGGTGATAGCTACAATAACGAAATGACCGTAAACTTTAAAGGCAGCCCCATCTTTAATAAAGGCTCCTTCCTAATAGAAGCGCTTGCTCCAGGTGGCAACCAACAACTGAGAATTACATTGGTAGATGTGACAAATGGCACCGAAATCCTTAATAAATCCTATTCCAGAACTGGCAGCTCCAGCTTCGAAAGGATTGAACTTCCTAAAGGTGTATACAAAATAACAGCAAATCCAACTGGCGGAGCAGGACTTAATTTCTTCAATTTATTCGCTACTGGTATTTTCAAAGTATATACGATTCAAAATTTAGATACGATAAGGCTAGACTTTGCTAAAACCGATTTAGATAGAGGTAGAAATGAAGGAAATTTTGGTGCAGCCATTAGCCAGTCTTTCCGTGTTTCTGACGAGTCGGTAAGCGCTCCACAAATAACGTCACTACCTATTGTACAGCTATACCCCAACCCCAGTAAGCATCAATTTCAAATCATCATTGATCATTATCAAGGTAAAAAAGCTAATGTGAGCATTTATAATGTGGTAGGACAAAAAGTACATCAACAACATCTTGATGGCCATATCACCCAAATCCCACACCAAAATTGGGCTGCTGGCGTGTACAATGTAGTCATTACTTTAGACGATCAAAAAATAAGCAAAAAATTGGTGGTGGAATAAAACTAATACGCATCGTAACATGGAGGGTAAAAAATTATTTTATTGTTAAATAATAAATTTCACACAACTTTTTATACCATTTCAGCGTTTCTAATTTTATAAAAAGCATCTTTTAAAACCGTTAAAATATTACATCAATATGGGAAGAAAAACTAAAGTAGGCGGTATAGTTGCCTTAGGAATTGCAGCAGCTGCAGCAGCGTATTGGAAATGGGGCATGAAACAAGAAGACAAAGAAAAAGTGAAAGACTCCTTAAAAAACACAGCCAATAGCATTAAAGAAAACGCAAACAACCTTAAAGAACGCTTGCCTCAAGAGGTGAAAAAAACCTACGCTAATGCCAAATCTAAAGTTGAGGAAACCATTAGTAAAGTATCAAACAAAATGGGATAGTAACTACCCCACTGCGTGAGCAACTAAGCCATAGAGATGCTTATTGAACAGCATAAATAAGTAATAAAAAGGCACCCTAAAGTGAGGCTCCGAGTACTACTATCCATATAATACAAAGGAAGCTATCTTTTTAAGATAGCTTCCTTTATTTTTACATAAACACCAATGTCAACTATTAAGTTTTTCTATTACTTTTAAATCTTACTTTTTTTTTAAAAAATTTCAGCAGATTAATAAAGAATATTCATGATGCTTACAACAACTATTCACTGAGCCAATTGCAATAGTTTTTATAACTATATAAAATCCCCAACACGCTATTAGGCTTATTTTAACACTCGCTCAAGCCTAAAGGAATATTGATTGCCAAACCACCATCGGCTGTTTCTTTATACTTATGATTCATGTCTAAAGCCGTTTCCCACATGGTTTTCACTACCACGTCCAATGACACCCTAGCTTTATCTGGATTGCTTTGTAATGCCAACTGACAGGCTGTAATAGCCTTTATTGCCCCCATTGTATTCCGCTCTATACAAGGCACCTGCACCAAGCCTGCCACGGGGTCGCAGGTCAAGCCCAAATGATGCTCCATAGCTATCTCGGCAGCCATCATGCTTTGGCGCGCACTGCCTCCCAAACACTCCGTAAGCCCAGCCGCAGCCATTGCAGACGATACACCTATCTCTGCTTGACAACCACCCATAGCTGCCGATATGGTAGCTCCTTTCTTAAAGATACTACCTATCTCGGCACAGCATAAAACATATTGCTGTATCATTTCATCGGTATAACCATCACAAAATACCATCATATACATCAATACAGCCGGTATAACACCCGCTGCACCATTGGTAGGTGCAGTTACTACCCTACCAAACGAGGCATTTTCCTCATTCACTGCTAGCGCAAAACAACTAACCCAATCTAAGGTATACTTAAAACCGTCTCCAGAATTTCGAATTGCCTTTACCCATGAATCAAAATCATGATAAGAAGCATCCTTAAGCAAACGTTTGTTGAGCACCGCTGCTCTTCTAACAACATTCAGTCCACCGGGCAAAATACCCTCCTTATGACAGCCTCTATAAACGCACTCCTTCATCACATTTACGATAGCCTTTATTCCCGCCACCGTCTCAGCTTCTTTGCGCCATGCAGCCTCGTTCTCCAACACTATTTCCGAAATAGGTAAGCCCGTCTTAATACACCAATGCAGCAAATCCTGCGCATTCTCAATAGGAAACTGTAAGGCCACCCTACCACCTTTGTCAGCGGCGCTTTTACCCTCTTGCTCTACAAAGCCACCACCTACAGAATAATAGGTTTCGGCAATATTAGTGCCATCTTCAAAACTCGCTACAAACGTGAGTGCATTGGGATGATAAGGTAAGGATTCTGTCATGTAAAAAACGACATCGTCATCGGGCACAAAGTGAAGCGAATGTATAGCGCCTAAAGGCAAAATATGAGTCGTCTTTAATTCCGCTATCATTGCATCAATCTTGTTGACATCTATGGTAACGGGGTCGGTACCCATCAATCCAAGCATACAAGCCATATCTGTACCATGACCTACACCTGTTTTTGCAAGCGAACCATAGAGCATCACTTGCACTTTAACAACAGTTGCCAAAGAAGCATCCTTTGCTTTGAGCACATCAATAAATTGTAATGCGGCCCTCCAGGGACCCAATGTATGTGAGCTGCTAGGACCAACGCCTATTTTAAAAATATCAAATACCGATAAGGACTCATTACTCGTCTTCATAAAGTGCATAGTATATAATTCCTGCAATTTATAAAGAAAATAGGTATTTAAAAAAGAATGTACTTAGGTTTACAATAAGACAATAATGAAAAAAAGCAGGTCGCCAAGCATTAAATATTAAGATTAATTTATCAATGTATAGACTTTAAAATATTACCTTTGCCACAAAATATTCAAACAAGACGATACAATGAATAAAATATTAGTAACAGGAGGCTGTGGGTACATAGGAAGTCACACAATGGTAGATTTAATAAATAATGGATACGACGTTATTTCGATAGATGATTTATCAAGAGGACATGATGCACTAATTTATGGAGCCTCAAGAATTGTAGGTAAAGAAATAAAAAGCTACAAAGTAGACTTATGTAACTTGGAAGACACAAGAGCGGTATTTGAAGAAAATCCAGATATCATAGGTATTATACATTTTGCTGCTTACAAGTCGGTACCCGAATCGGTATCCGCTCCGCTAATGTATTTCAGAAACAATATTACCTCCTTACTCAATATACTTTCTTGTGCTAAAGAATATCAAATACACAATATTGTATTTTCCTCTTCGTGCTCTGTATATGGCAATGCAGCAGTGCTACCCGTATCTGAGAATACACCCTTACAGGAACCTCAATCGCCGTATGCACGCACAAAAGTAATGGGCGAACAAATATGTGAAGATTTTATCAAAGCCAATCCACTACACAGAGTTGTACTTTTGCGTTATTTCAACCCCGTAGGGGCACACAGCAGCTCCTTAATCGGCGAACTAAACGAAAAGCCCGAAAATCTAGTACCCGTAATCACACAGACCGCAATAGGTATACGTCCAAGCATGGATGTTTTTGGCAACGATTACGATACGAGAGACGGCTCGTGCATAAGAGATTATATACACGTAATGGATATTGCAGCTGCGCATACCAAGGCCATAGCTAAAACTATCGACACTGCCTTAAAAAACAGATGCGAGATATACAATTTAGGCACCGGTAATGGCGTAAGTGTACTAGAATTGATAGCTGCATTTGAAAAAGTAGCAGGTCTAAAATTGGCCTACAAAATAGCTCCCCGCAGAGCAGGTGATGTAATAGCGGTGTATGCCGATAATAGTAAAGCAAAAGAAGACTTAGGCTGGCAGATACAGTATGGTATAGAAGAGATGATGCATACGGCATGGGCCTGGGAAAAAAAGCTAGATTATGACAAAAAAAGCTTTTTAAACTAATAAATACATTTTATTAAAAATAAACTAGAAAAAAATTTGTTTATTTAAAACCTAGTAAGTACTTTTGCAATCCCAAAAAGCACCTAAACACGAGGGTGTTATATAGGCGAAAATAAGATCTTTTATATAATAGCATTTAAGCCATCTTAGCTCAGTTGGTAGAGCAGCTGATTTGTAATCAGCAGGTCGTAAG
>CAYSCJ010000025.1:0-36838 GCA_964429515.1 uncultured Taibaiella sp.
TGGAAACAGCCCTTTTTTTGAACAATTACTTTATTTTACCGGACAACAATAAAAACAAATAAAAGGAAGCTCGTTGCACTTCGTTAATCAAAACAATCTAATTCCAGAAAAATTTGCATGGCAAACAGGTTATGCAGCATTCTCCGTTTCTGAATCAGTCGTTGAATAGGTGTATCAATACATTAATAATCAAAAACAACATCATAATAAGAAAACCTTTCAGCAAGAATATGACGAATATTTAAAACTCTATGGATTTTAAGAAAATAATTAAACTTACAATTATAACAACCACAGTCAATTTCAAATGAAGCACGCGATCTCGGGCACCACTAGAGAAATATTGCTAATGCAAAGAGTTTACAGCCACACTTTATTCATTTAATTATATATTCAAATTTTCGGGATTATTTCAAATTTCCAAATCGTTCTGTGCCAAAATGATAGGCTAATGGATGCTTTTTGCCCTTTAAAAAATAACTTACAAGCTCCATACCACACGCAGCAAAATTGATCCCATTGCATCCTAGTCCCGAAACAATTAGCGTATTTTTATAGGCAGGGTGATGATCAATTATTGGAAAGCCATCTAGAGTAGTACTTACAGAATTCTGCCATACAAAATCCTCTTTTACTAGTATATCTGCCTTCAATGCTTTGACGATCTTATCATACTTTGGTATTTTACCCTTGTCTTTTAGTCGTTCACCTTCAGTTATACTGTTTACAGAATTTGTCACTTCGCTTTTGATAATCAATCTGTTATTGCTTGTAGTGGTAAATTGCAATTGGGGTGCTTGCGTATTTTTAACAATTACGGTTTGGAGTTGATTCAACAATGCTGGCGACATTGATTCCGTCAAGCAAGCATCGTAGACTTTTTTATGTATGAGGTGCTCGGGTATAGAATCGTCAAAAGAAGTTCCAGTAGCATTTATAAGTTTTTTTCTCTGACGATAAGACTGTCATTTGTTATTGCAATAACCCCTCTGTTGGAGTACTTAATTCTTTTTATCTTTGTTTTGTCAAAAACCTTTAGTCCTTTGTAAATATTGTATTGCAATAATTCATGCGTTAGCTTGTATGCGTCAATAGTGGCAGCCTCCGAACAAACAAATCCTCCATAGGTATTCTGTATACCATAGATATCTGCAATTGTATTAAAATCCAACCATTTGAAATTTTGGCCACTCCTCAACTTAAAAAAGCTTTGTGCCTGAAGCCTATCTACTCGCTTTTTGCTAGCAGCATAATGTAGCAGATTTTTCTTCGTATAACTAACTTCTTTGTTAATCAAATTACAAAGAGTTTCTAACCGATAAAATGCATCCAAAGAAAAGTGTGAAAGCGCAACAGCTTTTTCTGCGCCCACCGCATTATACCAATGCTTATAATCCACATCAAAATCGGTATCAATCAAACCAACACTAGCGGCAGTATTGCCCATTCCTACGTGGTTTTCGTCTATCACTGCCGTTGTGTATCCATCTTCAATGCACTGATGCGCAATCAAACTACCGGTAATACCTGCACCCAATATCAATACATCTACATTTAAGTCTGCGCTCAATGAGGGGTAAGTATATAACATACCATTTTGGAGGACTCCAAGTGGAAATGCATTCTTCATAACCTTAATATTAACCATAATTATTTTAACAATAATTGGATTATCATCACCTTCTTCTTTCGAAATCGTAATTATTGTTTATATGATGCAAATAACATTATTTTCTTATATTTTAGAAAAAAAAGAGCATCTTTTTTTATAGCATAAAAATTTAATGTTTTTTTAAAAAAACAAACATGTTTTTTGCCAAGTTTGTTGTTAATAAATAACTTAAAGAAACGCTAAGCCCCGCATTTGCAAAGCCATTTCCCATTGCGCGCACAGTCCCTTCTTGCTTTTTGTTTTGTTGGGCGTAGATTGTTAATGAAATTTGTAATGAAAAATCTCGTAATAGAAAAAAGAAATCAAGATTGTAGGCATCACCTAGATTGTACTAGCTAATTATTTTGTAACCTGTGGCTGTCTGCTCTATTTTATAGAGCCCTATTACCGATTGTATTGCAGCCTCTAAATAGGCATTCTGACTGCTTGAATATTTACTATTAAGCAGTGTATTTTGTAGATATTTTAAAGCCACTTCCTTGGGAAGTGTTATGTGATGCTTTAATACCTCTTTTAAGCAAACGCCATATTCTTCGGGGCAAACGTCATCAAAGGAGCGCTTCATACCCTTAGGCATTACCCTGTAGGTTTGCATGTCTGCCGATTTGCTTTTAGGCATCCACACAAATATCTTTTCCAAATATTTACTTTGCACCATTTCCAATTCGTTCAATAATGCCATTATGTATCGTTCTATTCGAGCACCCGACCTCACGATATGCCACGCATCAAGCAGCTTTTTTTGCAATATGTTTTGGGCTATCGGGCCCTCTTTATCTACAATTCTTAGAATTTGATTTTTTACTATTTCCTTATTATTTCGGTGCAAAAAAGCATCTGCTCCTTGTGAGGCTGCCTTTGGTATGACAGCTATTTCATAGGTTTTTCTGTTGGAAGAATAATCGCTTAATTCTTCTTGGGTTGCTACCTCTTGGAGGCTTTCTGGATTGAAAACATAGCATTGCTGATGAACCACATTAGGTGGTAGTGCAGGCTGTTGTTGTGTATTCATAAGCACTTCAATCGTTTTCAATAATTTTTGCACTTCTGCTTCGGGCTGAAAATACCAATCTATTGTCCATAAATAAATAAGCTTCCAATCCAAATTTTCAAGTACAGTAGGTATTATTAAAAACCTATCGGTAACATTGCCTGCATTCAAAAAGTTTTCACTATCTACAATTATTCCCAAGAGATAGGCATGCGGGTTGCGTGGGTCTACAACGGCTATTTCTATTTTAAACTGTGATCTTCCTACATTATAATGCACCTTAAAGTTTTCTTGAGCGAGTCGTTTGCCAATGGCTGCAATGAGTGCATCCTTAGGTGGCATTACTTGTTGCAACATAGGCTTATTGGCTTCGTTGCGCGCATATTCCAGAAATGCTTTTAAATACACCAAGCCTTTTGATTGCGTTCTTCGCAGGTCTATTTGTTCGGGTTGTAGGGTAGCAAAAATCATCATTTCGTGTTTTGCCCTGGTAATGGCGACATTGAGTCTTCGCCAGCCGCCGTCCTTGTTCAATGGACCAAAGTTGAGCCTAAGTTCGCCCAGTTTGTTAGGGCCATATCCAATCGAAAATAATATTACATCTCGTTCGTCACCTTGCACATTTTCTAGATTTTTTACAAAAATAGGCGCATCCAGCGCTTGTAATGCAGCTTCAACATCGGGATTTTGCACCAACATTTCTTCTAACTTGTCCTCAATTAGTCGTTGCTGTGCCTGCGAAAAGGTAACGATACCCATAGTTTTACCATTCATACTAGGCGCTTTTAGCCTCTTAAGTACTTCCTGTACAATGGCTTCTGCTTCAAACTTGTTGTGCCTCAATACACCTTTATCGTAATATCCAGGTACGTGGGTGAGACTGATTTTGGCTACCCGGTCGTTTGCCGAAGGAAAGGTAAAAAGTGTATCGTTATAAAAATGCTGATTGCTAAAACTAATAAGGCTTTCGTGCTGACTTCTGTAATGCCTCAACAAATACATTGAGGGTAAGCCAAGCGCAAGCGTATCGTCGAGTATACTTTCCAAATCATCGAGGTCGCTATATGCCTCGTCCGAAGTTTGGCTTGAAAAAAACGAAGTAGGTGGTAGCTGCTTAGGGTCGCCCACAATGATGACCTGTTTTGCTCTGGCAATAGCACTTACGGCCTCTGCTGTGGGTAGTTGCGATGCCTCGTCGAAAATCACCACATCAAATTTGGGTAAAGAAATATCCAAATACTGCGCTACCGACAAAGGGCTCATAAGCATACATGGTGCTAATTTGGGTAGTACATTGGGCGTCTTTAGAAATAAATTTCTTAAAGTCCAATTACGACCCTTACTTTTTATGGCTCGTTGTAAGGTATAACGCTCCGAATTTTCTACATCTGCATATTGTGCATTGGGCAACTGTTGCAAACACCTTATATATATTTCCCTCTTACTGACTTCCGTAAAATGGCTTTGCAAGTCTTTAAGTTGCGCAACCAGTTGAGCTATCTTCTGTCCACTAAAAGTTCTAAGCGATTGGGCATTTCTAACAGTATACTCCAACAAGGAGGTATAAAGGCTGGCCTGAAAATAGAATATTAGGTTATCTTTATTAATCTCTTTATTTTCAATACTTTTTATAAAATCACCTAAACCTAACTTGTTACCTAGGCTTTTAGAATTACAATAAGCAGCCCAATTATCTACTTCATCTATATGAGTTTGTAATAACAAGATGTGTTGGTACCAAGTTTCCCAATAACCATCTGGATGCGGGTGTGTTGAAACAAAATGCGATTGTAAGATAGCCCAATCTGCCTCTATTGACCCGAATGTTTGAAGGGCATCGTAAGCGTGATTCATAAAATCAAGCCCTATTACGTCTGCTATACGCTTATCAATACTTGCAGACCGAGCTGATTTTTTTAGGTAAGATAGCATACCCACATCTGCTGCTAGTTGCTTGAAAGCTGCCATTTGTTCCGCAGCTTTTTGCCATTCTTCAGCAGTAAATGGCTTAATTAATAATTTATTTAAAAAACTGATTATTATTTTATTATCTTCTATATCTAAAGTATTATTTATTTCTACAAGTTTTTGTAAAATATTTAGATAATGTGGTATTTCCGTCCTCTTAATCGCTTGCTCAATTGTGTGTTTATTGAGTAGTTTTTTGACGGCATTTATCCGAAAGAATTGTGGCAAGAACCAAGATTCTTTAGCTTTATTAAATAACTCACAAGTAATTGTTATATCGATACTTAAAATAGTTTTATTAAACCTTGAAAATAATGCATTCTCAAGAGTTTCCTTTTGTTGAATGAGGTTTATGACATCCCCAACCGCCTCTTCACGATATTCCTTATGAAGGTTGCATGCTGTTATCGGCCATGCCCTAAGCTGTTCAAATTTATCTAAAAATTGACTAAACTTTGGTATATCAATATTCTGTTTAAATAACTGATTTTTAGTTACATTATATAGTTTATCAAAACAAGTTTTTAAATCATGAAATGTCTTTAAATTTAGTTTGTTAATGAAGTTATTTCGGCCAACAATTTCCTTAATTTGTGTAAAATTGTTTAATGGATGATCTTGAGGTGTTTGCAACAATATGGGTTCGAATGCAAAATTTTGAATAAATTTTTGCCAGGAAAGGATGGTTTGTCTATTAAGCGACAGCAAAACTTCTCGTGGAAAGCTATAGTAATTGGTAGTGTCACTATTTACGTCTAATTCTTCAAGTAATAAAATTAAATCATATACAGAATAACCACTTATAGATTTTTGATGCAGTGCCTCGAGCGTAAGCTGTAGCTCTTGACGCACTTCTTTCATTTGCGCTGCTGCTTTTATAAACGCATCATCTTCCAACAATTTCAATAAAGAAAACGTGGTATCTAGGTGCTCTAATACGGTCGATTTTTTTGATTTATTTGAATGTAATTCTAAAATAAATCTTTCTAAACCTATATTTTTTAGTCTATTATACACTACATCTAAAGCAGCTTTCTTGGCAGATACGAATAATACCCTTTTTTTTCTATTTAAAAAATTGGCGATAATATTTGTAATCGTTTGCGATTTTCCAGTGCCTGGTGGTCCGTGCAAAACAAAGCTATTACCTAAATTAGCAGCTATAATTGCTTGTTTTTGAGAGCTATCGGCGTCTAGTGGAAATACGTGTTCTTGGGTATCATAATGTATGGTATCTATTGTTGCTGGAAGTATCAGGCTTTCGTCTTTGGGCAAACTTTGGTGCACAAAGCCCTTTATAATAGGATGTTCCTGCATAATGTCTTTATGCGTCTTGATATCATGCCACAATACTTGAGTACTGAAATTAAAGTTGGCAAGAAACACCAATTCATCCACTTCCCAGTGTTTATGTTGATCGATTGCACTTCTGATGGTATTGAAAATAGCTGGAATATTCCACGACTCATCTTCTTTCATATAAGCAGCCAAATTGCGCAAGCTCAGCTGGAATTCTTGCTCTAAAAATGCCAATAGGGTATCGTTAAATACAATCGTTTCTTCTCTAAATTTGATGGTAAATTTAGAGAGTAAGGTTTTTCTTTGTAAGCTTACGGGAATTAAGATAAGTGGTGCTATACGTTGCTTATCAGGCACTTCTGGCTCATACCATTTTAATACACCCAAGCTTAGATAAAGGGAGTTTGCGCCAGTTTCTTCAATAGCAGAGAGGTTGTTTCTATAAATAGCAGTTAGCGTTGCCTGTAAATCTGCTTCAGTATAGGCAGAAAGTAGTCTGCCCACCTTTAATTCTTCTTGGACAAATGCATACAGTGGGTCAGATTCATGAATGGTATCAAGAAGGCTTCTTTTTTCTGCATACACGTCGAGTGCTTTTGTATGCGTTATGTGCAGGGTTCGTCCGTTTTCTAAATACTGCAGTAAAAGTTCAAAATCTGTATTTAGTAATTGAATGGCATTGTTATTGGGCCTAATATTTAAAAGCGTGTTTCGGAGTGTAAGGTCTAGCAGCTTATGTTGCCACACTTCGCTTTTGGTGCTGGATTTATTGATACTTTCATCTAATTTCAACACTTGGCTAGGTTCAAGTATAAGCGTTTCTTCCTTTAATTGTGTGTCTTTTAATGCTTTACTATTAAAAAAATGCTCGTGTGTAGTATCTCCAAAAATCGGGAGGGCTTGGTATCCCATAAGTCTGCCTGTTTTAATATCCAGTGCACCTTGAAATCTTTTTTCTCCAATTATCCATCTTTCGCCAGCTGCTACGGCATCTTTGAAGTTCATGCCACTGCCTACACATACACTAGTGCTTTCAAATACAAGAATATCCTGTATTCCTTTTGCAAGTCTGTTGGCTATTGGATTTTTATGGTGTGTGACTACCGACTCTAGGCGCTCAGGCACCAACCAACATCCCACAAATGCATGTCCGGGTGTAAGTAGAATAAGCGGATGCAGGTTCATGGCTTCCAAAACAGCGGATATAAGTAAACTGATATCTATACAATTGCCAAAACGCAATGACGCTATTTGTGGCACTAGCCTCAATCGTTGTCCTTTGGTGCTGTAGCTGGGAGGCAAGGCACTGTATATCCATTTTTCTTCCTTTAATGCATAAAAAAGCGCAGTGATGATGGATACAATTCGTTGTTTATCAAGCGATTGATAACCCTCAAAACTAGTGGCATTATTAAATTTCTGAAGGTATTTTACGGTTTGTTGTTTTAAATAGTAGATATATGCATGGTGTGGCAATACAAAACTGCACAAACTTGCAATGTTTGCCAGACCCTCAAAACTATCTATTGGATGCAAGATCGTACTGGTATGCACACTGGCTATTAGGTTTTGTGTAGCATCGTATACTTGTATTTTAATGATAAGTGGCGTAGCCTCTTGAAGCTGACTGATGGCTTTTAAATGGAGATGATACTTAAAGTCATTAATCGTATACTCTTTATTATGAGGGATATATGTTACCTGTTTGTCATCAAAATAAATATAATCATCTAAGCATTGTATACGAATGGTTATATTCTCTAGAGCATTTTCGCCTTGGTGTAAGCATTGTATAGAAAGCAGGATAGGACTTTGTGGCAATAAAGAGCCTACATAAATTTCATTAATGGTAGAGGCTTTTATATTCATATTATTAAGTCGGGGCAGGTAATAATAGGGTAGGTGATTGGGCACCTAATGTACACTTTTACACTTTATTTTTAAAATACATTTAGCAAGAACAATGCCCATAAAAATAGCTTATTAAGTTCAATTATAAAATTGTTTGGAATGCAAAAATGGCTTTTACCACTAAACGTTAATGTCTTTAGGATGCGCTAAATGTATATTTTCGAGCAATGTTTTAAAATAGTCAACTCCTTTCTTCTGTGCCAAAGCGATATTGGCATTGGGTATTTGATGCACCTGCGCATGTACTTTTCGGGCTTCGGCTATACTTTCTTGTCTCAAAATATGAAGAATAGGGTAAGGGCTTCTGTTGGTATAATTGGCTGCATTATCTGCCTCGGTATTTTCAAAAACATAATTAGGGTGAAAATGGGCCAATTGAAAGTGATTATTGAGTTTGTTTTTAGTCAACAGCCTTTCTGCTCTTTGAATATACTGTAGGAAAGCAGCAAAACTTATAAAATGATTGGGCAATATCAATAATGTAGTGGTGATGGTAGCATCATTTTTAAGTACATCTATTTCTTTTAATAAAAGTTTGTCTAGTTGATGCATGGGCATTTTAGCAGCTACTGCATACCGGATATTGTTTTTGATAAAAGGCAAGTTTGCGAACGGACAAAAATTTAGTCCGATTACTACTTCTTTTATCCACCCTTGTGTAGCCGCTATTATGTTTGCATCATTCATGATTGCTATTCGTGTCCGTTGTAAATATTGTAATGTAGTGTATACGCTTAGGCATTTATTATTTTTATTACGAAAGCTTCAATTTCCTCAATCTTTCTAGCTCATTGTTGATGGCGTTGGGCAACCATTGTTGCTTAACAGCATTGCTGGTATATACCAGTCTGTGTTGCAAAACGTGAGGCACAACACTACTGATGTCTGCTTCTGTAACATAATTTCTACCTTGTATCAATGCATATGCGCGCAGACATTTCATAATAGCTATTCCGGCTCTAGTAGAGGCGCCCAGACTAATATCGGGGTGCTCTCTGCTACTACGAATAATATTATTTATGCTTCGCGTTAGCTCGGGATGCACAACTACTTGTTTGGCACTACCCTGAAGCTCTAATATGTCGCTTATACTTAATACGGGTTGAGCATACTCCAAGTTTTGTTGTATACTATGGTAGGAAGAAAGTATAGAAAGTTCGGTAGCATCATCTACATATCCAAAGTGCAGCTTCATAAAAAATCTGTCCAATTGCGCAGCTGGCAAAGGATAGGTGCCCTCCATTTCTATAGGATTTTGCGTAGCAATGGTAAAAAATACATCTTCTAAAGGGTAGGTAGTATCGCCTGTGGTTATTTGCCCTTCTGCCATACATTCCAGTAAGGCACTTTGTACTTTTGGTGAGGCCCTGTTTATTTCATCTGCTAATAGTATATTACAAAACAAGGGTCCTTTTTTAAACACAAACTCCTTTTTACTTTCGTCAAAAATATGGGTACCTAACAAGTCCATAGGCAACAAATCTGGCGTAAATTGTATTCTTTTAAACGTATTGGTGTCACTTTTTTTAATGCAATTTGCCAGCGTTCGGGCCAAAATCGTTTTACCCGTACCCGGATTGTCTTCAATAAGAATATGTCCACCAGCCAATAAGCAGGTTATTACCAGCGTTATCTTATCGCGTTTGCCTTTCACCACTTTTTCCATATTCTGCATCAAAAGCTCAATAAGATTTTCTGCATAATTGTTTGTGTCGTTGGTAGCCAGAATTTCCATATTATTGTGTTGGGTTAATATTGCAATTTATAGATTTAATTTTTAATTGTGCCAACAGCGTCGCTATTATTTTATGAGCACACTTTAGTACTATTGATGTTTATAGCAAGAGGTACGGGTGATACATTCAACCAATCCCTTTTTTCGTCTATGTGTTTTTTGCTGCCCATTCAAACCTACACTATGTTTGTGTAATCTTTTTTTTCTTGAATTTTTTAAGTGTAATACCCACATCCAAACCTATATAATCCCCGTTGAGTTTATAGATGCCATACGAATCGCCCGATACGTCTAAATTGTAAAATGCAAAATAGCCCCTCATGTAGGGCATCACCGACTTTTGTATATTTAAAGACACATGCAGCTTCGACCATGAAGTATAATAGTCAATACCACCACCTATAAATAGGGAAGGGTATACGACTCTGTTATATTGTGAAATCATATCAATCTCAAAAAAGGCTGATTAACATCTTTGCTTTCATAAGGCTTTACATTGCTTGTTGAATATTGTCCGTATTGCAAAAAATCCAAATTTATTCCCATTTTTGCAAAAATGTTTATCTTATCGTTATAGCTTTTACGGTATTGAACACCTATAGGCATGGATAGTACATTGTGTCGATATCTTATTTGTCTGAATGTGTAATCAAAATAAGTTTCTTGCTCAAGTCCTAATTCAATACCTGGCATTTCATAAGAATAATTATCTAGTGGAATAAAATGCATATTCAAACCTGTGAAAAACTGCAATTTTTTCGTTTTTCGAAAATAATACTCAAAGCCTAATTTATACCCCCGCATGGCTCTTGTGTTGATGCTATAATTTCCATATTCAAGTGTGGACGTAGCGGGCTTGTATATACCTTGCGTATGATGAATACGCCAATTTTTATAGTTTCTGTCTTTTTCAAACTGACCATAGCTTTTAGTGAAAGCCATCATCGTAATAGAAAACAACAATAGGATTTTTGTTTTGCGCATAGAATCATAAAAAAACTAGCAGGAATTGTGAGTTCCTACTAGTAAGTTATAGTATTAGATTATTTTAATGATAAATTCTTAACGCTATTTTGGTAATTATTATTGTTGGCTGGAATATTTTAAAAATTCCAAATACTCGGCAATCTAATGAGTCGATACAAGTCGATACCTTGTTGAGCAACTCAAAAGCCCCTTCGTATTACCATTGCTATGTTAGCTTTTGAGCCATCTAAGCGTGTTTTCCAATACGTTGATTGCAACCAGGGAATCACTACGGCGTGATGTCGGTTGAGTTTCTCATTCTAAATTGAATCGTTGTGTTGAATCTTTCTATAAAGCCCACAACAGAGGTGGTAGGGCTAGGAGGTAATGGAAAATCTTTGAAGGTTGCTGAATTAGCAGTATAATGTAAAATAACACCCGTACCATCCGATAAATTCAGATTACCATTCAGGCCGTTCACTGTAGTGTATCCCGAAGCCCAAGTGATATTGCTTAATTTCACTAATGTCGATTCATAATCATTGAAATTATTGATAATATCCTGCACCGTAACAGCTTTTGGAGTTATCATTCTGTTTGATGCCAATCTGGTGGTTTTTGAAGTAGAAAGGTTGTCTAATTCTAATTTTCCCCTAAATTGCTTTAAGGTTGCACCTGTAATATTTACCTCTAAAGAATCACCTACATTATAGGGTGCTGCACCGGCATAATATAAAACAATACCCTTATCGGTATTACTTCCCTGTAGTACAAAATTACCCGAGCTCACATTGCCATTTGCGGCATCCGAAATGACTACGCCTCTGATTTTCAAGGAAGGCATGGTTACTTCGCTGCCTGTAAAGTATTTTCTAACACTGTCAATCGATACCAAATCGGGCTCTTTGTATACCGAACCATTACATCTTATAGAATCTGTAAATTGTACATCACTAACATCTCTAATATACAATTGTGCATCATTTCTGAAACGGGTGTAAATACCCACTAAAGTACCCTTGCCGCCGGGTGTCAATAAAGGTTGAAATCGAGCAAAACCGCTACTTCTAAGTATAATGCTGCTGCCATTACAATCGTTTATACGCCTGTTGGTAGCACTTGCCAAGCTGGCTATTTGTGCATAAGGCACACCTACTGCATCTTCAGCAAACTCCACATCTTTAATAGCTACCAAGGTATTTAGATGGTCGAGCATGGCATTAGGGTTGGACAATTCTGCCAATGTCAATGTATCTGCAACAATAGGATTAGGGTAATTGGCCTTTACTATATACTGATCTGCCTCCAAAAACGGAATATTTGATAAAGAGCCTGAGGCATCTGGCACATAGCCCAACTGGGCATTCTGGCCATATTCACTCAAGTACAAGCCTTTGAGTTTTACATATACCTTTCGGCCTATTGGATAATCATTGTACAAATTGTTTTGGTCTATCAATATCTCAATACCGCCTGTACTGTCTTGGATAACTATTTTTTTATAATAATTACCGCTCCTGTCATCCATTACTACAATACCAGAAATAACCGCCTGCGTATCTATGGGCGTATTCATCGGAAAAGCTTTCATCTGTTTGATGGTATGCGTCACCGGCAATTGTGGGTCATAACTGCTACTATCAGGTGGAGTGTCGTGTACTTTTTTAACACATGATGTCATTTGAAAGGCCAATGCTACTAAGAGCGAGGAACATATTAATACTTTCTTCATAAATTTTACTTATAAATATTTTGCAAAATAAAATATTTGATACGTTTGTAGCAAATATTTTTTAATATATTAATGTTATTTTTCTAAACCAAACCAATTTTCTGGCAAAATCATAATACTTTAGCAGTATAAAACGACACGGCAGCGGCCACAAATTATGAGTCAAGCAAAGATATTTTTAAGAAAAAAAGTGGGTGCTAGAATTGCAGACGGACATCCCTGGATATATAATAATGAAATTGGTGACGAAGAAACTACCTATAAACCCGGCGACATTGTAGAGGTTTATACCTCAACGGGCTCTTTTGTGGGTAGGGGCTATATCAATCCCTTGTCGCAAATAAAAATTCGCTTACTTACCCGTAATCCAGATGAGGTGATAGATGAGGCATTTTACCACCAAAAAATTGTAAGCGCTTGGGAATATCGCAAAAAACTGGGCTACGAAAATAATTGTAGGGTAGTGTTTGGAGAGTCGGACGAGCTGCCGGGTTTGATTATTGATAAAATCAACGACTTCATCATTCTACAAATACTCACGCTGGGGATGGAGGTAAGGAAAAACGATATTGTAAAGATATTGCAAGAGATATTTCAGCCTCGAGGTATTTATGAAAGAAACGATGTGTACGTAAGAGAGCTAGAAGGGCTACCACTACTTAAGGGAAACTTGTGGGGCGAAGTACCCAACGAGATTATGCTGGAAGAAAACGGCTTAAAATTTTATGTAGATATTAAGGACGGGCAAAAAACGGGTTATTTTCTAGATCATTATGAAAACAGAGTGAGCATACATAGGGTAGTGAAAAATGCAAGGGTGCTTGATGCTTTTAGTTACACGGGTACTTTTTCTATTTATGCCGCAAAATTTGGTGCTGCATCGGTATTAGGCCTCGACTTATCTGAAAAAGCCATTTCACTTGCCCAAAGAAATGCTGAGTTAAATGGCGTAGCGTCTATTTGTACATTTGAGCAGCTCAACGCCTTTGATGTATTGAAACAATGGAGCAAAGAAGGTAGAAAATTTGATACCATTATTTTAGACCCTCCACCTTTCACAAAAAACAGAAGTAACATTCAAAAAGCAATAGCTGGCTATAAAGAAATCAATCTGCGAGCCATGAAGCTCATTGAACCCGGTGGATTTATCATTACTACTTGTTGTACCAATTTAATCAACACAGAAGCATTTTTAGCGATTATCCAAGAGGCTGCCAAGGATGCCAAACGCAAGGTGAAGCAAATTTCACTTCAGTCGCAATCTGCAGATCATCCAATATTATGGAACGTACCCGAGATGCACTATCTTAAATTCTTAATAATATCTGTCCAGTAAATAAACGGGAGCCTTTAAGGCACTGGGTCGTGACCATGACCACCAAACGGATTGCAGGAGAGTATTCTTTTTAGGGTAAGCCAGCCTCCCTTGAATGCCCCATACTTTTGTATAGCCTCTACTCCATACTGCGAGCATGTGGGCGTATAGCGGCACGACGCTGGCGTAAGCGGAGAAATGATTTTTTGGTAAAACTTGATAATGGCTAAAAAAATAGACTTCATTGCTGCGGTAAGGACTGTTGTAAATCGTTTCGGGGAAACCTAGCTACACAAATATACATAAAAAAAATCAGGAAGTACGAGCGAGCATACTGATCAGTTTTTCTTGTGCTTTAAGCGTAAGGGCAGCGATAGGAGCATAAGCTTCTACATCTTTCTGCTGGTAAATAACAAAAATACAGAGTGTTTTGCCTGCAGGTATACATGCCTTAAGCGCATGCTGTTGCAGACGCCATGCCTCTCGAATGCGTCTTTTTATGGTATTTCTTTGATGTGCTTTGGGTATCTTTTTTTTCGGAACACTCACCCCAAATTTTACAGAAGAGGGACAAGTCTCAGAGATATCTGTGAGCATCCAAATAAAACGAAGATATTCAAACTGAAACGCTTTCCCGTTGTGGAAAAGCGCATCAATCTGTTTTTTTAACTTTAATTTTTCCGACTTAGGAAAGCTCTTGGCTTTACTCGGTTCGGATATCATCATTGGAATAGTTTTTTTACTCCGTAAAAAAAATTATTTCAAACGTCTTTCGTCAGAAACAGTTAATTTTTTACGTCCTTTTTTACGACGAGCTGCTAATACTTTTTGACCATTTGCAGTTTGCATGCGCTTACGGAACCCGTGTACAGATTTACGACGACGACGGTGAGGTTGGAATGTACGTTTCATAATATATCTTTATTACTATATTTATTAATAAAATTTTCGCTCTTTTGCTTCTAGTTTTGTAAAAATATCCAGAGTGCTAAAAGCAAATGGAATGCAAAGGTAAATAAATGGTTTTTTAAAACCAAAATAATTTTATGCTTCCTTGCTGTTTTTTTTTATAAATAATCCAACTACTATAGCTTCATAGAATAAAAACACCGAATATCAACTTAATGGAGTGTTTAAGATGCAGATACATATTTGTTCAATACTTCTTGCTGCATTACGCAATCTTGCACATATTTCTCAAAGGTTTCTTTATTATTAATCACATAGCGTTTTACCCAAAAAATAGTACCTGTAGGAATAATATCTGTGAAAGGTACCAGTTCTTCGGCAAAGCCCAGTGTGGATATTTTACGAGACTTAAAAACCGCATAGAGTAAAAGCGCAGAAAGTGGCGCAATTACAATATCCGACAGCTCACCTAGGCCTGGAATAAGGTACGATAACATACCCAAAGCATCTATGCCTATTACGGCGAGCAGCTTCAAGAATTTATCTCTGTTGTAAGCCGCTAAAATTTGTTGTTGTGTCATTTGCAAACAAAAAAATAAAGGTGTTAGAAGTAAGACTACAATACTTTATAAAAGTAAAACTTTCACACCACAATTTTTGGCAATTATTAAAACGTTAACGTTGTTATTTCCGAGTTTTTTAGCTTAACTTTGCTCGAACCATTAAAGAACAATTCTTGTGAAAAAAATCCACATTATTATCTTGATTATTTTGGCTGCAACAATCAGTATTATGGTAGCTACTTTTGGCAGCAACATGAGCTCTTATGAAACTTTTGCATCTGCATCAAAAAAGATGGGTACTACCTTTCATGTCACAGCAGTTTTAGATACCGTTAGCAACAAGATAGAATACAATCCGATGGAAAACTCCAATAAGTTGGTTTTTTATGCCAAGGATGAAGGTGGTGCCGTACAAAAAGTAACTTATTATAAAGGCAAGCCAGAGGGATTCGAGCGTTCCGAAAGGCTAGTGATGAAAGGTAAAATGACAGAGTCGGGCTTTATTTGTGAAGATATGCAATTGAAATGTCCTTCCAAATACGAAGAATCTAAACACATAGTAGCCGAAGGATAAGCAGCCTATTTTGGTGCTTATTCTTTTTTTTATTGTCAGAATAGTTTTAAATTGTCCTCATCTTGAATCCTTTATTATTAAGAGCAGAAAACCTTTTTGTGGGTCAATTCGGCCAGTTTCTCTTGGTTCTTTCTTTTTTTGCTGCCATTGTATCTGCGGTTTCCTATTATTTAGCCGTTCGCAACGAAAACGAGCATGCAGTAAGTGCACCCTGGATGCGTCTGGGACGATGGTCGTACGTGCTACACACGATTGCAGTAGTCTTGGTGTTTTCAACACTTTTCTATATTCTATCTCAGCACCTTTTTGAGTATTACTACGCCTGGAGGCACACCTCCTTAGGCCTCAAAACCAAATACCTTTTTGCAGCCTTTTGGGAAGGAGGCGAGGGTAGCTTTTTGCTCTGGCTGTTTTGGCAAGCACTACTTGGATTAATTGTTTTGTGGAAGCGTGATGTGCTAGAGACGCGTACCATGTTTGTTATAGCGGTAGTGCAGGCTATGCTCACTACCTTTATCTTGGGCTATTATTTGATAGATGATGTAAAAATTGGCACCTCTCCCTTTGTATTACTCAAGCATGAAATGGAAGGTCCTATTTTCCAAATGGATAATTATCTATCTAAAATAAAAGATGGAAACGGACTGAATGTGCTGCTTCAAAACTATTGGATGGTGATACATCCGCCTGTATTATTCTTAGGTTTCGCTAGTGGATTAATACCCTTTGCCTACGCCATAGCAGCTGTTTGGAAAGGCGAGTATAAAAACTTTATTAAACCAATTTTACGCTGGTCGTTATTTACGGCAGGCACTTTAGGATTGGGCATCATGATGGGCGGTGCATGGGCCTACGAATCCTTAACATTTGGTGGCTATTGGGCATGGGATCCTGTAGAGAACGCCTCCTTGGTGCCCTGGCTCATACTGATAGCTGGCTTGCACACTTTATTGATATTCAAAAGCACCGGACGCTCCTTAAAAATATCCTTAATATTTATAGCACTTTCGTACTTATTCATTTGGTACAGTACCTTCCTCACCAGGACGGGAGTTTTGGGCGAAACCTCGGTGCACTCCTTTACGGGCGATGGTGCTTTCTTGTATTGGCATTTAGTAAGCGTTATCTTAATCATGCTTGCAATGGTGGCTGTGCCCATGATAAAAAACTGGAAAAAAATGCCTATCGTGGCAGGAGAAGAAGCGGTATCGTCTAGAGAATTCTGGATGTTGATAGGCTGTATCTTTTTGTTTTTGGCAGCAATGCAAATCATCTTTACCACCTCTTTGCCAGTGTGGGCGCCTACCTACAAGAAGCTTACAGGAATAGATATTGCTCCGCCGGTAGATGTAGTAGGATTCTACAACGATATACAAGTATGGGCAGCATTTATTGTATTAATCTTTACGGGTTTTACGCAATTTTTAAAATACAAAAAAACAGACAGTAGTATTTCAAAAATATTTGTGCTGTTAGCAGGCATAAGCTTGGTATTGGCGGTAGTATTGGTAGTGGCTCAAAAAATAGAGCATGTACAATACATGTTCTTTGCAGTATCACTATTATTTGCTTTGGTAGCCAATGGATATTACCTAGCCACCGCTCAAAAATTTCATATAAAAAAGGCTGGAGGCACTATAGCGCATCTTGGCTTTGCCATCATGCTCTTGGGCGTTCTGATTTCTGGTTATAACAAAACCGTAATTTCTTTAGATAGGACCAATACCTATGTAGATTTTAAAAAGGAAACTTACGAAGAGAACCTTAAAGAAAGCAGAGAAAATGTAATGATATTTAGGAATACTACCTTGCCAATGGGCGATTATAGTATTACCTATTTGGGCGACTCCACAGATATTAATGCCGCTCCACCGCTTTCCTACTTTAAAGTAAGATACGATAAGCGCGATAAAGAAACCGGCGAAATAATTGAAACCTTTATACTGCAACCTCAAGCATATAAAAAAGAATTAGCCGCCAACCCCGATTCGCGTCACTATCTTACACACGACGTATTTACGTATATTAATGCGTTTAGCGAACCGGTTGCTGTTAACGACAATGATTCTATTCCTTACAAAACATACAGAATTGGCAAAGGAGATAGTATTTATATAGCTAATGGTATAGTAGTATTTGAAGCCCTAAGCAATAAACCTAGCCTCAACAAGCATTATATACAACCCCAAAATGGAGTGCCATTGGCAGCAGAGGCAACACTTTCTATATATGATTTGGAAAGAAAACTAGGTAGCCTAGCGCCTGTATTGGTAATAGATAGCAATGTTGTGTACACTGTACAAGACACGATGAGAGACTTGGGCTTGTATGTAGGAATAGATAAAATACATCCTGAAGATGGTAGTATTTCCTTCAAACTACATCAAAAAGGACAATTAGATGATTGGATCGTTTTAAAAGCCATAATCTTTCCTTGGGTAAACTTAGTGTGGGCTGGCGTTATCATCATGATTATTGGTTTCTTTATTACTTTTTGGCACAGAAGAAAATAACGTATTGTATTTTTTAATTAGTATTTATGAAAAACATAGCTATAGGCGCGTGGAGTTTATTCCTGCTTACTACCTTTTCTTGTAAAACACAACCGACGATTAAGCCCAAAGATTTGGTAGGGAAATGGAACATTACCGACATATATCACCCTATGATAGAGGAAGAATACGAATACACGATGAAGTATTTGGATACCCTTAGTGCGCCCGAACTTGGGCAAATAGCTATGTGGAATACTAATGACTTAGCAGTAATTAAAGAAAAAGAAAAAGAGATTACAGAAAGAAATCATCAGCAAATGAAGGCGATGATGCTCAAAGTTAAATATGAATTTCTGGAGCACAATTTAATGATTAAAATCTTTAACGGCCAACCCGATACGCTTAGTTTTGATATCATAGAAGGCAATAAAATTGTTACACAAAGAATTGCAAAGAATGCACCTCAAAAGACCGATACGCTTGTTATTAAAGCATTTGAGGGTAGTACTTTAAAATTGGAAGAGCCAATGGTTGGCAACAAGAAAATTAAAATAGATTTAAAGAAGGGGTAGTCTCCTTAAAGGGATTATTATAATACTTTCAAACTAAATAGTTAATGTCGGCAACAAGTGCCGACTTTTTTATTCGAAAAATAGCATTTAACGCTCAAAAACTAGAGTACATTGGTTAGTGGTAAAATGCTATAGTAAAATAATTTCGAGTTATGTTACTTAGCCGCAAATCTCCATTGAGCCGTCAGGCGTCCTTTATTTAACATAATATCATTATAGAAAAAGACAGCTTATAGAACCTTTTGCAGCGTTAGCCCGTTTTGTCCTAAATTATAGACTATGGGTTTTTAGGTTTTTCGCTTAGAAGAATGCCTATTTTTTGGCTTTTGTGACTGTTTATTATTATTGCCTTTAATTGGGGTATTTACGCTTTAATTTTGGTATTCTATTATTCAAAACGCCGTATACGTCATAACCTCGATTGCTAATAAATGTAACACCAAAACTTTCTAGAGTAATAGTATCTATTACCTGCATATACTCGGGTAAATCAATATACTGATACACTAGAACGCCTTTAATTTTTTGCTGATTTTCTTGTGCAAGTGAAAAGAAAGAAAGAAAAGTAAATGCTACAAGAACGCGCTATTTTTTTTAACTAGCTATTGAAAATCAAATGTTTTCCAACATTCTAGCCGTTTAGTTGTTTTAGCAGTTGATTTGTGTATTTTAGAAAGTTGGTAAATGAATTATATTTGTCCTATAATTTACATTATGTTAAATAGATATTTAGCGATACTCCGACTTTAATCATCCAACAAAAACAACTTGTACATTATTGCTTAACTACCATATAAATTTATTGTACCGAACTGTTCTATATTTTAGTTACCATTTTCAAGTTAAAGAATGCAATTTTATCTGTATAGTAAACTAAAAATCAAAACACGTGACCTTGTGGTTTTATAATTATGTTCGCACCGTTTCCAAAAGAACCATTCAAAAGTAAACTCATCTCAATGTAAAAAAAGCAATAGCCGTCGATACCCATATAGTTTAACATATAGATACCATAAATTCACGATGAGTGTTTATATCAAGCAAAGCCTCCGTAGGTAATTTTCATACAACTTAAATCTTTAAAACACCGAAATTCTATTTTACTACAGATTACATAGCCACAAAAGTTACTAAACCATAGTAGTTGCATAAAGGGCGGCTGTTTTTAGGCTCGCTTACCAAAAAGCAAGCTACCTATTCTTACTAAAGTGCTACCCTCTTCAATAGCTATTGCGTAGTCGCTACTCATGCCCATCGACAGTTCTTTAAAATCTGCATCTAGGAGAAAGAATCTTGATTTAAAATGCTTAAAATTTGCTTTAAGCTGTTTGAATTCATCTCTAATTTGTGAGGGATCTTCTACAAAACTAGCCATACCCATCATGCCTACAATGCTTACGTGTTGCATCGTGTGTTTGTTGGCTTCGTATTGCTCCAGTAGTTCGAGGCATTCGGTAGTACTTAGGCCGTGCTTTGTTTCTTCGTTTGCAATAAACAATTGAAGTAAACACCGCACAGTTGTACCATGCTTGGCTGCTTCTTTATTAATCTCGGCTAGCAGCTTATAGCTATCTACGCTATGAATCATATACACAAATGGCGCAATGTATTTTACCTTATTGCGCTGCAAATGTCCGATAAAATGCCACCTTATATCCTTAAAGGCAGGTTTATCCTTAAAATATTCGTACTTGGCAAGCAGTTCTTGCACGTAATTTTCTCCAAAATCTCTCTGACCCAAGGCGTACAGTGCTTCTATTTTCTCTATCGTTTGAAACTTTGAAACAGCCACTAATAATACATTTTGTTGCTGAAATTCTTGTTGCAATTGTTGATAATCGGTAGGTGAAATCATATTCTATTATAAAAATTTATCTCCAAAATTCCTTTTTAACTCCGATAAATAGTTTTTAATGTGATGTCTGCTACTTTTGTGACAAATTAGCAAGCTATCTTCGCTATCTATTATTATAAAATTTTCAAGTCCTTGTAATATAGCAGATTTGCCGCTTGGCAGCCTAATCATGCAGTTACTAGCATCTATAATAAGCACTTCCTTACTTCCTATCACAGCATTTCCAAGATAATCCTTCTCAACATTGTTGTAGATAGCATCCCAGCTTCCTAGGTCTGTCCAGCCAAAATAAACAGGCAGCACATATACATTTTTCACCCGTTCGAGTATACCGTAATCTATCGATACATTGGTACATTGCATGTACAATATTTCCACATCTTTTTGTTCGTTGGGTGTGCCTATTACTTCTTCTATTTGCACAAACACATCGTATAAGTCGGGCAATACTTTTTCAAGTGCTTTGACATAGGCATTAGCATTCCAAGCTAAAATTCCAGAATTCCACAAAAAGTCGCCCGATTTTAAAAAGGTTCGGGCAAGGTCTAGATTGGGTTTTTCGGTAAAGGTTTTCACTTTAAAAATGCCCTCGCTCTCCTCCGATTCTGTGTTGGTTTCGTACTGAATATAACCAAAGTTTATTTCGGGTCTATTGGGTTTTACGCCAAAGGTTAGCAATACATCATTTTGGTCTACAAATCTAAAAGCCTCATAAATATTTCGTTCGTATTCCCGCTCGTTGGTAATAAGTTGGTCGGAGGGTGTGAAAATTATATTGGCATTGGGGTTGATGGCCTTTATTTTATAAGTAGCAAAGGTGGCAGTTGGAGCGGTATTTTTTCTAAAAGGTTCTCTTAGTATATTCTCGTCTGGCACATCGGGTAGTTGTTCTTTTACAATATCTACATATTCTTTGTGGGTGATGATGAATAAGTTTTCTTTGGGTATAAAATGTTTAAACCTATCATAGGTATTCTGTATCAGGGTGCGTCCGGTGCCCAGTAAATCTAGAAATTGTTTGGGGCGCTTAATTTTACTAATGGGCCAGAATCTACTTCCTATTCCTCCAGCCATGATAGCCACGTAATTGTTATGTATGCTCATAATCTTGTCTGTATAAACTTCGGTGGTTGATACTTATGTATTGGTGGTAAAATTACCATTTATTAAAGGATAAAAATGCTATGTGATAAATATTTTGCGGAGCCTGTGTATTATTGTTATTTTTGTTTTCTGAAAAAAATATTCAAAGAATAGCATTATGATGGATAATTGGTTGCGATTGAGTGAGCTAAAGGTTGGCCAAAAAGCTTGCATACAAAAGATTGAATCGGAGCAAATAGCAACGGTACTTTTTGAAATGGGTTTTTTGCCAAAAGAAATTATCACACTCGAAAATATTGCGCCCTTAGGCGATCCTATTCTTATCCATAATTCTGATTATAGTTTGAGTATACGCAAAAGTGAAGCACAGCTTATATGGGTAAGCCTGCCTACCGACGAAACGTTATAACATGAAAATTGGTTTGTATTTCGGGAGTTTCAATCCTATTCATATTGGTCATCTTATTATAGCACAGTATATTCTAGAACATGCTGATGTAGATAAAATATGGTTTGTGGTATCGCCGCAAAACCCTCTTAAACAATCTAACTCCTTGCTCAACGAATACCACAGGCTGCATTTGGTAGAATTGGCTATAGCTGGAAATCCAAAGTTTCGAGCCAGTAATATTGAATTTTCTTTACCTAAACCTTCCTATACAATAGATACGCTCACCTATTTAGCAGAAAAGTTTCCGCAAGAGCAATTTAGCGTCATTATGGGAAGTGATAGCGTACAGAATTTAGAGAAATGGAAAAACTACGAAACGCTATTAAAATACTATAATATTTTGGTGTATGAGCGTCCGGGTTTTGATGTAGATACCCAAAAATTCCCTCAATTAAAAATATTTCAAGCCCCTCACTTGGATATTTCTGCTACTTATATCAGAAAGCAAATACAAGAAGGCAACAGCATCAAATACTTAGTACCTGACGAAGTAAAGGACTATATAGAATCCAATCATTATTTCAAATAATAATCCTCGCTAAGGTACATGACATCTACTGCTTATTTAGTGTTGGGAAGCAACCAAGGCAATCGTTCATTATATATAGCTAAAGCTTTATCGGCAATGGCTTTATTGCCAAAATCAAGCCTTAAGCTGGTATCGAAATGGTACGAAACCGCAGCCTGGGGTAAGGAAGATATGCCCCCACATATCAATGTAGCAGTAGTATTGCAAACAAACTTGTTGCCATCGGTTTTGCTAAGCCACACTCAAGCTATCGAGCACCGCTTGGGTCGCGAGCGTCAGGTAAAGTGGGGCGAGCGCACCCTGGATATTGACATCATCCTATTTGATGAGCTGGTATTACACACCGATACATTAATTATTCCGCACCCCTATATGCAAGAAAGAAGATTTGTACTTGCTCCCTTGGCAGAAATTGCACCCAATGTCTTGCATCCTATTTATAAAAAAACGCTTTTAGAGTTACTTAATGCCTGTCCCGATCAGCTATCTGTAGCAGCTTTACCATCCTTTAACCACACTTAGCATCGACGCGGCAAATACTTTCTTGAGCCCCCTAGCCTAATTCATTCTTTTTTTTATTTTTTCGGAAAAATGAAATAAATTCCTGCATAATTCGCCAATACCACACCGTAATAAAGAGGCTATAGTGCGGTTATAAATTACCTGCAACAAGTCCCAATTGGCACGTTATGGAATTGACCATGTAAGGACTAAACTGCTATTACACTTGCGCTTCGATACTGCTTTAAAATATTTGCTACCATGGCGGCCGATATTTGCTTATTTTCGTAGGCTGAAAACATCCAATAGGATATTGTCAATCATGATATGTTAAGTAAATTAGAGGAAGCTAAGAAAACAGGCACACTGGCACTACCGGTAATCTTTGGCGAATTGAGCCAAATGTCGTTGCATTTAATAGATACAGCCATGGTGGGCAAGTTGGGATATGCGCAACTCGCTGCATGTGGCTTGGTGATGAGCGTTGTCAATATTCCATTTGTACTCGCTATTGGACTTACGTTTGCGGTATCTCAGATGGTATCTTTATCGTCTGGGCAACACGACCGAATGAGGGTTTCTCATTATTTATACAATGGCAGCATACTTTGTGCCATAGCAGGTGCTATTATTTCGTCCATTCTTTTTTGGGGGGTGGATGTATTGGATTATTTAAAGCAAGATGCAGAGGTAGTTGTTTTGGCCAAGCCCTTTATGCAACTCATCAGTTTGTCTATTTTCCCGATGATACTTTTCATGACGTTCAAGCAGTTTACCGATGGCTTAGAGTATACCAAAACAGCTATGATACTGTCGTTTGCAGCTATTCCTATTAATGTTTTCATCAATTACTTACTAATATTTGGCAATTGGGGTTTTCCGCAACTGGGTTTGGTTGGCGCAGGATACGGCACGCTAATAACCAGAGTATTGGTGGCTGCCGCGCTAGCCATCGTAATTTTATACCACAAGCAGTTTAAAAGCTATGTAGCTGTTAGGAAAAGGCAATGGTATTTTTCTTGGGCTTCACAACGCGCGCTTTTACGAATAGGAGTACCCAGTAGTCTGCAAATATCTATGGAGGCAGGAGCATTTGCTATTTCGGGTATTATAATAGGCATAATAGGCGCTAAAGAACAGGCTGCACATCAAATAGCCTTAAGTATCGCATCCTTTACGTTTATGATATCAATGGGCTTAGCACATGCTGGCTCAATTAGAGTATCTAATGCTCTTGGGCAGCAAAATTTTTCCAAAATCAGAAATATTGGCATCAGCACACTAGCTACAGCTATCATTTATGGTACATTGTGTTGTTTATTTTTTTTTCTATTTAAAAATCAGTTACCCTACTTATTCAATAAAGAAGCTGCGGTGGCTGAAATAGCTGCTTACTTGCTTTTAGGAGCAGCGGTGTTTCAAATATCGGACAGTGTACAGGCTGTTGCGGCAGGCTTGTTAAGGGGCATAAAAGATGTGAGGGTACCTACCTATTTCATAGCTTTTGCGTATTGGGTGATAGGCATACCCTTGGGTTATTACCTAGCCTTCTACGATGGCTGGGGACCGTTTGGAATTTGGATGGGATTTATTTTGGGTTTAACGATATCGGCCGTTTTACTCACCACTAGGTTTTTAATTTTCTCAAAGAGGCATCAAGAAAAAATTGATAGCTAATGGTGCAAACATTCATTTTATTAGCTAATATTGCTACTTAACTTTAGTAGAAAAGAAGAACATGAGTACAACGCTTGCAGCAATTTTAGAAATAATTAAAGTATTAATTCCCGCCTTAATTGTAATCATAGCATTCTATGGTGTGGTAGGGAAATTTTTAAAGAATGAAACACAGAGACGCCAATTTGAAGTCTACAAGAATGGTCAAGAAACTACCATGCGCCTGCGCTTACAAGCCTACGAGCGCTTGGCATTGTTCCTGGAGCGAATGCACCCAAGAGGGCTAATGTCGAGAAGCTACCAAACTGGTATGACGGTAAGGGATTTTCAATTTGCAATGATACAAAACATACAAGAGGAATACGACCATAATGTGTCGCAGCAAATATATGTTCAGTACGAGCTATGGCGTACCATTCAGGGCGTGAAGGAGCAAACACAATTGATGATAAACGAAGCTGCTGCTAAAATGCCACCAGATATTTCAGCCAAAGAGCTCCAAAAGTCATTAACGGAATATATGCTTTCTGTAGAGTCCTTACCACTAGAGGGCGCTTTAAGTTTATTGCATCAAGAATCGAAATTGGTATTACAACAACAGCTTTAAGCCATATTGCGTTTTATAAATTCCTAATACCTCATTCAATTTGATTGAATTTTTCCAAAAAAACGTACATCAAAACAAGCATCCTGCAACATACTAGTTGCAGGATGCTTGTTTTATAAAATGCTTGGCTATTAAAAATTGTTATTAAATACGTATTCGATAATATTACATCCCATTTGTAAGGCTTTAATTCTTACGGCTTCGGGGTTATTATGCACCTCTGCATCCTCCCAGCCATCGCCCAAATCGGTACTATGGGTATAGTAGCACACTAGCCTACCCTTCCAAATGAGGCCTAAGCCCTTAGGCGGCAGTCCGTCGTGCTCGTGTATTTTAGGCACGCCATTCTTGAATGTAAATGTTTGTTGGTAAATGGGGTGATTAAAAGGCAATTCTACAAAACTCAATTCAGGAAAAACTTTTTTCATTTCTGTGCGCACGTATGGGTCGAGCCCATAGTTGTCATCTATATGCAAAAAACCACCGCTTTCTAAATAAAGGCGAAGATTTTGAGCCTCCTCGGCACTGAAGTACATCCTGCCGTGGCCTGTAGCGTGCAGAAATGGATAATTGAAAATCTCTTTACTACCTACTTTTACCTGAGCTTCTTCTAAGGAAAGTTGGGTTTTAAGCTGCTCGTTACAAAATTGAGCTAAGTTTTTAAGTGCCGTAGGATTAGCATACCAATCGCCCCCTCCATTGTATACCAGCAAACCTAATTGTGTTTGCGCCATAGTAGCCAAGGACGATACGATCAAAAAGCAGGTGAAAATAAATTTATTCATCATTTAATGCATTAAATATGGTGGCTGCATACATAGCAGCAGTTTCGGTTCTAAGCCTATTACTTCCCAAACTTATGGCTTGAATATTTCTGTTCAATAGTCCGTCTATTTCGGAGGGTGTAAAATCGCCTTCCGGACCGATTAGAATTAAGGTATTCTTATGAGGCTGCAGTACCTGATGCAGCATTTTTTTGGGGGCATCCACCATGCAATGCGCTACAAATCCTTGAGGATAGCTACTAAGATCTAGCTGCGAGAGCGCGGTCAATGGAGCCACATGAGGCAGAAAATACTGTTTAGACTGCAACATTGCTGCTATCAAAATTGATTGTGCTCTTTCGGGATTAAGCTTTTCTTTTTCGGTTCTTTGGCAGTTAATAGGAATAATTTCAGCTACCCCTATTTCTGTAAGCTTTTCCAATAACCATTCGTTTCGGGCTTTGTTTTTAGTAAAACTTACTGCTACGGATAGCAGTGGTTTGGTACGTTCATACGCTACAATCTGGGTGGTTTGCACCTTACAATTCCATTTATCTGCTTGAGTAATGGTAGCCTCTGCTCTCCTGCCATTGCCGTTGGTGAGTGCTATAGGTGTACCTACTTTAGCCCTTAACACCTGTACTAAATGTTTAGAGGTATTGCTATCTAAAGTAATAATTTGTCCTACTGATTCTTGAAGATTGGGCTCAAAATATAGCTGCATAGGGTATGTAAATACTCGTAAAATATGGGCAACGATGCGTGCCTACTAATAATTAAAAAAATATTTGGTGACGGTGGTTTGGGGTTTGCTAAAAATGCGTTTCGACCATTCTTGAATTACGATAGACTTTTCGGGGTTGTAATTAAGTTTTATACTTTCTGAACGCAATAAGTTCGATTTATGACTTTCGATATAAATAGACATAATGCGCAAATCTTCGTCATTAACAACAATTGTTTGCTTTTGAGTAAGCAAATCGTCTCTTTTAGCCGTATAGTTAATAAAGTACATATCCTCGTCAGGATTATAATTCTCTTCAATATAATACAGATTTTTGAAGGCACTTCCGCTGATATCGTTAGGGTCGAAATGAGCCCTAATTTCCTTAAAAGCTGCTTCATCAAGTGATACAAAAGATGAGTCTGTTTTGTCATTTACGGTTATTGTTTTCAGCAATACGTAGGGTGACTCCTTGAGCATCGCCCACTGGTCGTCAAAAAACTGCGATAAGGCATAATAATTCACGCTTTCTGCCTCCTCTTGGCCTCCATTATTTGTAGCTGCTTGATTCTGAGTAGCATCAGACGTACAAGCACTCATCAATAGCATACCTATTGCAGCACCAAAATATAATATTTTCATAGGCGAAAAAAGTAATAGACAAACTTTGGTAAACATTAGTTTATGGTCAAATTTATGACTTAATTCTCAAATGTCTATAATTCGTTTTGAGCCTGCATTTGCTTGGTAGTATCAATGCTTTGAGCATACCTTAGGCTAGGCTTATCATCGGGTGCTGCTATCCATTTCGATTGGCTTAATAGTGCCAAGCTAGGCTGATGATGAATATACAAAACACTTTTTTCTTTGATTGTATTGATGATGGGTGCGCTAAGTTGTTGAGGCACAGCGGGGCATCCTAGGCTTCTGCCCAAACGTCCATTTGCGGCTATAAATTGTTCATTACAATAGGGAGCTCCATGCATGACAATTGCTCGTTCTTCGGCTTTATCATTTAGGCCCTTATCTAATCCGTGTAGCTTTAAGCTATAGCCATTACCACCTTGGTAGGTAGTGCTTGTAAGATAAAAACCAAGGCTACTTTTATACGAACTTACTTTATTGGAAAAATCGACAGCATACTCTTCGCCAGTGTTCCTGCCATGGCTTACTAAACTATGAAATAGCACTTTCTTTTGGGCAAGATCAATTACCCACAAGCGTTTGGTATTTGCTGAAAGCGAAAAATCACAAATTGTAAGAATATCCTTAATTTCCTCGCTTTGGTATTGTTGTTTAATTTGCTGCATTCCAGTATAGGCATAGGTAAAGGCCTGTAAACTAAGCTGCTGCGTTTCCGATTCGTTTTGTGTCTTAAGCTGCTTAAAAATGGACATTGCCTGCAACTTTAGGTTCTCTGATTGCGGCATTTCAGAATTGTGCGCTACAGAATAAGAAGGAACCGCGGTAGTAAAGGAAAAACTAGATAAGCCCAAAGTAGCCATACACCAACAGATCCACATCAAACATTTGGTCATATTTAAAAGAAATAATTTACAAAAAATGTGTTGTTTTACTTGTAAATTTACAACACTTCCTCCAATCTATATCTATATATATTGTTATTAATAGTTTATCAAGGGTATTATTTTTATCGTTTTCATTTAATTAATCGTTGTAATACCGTTATCTTTGACACCATTAAAAAAACAGTCGCCGAGCACTATTATGTTATATTTTCAAGACGCAGCCAAGGTATTTGATGAATTTTACCAAAATACTCTCGTTTTTCCTGCTTCACCTTACAATTTGTATGAGCCTTGTAGGTATACTTTAGAGGGTTATGGAAAACGTATAAGACCTGTATTGTGCCTAATGGCTTATCAATTATTTGAAGAGCTTTTTCATGAAAATGTTTTTCATGCTGCGCTGTCGTTTGAAATGTTTCATAATTTCACCTTGATACACGATGATATAATGGATAATGCTTCGGTGAGAAGAGGCAAACCTTCGGTATACAAAAAGTTTGGCACCACGGCAGCTATACTTTCTGGAGATGTAATGAATATTTGTGCTTACGATAGGTTGGCTAAAGTGACGAACGATATTCAACTGGTAAAGCTGCTACGATTGTTCAACAAAACGGCTATCGAAATATGCGTTGGGCAGCAACTCGATATGGATTTTGAGCTTACCGATGATGTGTCGATGGACTCATACATCGATATGATTAAACTTAAAACTTCGGTATTGCTTGCTGCTTGCTTAAAAGCTGGAGGTATTTTGGCCAATGCTTCTGAAGAAAATTTGCAGAAATTATACGGTTTTGGAATAGATTTGGGTATTGCCTTCCAAATACAAGACGATTATTTAGACACATTTGGCACTGAAGAGGTGATAGGTAAAAAACCTGGAGGCGATATTAGGGCCAATAAAAAAACAGCACTTAGTATTGCTTTAAAAAGCAAAATGGCTGCTGCTGATTTTGAAAAAGAAATGAATTCTATTGCAAAAATGGACGACCATGCAAAATATACCGCCACCAAGCAGCTATATGAAAATCATGCAGTAGCCGCACAAGTAAAGGCTCAAATAGCACATTATACCAACAACTCATTTGCATTATTAGAGTCCTTAGCCGTGGATACTGCTCGAAAAGAACCACTAAGGCAGATAACGCAATATTTATTGAATAGAAATAAATAAAAACAGCCTCAACAAAGTAATATATTATTAGGGTGTTGCGTTATTACTACAAACATCAACAACTCAAGTATCATTTTATTATGGCAGAAACTTTACAAACTTCTATTCATTGTGTCAATACTTCAGCAAACGAGCTACTCCTAGAGCACAAAGAGACCATAGCTTTGCTTCAAAAAATATCCCTTCAACCTAGCTCCAATTGCAATGAGCAATTATTTCACAAACTAGGTATTGCGGTAGCCATTCCTGAAGAAACCCAAGAACAAATAAGTCATTGATGGTATTGCTATAGATGGTTTATTATTAATTTCTGCTATCTACACCCCAATACAATTTTTGTCGTATTGTTTTAAGGAAATTTTGCTCATCTAGTCGAATCAACTTGAAACCGAACGATTCTTTTCTGATCGCCAGCTGGTAGTCTTTTGTAATGGTGGCACTGCGGGCATCGAGCGTGCAAAGGAATTCGTTGGTACGGCCTTCCATTTCAAAAGAAATGATAGAGTCGTCGGGTACAATGATGGGGCGAATATTAAGATTGTGTGGTGCCACTGGCGTGATGATAAAATTAGACGCTTGTGGAAAAACTACAGGTCCATTACAACTGAGCGAATATCCGGTGCTTCCAGTAGGCGTAGCAATTATAAGGCCATCGGCCCAGTAAGTATTTAGGAATTCACCATTCAAATAAGTATGCACTTTTATCATGGAAGAAGTGTGCAACCTGTGTATTGTAAACTCATTGAGTGCAAAAGGTGCATCTCCAAATATAGGAATGTTACTATCCAGATGCATTAAGGTACGTTCATCTATTGTATAAGTCCCGTTTATCACCGCTTCAATAGCCTCTTCAATTTCGTTGATACTTACGGCTGCCAAAAAACCTAACCTTCCAAGATTGATACCCAATACAGGGATTTGCTTGTTCTCAATAAATGTTACAACATCTAAAATTGTGCCATCTCCACCAAAACTAATAAGGCAGTTGGTTTCTTTAGGAATTTTGTTGGTGGCATTAAATATCAAAGGTGTATTAGGAAAAAGCAAACCGTCGTCTAAAAGTGCTTCATATAGCTTATCGTAAATCACTAAAGAAACACCATGTTTTTCTAGCGTTTGAATAGTTATTTTGAGTACGGGTAAATCGTCGGCTTCGTATACCCTATTGTACAAGGCTATCAACATAGGCGTAATATTGCTACAAAAGTACTGCTTTTGTACAGATTCTAAAAATCAAAAAAGACGCCAGCCCGAACACCAAATTTGGAAACATTGGGCATATCTAAATAGGTGGTGCGCCAAATAGCATCTATTCTAAAAAAGCCAAATATATTCTCTATTCCTACAAACACCTCTGTATAAGGTTGCTTTCCAAGTGCAGTTGTCGTAAACAATCCATCTTCATTCCTTGGGAATTTTATCAAATTGGGATTGACAATCGGCATATTCTGTGGCCTGATGTCGCCATACAACATTTTTACACCTATTACTTCCCTAAATTTCAAACGCTTAACTAAAGGAATTTTATTAAAAATAAAACCATATAAGTGATGTTCTAAGTTTAGATATACATTTCTATCGCTAATAAACTCCATATAGTTCATCAACATATACTGTTGTGTATTAAGCCAATATGTTTGGTTTCCAGAAGCCACATTGAGCAAAGTAAAAGGTATATTATTGCCTACAATATAATTACCTCCTAAGCGTACATTGATAAATCCAACTTGTGGAATTAGAACCCTTTTGAAAACCTGCGCATTGTAGTTTTGGTATTTGTATTCGCCGCCTAGTATGTCTTTCAAACCCCATCGGGCATTGAAATTAAAAATAGGATATTTAGTATTGATTTCGGTACGCGAGGTGCGCCCTTGTATGATGCGTTCATTGGGTGCCCACCTCAGCCGCAGTCCTACCTCTGTATTTATGGTAGACGCAATGGTATCGTTTCGAGTAGCGTCGCCTTTTACATAGTACCAGCTGCCCGTTGGCATTTGCTGTACCCATTGCACAAAGGGGGTAATTCGGATATTATTACCCACCTCTCTAAAATACTCGATTTTAAAGTATTTATTAGAAAGGAATTTATCATTTACTCCACGCTTGAACGAAAAAAACAGGCTACTTTCTTGTACATAGCCGGGGCTTTGACCAGGTAAAAGCAAATCATTTTGATGCGTGATTTTTATGTAGTTCATGGGGTATTCGGAAAGTAGCCTTGATGACTTATTGCTGAACAGCCCAAAGGATGCGCTTCCGTACCACTTCCAGTTTTTATCTCTCAATCCATAAGCAGCATAGGCTTCTAAATGGTAATTTTTCGTTTCATTAATCATGGTTCGGCCGCCAAATCTCAATCGTAAGCCCTCTACTGGGTTGAAAGCATAAAAGGTATTGGTAGGACCAATTTCAAAAATGCCCGTTTTTACATAACCCATAAAAAGAAAACGCATCCACTTTAATTTTTCATTAAAGCCTTTTTGGCGGTATAGGCTATCCATATTTTGATAAGCCTTATCTTCTGTAGCGGTAAGAGGCACGGGCCTTAAGTCTAGCCATTTATCCTTTGAGGCTTGTATCAGGCTATCTTCGTCCACAAATCCAAATTTAGGATTGTCCCATATTTCGGGTGCTATTGGGGTATCGAGTGCTATTGCTGTTTTGGTAGTGAGCTTTTCGCCGTATAGTCCAAATCTGAATTCGTTTGCTACATTGAAGATTGCAAAAAGATTGTTGGAGGTCATTAGATACTTACCATTTGCTAGTGGCGTATAATGGATATCAAACTTTATGTCTTTAATAAAATTGAGGTTAATGTCTTTGCTCAGCGACATTTTAGCATACTCTACTGCATAGTTCTGTTTATTGATATACAGTCTGCCCAAAAACAAAAAATCACTCTTATTTCGGGGGCCAAAATATAGCTCAATTAGTTCTTTACCGTCTTCTGTTTTAATGGTGTCGCCCAAAAAATACTTATAGAATGTTGGCGCCAATTTAGCCATCGGACTCATAAACTGATTGGTCATTACCATCACATTCTCATCTGTCAATTCGAAATTTATATAAATATGATTGAGGTAATTGTCGATAGATTTGTTGCCTATAAAATTATCATTAAAGAGCACTTTCTTTATAGCAAAGGCTTGTTCTCTTTTATTGGTAACATTGTCTTTCATATACACTTTCAACAACTTTTCTTGCAGATATAAAGGCGTGATAGCGTGAGGGCTAAACTTAAGAGTATCTACATTATCGAATACAAAAGCTTGTTTACGTGTAATAAAGTTATGCGTCAAAAATTTTGGGAAGTCATAATTTCCCATCTGAACTTTCTCGTACTTGTCGTAGATAAGTGTATTGAGGGTATCGAGTATATAATTAGTTTCTTTTGCTGCTACAACGCGCCTAATAAGCTCAACAGCTGGGTTGTTTTTATTAGAGTATTTGGTTTTAGAAGCCTTTACCCAAATGGTTTGCAATTCATTTTGCAATTCTTCCATCATTACTTTTTGGTCGACCAATAGGTTTGCCACCGCTAGTTTCAGCTCCTTATAGCTTGGGTCGCTTATCATTATAGTATCAATATCGGCATCGATGCTTATAGCTATATTGCCCAAGGCATCTGAGAGGTCTATAACCTCGTTGCTTAAAGTAGCTACGTTTACATAGGGTATGGGCTGCTTGGTTTTTCCGTCTATCACCTGAAAGCTAATTTGCTGTTGTGGTTTTTGCGGAGGCACATAATCATTAGGCTTTAAGTATATCAGTTGGTCTTTAGTGGCCGCATGATTAATAAAATAGTACAGGGTATGGTATCCCTTTGCAGCGATAATGAAATTGATAAGTGTATCGGATATAAACAGTTCAAAATCGCCACGATTATCTGAGCGTACGATTTGACCATTCCAATTGCTGACATAAATATTAGCTTCTGCTACTGGAAAAAGCGTCTGTTGGTCGATAATCCTTCCTGAGAATTTGCTATTGAGTGATTGACTAAATACCAAATTGCTCCATAGAGCACACAACAGAACGCTACATAAAATGCCTACTTTTTTCATATTCTTCACTATCTTAATCTAAAGACATCTTGACATCTAAAATATCCATCTTGCAGCTTTAAAAAAATTTTTATTCTATTTATAAATAAGTCCTATATTTAATTTTCATTAATTCATCTGCAAATAAAGAACTTTCTATCGGTATGTCGTGCAATTTTACTTTTAAATTTACATTCTTTTTTAGCTGTTTTCTGTTTTTTTTAATAGGTATGCAGCAGGCCAAGGCACAATACAAAGTTAGCGGAAAGTTGCAAGACACTACCCTACTCTCTAGTGTAGAATTAGCCGGTGTTTCACTTATAAACGCAGCAGATTCAATTTTGGTATCCTACACTCGATCGGATGCTCAAGGTAATTATTTGCTAGAAGTACCCGAAAAAAGCAAGTATCTATTAATGGTAAGCCACCCAAGTTTTGCCATTTATGTAGAAGAAATAAGTATAGAAAACACCACGACAACTTTACCTGATATAATACTCACCACCAAACTTCAAATGCTGGAAACCGTCTTCTTCACGGACGAGAAAGCTATTATGATAAAAGGCGATACCACGATATACAGTGCAGATTCTTTTAAAGTAAGAGAATTTGCTACGGTAGATGAATTGCTCAAACGCTTGCCGGGAATAGAAGTAAGCAAAACCGGGAAAATAACGGCATATGGCAAAGATGTACAAAAAATGTATGTGGACGGCGAAGAATTCTTTAGCGACGACCCCTCTGTAGTGGCTAAAACGCTTCAAGCAAGCAGTATTGATAAGGTGAAAGTATATGACGACAGATCTGAATATGCAAAAAACACCGGAGTGGACGACGGCGAACAAGTAAAGACGATTAACCTTACACTGAAGGAAAACGCAAAAAATGGATACACGGGTAAGTTGTCGGGCGGATATGCTCCCGAAAGTTTTTTTACAGGTTATAATAACATTCAATATTTTAAAAACAAACAAAGAATTGCGGCATATTTATCGGGTAGCAACGTTGGCGATTTAGAATTTAACTTTCAAGACGCATTAGACTTTGGCGACATTGAATTATCAAGCGGAGAAGATGGTATTTCAAGTATGAGTGTGAGTGATGGTTTGGATGGCCTTAACAACTCTGAGGGTATACCTACTGCTATAAATGGAGGCGCTTCTTATATGAATAAATTTTTCGACAATAAGCTGCAAACCAATTTGACCTATAGTATACGCAACCTTTCTGTAGAAAAAATAAACAACGGCATTAATAGAATTATTATGCCCGACACTCAATTTGTAAATGAAAACAGAAGTAATAGCCTAAATCGAAGATTCACACACCGAATAGCCACCGTAGAGACTATTAAATTCGACAGCCTCACTAGCTTAGTAGTTAAGGGTAGCCTTACCATAGGTGGCATTAATAATACCTCAGAAAGAGAATCCAATGCCAGAGATATTGGCGGTACACTTCTTAATAGTAGCAGTATTAATAATACCACCATCTCCGATAATAGCGCTGCCAGAGTCAATGCTTTATTCAATAAGCGGCTTAAAAAACAAGGTAGGTCTTTCTCTATAGGAGCCGGATATAACACAAGCAAATCGAATGCAGAAGCAACACTGCGCTCAACCAATAGGCTTTTTGCGATAGACTCTTTAATTACCTTCAACCAAAGGAAAGACAATATCGTAAGCTCTAATTCTTATTTAGCAAATGCAACTTATACAGAGCCTCTTATAGCACAAAAATTGTTTTTAGAACTGAATTACAGCTTCGAAAGAAGAGAAAATAATAATAATAACAGAACCTACGATAGAGATAACGGCGGCGAAGTATTTAATTCCATCTTTAGCAACGTATATACTTTTAATTACAACAACAATACGGGTGGCTTCAATTTGAGCTTTAAAGAAAAAAAATTGAATGCAAATATTGGTTTGGCGGCCAACCAAATACAATTTGAACAAATCAACATTCTAATGCCCGAGCTCAACAGAAATTATGGTAATTTCAACCTCTTTCCTAAAGCAGGTGCACGCTACCTAATCAATTCCAATAGCTCTGTAAGCTTCAGGTACGTAGGGAGCACCACTCAGCCTACTATGAGCCAACTACAACCCTTAGTTGTAAACACAGACCCCACCAATATCGTTATTGGTAATGACCGATTGGTGCAATCGTTCAACAATAGCTTCAACTTGCGCTACCATACCCACTCGGTAATCAAAAAAACATATTCTTTTGCATCGCTTACCTACAATCAAACATCTCGACCGATAACCCAATCCCAGTTTATTGATGCCTCGGGAATTAGAACCTACCAATTTGTCAATACAAAATCAAGTAATCAAGTAAATGGAACCTTGTATTACAACAAAACGCTCTTAAACGATTTAGGAATAGGACTCAACATTTCGAGCACTTACGCCACAGACTATACCATCAATAACGGACAAACGTCCCAAAACAATACATTTATGATAATGCCCGGCCTTAATGCCGACTGGCACAAGGACACCACCGTATCGATAAGGTTAAATTTTAGACCCAATTACTTTAGCTCTTCTTCCTCACTAAGGACAGATGTGAAGAATAGATTTTGGACCTATACCACAAACGTTACGTACACGCAACTGCTGCCATGGAATTTTGAATTCACAACCAGCCTCGATTGGAATTACCGCCCACAGCTCGACAAAAATATACAAGGAAACAATGTGCTCATTTGGAATGCTTCTATCTCCAGAAATTTCCTAAAAAACAGATCGCTCAACGTAGGCATAATGTGCCACGATATTCTCAACCAAAATATTGGATTTAACTACTTCCAAACAGGCTTCAATACCACAGAAACAAGCTGGAATGTAGTAAGACAATATTTTATGCTAACTGCAAAATGGTCGTTTAAAAATGGCACAGGAAGTCAATCCGATGCAGTAAAATTGTCAAATTAAAACCAAGCCCTTAACTACTTAAACATCATCCAACATATGCTGTACAAAAACCTACTTTCATGGATCGTAACACTGTTACTTGTAATCCCAACGGCTAGTACTCAAGTAATAGGAACAGGTATTATAAAATACGAAAGAAGAGAAAGCTCCAGATTGGCATTTAAAAATAAATATGGCGATAAGCCCGAAATGATGAACTTTATTGATAGGGTGCCAATTGTGTCAGCATC
>CAYSCJ010000026.1:0-31446 GCA_964429515.1 uncultured Taibaiella sp.
CTCTGCACCTGAGGAATCGTAAGTAATTTGGCGCATACCTACCTGAAAATCGTAAGTACGATTGTATCCCCTAGCTGTATCGATAATAAATAGCCTTATCCGTTTTTTTTCGGGGGGGGGGGAACTTGTGCATAAAGCGCTTCAGAAACACCTCCCAAAAGGGTCATTGTCATAAAGAGTCTTATCATAAAATAATATTTTAATTGACTAAATATAAAATATTTTTTTTTATAAAACCATAACAAATGATTAAGTTTTTTAAAAATATTCTTAAAAACAAATATAAGGTAATCGCAAAATGGCAACCTTTCTGACGGTAAGGTTTCGTTCGGGTTCAATTTTGCTATATAGACGCAGTATGCTTAGGTATGCTATACAGCGAGGCACACATTTTCGGTAAAATGTTTGTTTATATCTACATTGTATCACACACCGCTTCAACAGCAGCTAGTGTGGGCAAGGCCTTCCAAAAAAATGTTGCATAGCCGTACAAAATATTTAATTAACTTGCACTTTGTTATGCAAAAAGAAAGAGTAGTCAGCGGAATCCGTTCTACCGGATTTTTACATTTAGGTAATTACTTTGGCGCTATGCGCAATTATGTCAAAATGCAAGATGATTTTGACTGTTATTTTTTTGTGGCAGATTATCATTCATTGACCACGCATCCAGATCCTAAAGAAATAAAAAACAATGTGTATAGAGTCGTTGCAGAAAACATTGCTTGCGGCCTTGATTATAACAAAGTAGCCTTATATGCCCAAAGCGATTTGCCTCAAATACCCGAGCTATACCTAATACTAAACATGCTTGCCTATAAAGGCGAACTGGAAAAAGTACCTACTTTTAAAGATAAGGTAAGACAACACCCTGATAATGTAAACGCAGGGCTGCTTACTTATCCGGTACTGATGGCAGCAGATATACTCATACACAGAGCGGTAAAAGTACCCGTAGGTAAAGACCAAGAGCAACATCTGGAAATGGCCAGAAACTTTGCCCAACGTTTTAACAACAGATATGGGATATCCTTATTTCCTGATTGCTTCAATTTCAATTTTGGAGAGGGGGGGGCTAAAATCTTAAGCTTAGATGGCAATGGAAAAATGAGCAAATCTGAAAACAGCAATGGCACAATCTTCTTAAATGATGAAGATGAGGTAATAAGAAAGAAAATCATGAAGGCCAAAACAGATAGCGGCCCAACAGAAAACAATAGCGAAATGCCAGACTATATAGCCAATTTGTTTCAACTAATGCAGCTAGTAGCCCCTAATGATGTTTACCTATCTTACTTAAGCCATTTCAATAATTGCACCATCAGATATGGCGACTTCAAAAAACAACTGGCAGAAGACATGATAGCGTTTATACGACCCATCAGAACGCAAGCTCAAGAACTGAGTAAAGATGAAACCGCCATACAGAAAATATTGAAATTAGGTGCAGATAAAGCCAAAGATAGTGCCAACTATACCCTATCGGAAACCAGAAAAGCCATAGGCATCCATTACTATGGATAAACAAATATGCTTCGGTAGACCCTAAAACCTTTAAATAGCGCATTGTAAAAATTGCTTAAATATTTGACAAAAATAACATTAGTGAGAAAAAGTACATTATTCATATTAGGTTTAGTAGCCACGAGCATTTGGGGTACAAAAGCGCATACCCAATCAGCAAACAAAAGCGTTAAGCCCGCAAGAATTCTTTTTTTGGTAGATGTAAGTAGCAGTATGCTTTATGATTGGCAACCCGAAGAAATAAGAATGAAAGCGGTGGGCAGACTGGTAAACGATATTATAGATAGCCTAACGTTCTACAATCCCAATATTGATTTTGCACTTCGACTTATAGGTTCGCAATACCCTGCTCAAAGAAAAATTTGTACCGATACTAAACTAGAAGTGGGCTTCGGTACCTACAACGGCACGCAATTAATAAAACACAAAACAGCGACCCTAAAACCCTATGGTTTTACCCCTATAGCCTACGCTCTATTGCAAGCTGCCGAAAAAGATTTTATTAATAGCTCGGAATACAACTACAGCATTATCCTAATCACAGATGGTGGCGAAAGCTGCAATGGCGATATCTGTGCTGTGATGCAGGAAATTGTCAACAAAAAAATAAGCTTTAAGCCCTATATCCTTTCTATGGTAAAAGATATAGACCTTGAAAAACAATATGAATGCTTAGGCACTTACGTAAACATCTTAGAGCAAAAAGACTTTAACGTAGCCATCAACAAAATCATAGGCGAAAACAGCGTCATATTAAATATACCAAAAACCGCTCCACAACCCGCTACACCAAAAGTAGTGGCAAAAGAGCCCCTAAAGCCAACACCCAACACAAATGTGGTACCAAAGGAAAGGGTGCCCGATGTAAGCATTACCGCTAAAAAACCCGAGCCTGTACCCGTGCAAGTACCGACTCCGACTCCGACTCCAATACCCGAACCAGAAATTGAAATCCCAGATGCTCAACGTGTAGTATTTAGGAAAAACCTAAAAAGATATACGGTAATATTGACCGACAAGCCATTACCCAAAACACCTCCTATACCCATTGTAGATCTGCTACCAGAAGTAGCGCCTACGCCCCTTGCGGTGGCACCTACCCCTAAACCGGTAGCGCCTACGCCTAAACCTGTAGCGCCCAAGCCTGTAACACCTAGGCCCACCAATACCGTGACGTCAAAACCTACGCCACCTACGAGCATAAAGCTAGAGCCAACGCCTCCTAGAGAAATGACCGTTACGAACGTATCAACCGCTTCAGAAAAAACCCAGCTACGCGTGAAATTTGTAACCAATACCGGTAAAGAAATTTTCACAGAACCCGAAATGACCTTTACCAATATAAATACAAAAGCCACTAGAAAAGAACGCAGAACCGTAGCCGCAGGCACTAAAGCTATAGCTCCTATTACCCTAGAAGCAGGTGATTATAAACTACAAATAGGCAATTCGACAGACTATACTAAGGACATTACTATACTACCCAACCAACTAAATACCGTTACCATTCAGGTAAACTCGGCATCTTTAATCTTCCGTTATACGGGAAATAAAGAAAGACCGATGAAAGAATACACGGCATTGGTAAGCAACAGATTCTCCCAGCAAAGAACCAATACCAAACAGCCTTGCGATACTAAAGTGTATTACGAACCAGCATCGTACCACGTAGAGGTAAATACATTGCCGCCCTCTATGTATTTCCTAGACCTAGAGTTTGGCGTTACTAAAGTGATAGAAATACCAGAAAACGGTACCGTTAAATTTACAAACACAAAACCCGTAGGGCCCGTAGAGCTTTATTACCAATTGGGAGACGCATTTAAGCACTTCAAAAACATGCAGATAAATGGTAATGTTGCAAACCAAACACTTGAGCTTTTACCCGGAAACTATCAAGCACGATTTTATCATCCCGAAACAAGAGAAAAAAGTACAGTGGCATTTAGAATCAATAGCCTAAAGGATACCAACATTGAATTATAACCATGAAGCTCACTAAAATTATTTATGTCTTTTTATTGGTCTATATCATTATTGCACTCCTTTTTTGGGGCTTAAGTTTGCAACTACAAAACAAAGAAATATACCATTTTGAAACCGCAGCCGTAAAAGAACATAAAGATACATTCCAGACGGCAGAAGCCTACCAAGTAGCACTTAACAAAGTGCATGATAAATTTACGACCCGCAATACCCAATACCTTGCCGAAGGCATATTCTTTTGTATGGTCATTCTTGTTGCCGCTATTATCGTGTACAAATCTATTGTCAACAACCTTAGATTTACAGACCAACAGAACAATTTCATGTTATCCATCACACACGAACTAAAAAGCCCTATAGCCGCAGTAAAACTTAACCTAGAAACCATACAGAGAAGAAAACTAGATGCCGATACACAAACTATGCTTGTAGAACGCTGCATCAACGAAACAAATAGACTGAACGATTTATGTAACAACCTACTGCTAGCATCGCAAATGGAAAGCAAACACTTTGTGCCTACCGCAGAACTCACCCCCCTAAAACCTATCGTAGAAGACAGCATCAAAGTTTTCAGCCAAAGAAGCAAAAATCAAATAAAATCTACTTTAACAGATGCATCTATTAATGCTGACCCATTTTTACTCAAAATCATCATCAATAACCTACTAGAAAATGCGATAAAATATACCCTACCAGGAACCAATATCACCATTTCGTTAAAAGAAGAAGACGAACACGTACTCCTCGCTTTCATCGACGAAGGTGGTGGCATACCCGACGATGAAAAAGCAAAAATTTTCAATAAATTCTACCGAGTAGGCAACGAGAATACACGCAAAAACAAAGGCACAGGACTAGGACTCTACCTCGTTTCCCAAATAGTACAACACCTAAAAGGCACCATCTCTGTTAGAGACAACCACCCATTTGGCTCCATTTTTGAACTAAGCTTTCCCAAACCTTAAGCACACCAAAAATAATTACCCAAAAACACCTCTACACACAAGCTTTCAACAGCAATAGCAGGCAAATAAGAAGTCCCAAAACTAGCAGTTAAACTCTAGTTAATTCACTTGGTTCTATACAAAGAGAACCACGCACATTGTATCTTTGCTCCATGAATGAAATACCTAATATGGAACAGTACCGTGAGCAGATTGAAAAACTCAGCACCACCTACAGTGAAAAGGACGGTATGCCTCCAGTATGTGGGCGAATAGTAAACTATCTACTCCTTAAAAAAAACACTGAAGCCACCTTTGAAGAGCTATGCAGCTACTTTAAAGTAAGTAAAAGTGCTGTGTCTAATGCTTTAACCAGACTAGAACAAAAAAAACTCGTAGCCTCTAAAACCAGACACGGACAACGTAAACGTTACTTCACCCTCCATTTTAAATCTGATGAGTTGTTACAAACAATACATCAACATCAATCCTCACTAAAAAACTACTTGGAGAACATAATTGCATTGAGAAATGGCCAAGAACCAATAGATCACGAACTAAAGGAAGCACTAAAAATCATCAACATTGTTATCAGTAAGTTTCCAGAATTAATAGCACTTTCAGAAAAAAAATAATTAAACGAAAAAACTTGCACTCTTTAAATTATGCAATTTAAACATATACGCTTAAGTAGCCTTATATTGCTACAAATGGCAGCACTACCATTCGTTGCGCTCTCGCAATCGGCACCAGCTACCACAAACGTCAAGCTAAGCCTCAAGCAAGCAATAGCTTATGGATTGACCTATCATCCAACTGTTAGCATTTATAAAATGCAAGAAAACAAAGCGAACCAAGAAGCAAAAGAACAACTTGCCAACTACCTACCGCAAGTGAATCTTTCTACCGGTTTGGATTACAATATTGAACTACAAAAAACAGTTATTCCAGAAAACACTTTTGGTCCTGGAACACCCAGACAAATAGTAGCATTTGGCCAAAAATACAACGCCAACCTTGCTGGCCAGGTAGATCAACAACTTATAAATATGGAGCTGCTTACTGGCCTTCAAGCCAATAAGCCCAATAAAGAATTGGCTGCTTTAACCGCTGAAGAAAACAACCAAAATATCATTTACAATATAAGCGCCAGCTACTTTCAGATTATTACCATTCAAAAACAATTAGAACTCCTTAACGCCAACAAGGAAAGATTCACCAAAATACTGGAAGTGACGCAACTTCAGGCAGACCTTGGCGTTGCCAAAAAAGTAGACGTAAAACAAGTACAAGTAAACCTCAACAACGTAAATACACAAATTAAAAACCTAGAAAACAACCTTGACTTGGCAGAAAACCAACTCAAAAACAATATGGGTTTGCCACTTAACCAAGAAATAGAACTGACTGATTTAGAAAATTGGACTCAAGTAGCTATAGCCAACACCCCACCCAGCTACGCTTTTGACTATTATAAAACATACAACTACCTAAAACAAGAAAAACAATTAGAACTTCTTGACATCAACGTTCGTAGAATCAGAAACCGTATCTTCCCGGTAGTATCGGCCTACGCACAATATGGTTATCTGGGCTTCGGTGCTAATCTAAAAGATGCATATAATCCATTGCTAGATTTCTCAAAAGTAGGTATAAAACTAAGCTGGTCTATCTTTTCAGGATTTAGAAGAGACGCACAATACAAACAAGCACAAATAGACTACGATATTGCTAAAACAAACTTGGACTACAACCAACAACTAGCCACACTGCAATTCCAAAATGCTAAATTAAAATTCTCGAATGCAAATGCTACCATTGCCTTAAACAAACAGAATATGGACCTAGCAAAAGAGGTATTCGATAATGCTACCCTTCAATACAACGAGGGCGTTGCCTCCTTAGCAGAATTACTAAACGCAGAGTTGGCCTTTAGAGAATCTCAAAATATTTACATAAGCTCTTTAGTAGACTATTATCGCGCAGATTTAGATATTCAAAAAAATAACAACACGCTTCAAACTTTCTTCCAAGAACTACCATAATTAGTATCGTACATCAATTTAATAAACCATTTTTTATATACCTACAAAGATGAAAAAAAGAATAGTAATTGCTATCGTTGTAATACTAGCGGGCTTAATGGCCTGGAAGCTTATGAGCAATAAAAATAAGCTAGACACCGCCAAACAAATGCCAGTAGCCTCTAACACCGCAATACCGGTAACGGTAGTAAAAGCACAGTTAGAAACGGTAAATAACAGCTTATCCAAAACAGGAAAACTAATAGCCAATAAAGAAGCAGATATCCCTGCACTCACAAGCGGCAAATTGGTATCCGTAAACTTTGCCCTAGGCTCGCAAGTAAATCAAGGCGCTGTAGTGGCTCAAGTAGATGCTAAAAACATGGAGTTGAACCTCACACAAGCCAAACTTAATAAAAACAAAGCGGAACAAGATTATAATAGATTCAAAAGACTATTGGAAGGCGAGGCTACCACCGAATCTACTTTCTTAGATGTAAAACTAAACTATGAAAACGCTCAAAACCAAATAGCCATCTTAGAAAAACAAATTGCAGATACCAGAATAAAAGCACCTATTTCGGGACAAATAGTAACTAAAAATGTAGAACCGGGTGAATTTGTAGCCATGGGGCAGCCCTTGGGGACTATAGTAGACCTTTCAAGACTGAAAGTTACCTTAATGGTAAGCGAATCGGAAGTATACGAACTTAAACTAAACCAAGCAGTGAACGTTACGACAGATATCTATCCGACCGAAACGTTTGAAGGAAAAATCACTTTTATATCAGGTAAAGGGGACGCAACTTTGAATTATGAAGTAGAAATCACCCTAGAAAATAATAAAAAAGATAAACCCTTAAAAGCAGGTACCCTAGCATACGTCAACTTCCAAAAAACTACAGACAACTTAGCCATAGTACTACCTAGAAGCTGCTTAGTAGAGGGTATAAAAAACCCTTATGTTTACGTTGTGAAAGGAGATATCTTAGAAAAAAGAGCCATCGTTATTGCTAAAGATATGGGCAACGCCATCGTGGTAAAAGAAGGCATCCAAGTAGACGACATCGTAGTATCGAGCGGACTTGTAAACGTTAGAGAGGGCTCCAAAGTATCTATGATTACTGCGACCCCAAGCACGACAGATACTCGTCAAAAACAATAAGCATCCTTCATTCACCTTTTTTTGAATAAATTTTTACAATGAAAAAACTTACGGAATTAGCTATCAATAGACCCTTATTGATAACAGTAATTTTTACGGTGCTTATACTTTTTGGTATCATAGGCTATAATGGCTTAAACTATAATTTACTTCCAAAATTTAATGCCAACGTAGTTACCGTTATCACCACATACGTGGGTGCCTCTGCCGAAGAAGTAGAAAACACCGTTACTAAAAATATAGAAGAAGCCATATCCTCCATAGAAGGTGTAGATAAAATAATTTCTACATCTATGGAAAATGCCTCTATGGTAACCGTTCAGCTTTTAGATGGCGTAGATGTAGACGAAGCATTAAACAACGCACAACGTAAAGTCAACCAAATATCTACCATACTACCTGATGGAATAGACGACCCTATTTTAAATAAATTCTCGTCGGATGATATCCCTGTTTTGCGTATGGGCGCCACAGCAAACATAGATGACAAAACACTCTATGACTACTTAGACTTACAAATAAAACCTCAGCTTGCCACCATTAAAGGCGTAGGCCAAATAAACCTAATTGGCGGTAATGAACGAGAAATTGCTGTAAACCTAAACGCCGAAAAACTAAAAGCATACGGACTTACCGTATCGCAAGTAATTGGCATTGTTAACGCTTCAAGCTTATCTACTCCAGCAGGTAATGTCAAGTCTATTCAAAACGAATACTCCATAAAATTCGACTCGAAGTTTAAAAGCTCTGAAGACCTTAGAAATATGCCCATCCTCCGTAACCCTAATGGAGGACAAGTATTCCTGAAAGATGTTGCAGAGGTAGTAGACGGACAAAAAGAAGCCACTACCATCAATCACATCAACGGTATACCATCTATAGGCGTTCAAATACTCAAACAATCTGATGCCAATGCCGTAGAAGTAAGTGAAACTGTAAAAGCCAAAATAGCCGAACTCGAAAAACAATACGCCAATTTAGGCCTTAAGTTTACGATTGCTTCCGACCAATCTACCTACACCAAAAGCTCGGCCAACGCCGTAGTATTTGATATCGGTTTGGCAATAATCATCGTATCACTCATCATGCTATTCTTCCTGCACAGTGCACGTAGCTCGATGTTTGTGTTGGTATCGCTACCAGCATCTATGATACCGACTTTCCTAGCCATGTACATTTTTGGCTTCTCCTTAAACCTAATGACCCTAATGGCACTTTCATTGGTAGTAGGTGTACTCGTAGATGACTCCATCGTTATTCTGGAAAACATTATGAGGCACATGGAAATGGGCAAAAACAAACGCCAAGCTACCATCGATGGCCGATCTGAAATTGGATTCACAGCCTTAGCCATCACTCTGGTAGACGTTGTGGTATTCTTACCCATGGCTTTAGTGCAAGGCATGATAGGCAATATACTCCGAGAGTTTTCGTTGGTAATAGTAGTATCGGTATTGCTATCATTGTTTGTATGCTTTACCATCACACCATTGCTAACATCCAGATGGGGGAAAGTAACGCACTTAAATCCAAATACCTTATGGGGTAAAATCAATATAAAATTCGAAGAATTCATTACATCGATGAGAGATGGATATACCGCTATCCTCAATTGGGTTTTAGACCATAAACGATATCTGTTTTTGGGAATCATATTGATTTTCATTGGCACAGGTGCTTTGCTTACTCAAGGCTTTATTGGAAGCTCTTTTATGACCCAAGCAGACCAAGGTGAATTTATCATCAGCTTGGAAACAGACCCCAATACCTCTATTCAGCGCACGAATGCCGTTGCTCAACAAGCCGAAAAAATACTTTTAGCAAAACCCGAAGTAATTAATGTATTTACCAATATCGGCGTATCCAGCTCGGGGCTTGGCTCTTCCAATCAATCAAACTATGCAGAGCTAAATGTAAAAATTGTTGATAAAAAAGAACGCGACGTCTCTGTAGAAGTATTCTCTGAAAAAATTAGAGAGGAAATAAATAAAATACCCGGCGTAAGCGTAAAAATAAAAAAAGCAGACATCACCGGAAACTCAGGACAAGCACCTATACAGTTTATAGTAAAAGGTAACGACAGGATAAAAAACAGAGAAGTGGCAAGCAAGATAATGGAAATCACCAAGAAAACGCCTGGCACAACAGATATAGACTACTCTGCAGATGACCCTAAACCACAAATAAACATAGACTTAGATAGAGAAAAAATGCTCCTTTATGGCCTAAATGCACAACAAGTAGGTGCAGCCATAGGTGGCTCCTTCTCTGGTTCGCAACAAGCAAAATATTCCTTCCAAGGCAACGAATATGATATTAATGTCAGAAATGATGTTTATGATAGAAACAATGTAAATGACGTCAGAAAACTAAGCTTTACGAACAACCAAGGGCAAAACTTCGAACTTCAACAATTTGCTGTCGTAGAAGAAGTATTGGGCGAAACAAAATTAGAACGTATCGATAGGCTTCCTTCCATTTCTGTAAATGCTTATGTGGTAGGTCGCGCTGTTGGTACCGTCGGAGACGAAATATATAAAGAAATAGAAAAAATTGATTTGCCAGACGGCGTATACGTTCTTAAAGGCGGACAATTGGAAATGCAGGGTGATGCAGTTTCTAGCCTATTAATGGCTCTAGGTATCGGCATCCTACTCGTTTATCTAATCATGGTAGCACTTTATGAGAATGCAATCTATCCTTTTGTAGTATTATTCTCACTGCCTACTGCTACTACTGGCGCATTCCTTGCGCTAGCACTCACCATGAACGAACTTACCATGTTTGCAATGATTGGTATCATTATGCTCATGGGGCTCGTAGCCAAAAACGGTATTCTACTAGTAGACTTCACCAATCAAAGAAAAACAGAAGGTGCCGGACTAAAAGAAGCACTATTGGATGCTGGCCGAGAGCGCTTCAGGCCAATTATGATGACCACGATAGCCATGGTATTCGGTATGCTGCCTATAGCATTAGCAACAGGTGATGGTGCCGAAGTGAAAAACGGTATGGCTTGGGTAATTATTGGTGGCCTCACCTCATCCTTGCTTCTTACTTTAGTAGTTGTACCATCTGTATATATGATTGTAGAAAAACTATTAATGCGTTTTAGAAAACGTAAATACAAAAAACTACGCATCGTTGTAAATGAAAGAAAATCGGAATCGGGAATGATTGCCGAATAAACTAACCGTCATAACGTAACGTACTTAAATACACAAAAGCTACACATTTCACCAAAGTGTAGCTTTTGGCTTTTTTGTAAATACCTAATATCGATACCTTAAGCAAGCAAACTCCTCCTATTAGTGAGTACAATATATACACTAAACAAAGTAGAATAGTATCTTTGCTCGGCACCCTACAGTCAAACCAACCTATTTATCAAAGCATGAACATCAAAAAGCATGTATTTAAAAATAAAAACTTTAAACCAGGCTACTACTTAAAGGTAGCTGCAAATGCTTTAATTCCAGCCATCATCTTTAAAATAGAGAAAAAAAAACTACTCAAAAACAGTACCGCTGAAGACAAAGCTTATATAGAGGAACGAGTACATTATTACAACAAACTAAGTAAGCCCGTTTCCATAGCCAATCACCCACAGACACAAACTATAAAGACGCTAAAACGCCCCAAAAAATCTAAAGTATATTTTTTTGATATCCTAAAATACCTAAAATATTTTCCTAGCAATTTGCACTTTATTTTCAAACCCGGCGACAATATAGATGTACTTTCTGCGCCGAGCTTCGTAAAAAGCAGGCCCATTAATGGCAGCAGCAATGAAGTGCTTTTAAAACTAGTTGCTATCAGGCACTTTAACTTCATTCATGATGATATTCCTTTCGCCAATAAAAAAAATATACTCTTTGGCAGATTGGCGGTGTATCAAGATATCAGAAAGCGCTTTTATACACAGCACTTTAACAACCCTTTTTGCGACCTCGGCGATGTAGCAAAAGGCACCCAATCTAATTGGCTAAAACCCAAAGTAAGCATCACGCACCACCTTCAATACAAATTCATATTAGCGCTAGAGGGCAATGATGTAGCTACGAATCTTAAGTGGATCATGTCGTCCAACAGCATCGCTGTGATGCCCATGCCGCGATACGAAACCTGGTTTATGGAAGGAAAATTAATACCAAACGTTCATTTCATATGTATAAAAGATGATTTTTCCGACATAAACGAACGGCTTGAATATTATATAAACAATGAAGTAGCTTGCTTAGAAATCATCAAAAATGCAAACGAATGGGTAGCTCAATTTAAAAACAAAAAAAGAGAATTATTGCTTAATATTTTAGTCATGGAAAAGTATTTTGAACTCACCCAATAACTGCGCTTCCCAACAATTCCAATGCAAATTAAAAACCGTTATAATAGTATAGATACCAACCAAGGAGTTTCTAAATTTTTTTAAAAACAATTACCGCTGCACACAAATGACTATTATTGCGTAACTTTTTTTTTAAAAAAAAATTACACACAGGAAACGCTAAAACAAAGCACACTTATTCAAATTCATTATTAGCTAAAAGCGATCATTTAACGCTCTTTGCTTAGTTGTTGGCGTTGCAAAGGGTTGATTGTTGCTTCATCATACATACTTCTTCTTTTTATGATATCAATAGCTTCGAATAAGGCATTTCTGAAAGAGGTTTCGTCTGCCATATTCTTACCAGCAATATCAAAAGCAGTACCATGGTCTGGCGAGGTTCTTACAATAGGCAAACCGCATGTATAATTCACACCTTCCTCGGTGCATAAACTCTTAAACGGAATCAGTCCTTGATCGTGATACATAGCCAATACTGCATCAAAATGCAAATGATGGTTACGAGCAAAAAAACCATCGGCACTATACGGACCAAACAACAGCCAATCTTTTTCCTCCTTAAGCTTTTCGATAGTAGGCTTGATGACTTGTTCCTCTTCCGAGCCTATTAAGCCCCCATCACCCGCATGCGGATTCAGTCCCAATACAGCAACCCTTGGCTTCTGTATGCCAAAATCACGCTGTAAAGAAGCATAAACAACATTCAACTTTTCAGTTATATTCTCTGGTGTTACCAATGATGCAGCCTTGGATATAGGCACATGCTCCGATAGCAATGCCACCCTAAAATCGTTACTATAAAGCATCATGACTACTTCCTTCACACCAAAGGTTTCTTTCAAAAATGGCGTATGACCCGTATAAGGGAAGCCATCTATTTTTACATTAGTCTTGTGTATGGGTGCTGTTACCATGCCCGATATCCAGCCATCCTTTAGTGCCTGTACCACGCTATGTAAAGAAGCAACGGCAAGTTTTCCAGCCTCTGGTCTTAAGTTGCCAGGCTGAATATTGAGCTCTTCGTCATATACATTCATCACGTTGAGCTCCTTGGGCTTTATTTGATTTGGGCTACTGATAGCCTGAAAAGACACATTATTTAAGTCTAATAATTTTTTATAATAGTTAACCAATTTGCTATTTGCAAAAATAATGGGGGTACACATGTCAAAGATTCTAGGATCGGAAAAAGTCTTCAAAATAACCTCCATGCCTACGCCATTAATATCTCCAACGCTTATACCTATATTGGGTTTTGTAAAACTCATAACTTTAGAAAATATGTATAAATACTATTTTAAGATGCTACTCAATGGTAGCCTTTAGCAACGCAAATTAATCATTTTTCCCGAGGGGGTGTTATGAAAAAAAGAAAGAGGCCGTGCAAAATCGCCTCTTTCTTTGAATATTGCAGTAACACTAATATTATCTGCTATAGTTTGGTGCTTCTTTAGTAATCACTACGCCGTGCGGATGACTTTCTGCCATTGAAGCACTCGTAATTCGAATAAACTGAGCATTCTCTTGCATACCCTCTATAGTAGGTGTACCACAATAACCCATACCTGCTTTTAGCCCTCCTACAAATTGATAAACTATTTCTGCAACAGTGCCTTTATAAGGTACTTTACCTACGATGCCCTCTGGCACAAGCTTCTTCACATCATCTTCTGCATCTTGGAAATATCGATCTTTAGAGCCACTTTGCATAGCATCTATCGAGCCCATACCTCGGTAGGCCTTAAATTTACGTCCCTCGTAAATAATGGTATCACCAGGCGACTCTTCTGTACCTGCCAATACCGAACCTGCCATGATGCACGATGCACCTGCGGCTATAGCTTTTACCAAATCGCCCGTATATCTAATTCCTCCATCTGCCACCACGGGTATGCCCCTGCCCTTAAGCGCCTCGGCACACTCCATAACGGCGGTAAGCTGCGGTGCTCCTATACCTGTAACGATACGTGTAGTGCATATAGAGCCCGGACCAATACCTACCTTCACAGCATCGGCGCCAGCGTCGGCCAAAGCCAATGCACCTGCTGCAGTAGCCACATTGCCCGCTATCACCTGCAAGTCTGGAAATGCAGCTTTCACTCTAATAAGCGTATCCAAGATACCTTTTGAATGCCCGTGGGCAGAATCTAAAGTTATTACATCTACTCCTGCATTTACCAATGCTTGTACCCGCTCAAGTATATCTGCCGTAACACCTACCGCTGCACCTACCAACAATCTGCCAAACTCGTCTTTTACAGCATTTGGATAGCTTTTGTGCTGCAATAAATCACGATAGGTAATTAGGCCTATCAAGGTATTTTCGGCATCTACTATAGGTAATTTTTCTATTTTGTTTTCTTGTAAAATATCTTCAGCCTGCGACATAGTGGTACCCTTAGGTGCCGTCACTAATGGAAGGGCGGTCATTACTTGCTTTACAGATTTTGATCGGTCTTTTTCAAAGCGCAAATCTCTGTTGGTAAGCATACCTACTAATTTCCTTTGAGCATCTATAATAGGTATACCACCTATTTTATTTTCTCTCATCAGCTTCAGCGCATCACCAATAGTGTTATCTACTTGCAGCGTTATCGGATCTAAAATCAAACCGCTTTCAGAACGTTTGACTTTCCGTACCTGATCTGCCTGCTGCTCTATACTCATATTTTTATGCAAAATACCAATGCCCCCTTCGCGTGCCATAGCAATAGCCAAAGTGGCCTCAGTCACAGTATCCATTGCGGCTGAGATTATGGGCGTATTGAGCCTAATTTTTTTAGTAAGTTGCGTGGTAATGTTTACTTCTCTGGGAAGTACTTCAGAATATGCAGGCACTAACAATACATCATCGAATGTTAGACCTTCTCCGTAGAATTTAGATTGAACTGCCATATGCAAAGGTATAGCAGTATTTTTGATTTTTCAAAATTTTATATGAAGCCAAAGGGCACATTTTTAGTTGGCACCTACATGTTTTCGCAGCTAGCTAGTAAACATTTAAACAGCAAAACTCCAGAGATAAAATGATATATTTGAAGAATGTGCATTTTTTTTAGGATTAAAACAGGCAAAACATTTATAAATAAAGAATTTGCCGCCATTTTATGATTTTTGGGTAATATGTCAAAAAGCAGTAAAGTCTATCATTAATATACTGTACATCTGCTTTTTGCCCAGTTATTCGTTTAGCTAGGTAATGCAATAAGGTTAAATTTTTACTTTAAGAATTGTAAGTATGAAAACGGTAAAAAAACCTATTATCGGCATCGAATGTGGTGAACTAGCATTTTTCAGATATAAAAAAGCATTCCATTGCGATTATTAAGAAAAGCAAACATAAGCGTGCGCCACACTTTGGCTTACGCTCCATCTACCTTTGTCAAAAAAGATAGGTTTATGGAAAGTATCACAAAGAAACAAATTCTGGAAAGCATTGGGAAAGTGTACGAACAATCAAAAAATTGTAAGCTTGAAAATTCATTTTTTGAAAGCATCAAATCCGAACTAGATACACTTTCCCAATATTTCAAAACGTCGGATAATCAAACCTTTTTTATTGCAATGGTTTTTGCTTTAAACTACAAAGGAGATACTGTCGATTTGAACGATTTGATAGAATATTTTGATTGTAATCCAATGAAAATTTTGGAATACAGCGATGATTTCGAGTATTTACATAAAGTTGGGATTTTTGAAAAAAAGAAATCGAGACACCGTGTGAAATTAGCAGGAGCTAATGACCAATTTGTTATTCACGAAAAAATCACAGAAGCCATTTTGCAAAACAAACCTTTGCCCAAAATCAATGATAAAAAGGTAAAGGGTATTATAGATTTGTTGGAACAATTATACATATTGGGCAATCAACGGGACGATGATAAAATTTCAACCTTTGAACTATTTCGAGAAGTTGAAAAATTGATTGCAGACAACACACATTTTCCGTTAATAGAAAAAGTAAAGCAATTCAACTTTAGCACAGAGGATGCTTATATGTTTTTGTACCTAATATGGAAAACAGTGTCTGGAAACGAATCTACAGATGTTGGTATGGCCTTGGCGGGCATTTATGACAGCCCTTCGAGAAGAGTGAGCGAAACACAAAAATTATTAACCGGCAATCATATCCTAATCAACAATAATCTGATTGAAATTATAGAAGCCCAATTTTTCAATGATACAGAAATGAAATTGACGGACACTTCTCTTCAACTTCTGAATAATTGTGACATTAAACTTTTTCTAAACAAAAAGAGAAAAGATAATATCATTATTCCCTCGGAAATTGTTTATCGTGAATTGGTTTTTGATAGGGGCGAGATGAATCAATTAGAAACACTTCAAAATTTACTTCAAGAAGACAAGTTTAATGAAACACAGACAAGACTAACAAATAAAGGTTTACCCAAAGGAATTGCAGTTTTGTTACATGGCGCACCTGGAACAGGAAAAACCGAAATTGTAAAACAATTGGCAAAAGCTACAGACAGAGAAATAATGAAAGTGGAAATCAGTCAGTCAAAATCCATGTGGTTTGGCGAAAGTGAAAAAATCATTAAACGTATTTTCACAGATTACAGCGCTTATGCAAAAGAATCTAAACTAACACCTATTTTACTTTTCAATGAAGCTGATGCCATTATTTCTAAAAGAAAAGAAAACAGTAATTCCAATGTGGCTCAAACTGAAAATGCTATTCAAAATATTATACTGGAAGAGCTTGAAAACTTTGAAGGTATTTTAATGGCAACTACCAACTTAGCTAATAATTTGGACACTGCTTTTGAACGAAGATTTTTGTTCAAAATACCTTTCAAAAAACCCACAAAAGAGGTGAGCGCTAAAATATGGAAATCGAAATTACCACATTTAGATGATGCGCTTTGTCAAAGGCTCGCAGAAAAATTTGACTTTTCAGGTGGACAGATAGATAATATTATTCGCAAAAGTGAAATACAGGAAATCGTTCATGGCACAATGACCAACTTTGAAGAAATACAGTCATTTTGTAGCGAGGAATCCATAATAACAAAAACAACTAAAATTGGATTTGGCTATGCACACGATTAAAATTAAAAGCCAAAACATTTTATTGTTATCAGATACGCACGGCAAACATCGTTTAATCGATATTCCGAAAAACATTCAGATTGTAATTCATTGTGGAGACATTTGTAATGCAGGAGATATGGATGAAGTTTTGGATTTTTTTGATTGGTATGCTCAATTAGAAATACCACATAAAATATTTATTCACAGAAATCATGATTTGCCTTTCGAGTTAGAACCAGAATGGGCTAAAAGATTGATTCTTAAAGACATTATTTGGTTAAATGACGAAGCGATAGTAATAAGTGAAATAAACATAATGGGGATTAGTGCTTTCCCTTTTTATAATAGTATTGAACCGAAAAATAAAATTGACATCATTGCGTCACATTATCCTCCTTACGGTATTTTAGACAATGGATTTGGCAGTGAAGAAATTCGTGATTTCATATTTCATTTGGCACCAAAATACCACATATTTGGTCATAATCATTCCAACTATGGAAAAACAAAATACAAAAACATTCAGTATATTAACGCATCTATTTATCATAAGTTATGTCAAAAAGAGAATCAATAGCAAGGTATAACATCATCATAAAAAAATTAAGAAAACGACCTGCAACATTTGCTGAAATTGAAGAATATCTTGCCTTGGAATCAGAAATTCAAGCTTACAATTTCAATATTTCAAAGCGTACATTTCAACGAGATAGAGACGATATTCGTTCTTTATACAATATCGATATTTTGTTTGACTTTTCTAAAAAAGTCTATTACATAGATTTTGATGAACAACCAGAAGCAAATGAAAGGATATTAGAAGCTTTCGATACTTTTAACGCTTTGAACTTAACAGACAGACTGTCTAAGCATATTCATTTTGAAAAGCGAAAACCTCAAGGCACCGAACATCTGTATGGAGTGCTTCATGCTATAAAAAATCAAATTCAAATAAAATTTGTGTATCAAAAATTTTGGGAAGACGAACTAACCGAACGTGTAGTAGAGCCCTATGCTCTTAAAGAATTTAAAAACAGATGGTATGTCTTATCCAAAGATGTAGCGGATGACAAGATAAAGAGCTTTGCTCTGGACCGTTTGAGGGATTTGGATATTTTAAAAAAGAAATTTAAGTTGCCTGATGAATTTGATGTTACGGAACATTATAAATATTGTTTCGGTATCATTAGTCCAAACGGTCATCAACCAGAAGAAGTCATTCTTTCTTTCGATACATTCCAAGGAAAATATATCAAATCGCTACCATTACACGAATCCCAACAAATTTTAATAGACAATGAAGATGAATTAAGAATAAAACTCGAAGTATTCATTACACACGATTTCTTTATGGAACTTTTGTCCTTTGGAGCAAACCTTAAAGTACTAAAACCTCAAAGCCTTATTGATGATTTAATATCAAATTCTAGAAATATTCTAAGTTTATACAAAGAATAAAAACTAACACAATTAAGAAGCAATAAGCGCCCTTAGCAAATAGTTACCTTAATTTTTGTTAAGCTTTTTATTTGCTTAGCATGCTACCGATATCGCTTTTTTCTCAAAGCTTTAAAAAAAATCCACTTCAATGCTCAATTTAAAGCCTATCAATACTAAATGAATTTGCATATTGGTAGCAAAAATGTCGATATTCCACCTTGTGTTTATTTACTTTCGCCTCCCCCGCTTCTAATCTATACAATATTATCCCTACATATTGACGACAATTTTTTGTAACTTTACACCTCGTATAAATCATTATTTTTTGACACTTTTTTTAAAACAAAACCATGGAGCACGAGTTTTTAAATTCTGGGTTCATAAGGGTTAAAAAAAGACTTAAAAAGATAGTAATGGCTCAGTGGAGTTAGGACCGGCTTTTTACTTTTTACTCTATTAATAGAACTTACTTTTTTTAAAAAAACAATATAAGCAATGGAACAAAACCTAACATTCGCACAAAAAATAGCAAAAGCACAAGACTTTTTACCCATTAATGGTACCGACTATATAGAGTTTTACGTGGGCAATGCCAAACAAGCAGCGCATTATTACAAAACAGCATTTGGCTTTCAATCTGTAGCATATGCTGGCCCCGAAACTGGCGTTCGAGACAGAGCGTCTTATGTATTACAGCAAGGCAAAATCCGTTTAGTACTTACATCAGGCTTGAAATCAGATTCACCTATTTGTGAACATGCACGCAAACACGGAGATGGTGTTAAAATATTGGCTTTATGGGTTGATGATGCGTATAAATCATATGAAGAAACCATGAAACGAGGTGCCAAATCTTATATGGAGCCCAAAACAATTACAGATGAATTTGGAGAAGTAAGAATGTCGGGTATTTATACTTACGGAGAAACGGTGCATATGTTTATCGAACGCAAAAACTATACAGGACCGTTTATGCCAGGATACGAGAAGTGGGAATCTGACTACAACCCTTCCGATTGTGGCTTATTGTATGTAGATCATTGTGTGGGTAACGTAGGCTGGAACAGAATGCTACCTGTAGTAAAATGGTATGAAGACGTGATGGGATTTGTAAATATCTTATCTTTTGATGATAAACAAATCAACACAGAATATTCTGCTTTAATGTCTAAAGTAATGAGTAATGGTAACGGATTTTCTAAATTCCCTATCAACGAGCCGGCCGAAGGCAAGCGTAAATCTCAGGTAGAAGAGTACCTCGATTTCTACGAAGATGAAGGAGTACAACACATTGCCGTAGCTACTAAAGATATTATTAAAACGGTTACTGCACTCAAGGCTCGTGGTGTAGAATTTTTGTCGGCGCCACCAGAAGCGTATTATGATATGATTCCTGAACGCGTTGGCTCTATTGATGAGGATATCAAAAAATTACAGGAATTAGGTATACTTGTAGATTGCGACGAAGAAGGCTATCTGTTACAAATTTTCACTAAGCCAGTAGAAGACCGCCCAACTTTATTTTTTGAAATAATTGAGCGTCATGGTGCACAAAGTTTTGGTGCTGGCAACTTTAAAGCATTATTTGAAGCACTTGAAAGAGAACAAGAAAGAAGAGGCAACCTATAAGAATTGCATCATTTAATAAAAGAGTAAAGCTCGGGCATTTCGCTCGAGCTTTACTCTTTTTGTAATTTAATAAACATCGCTAAGGTTAATAAAAATATCTGCAACATCATCTTCTTCAATCACCCTTCAACTAATTTGTATGCAACTTAGCCTCAGAAAGCGCTATAGACAATAGAATTTCTATATTATTCCATTAACTCCGCCACAAAATATTTTAAGCAATTACAGCTACGACTTACAATAGCATCATAGCTGTAATTGCATAACAAAACGACAAGCTACTATATCATAGCAAGCCCCCGCTCTCTATTTTGATAATCTAAAACTATCTCAATGGCATTCGTAACAACATCGCTTAATGCCGTTATAAAGTACCCGTCTGCAGCAGTATTAATAGCATGTTTGATGGCTTCTACTTCTTTGGGTATCACTTCGTAGGTAACTTCTGTATTGGCACTATTAATACCCTCTAAAATCAAGCTAATAATCTCCTCTTCGGTTCTGCCTCTTAAATGCTTCTCTTGACGAATAATAATATGGTCGAACATACGCGCAGCTATGCTTCCACATTCTTTAATATCTTCATCCCTTCTATCGCCCACACCTGCTACAATACCTATTTTTTTAGAGGCCGGAACATTCTTCAAAAAATCTTCGATTGCTAAATAACCAGCAGGATTATGAGCAAAATCTATCATAACCTTAAAATTATTGAAATCAAAAATATTCAACCTACCGGGCGTTTGAGACGGACTAGGCATGAAGGTCTGTAACGACAAGCTGATATCCTGTGTTTTAAAGCCATACAGATAACCCGCCAATGCCGCTGCCAATACATTTTGTATCATAAATTTAGCTGCACCTTGCACCGTAATCGGAATATTGAGTACTTTCTCTATTCTTATCTTCCAGTCGCCGCGCTTGATGGTAACAAAGCCATTTTCGTATACCGCTACTATCTTGCCTTCTTTTGAGAGCTTCTGCGCCACTGGATGATTTTCATCGAGTGCAAAATAAGCAATATTGCATTGTAGGTTTTTGGCAATTTTCATGCAGTATGGGTCTTCTGCATTCAGCACAGCCCAGCCATCTGGCTTCACGCTTTCTACAACTACCGATTTTACTCTAGCCAAATCATCCAAGGTATGAATATCACTAATACCTAGGTGGTCTTCTTTTATATTGGTAATTATAGCAATATCGCATCTTGAAAAACCTAGCCCAGAGCGTAATATACCGCCTCGAGCTGTTTCTAGCACTGCAAATTCTACCGTAGGGTCTTTAAGTATAAATTCGGCACTCAATGGCCCGGTAGTGTCACCGCTTTCTAATAAATGATTTTGCACATAAATACCATCCGATGTAGTGAAGCCTACTCGATAGCCATTATTCTTCACAATGTGAGCAAGCAGCCTCGTAGTGGTGGTTTTACCATTGGTTCCCGTTACCGCAACGATTGGTATTCTGCTCTCTTTACCCGGAGGGAAAAGCATGTCTATAACGGGTGCCGCTACGTTTCGTGCCAATCCTTCTGTGGGTGCCAAGTGCATTCTAAAACCAGGAGCAGCATTTACTTCCAATACCACGCCACCATTCTCTTTCAAAGGCTCTGTGAGGTTGGGTGCCATGATATCTATACCACAAACATCTAAGCCTATAAGCTTGGATATTCTTTCGGCAAGGAATATATTTTCTGGATGCACCATATCCGTAACATCTGTAGAGGTTCCTCCTGTGCTCAAATTGGCAGTAGATTTCAAGTACACCACTTCTCCCTTTTCGGGTACTGTTTCTAAAGTGTATCCTTTTTTCTGCAACAATTCTTCGGTATCCCTGTCTACATCAATTTCGGTAAGCACATTTTCATGTCCGTAACCACGCCTAGGGTCTTGATTGGTAATTTCTATTAATTGTTGAATATTGTGTACACCATCGCCTTTAACGTGCGCGGGCTCCCTTCTAGCGGCCGCTATCATTACATTGTTTATTACGAGTATACGGAAATCGTATCCCTCTACAAATCGTTCTACAATTACACGACGGCTGTATTTTTTTGCATGCGCCAAACCAGCTACAGCCATGTCCCAATCTTTAACATTGATCGAGGCGCCCTTACCATGATTACCGTCTAAGGGTTTTATCACTATCGGGTAACCTATTTTACGTATTACACTTTCTAGGTCTTCTTCATCATAACAAATATCGCCTTTGGCTACGGGCACGGCAGCCGTACTCAGTATCTTTTTGGTTTGCTCTTTATCGCAAGCTATTTCTACCGCTATATTACTGGTAAGCTGTGTAATCGTAGCCTGAAAACGCATTTGGTTTTTACCATAGCCCAACTGCACTAAGGAGTTGGTGCCAAGACGCTTCCAAGGTATGTCTCTCGATTTGGCTTCCTCTACGATACTTGCAGTCGAGGGCCCTAGTCGGTCATCTTCGCGTATTTGACGAAGTTTGAAAATATCTGCTTCCAAATCATATGCTTCTCCAGCTATAAGCGCTTCTGCAATGCGCACAGCAGCTTCAGCAGCATAAATGCCCGCTCGTTCTTCCATGTAGTCAAATACCACATTGTATACACCCGGCGTTTTGGTTTCTCTTGTTCGGCCAAAGCCACAGTCCATGCCGGCTAGCGATTGTATTTCGAGCGCAATATGCTCTATCACGTGCCCCATCCAGGTACCGCCTTTCACCCTCGAGAAAAACCCTCCTGGCACACCCTCCGAACACCTATGTTCATACAAGGAAGGCATTAAGGCCTGCAGCCGCTCTAAAAAGCCATCTATGGTATCCGTTGGGCGAGACTCCATCTCTTCTAAATCAAGTCTCATTTGTATTAAAAATCTTCTTCTGATGCTCCAAATGTTAGGCCCGCGTAGCGCCTGTATTTTCAAAATTTTCATATTATATTTTATAAGTGTTAATCGAATTTAAATTAAATTGAATATAAATATAAATTTTAATTTTAGTATAAAAAACAATATTATTTATCAAAAAATATATTTTTACAACTTCAAAATTTAATAATAAATTTACGAAATGCATTCGTGGCATTTTTTTTGTTGCTAACATAATGGAGTGACATTTTTTTTGAAGAAATAACATTTATTCTATATCATAAGTCCATACAGAAACTTTAAACAAAGAGTTTCATTTAATAGCTGTGCCCAATTTGCGCAAAACTTTACCTAAGCATAAAGGACACAGTAATTCTATATGGACTATATTTTTTAAATTCACAATATGAGTGTACAAGGAAAACTAATTATTGTAGGTGGCGCGATAGACAAAGGCAGCTTTTCAGAAGCTACCTTTGATAAAGACGACGTTGCAAAAAACATCAATTTTTTCGAGAAGGGTATCCTAAAAAGAATCATTGACGAATCTAAATCGGGAAAAGATTCCAGAATAGAAGTCATTACAACCGCATCAAAAATCCCGGAAATAGTAGGTAGTGAATACATAAAAGCCTTTGGTTTTTTGGGGGCTAATAACTGTGGCGTAATGCACATAGACACTAGAGAAAAAGCAATGGCCGACGATACGCTAGAGAGACTGACGAATGCAGATGTAGTAATGTTCACGGGAGGCGATCAATTGAGGCTTACGTCTATACTTGGCGGCACACCCTTTCATAAGTTGCTATTAAAGAAATATAAGGAAGAAACATTTGTATATGCCGGCACATCTGCAGGCGCTGCTGCTGCTTCAGACAATATGATATACCAAGGAGTTAGCTCTGAAGCTTTGTTGAAAGGAGAGGTGAAAATGACGAGTGGCCTTGGCCTTATAAAAGACGTTACAATAGATACGCACTTTGTACAAAGGGGCAGGATAGGCAGACTCTTTCAAGCAGTAGTTGGCAACCCCCTCATACTTGGTATCGGGCTTGGAGAAGACACTGGATTAGTAATTAAAAATGGCATACAAATGGAGGCCATTGGCTCAGGATTGGTAATACTGGTAGATGGCAGTGAAATTAAAGACACAAACCTTACGTCAGTGGCCCTTGGGCAACCCATCTCTATCAATCACCTTGTTACGCATGTATTGGGCATGTACGACACCTACAACCTAGAAGACAGGACGATGGAAATACACAACTCTCAATATGCAACGATAGGCAATTTTGCCCCAGACGATGACGCATAAAACATGCTATTGTTTACATATTTTTTATTTCAACCTTGTGAAGATAATAATACACGGAGGTTTCTTCTCCGAATCAATTACGGATGCCGAAACCAAATTAGCAAAACAAAAGGCATTACAAGAAATTGCCACCGCTGGATATGAATTCTTAAAGAAAAATTCGGCCGCAGCTACGGTAGTGCATACCGTTACTTTATTAGAAAATCATCCGCTATTTAATGCCGGCATTGGCTCTCAAATACAGCGCGACGGACAAATAAGAATGAGCGCCTCTTTGATGGACGGTAACACCCAAAAGTTCAGTGGAGTTATTAATATTCAAGATGTAAAAAACCCCATTTTGGTTGCTCAATCTATGATGGGGTATGATGACAGAGTGCTGGGTGGTGCAGAAGCGACCCTCTTTGCCCGCTCTCTTGGCTTCGACACCTTCGACGTGGCAACGCCTCAGCGAAAAATGGAATACGAAGCAAAGCTACAACAACAACGCCCTACCAGCACTGTAGGATGCGTAGCCTTAGATGCAGCAGGAAACTTAGCTGCCGCTACATCAACGGGCGGTAAAGGTTTTGAAATTCCTGGCAGAATCTCCGACTCCGCTACGGTGGCTGGCAATTATGCTAATGCCAACTGTGCTGTAAGCACTACCGGCGTAGGCGAAGATATTGTAAGCGGAGCCGTGGCTGCTAAAATAGTAACACGCGTTACCGACGGCATGCCTATAGCAAAAGCTTTTGAAAAAACATTTATGGAACTACGCCCCTTTGATGGTTTTGCTGGTGCAATAGCCATCGACAACAAGGGCAATATCTTTCATCAAGACTCTCACCCAAGCATGGTTTTTGCCAGCTTCGATGGCAACAATCTTACCGTATTTGAATAATTCCAAATTAAGGGAGCCCTTAATGCACTTTTTATAAATTATCACCCAAAATATCACGTATTTTGGGTGATAAAACATTGCCAAACAATTGGTAATTTAGCAGTCAATTATTAAAAACAATTATTAATGAACTTATACCTACGCTTATCTTTAGTGGCAGCTACCTGCTTGAGTATGGTAGCCTGCAATGACAACGCTAACAAATCAGACACAAATGCTACTGCAGCAGATTTTAAATTTATTGACCCTGTCAATATGGATACTACTGTTGCTCCTGGTGAAGATTTCTTTAAATATGCAAATGGACAATGGCTTAAAAATGCCCAAATACCGGGCGATAAAACCAGATGGGGTAGCTTCGACATCTTGGCCGATAAAACCAATAAAGATGTACATCAAATACTGGACGAAGCCTACGCTGCCAATGCAAAACCAGGAACACCATTGGGCAATATTGGTGCCTTTTACAAAAGTGGCATGGATACAGTAGGCATCGAAGCAAAAGGCATCCAACCTATACAATCCTTATTGCAAGAAATTGATGCTATTACCACCAACGAGCATTTGATTCCGCTGATTGCCAAATTTTACAAGAAAGGCTTACATTCGGTTATTGGTGGCTACATCTTTGCCGACGAAAAAGACGTAAATAATTATATTCTACAATTCTCTCAGGCTGGCTTAGGACTTCCTACAAAAGACTCCTATTTTAAAACAGACGAGAAAAGTAAGGATATTCAAAATAAATACATTCAGTACTTGAGCCTTCAGCTCAGCAACGCCGGCAACACAAATGCCGAGGCACAGGCCAAACTCGTGTATGCTCTAGAAAAAGATTTAGCAAACGCATCTTTGAGCCCTGTAGAGATGAGAGACCCTAAAAAACTTTACAACAAATACAGCCCCGCATCATTTACCCAAGAAAGTGGCGTTGACTTCGTGAAGTTCATTGCTGATTTAGGTATTACCAAAGGTGCTGATAGCATGGTTGTTTCGAACCCAAAATATTATGCTGCCTTAGGAAAACTTCTAAAAAGCACACCACTCGACAACTGGAAAAGCTATTTGAAAGCTCACTTAATTTCTGATATGGCTCCCTACCTAAGTAGCCAATTTAGAAATGCTCATTTTGATTTTTACAACAAAACGCTTAGAGGTCAGAAAGAACAAAAACCTCGTTGGGAAAGCGTTATGGGCGTAGTAAATGGCGCTATTGGCGACCAACTTGGCGAATTGTACGTATCCAAACACTTTAAGCCAGAAGCCAAAAAACGCATGGTAGAATTGGTGAATAATCTACAAACCGTGTTTCACGAAAGAATTTCGAAGCTCGACTGGATGAGCGACGCTACTAAAAATAAAGCAATTGCAAAACTTAATTCCTTTGTTAAAAAAATTGGCTATCCGGATGCTTGGAAGTCATATGACGGACTTGAGGTAGTAGCAGACAATTATGTACAAAACATCTTAAATGCGTCGGCCTTTGAAATTCAGAAACAAATAGCTCGTCTAGGCACAAAAGTAGACAAGAAAGAATGGTTTATGACCCCCAATACCGTAAACGCCTACTACAACCCAGTATTCAACGAAATCGTGTTTCCGGCAGCTATATTGCAATTCCCATTCTTTGACCTAAATGCTGACGACGCTATAAACTACGGTGGAATTGGCGCCGTTATTGGTCATGAAATGACGCACGGCTTTGACGACCAAGGATGCCAATATGATGCAGAAGGTTATTTGAAAAATTGGTGGACAGAAGAAGATGCCAAACTATTTAAAGAAAAAACCAGTATCGTAGTAAATCAATTTAATAATTACACGGTATTAGATGGCAGCTTAAAGGTAAATGGCGAACTAACCCTGGGCGAAAATATTGCCGACCTCGGTGGCTTGACTATTGCGTATGAAGCATTTAAGAAAACCAAACAAGGTAAGAGTAACGAAAAAATAGATGGCTTTACGCCAGACCAACGCTTTTTCCTTAGCTGGGCACAAATTTGGAGATCTGTGGCTACAGACGAAATGACCGCTAGGCTCATAGAAACCGACAATCACTCTCCTGGCATTTGGCGCTGCAATGGCCCTTTAAGCCAATTTGAACCATTCTATCAAGCATTCCAAATAAAAGAAGGCGACAAAATGTTTGTGCCTTTAGCTCAAAGAGCCAAAGTATGGTAATGCACCAAGCATTTTAAAATCATTATTTTTAATAACATTCAATACAAAAAAGGGTTAGCAACAAAGCGTTACTAACTCTTTTTTGTACCAATAAACAATTAACTCATGAAGGACTATAAGAAATATTTTATCATTCCCGCACCACCAGAAGATGTATACTTAGCCTTAACTAATGAGGCAACAGCGCGCCTATGGACGGGAGATATTGCAAAAATAGAGCCCGTAGAATTAGGGGAATTCTCACTTTGGGACGATGCCATTTGCGGACATTTTATTAGTTTAGAACCCAATAAAAAAATAGTACAGGAATGGTATTTTGGAGAGCAAGAACTCCCCTCTATCGTCACTATCAAACTACATGAGCATAAAAAAGGCACCTCTTTTGAAGTAGCCCATACTAATATACCCGACGAAGCCTATGAAGATATGGTTGAAGGCTGGGAGGAAAGTTTGGTAGGCAGTTTGATTGATTTTTATACAGAAGAAAAATAGCAGCATTATGCTGCTTCGCTATTACTACGGCATTGAGTAAAAACTTATAACGGCTTAAGGTTCGTTTCAATAGGTTCTTTTTAGCTCGCACTCCTGCAATTCCTTTTCATTCAACCTATGAATAATAAGCATGCTTAAAGTGAGTATTTCTCCGCAAAAAGACTTTACATTTTTTGAAACGGGTATGTATAAAAGCCAAATTGATATTCAACAGTGTTTGCTTGATTTTAGGACTGGGATACCGCCTTTAATCCTATGATTGAGCCGATAAGTGTCGTAATAAAAAACAACCTCAAAAAAGTAGCGGGCTCTTTAAACACGAATATACCCACCAACACCGTACCCACTGCGCCAATACCTGTCCATACTGCATAAGCAGTGCCAATAGGTAGTGTTTGGGTTGCTTTAATAAGCAATCCCATACTTATAGCTAGTGCTACGATAAAACCTAGATACCACAGATACATTGGGGTGCCTGTTGTTTCTTTAGCCTTTCCCAAACAAAAAGCAAAGGCCACCTCAAACAATCCAGCTATTATAAGTATTATCCAATTCATATCGATTCGGTAATTTTCAAAACAAACATGTATTTAAGTTCCAACACACAGCAAAGCTAGCGATATGCTTGAGTATTTGCAAACATTTAATATCACAGCCGCTTTAGCAAGTTATAAGAGATATTTTTTTTAAAAACAGTCCAAAAAGATATGATACAAAACTTTGTGCTTACTTTTTTTTGTGGAGCCTTGTCGCAAAGATTTTAAGTAGTTTTTGGGTTTTTAAAATAACTTAAAAAGTAATCATACAATAAAGAGGCGCTCGTCTCTCTATGTTGACGAACGCCTCCTTTTCAAATAAGTGAGTGCATTTGTGCTATTGGTACAACAGCAAGTACTTGTTTTAGTTTCCTATTATTTCACTACGAATGATATTCAATGCACTTCCTGCCCTAAACCAAGCAATTTGTTGCTTATTGTAAGTATGATTTACAGGAAATTGTTCGGTGGTGCCGTCGGCATGATGCAGCACAACGGTAAGTTGCTGCTCTGGCGTAAAGGTGGTAAGGCCAAGAATGTCTATTGTATCGTCTTCTTGAATTTTTTCATAATCTGCCTTATCTGCGAATGTGATGGCGAGCATGCCCTGTTTTTTTAAATTGGTCTCGTGTATACGTGCAAAAGACTTTACCAACACTACACGCACTCCTAAATGTCTGGGTTCCATAGCTGCGTGCTCACGAGATGAGCCTTCACCATAGTTTTCATCGCCCACTACTATTGTGCCTATACCTGCTGCTTTGTAGGCTCTTTGGGTATCGGGTACAGGGCCATATACTCCTGTCAATTGGTTTTTTACATTGTTGGTGCTATTATTATATGCATTGGTAGCTCCTATCAACATATTGTTGGAGATATTATCTAAATGGCCACGATACTTCAACCATGGGCCAGCCATTGATATATGGTCGGTAGTGGTTTTGCCTTTTGTTTTTATCAATAATTTCAAGCCTAGCAAATCGGTTCCTTCCCAGGCCTTAAATGGCACTAAGAGCTGCAAACGCGAAGAATCTGGAGACACTACCACGGCCACATTGCTACCATCTTCAGCTGGTGCTTGGTAACCTGCATCTTCTACATCAAAGCCCTTAGGTGGCAATTCATAACCTGTAGGTGGATCTAGCTTTACTTGCTCCCCATTTTCATTTACTAAGGTATCTGTAATGGGATTAAAGGTCAAATCTCCGGCAATGGCCAATGCTGTAACGATCTCTGGCGAACCTACAAAAGCGTAGGTATTGGGGTTACCATCCTGGCGTGCAGCAAAGTTTCGATTGAAGGAGTGAATGATGGTATTTTTTTCTTTCTTCTCTGCGCCTTCGCGCGCCCACATACCAATGCAGGGACCACAAGCGTTGGCAAAGACCGTACCACCTATTTTATTAAAAGTATCGATAAAGCCATCACGTTCTATAGTAAAGCGCACCATTTCAGAGCCTGGAGTAATGGTATACTTGGCCTTTGCTTTCAATTTTTTGTCTACTGCTTGTTGCGCCAAATGAGCAGCACGGCTTATATCTTCATAAGAAGAGTTGGTACAAGAGCCTATCAAGCCTACTTCTATATTTTTGGGCCATCCATTTGCCTCGGCAGCTTGCTTCATTTTAGAAATAGGTGTAGCTAAATCGGGCGAGAAAGGGCCATTGATATAGGGCTCTAAGGTAGAGAGGTCGAGCTCTATAACCTGATCGAAGTAAGCAGAAGGGTTTGCATATACTTCGGCATCGCCAGTAAGGTGTTCCTTAATTGCATGAGCGGCATCGGCAATTTCGGCTCTATTAGTTGCACGCAAGTATCGCTCCATCGACTCGTCGAAGCCAAAAATAGACGTGGTAGCGCCTATTTCTGCTCCCATATTTCCAATGGTACCTTTACCTGTAGCAGATATAGAGCGTGCGCCCTCTCCAAAATACTCTACGATATAGCCTGTGCCTCCTTTAACGGTAAGTTGCCCCGCCACCCATAAAATAATATCTTTTGGCGTAGCCCAACCATTGAGTTTTCCTTTTAAGTGCACACCTATCAATTTGGGCATTTTTAGCTCCCAGGGCAAGCCAGCCATCACATCACAAGCATCGGCACCTCCTACACCTATGGCTATCATACCTAGTCCTCCAGCGTTGGGTGTATGCGAATCGGTACCAATCATCATGCCGCCGGGGAAGGCATAGTTTTCTAATACTACTTGATGTATAATGCCCGCACCTGCTTTCCAAAAACCTAAACCATAACGGTCAGATACAGAAGATAAGAAATCATAAACTTCTTTATTGGTATCAATAGCTACTTGCAAATCTGAATGCGATTCATTCTTAGCCTGAATCAAGTGATCGCAGTGTACCGTAGAAGGTACCGCTACTTTGTCACGTCCGCAAGTCATAAACTGCAACAAAGCCATCTGTGCCGTGGCATCTTGCATCGCTACTCTATCAGGACGGAAATCAACATAATCCTGACCACGCTTTAATGCACTTGTGGCAGGCTTGTCTAAGTGCGCATACAATACCTTTTCGGTAAGCGTAAGCGGACGACCTAGTAGTTGGCGCGCAGCAGCTACTTTTGCTGGCAATTCTGCGTAAACTTTTTGAATTAATTCGAAATCGAAAGCCATAATTATATTTTCATTTAAGATTGATTACTATTTCATGACAATATAACGTTTTTTGCCCATAAAGTGTTTTCAAAAGATGTTAAGGTTGTAGTAATTGTAAAAATAAGCAAGGTGTAAATGAATTATTTAATGTTAGAAAATGCCTTTGCTTGATAAACTTTTTCCGCAACTATTTTATTCAAAATGAATGTTAGTGTTTTTCTTCTTGTTATATCTATAATAATTACAAAAGAATTAAAACCATGCTTTAAATATATTCTACCAATTGTTTAAACTTGATAGTCATTCATCGAGTAAGCTTCTATAAAAGAGTACGCTGCTCTGCAGAATGCAACTTGATAAAATTTCTTTTCTTTATAATCGCCCAACAGTGCTGCTTGATCCACATCGTAGATACGGATACAGATTTTCCAAACCTGTATCCGTATAAGTTATCTGGTTTATTCCTT
>CAYSCJ010000026.1:31546-36464 GCA_964429515.1 uncultured Taibaiella sp.
CGTCTGCTATACTGATGCGGAAGGTCTCTGCATGGTATTTTTCTGGTAGGCTTATACGCAGTTGGTCCGTAAACGGATTGGGGGAAATGCTTGCCTCAAAATGTGGGCTGTATTTAAATGTCTGATTGATATCTGTACTACCAGGGCGGTAGCCTTGACTGTGAATATTTCCCCATAGTGGATGCTTATCATAAACAAATTCTGGTACAGAATTTAAGTAATCATCACTATTTACAAAAACAGTGTATAAATTATTTATCTGAATATTCTGCCCAGAAAATGCCAACGTTGGTATATAAGGAATGAAACCAGCATCATAATCTATGATTCGGTAAGCATCACCTGTAATCCCTAATTCCACATCAGAAATATTAGTATTGTAAAGCAAACCAATGTAGTCATGGTCCCCTAGAGCGGTATGTGCCTGTGTTTTACCCCAACCGTAGTGAATTAATGTATTATCCTTATCAAAAGCTACGGCGACATTGGAAGTAGTCAAAACGCCATTAATAAAATTATCCATGGACACTGTATTGGTTAAAGACCCATCATTTAAAATAAGGTCTTGTATAGGACCTCCATTAATTTTGTAGGCTGCATTAACGAAAACTTGATAAGGAGTAAGACAGTCACTATAATTCTCATCTTGTTGCACTATCACACTCCAAGAGTCATCACTCTTATCGGGAGCATCTATCCGTGGTAAAGTCGAATATAAATAAGGTGGATACAATATTCCAAATGGAGGCTGACAAGGAGATCCAATAGGATTTATAGGTGGTACTATATGTTCCAAATTCAAACTAACAGTGAAGGGAGAAAACATGTTACAAAAGTTTTGATAGGAGGATACTATACATTCTTCATAACTTAAATCTATATATGTATAATAGATTTTAATATTACAACCAATAGGCTCTAATGGCTGTCTAGGAAGCTCAGTCATGGCTATATCAGGTTTGGTGCCACCTGGTCCTGTGGTAGCATTACCTAAAAGTAGTTTGCTAGGACCAAATACTGGATATAAACCATTAGTAGCACCACAAAAACTATACATGTTTCCGTCCAACTCATAAACAACAGCATAATAATTGAGAGCCAATGCATCCATTTTCATAAAATAAGCACTATTAGTCGAAAAAAGATGATTAATTGTTTGTACCAAACCTGTACCCGTCCATTCTAAGAAGGTAATATTAGAACCCAAGCTATTGGTATATATTGCAGCTACCACATATTCATTAGGTGAGGTGCTTTCTGGATTTTTAAGTATGACGGCATCTTTTACCAGATGTGCTCCGGGTATCATAAAAAGACCCTCGTCTAGTATTACAGCGGAATTTCCGGCAAGTGTCCGTTTATAATGTACCCCTGCAAGCCCCTCATTGTTGGTGGTAACATAAAGGTCGCTAGCCCTTCCATCGATTAAAAGGTCGCCATAAGAATAACAAGTCATATCTCTAATATGATTAGGCGTACTAATAACCGGCACTAACCTTTCGGGTAAAGAAGAGTTTTGAAACTGTGCATATATTATTAATTGTAGAGAAGTGAGCACAATACTAAAGAATAATTTCTTCATAATTTAACGGTTTTTTATGTGAAAACTTACATATTGTTACAATATAATAATTAATAATAATATCTGCAAGTATTAAGTTAAGTTTTATTGATTGAACTGTTTTTACTTTTTATTTACGCTTCATTTTTTTAAATTGAAGCGTCTAGGAAATAATCGCCGTACAATTTATTTGGATTGGCATTTGGGCCAAAATGTAGTCCAAAAACTACTAGGTGTATAAGGTCCATTATTGTTACTACAATTGTTAGGTATAAAACTTTTACTTTTGTAGTTGCGTTACGTAAAATGAAGAAAATGATTTGCCCCTGTTGTTCTGGTAAGGAATATGAACATTGTTGCCAAGCCTACCATACGGGTACTGCGCTCCCTGCTACAGCCGAAGCCTTGATGCGTTCGCGCTATAGTGCTTATGCGCTACCCAATGGTAAATATTTAATAGAGACTACCTACCCTTCCAAAAGGTATCTGCACGACGAGCAAGATATGCATGTATGGGGAGAACAAAATACTTGGAACAAACTGGAAATAGTAGCCACGCCAGAAAAGAACAAAGTGGAGTTCAAGGCCTACTATACCGATAAAGATGGGCAAGCTCAATTACATCATGAGCTATCCACCTTTAAAAAATTGGATGGCAAATGGTATTATTTTTCCAGTAAATTTATTCACCTATAAACTAATCTGTCAACTAAATAAATAAACCTATGATGAAATTAAAATTAATGATTGCTGCCTTGTGTATAGCGCAAGCTTCTTTTGCTCAAATCAAACTACCTCAAGCTAGTGGTGCTGCCGAGGTAGAACAAACTATTGGTTACACAAAAATTGAGGTGGATTATGCCCGTCCAAATTTAAACAACCGAAAAGCATTTGGCGGTGAATTAGTGCCTTATGGCACCATGTGGCGCTTAGGTGCTAATAATAATACCACTATTGAAATAAGTACAGATGTAACAATAGAGGGCAAAAAAGTACCTAAAGGCACTTATGCTGTTTTTGCAACCCCCACGGCTAAAAGCTGGGACATTATTTTCTATACCAAAACAGACAACTGGGGTGTACCTAAAGAAATAGATGAGAGCCTGATTGCATTAAGATTAACGGTACCCACACTCAAGACTAAAGAAAAAATAGAAACGTTCACTATTGGTTTTAGTGATGCATCGTTGGAGCATACAACCTTGTATATGGCATGGGAAAACACCAAAGTGGAAATGAAAATTCATGCAGAGACTAAAAAAATGGCACAGGAAGTTCTTAAAAACGAATTGAACGAACAATCATCTGGTCGCGACTACTTTTCGGCAGCTTATTACTATTATAGCAATAAGCTAGACATGAAACAAGCTTTATCTTGGATCAATACAGCTATCGAAAAAGACCCCAATACACCTTTCTATAAAGATTATAAAAAGAGAATTGAAGAGGCTTTGAAAAAATAGTTGGTATGGAACGGGTTAAAACCCATTCTAATTCAAATATTGTATCAATTGAATCCAGATTCATCAATTGCCTCCAGATTCATCAATTGCCTCCAGATTTATCTGGAGGACCATTAAATATAGCAATTGGCTTTAGCCAAAATCTTTGTGTTTTTCAAATCCATATTTCTCAATAAATTCATTATATTCATTGAGAAATGTTTTTTTTCTGTGATGTTCCTCTTGATTTTTAATATAATTTCTTACTCTATCAAGTATAGATTCAGAAACTGAAACCGCATAATATTCATCTTGCCATTCAAATTTTTCTTTTGTCAATTTATTTTTATTTATCCAAAATGATGATTCTCCTTTAATCAATTGCATGGTTTTTTGTATGGTTTGATCTACTCCTAAAGAAATCAAGCAATGACAATGGTCTGAATATCCACTAATAAAATCAATAAAAATACCCTTCTTTTTTGCATTATCTCGGATGTGATTCCAGACCTTTAATCGTAATTCTTTAGAATCCAAAAAAGGATAGCGATTTTTGGTACTCCAAACGAAGTGTATATATACCTTAATAAATGGCATTCTTAATTGTTTTTACTAAAATCCTATTTGTCTTAACTTTTAATAGTGTTCCTATGGGCTACAGGAAATACAACATTAGCAGCACTCATGCGATTTATAGGCGCTTTATAGCAATAGCTCAAATAAGGCTATAAAATGGCATAAATATCGGATTTAATATTTAATAGATAAAAAAAATATAGATATTTGGAAATGCATGCAAATGATTAAAGCATGAGTTGAAAGCACCTACTCATAAAGGAAAACTATGGCTGCCATAAACAGCAACGCCACGCGAATATTTGCGTGGCGTTGAAATTGGAGCAATTTAAAAATTATAACTCTTGGAAGAAGTCATTACCCTTATCATCCGTGATGATAAAAGCTGGGAAATCTTTAATCTTAATTTTACGAACGGCTTCCATGCCCATTTCTGGGAAGTCTACCACCTCTACTGATAAGATGTTTTCTTTAGCAAGTATAGCCGCAGGGCCACCTATAGAGCCTAAATAGAAACCACCATACTTTTTACAAGCATCGGTAACAGCTTGTGAACGATTGCCTTTTGCCAACATAATCATAGATCCACCATGGCTCTGAAACTCATCTACATAGCTATCCATGCGACCTGCTGTAGTGGGGCCAAATGAACCTGAAGGCATTCCGTCTGGCGTCTTAGCCGGACCGGCGTAGTATATAGGATGATCTTTGAAGTATTGTGGCATTGGCTGCCCTGCATCAATGATTTCTTTAATCTTAGCATGCGCCATATCGCGGGCTACTATCAATGTGCCCGATAATTTCAAGCGTGTTTTTGTAGGATATTTGGACAGATCGGCTAACACCTCAGCCATAGGCCTATCCAAATCAATCTCCACTGGTGGCTGTAAATGAGGTGCTTGAGCCGGCAACAACCTTCTGGGGTTTTGCTCTAATTGCTCTATGAAGATACCTTCTTTAGTGATTTTGGCTTTGATATTTCTATCTGCCGAACATGAAACGCCTAAACCAACTGGGCAAGATGCAGCGTGACGAGGCAGACGAATAACGCGTACATCGTGTGTGAAATATTTGCCACCAAACTGTGCGCCTATTAAGCTCTCTTGACAAATTTGCTGTACTCGTTTTTCCCACTCTAAATCGCGAAATGCTTGGCCACCCATATTGCCTTCTGTAGGCAAATTGTCGTAATAACCAGCTGATGCCTTCTTCACTGCAGCCAAAGTAGCTTCGGCAGACGTACCACCTATCACTAATGCCAAATGATAGGGCGGACAAGCAGCTGTACCTAAATCCATGATTTTAGCTTTGATGAATTTCTCCAAAGAAGCCTCGTTCA
>CAYSCJ010000027.1:0-36336 GCA_964429515.1 uncultured Taibaiella sp.
CAAGACCGCCGCATTCGACCACTCTGCCATCTCACCGGGCGCAAAATAAGAGCATTTATTTAAAATCACCAAATATTTTTCTATCTATTTTTTCTGTTTTTTGCCAGTTATAATTGGTTGATAAATCGAGCGTAAAGGCGCTATTGCGTATCCAGAAAATGCAGATGAGTACCTATATAAAATAAGCAATTATTGGGTGCAAGGTATATGCTTTTAGATACAGTGTTTTTATGCCCTCTTTGGGCTCAAAAAGGCATATTGCGTTAACCTCTAGTGCGGTGGCCATCTTGTGTTATTTACGCAGGTTTATATTTTTAATGCGTCATCTTTGCTGGTGTGCTTAGCGGGTATCTATTGTATTCGTTGCATAAAAAAAAGCTGCCCTTAAGAAGGACAGCTTTGTTATTGTTATAAATTGCTATTATTTTAATTACTCAGCTCCATGACAATGTTTGAATTTTTTTCCACTTCCACACGGGCAAGGCTCGTTTCTGCCAACTTTTATTTTTGGAGCAGACAAATCTTGTCTTTTTAGGTTTAGCGGATTGTTGGTAGCATTCGTTTGGGTTTCGAAATTTGGTTCAGTATAATAGTCATTTTCATCTGCCGCATAGTCCTGACCAGCACTTTTTACTACTTCTGCATTATCGAAGCTATCGTCATAAAGATCGGTAGGGTTTTGCATCATTTGCGCCTGCTGTTGTGGAGGCTGTTGCTGCATTGGAATGCTGGCTCTGTATAGGAATGAAATGATATTTTGATTGATGTCGAGTAGTGTTTTCTTAAATTGCTCAAATGCCTCAAACTTGTAAATCAAAAGTGGGTCTTTTTGTTCATAAGAAGCCATTTGTACCGATTGTCTCAAATCGTCCATAGTACGTAAGTGTTCCTTCCAGCTTTCGTCTATCATAGCAAGCGTTATGTTTTTTTCCAACACTTGAGGTACAGATTTACATTGATTTGCTACGGCTTCTTCTAAGTCTACATATATCTGAAGGCCTTTCACACCGTCTGTAAATGGTATTACAACTTGTTTTACTTGATGTCCTTGGTGTTCCTTAATTTGCTGGAATTGCGGATACATGGTAGCGGTAAGTTGCTCCATTTTGGAGGTATAGTGTGCTTTAGCTTGCTCGTAGAGTTTATTTGTTAGTTCATCCAAATTCTTAAAGTCAGCATCCGTCAGTTCTGGGTCTACACCTATTTTTTGTAATGATTCTAATTGGAATGCTTCTTTATCGCCATTGTAATGGTCGGCAAGGTCGGAGCATACATCAAACAATGCATTGTCGATATCTATAGCTAATCGTTCGCCGAACAGCGCGTGTTTACGACGTTTATAGATGACATCACGTTGTGCATTCATTACATCATCATATTCTAGAAGACGTTTACGGATACCGAAGTTATTTTCTTCTACTTTTTTCTGTGCACGTTCAATCGATTTGGTAATCATGCCATGTTGTAGCACTTCGCCGTCTTTATGGCCCATTCTATCCATTAAAGCAGCTATTCTTTCGGAGCCAAATAAGCGCATCAATTCATCTTCTAAAGAAACAAAGAATTGTGAGCTACCCGGATCGCCTTGACGGCCAGCACGACCACGTAACTGACGGTCTACGCGACGAGATTCGTGCCTTTCTGTACCAATGATGGCAAGTCCACCAGCTTCTTTTACGCCAGCACCTAGTTTGATGTCGGTACCCCTACCTGCCATATTAGTAGCGATGGTTATAGCGCCGGCTTTACCTGCTTCTGCTACGATATCTGCTTCACGTGCGTGCTGCTTGGCATTGAGTACTTGGTGTGGAATTTTCTTTTGTTGAAGCATTCTGCCTAATAATTCAGATACTTCTACATTGGTGGTACCTACTAGTACCGGACGTCCTTGATTTCTGAGTTTCTCAATTTCTTCTATTACCGCTTTATATTTTTCTCTTTTAGTTTTGTAAACTAAATCTTGTTGGTCGTTTCTAGAGATTGGTTTGTTTGTAGGAATTGTAACGACGTCTAGTTTATAGATTTGCCACAATTCGCCTGCTTCTGTTTCGGCAGTACCGGTCATACCAGCTAGTTTGTGGTACATACGGAAGTAGTTTTGTAAAGTAATGGTAGCAAACGTTTGTGTTGCAGCTTCTACTTTTACATTTTCTTTGGCCTCGATGGCTTGGTGCAGGCCGTCCGAATATCTTCGACCTTCCATGATACGGCCGGTTTGTTCATCTACAATTTTTACTTTTTCATCCATTACTACGTATTGGATGTCTTTTTCAAAAAGAGAGTATGCTTTTAGTAATTGGTTTACAGAGTGTATGCGTTCTGCTTTGGCAGCATACTCTTGTACTAGTAGTTCTTTTTGTTGTGCCTTTTCTTCGGTGCTGCTATTAGATTTTTCAATTTCGGCTAGGCCAGTTGAGAAATCGGGTAGAATAAAGAAGTTGGGGTCTTCCCCCGCGCCTGTGATGAGTTTAAGGCCTTTTTCTGTGAGTTCTACGGCATTTTGCTTTTCATCTATGGTAAAGTAGAGTTCTTCTTTGATGATAGGCATGTGGCGTTGTTGTTCGCCAATATAATAGTTTTCTGCTTTTTGTAGTATTTGTCTAATGCCTTCTTCGCTTAGGTATTTGATGATGGCACTATTTTTAGGCAAGCCTTTATAAGCTCTGTAAAGGTACATGCCGCCTGTTTCTTTATCGGTTTTACCTTCGGCAATAAGTTTTTTTGCCTCTATTAATGCTTGGTTTACCAGTTTCTTTTGTGCTTCAATAAGCTTTTCAATTCTTGGTTTTAGCTGGTAGAATTGTTGTTCATCGCCTTTGGGTATGGGACCAGAAATGATAAGTGGCGTACGGGCGTCATCTATCAATACCGAGTCTACTTCATCTACCATTGCAAAGTGGTGTTTGCGTTGTACCATTTCTTCGGGGGCGTGCACCATGTTGTCTCTGAGGTAGTCAAATCCAAACTCGTTGTTGGTGCCATATATCAAGTCGGCTTTGTATGCATTGCGTCTGGCTTCTGAGTTTGGCTGATGTTTGTCTATACAGTCTACTCTTAGGCCTAGCCATTCAAATATGGGGCCATTCCATTCTTGGTCGCGTTTTGCCAAATAGTCATTTACGGTTACAATATGCACGCCTTCGCCTGCCAAAGCGTTAAGGTAAGACGGACAAGTAGACACTAATGTTTTACCTTCACCTGTGGCCATTTCTGCTATTTTGCCTTGGTGAAGCACAATGCCGCCTATTAGCTGCACATCGTAGTGGATCATATTCCAGGTTACGTCATTGCCAGCGGCCGACCAGCTATTTTGGTATATAGCTTTACCGTTTTCTATAGTTATATAGTCTTTTGTTTCTGCAAGCGCTATGTCTAGTTCTGTTGCAGTACTTTCTATTTGCTTGTTTTCTGTAAATCGTCTAGCAGTTTCTTTTACTACAGCAAAGGCTTCGGGAAGTAGGGTATTGAGTATTTCTTCAAGTTGTTGGTCTTTCTTTTTTATAAGCGCGTCTACTTCATCGTAAATTCTTTCTCTTTCTGTCAGAGAGAGCGATTTATCTTCTTCTGCCTTGCTCTTTTTTTCTTCTATTTGGGCTACTATATCGGCAATATGCTCTTTTATTTTGGCTCTAAACTCATTGGTTTTGTTTCTGAGTTCATCATTGCTCAGTGAGCTATAACTTTCAAAATAATTATTGATTTCTTTTACTATCGGCTGAATTTTTTTTACATCTTTTTCAGATTTACTACCGCCGAACATTTTTGAGATGAACCCTAACATTGGATAATATTTATTTTATTTTTTAACGAGTGCTAAATTAGCAAGCTCGCAAATGGTAAACAAGAAATATGATTTTTTTTTTTGCTTCTTTAAAAAGCTACAAATTTAAGAACTAAATAGCTTAATAGAACTAATATCTACTAATTTGTTTAGTTCAAAAATTGTGCTAGAAAAGCATTTGTGCCATAAAGTCATAAAAAAAAGCAGTGAGCTTATTTTCACTGCTTTTAAAAACTGTTTAATTGTTGATTTATTCAATACCGCATTCGTTGTTGAATAGCGTAGCTTGTTTGTCGTCACATTGTTCTGTGGCGCCTTTATCATGGGTATCTGATATAGTATAGGAGTATGTTTTTTCGCCGTCTCTATAACATACACATTCGTAATTTTTGGTACATGATACCATAGAGATTGAAAACGCTAGTACTGTAAGAATGCCGAATATAGGTTTCATTGTGTAGATTATTTTTATTTTCCAAATTTAATAGCAAACGAAAATAATACTTTTATTTGAATATTACTACTCAATTTTACATTCGAAAGTTATGCCCAATGTTGTGGCTTTTTGGTTGCATTCATCTTCTGCAGCATTTTTGGTTTTTGCTCTTACAGAATATCTTGTCTCTGGACCTATACCATTTATTCTGCAAACGCATTCGTAATCTTTACTACAAGAAGAAAAAAGGAAGGAAGTGCCTACCAAGGCGGTAATGATAATGATTGTTTTTTTCATGATTCTTTTATTTATAATTCAAAATAAATAATAAATGTTGAATGTAGGTAGTTAATTTTTATTAAAAAAACAGATTGTCTTAGAATTGCTTTTTGTTAAAAAAACAAAGCGAGGCTAGCTTATTTTAGCATTGCCTCGCTTTTGGTAACTTTTTCTTTTTGATGCATTATAAGCCACCAAGTAGCTGTATGATTATTTTACGTCACCCATTAATTTTTTCACAAGGGGCGATATCACGATTAACACTGCGCCCGCAATCAAAGCATAGATAGCTAATTGTTGATACCCTGCGGTGAAGGACATTAATTTTTCCATAGCGGGTGCATCTTTGTCGGCAGTTGTCATGCCTGCGCCCAAAATACCTGCAGCATATTGGCCATAGGCTGAAGCTAAAAACCACATACCCATCATCATACCTTGCAATTTTGCTGGTGATAATTTTGTCATGATGGAAAGTCCGATGGGTGATAAACATAATTCACCAAGTGTCATTACTAAATAGGCGAATGTAAATACGTCGAGCGAGGTGATTCCCAAGTCGTTGGCGTAATAGCGTGTATAGTATAAAATGTAGAATGCTGCACCTAAGAATATAAAACCTAAGCCAAATTTAACAACCGTGTTAGGTTCTATTTTTCTTTTTGCCAAACCTATCCATATTAAGCCTGCCAACCAAGCCAAGGCTATTACAAAGAATGCATTGGCAGCATTATTTACAGAGTTGGGGTCGAGGGTTATTATACCCAATAATTTATTATCTAAGTTAGAAGCAGCAAAAATGCTTAAGGAACCACCACTTTGTTCAAAGAATGCCCAAAATAGTATTGAGAAAATGATGAAAATAAGCGCTGCTATAAGTTTTTTATTTTCTACAAGTGAGTATTTTCTCATTTCAATGAACAAGTATAACAATACCGCAGGGCCAATGATGTACATAAACCAATCTGTGTATTGCGTTTTTGAAACCATCGCCATTATTACAGGTACCATTGCTAAAGCGCCGACATATACAGCGTAGTCGTACCATTTTTTACCCTGTAAGCCTTTTGCTTCAAAAGGAGATTGTCCTATTGGTCCTAAATTTTTCTTGGTTAATAAAAAGGTTATTAAGCTGATAGTCATTACTACCGCAGCAAAACCAAATGCTACATTCCATCTGTATTGTTCGGGTACAACGGAAGAAAGCATAGTCCCCTTACCAACGGCCACACATATATAACCCCCTAATAGGGCACCGAGGTTAATACCAGAGTAGAACAGGGAGAAGCCCGCATCTCTTCTTACGTCGTTAGTTTTGTAAAGAGCGCCTACCATTGTAGAAATGTTAGGCTTGAAAAAGCCCGTTCCGATTACTGTAAAACTTATACCCAAAAAGAAGAAAGCTTTAGGGTCGGCAGCTAAGATAAGACTACCTACTATCATGAGTAAACCTCCCCAAAATAGCGACTTTTTAAATCCTAAAATTTTGTCTGCAAAAAGCCCTCCAATGAACGTAAATGCATATACGAAAGCTTGTGTAGCACCGTACTGAAGCTGCGCGCTTTTCTCGTCGAAGAACAGTTCGTGTACCATGAAGAAGGTAAGCATCCCTCGCATGCCATAAAAACAGAAGCGTTCCCACATTTCTGAAAAAAACAGCGACCATAGTTGTTTGGGGTATTTACCAGAAAAGTTTTGAATGCGTTCTAGTTCTGCATTGTTTTTTATTTGTTGTTCAGTTAAACCGCTGCTTAGCGTTTCTTCATTTCCAACGACATTAAGACTCATATATTTTTAGTTTAAATTACACGACAAGATATACAAATTCATAGAATTATTTTACTCCATGCATCAATTTTTTGATTAATGGATTTAAGGCCATTACAAGAAGGCCCGCTGCTGCTGGAATAACCGTGAAGATTAGGAAAAAAGTAGACAAGGAGTATTGTTGGGTAATATTGTCTATTTGACCTCCTAAAAGTGCTGCTAATTTATTGCCAATGGCGATTGCCAAATACCACATTCCAAACATAAAAGCTATCATACGCGGGGGCACTAACTTACTTACATAGCTTAATCCTACTGGCGATAAACACAATTCGCCCAGTGTGTGGAATAGGTAAGCCAAAATAAGCCAAAGCATGCTCACTTTAATGCCGGCAGCGATGCCATGCGCTCCATAAGCTAGCAGTCCAAAGCCCATTGCCATGATAATAAGTCCTAAACCATATTTTATAGCTGCAGGAGGGTTGAACTTTGAGTCCCAAATTTTTGTAACAGACGATGCAAACGTAATAATGAAGAAAGAGTTTAAGATGGAATACCATGAAGGGTCTATCTCTGAAGCATCTTTTGAAAATTCATTAACTAACATCCATATGGCTATCCCCCATACTATTAGGAATGTGATAGCAAGCACAACGTTGGTCATTAAGGCCTGCTTAAATGTTTGTTTGGCTAATAGAATTAACACCCATGAAATGATGATTAATGGTACAATCGTAAGTAAGGTATTGATGACATTGAATATGGTTAAAGAGGTGCCCTCTAGGGTTCTGTCTACGCTATCTCTGGCAAATAATACCAAAGAAGATGCTCCTTGCTCAAACGACATCCAAAAGAAAATGGTAAAGAATGCAAATATCACAACGGCTATCATTCTGTCTCTTACTATTTTGTCGTATCTAGAAATTCTTGAGGCTAATAAAATAAAGAAGATGATTAATGCTACTACGATAGCAATGGTCATTCCTTCTACCATTCCCCAGCCCATTACAGAAAGGTCTACTTGCGGCAACATCCTAATTTCGGCAATTTTTACTAATGGTGCATCAAATGCAAATAACAGTCCTATTATCGTTGTTATGATGATAAAGAAGTAATCCATTTTAGTGAATGGATTTCTTTTTTCTGCTTTTTTGCGCTCCTCAAAGGTTTCGTTGGTTTCCTCCGATCCTTGTATCAAAATAGCTTCTTTGGCTTTATCTGCTTTGTTGGGCACATCACCAATTTTGCCAAATAATGGCTTGGCCAACCAAAACTGAACCGTTCCGAGAAGCATGAAAATGCCAGCTAAGCCAAAGCCATAATGCCAGCCTAAATTGTTGGCTAAATATCCACAAAGCATCATGCCAAAAAAGGCACCTGCATTTACACCCATATAAAAAATAGTATAAGCACCATCTTTTTTCTCGGGAAAGTCTTTGTACATTTCAGATAAAATAGAGGTCATATTGGGCTTAAAAAAACCAGTACCGATTACTAATAGTGCTAAGCCTGAATAGAGCATTATCTCGGAGTCAAAAAACATCACGAAGTGTCCAGCGGTCATGATGACAGAGCCTACCAAAACAGCCCACCTATATCCTAAATACCTATCTGCTATAATACCTCCAAAAATAGGAGTGATGTACAACAACATTGCATAGGTGGAATACAGTGCCCCTGCTTTTTCTGCAGACCAGCCCATACCTGGATTATCTGTAAGTAATGGTGCTGTTAAGAAGAGCACCAATAGGATTCGCATCCCATAAAAAGAAAATCGTTCCCACATTTCTGTAAAGAACAATACAAACAATCCGGATGGATGTCCTAATACTTTTGATTTAAAAAAATCAGTTGAAGATTCGTTTTGCAACATAAAACTAGATGAATTTACTTTTTAACGAAGCCAAATATAGGAGAAATATATCAATGTTTGACTAATAATAAGTGATGCTTAAAAAACTTTGTTTGAATGAAATAAAAATAATATGGAAGAATGCTGGCAAAATATATGGAATTTCCAAAGTTACGTCTGTAAGGTTTTAGGCTGATTTGCAATAGCGGTATAATGCGATTAACGAAAGATGCTGTATTTTGGCATCGACTAGCTTGGTTGTTTTAGGGCTAATTTTTATGGTATAGTTTTTGTCGATTAGAGCCTCGTAGAAAAGTTGTTTAGATTGTTGGGGGAATATGTTTTGGCGTCGCGAAGGTACGCAGTAGCCTTCGAAATAGTTTGGGTAGGCAAGATAAGAAGCAAGCTCTAGTGAGGTGTAGGGGTGTATACAAAAGTAAAAGGCTTGGAAATACATTTCCAAGCCTTTTGTAATAATAGTACTTTGTTATAAATACTAGAATTTATTTTTTACCTTTTTTCTCATCTTGTTCTGCTTGACGTAAAGCACGAGTCATTACTACAGAAGCAATTGGTTGACGAGGAGCCATCATAACGTCGCCGTTTTCAAATGTTACGTCTTCAACGCGGATGTTACCATTTAATTCAAGATTGGTGATGTCTACCGCAATATTTTCTACTAAGTATTTAGGGTAGGTACGTACTTTTAGCGTATTCATTTTTACTACTAAACGTCCGCCAGCCTTTACACCTACAGATTGACCAACGATTTTCAAAGGCAGATTAGCGATGACTTTTCTATCTTCTACTAATTCTAAAAAATCTACGTGTGATAAAGCGTCAGTCACCACATCAAATTGTAGGTCTTTCATGATGGTTCTGTAAACTTTTCCATCTACGTGTATTTCTGCAATTTGGAACTCAGGAGAGTATACCAATGGGCGTAATGCCAATAATGGTGCAGAAAAATGAATTTCTTGTTCGCCGCCATAGATAACAGCAGGCACTAAACCTTCAGAACGAAGTGTACGAGTAGCTTTTTTACCCTTACCTTCTCTTAAGTTTCCGTTGATAACAACAGTTTTCATAATTTTTTTTGTTTATTTAATTTCTCAGTTAAACGATACCGTATCTAACATTTAAATAAGAAATTTACCTTTTAAAAATTTGGTTCAGCTATTGTAGCTGGATACGTTTTTTTGTATAGACAGTTCCTTTATAATATTTTATGCTTCTATTTAGCTCTTCTATTGTGTATAAATAGCGAGTTAATAGATTTGTTTTCAAAAGTATTTCTGATAGCGATGGCAAATAAGTCTGCTACCGATACTACTTCTATTTTGTCACTTTGTTGTTTTAGTGGTATGGTATTACATACTACTAATTTTTCTAAAACAGAGTCTTGAATGTTTTCGTACGCTTTTCCGCTTAAAACGGGGTGTGTACAAAACGCTGTAACGGTTAGAGCGCCTCTTTCTTTGAGCATTGCTGCCGATTTAGTAAGCGTTCCGGCGGTATCACAAATATCATCTATCAATATTATATCTCTGCCTGTTACGTCGCCTATTACAGTCATCGATGCTATTTCGTTTGCGCGTTTTCTTTGCTTATCGCAAATTACCATTTCTGCATTGAAATAACTTGCTACTTCTCTTACTCTATTGGTGCTTCCCACGTCGGGGGATGCAAAGGTAAGATTTTTTAGATTTAAATTTTCAATATAGGGTATAAAAATAGCGGAGCTATCAAGGTGGTCTACAGGTATATCAAAGAAACCTTGTATTTGAGGAGCGTGTAAGTCCATCGTCATTACGCGGTGGGCACCTGCAGTAGTGAGGAGGTTTGCAACTAATTTTGATGCGATGCTCACCCTTGGTTTGTCTTTTCTATCTTGTCTTGCAAAGCCGAAGTAGGGTATTACCGCAGTAATATAGCCAGCAGATGCTCTTTTGGCAGCATCTATCATCATTAGCAGTTCCATTAGGTTATCGGAAGGAGCGAATGTACTTTGTACTAGGAAAACATAGTCGCCTCTAATTGATTCGTTGAAGACAGGCTGAAATTCGCCATCGCTAAATTTCTGTGTACTTAAGTCCCCAAGAGGTTTACCAAATGCATCAGCTATTTTTTTTGCCAAATACTGGGAGTTGGTCCCTGAAAAAATCTTAACGGAAGGTTGCATGTTCTTTTGATATATTGATATGAGAATGGAGCGCAAAGTTACTCATTTACTTAAGTAACTACAATGAAATGATTAATTTTTTATTATTTTTCTGTCGTGTATTTATATTAGTTCTTGTAAAATACATAAAGCACGCTTAATAGCGTGCTTTATGTATTTTGTAATAATAGTAAGTTAATTAAACTTAGTTAGATTTTTTTGTTGCGGCGTTGTTTACCGAATTGGTTGCCACCTTTGTCGCTATTGAAGCCTTGGCTACCCAATCTGTCCATTGCACAACGGAAACCTACTGTCATACTACCGTGTGTACTATTCATGAAACGTCTTGTACCAGGGTTTAACCAGTATCTACCATCGTTCCAAGAGCCACCTTTATAAACTCTAGAGTTATCGTTTATAAGAGTTGTTTTACCGTAGTCGTAGTAGAAGCCATTTTGACCTGTAGAGTCACCAGTACCATCTAAGTAGCTACGAACATCGTTAGAAGCCCAATCTGTGTGATAGCGTGGTTCCCAATCTGTGCTGTCAATTGGTTTTTTCACTAAGTTACCCCATTCGTCTTTTTCTGTAAGTGTCAAATCATCTTCGTAAGCGTTTTTATAAAACTCATTACCTCTGTATGGTCTGAAGTCGTTAACGTCTTGGTGTGAATTTGGACGGTATACATCAAGTACCCACTCATTAACGTTACCAGCCATATTGTAAAGACCAAATGCGTTAGGAGCGTAAGCGTCGATTGGTGCGGTTGGAGCTGCATTATCGTTTCTACCACCTACAGTACCCATGTAATCACCATTGCTACGTTTGTAGTTGGCTAAGAACATACCTTGCGTTCCTGGTGCTTGAGCTTGCGCACGTGTGCTACGAGGATCGCCCCAAGGATAAGCAGATCTGTCTGTAAGAGCTTCTTCACCTCTTCTACGGCTGCTGCCTGGTTTTGGATTTTTATCAATCAAACCTAATGCTGCGTATTCCCATTCTGCTTCGGTAGGCAGACGGTAGTTAGGTAATAAAAGACCATCAGCATAGTTATCGTTTCTTCTGTCAGCGCCAGAAGGGTTGAGGTCAGCTCTTCGTTTATTACCTGCTTCACCTAAGTATTGGTCGGCCACGTAAGTTTCAGAGTTATAAACGTCTTCATTTACTTGGTTAACATTTTTCTTTAAGCGGCTTGCTTTGATAAGTAACATTTCGTTTACTCTATCACTGCGCCATTTAGCATAGTCATTAGCTTGATGCCAATTAACACCGACTACTGGGTAGTAGTCGTAAGCAGCGTGACGGAAGTAGTAATTTACATATGGCTCATTGTAAGCTAATGCTTGACGCCATACAGTACTATCCGGAGTAGCTGCTGCTATTTTATCTGGATAATCCGAACCGTAAGCACGGCTGAGCCAATACAGATATTCGCGGTAGTGTACGTTTGCTACTTCTGTTTCATCCATGTAAAACGAAGGAACCGTAACTCTGCGAGGAATATTATTTCTTTGCATGGTGATATCATCTTCTGATTGTCCCATCACAAATGATCCACCCTCAATGGGAACCAAGCCTGGTCCTGTTTGTTGACCAGCATAATTAACTGCTTCAAAACCACCAAGACGTTTGTCGTTGTAGTTCCAGCCTGTCTTTTCTGATATGCCGTGAGTTTTATTGTTGGAACAAGATGCAAAAAACAAAGATGATCCTGCACATAACAAACTAAAGCCTAATAGTGTTCTTTTCATAATAAAAAAACAAAGTTTTTTTTCTAACAACAATGCTGCAAATGCAATAGATATGCAGCGTTTTATACTAATTGGATATAATATAGATACAATAATAGAGTATTATTTTTAATTATTATAATCTTTTTAAAAATTTCTTTAGAAAAATTATCAATTCAATAATGAATCAAAAATATTGCTCTCTTTTTACACCTTCTTAAGAAAACCTCGGTAAATGTAAATAAATTATTTTCAAAAAAATAACATTACATCTATTATTTTTTTCCCCATTTCTGAAATATTTTTTTTGTTTATCCGTTGTGGTAAAATGCATAGGCTATGACTATAGCTGAGATGATACAAATTACATCGACAATAAGTCCAGCCACTAGTGCATAGCGTGTGTTTTTAACATTTACGCTACCAAAGTATACTGCCAATACGTAGAATGTGGTTTCGGTAGAGCCTTGTAATACTGCGGCTACATTGGCAGGAAAGGAATTGACGCCGTAAGTGTTCATGACATCTACCATTAATCCTCTTGCGCCACTGCCGCTTAGGGGCTTCATGAGGCCTACGGGTAATGCGGGTACAAAATCGGTGTTCATGCCTGCTAGGCTTAGGAGGCTTGCTATCCCATTGACCATATAATCCATGCATCCAGAGGCTCTTAGTACGGCAATAGCTACGAGCATGGCTACCAAATAGGGTATAATGGTGACGGCGGTATGAAATCCTTCCTTTGCTCCTTCGATAAAGCTTTCATAAACATTTACTTTCTTTATTAATCCCGATACTAAAAAAACAATGACTATGAGCATGATGACTATGGCGCCTATTAATCCGATTATGGTATTCATTGTTTCGGGAGGATAGCTCGACAACCAACGCCAAAGCATCCAAATGAGTCCGCCGAGCCCAAAAAAGAAAATGAATATGGGCCATTTGAGGATGTTTATTTTTTGGAATAAAGAAACGACGATGATGCCGGCTACAAGGCCAATGAATGTAATAATAAGTATGGGTAAGAACACGTCTGCTGCATTGAAATTGGTAAGCCCTTGCTCTATAGCCACGGTTTGACGCATCGCTATAATAGAAGTGGGGATGAGTACAATGCCTGCAGTATTGAGTACCAAAAACATGATTTGTGCATTGGTGGCGGTATCTTTTTGAGGATTGAGTTTTTGCATTTCGTCCATTGCTTTGAGGCCCAATGGTGTGGCAGCATTATCTAGTCCGAGTAAATTGGCCGAAAAGTTCATAGCAATGTTTCCAAAAGCTGGGTGCTTATTGGGGATGTCTTTGAAGAGAACTTTAAATAGTGGCTGTACGAGTTTTGCAAACAAAGCAATGAGTCCAGATTTTTCGCCTATTTTCATGATGCCCAGCCAAAGTGCCATCATGCCTGTGAGGCCTAAAGAAATGGTAAACCCAACTTTAGCACTGTCAAACATTCCATTCATAATTTCGGTAAAGACCGTGATGTTTTTTTCAAACAGTAATTTGTATAATGCTACCAAGAATCCTATGATAAAAAAGGACACCCATATATAATTCATTGCCATTATGAAGAATCGTTGTTAAAGTGTTGATATTAAAATAGTTGTTTGTGTATTAGCTGCTGTATTCTTTTACTTTCAGTGCCTTTAAGGGCTTTTGGGCCAATAGCGATAACGGGTATAATGCCCCTGACAGCGTTTGTCAAAAATACATTTTCTGCGGTTGTGAGTAGTGACAGAGGGATATTTTTTTCAATTATTGGATAGTTATCTATGGGACTATTGCTTAAAAGGTAGGCTCGCATAACGCCTTTTACCAGCAGCTTGTCGCTGGGTGGGGTCCAAATTTCTTGATCCTTTATTACAAAAACATTAGCCATGGATGCTTCTAGTAGATGGTTGTCTGGATTTTTGAATAAGATGGTTTCGCCCAAAGGCAAGCCGTATGCGGGGTCTAGGTTTTTGATTTTAGATAATTGCTGAATACTTTTTATACCTGGGCTTATGATGGGGCCGGGATGGGTAATAATGTCTGTTATGCTGTGGCAATTCGTCTCGGCGGGAATGGCCGTTGGGTTAATGCTAAAAAAATAGCTGCTGTCCTCTTTGGTAAGCAGCAGTCTTAGTTTAAAAGTACCCTTTGGGAGTGCGTAGCTAGTGTTACGAATCGTGTTTGCTACTTTGGCGATAAGTGCGGTGTCCCAATTTAGTTGTTTTAGTGATTGCAAGAGTCTGTCTTGATGGTAGTGCCATAGTGGTATATTGCCATCATGTAGCCGCATACTTTCGATAAGTACATCGTCATATTCGTATACGTCTTTGGGTAATTGTTCAACTAGGTTAAGCATAACAATGGCACTAATGCGTGTGTGGTAGCAAACAGTGCTTAAATGTAAGTAATATTTTTTATTTATAATTTTTCTTCCAGAAGCTCATATAACTTTTGAAGTCTTTGCTAGAAAGTAGTTTAGGGTAGTTTTCTACGCTTATTGTTGCAAGTTGGTACTCTTGTTTATTGGGGTATTCACCAAACAATGAACTTAATGCTTGTACTTTGTTGAGGTACTCTTTTGCTGCTTTATTATCTTGAAATTCTCGTGATAAAATCAATGAGTTTTCTCGGGTAAGTGCATTAAGTGTCACTACGATATTTTCGTTGCCGGGGGTTATTCTGTTGTACTCCGATAAGCCAGCTTTGAGTCCTTGAATACGTGCATCAAGGGGCACCATAATGATTACATAGTGTTTGCTATTTTTGTTGGCTTGCCCGAATATTTCTGATTGTTTATTTGGGGTATTATTGGCGCCTTCGTTATCGATAGCACCCGTAGCCACCTTAACAGAGTCGTTGGGGTCATTGTTGAGGGTATCAAGGAGTGCTTTATTTTTTTCGATATAGTTTTTTAGTGTAAGTACATAATCTCTTAGGCTATCGTTGCTGTTCATAGATAACCATTCTGCCACCATTGTTTCGGCCTTTGCGTATTCTTTGGTGCCGGCGTAACTCAATATGCGCAGAATGTCGTATTGTTTTTTGTAGCTTCCTAAGGTAGGGAATTGGCTATATGCTTGTTCTATTAGTTGTATGCCATTTGCGTATTCGCCGTTCATGACTATGTTATAGGTATTATCATAGTGTGCATCTATGCGCATGCTGGAGTCGTTGCCGGGGTTGCCCGCATTGTTCATCATACTGGTCCAGTTGGAGTTGGGGTAGTTTTCGGTCAATAATTGTTGATACTTCTTTGCTTCATCCGGCAATTGTTGGCGCATTTTGATGAGGTATCTTATATAGAATGTTTCGGGTTGGTATTCATTTTTTGGATATAAGCTATCGAGTATGTCTATGTAGTTGAAGGTATTGCTATAGTCTTCAAGAACATAAAAGTAGTTTTTGCCGAGGCTTATGAGGGCTTCTTTTCTGGCGATGTTAAGCGAATCTAATACGATAGGATTTCTAGGAATAGCTGCAAACAAGCTATCCTCGCTAGGAAGGTTTCGTCTTATATTTTCTTCGGGTGTGAGGTTTTCCTCTACAATGTTATCGTCTTCGGTAAAGCTAGAGCTTGTAAGTGTGCTACGACGCCAGTTATCTTTAAGTTCTCTATTGGGCCATTTTTGTTTGAATTCTTGGCTACCTTTTTGCATCATAGCGGTATTGGAGAAATACCATGATTTGTTGCCCATTGGATTAGCGGTAGAGGCTTCGGGAGCCTTTAGGCTTGCGTAGTATTCAGCAATTCTAGCTTTTTCAAGTTCTTTGAGATATTGTTGGATATGTGCTTTTTGTGCAGATTCGGGTAGCGCGCTGAGCCTGATTAGGCTATCTGTTTCCTGGAAGCGTCCAGCGGGCACGGCCAATTGGTAGAGGCTAGCGGCTCTTTTGCTTGCATTGGAATAATAGGGTTCATCGAAGCTAGTGAGGAATTGGATGGCGCTATCGTATTTTTCGGAAGCGATGATGTGTTGTTTTTTTGAATAATACAAATCGCCCAATCCATTATACGACAAGCCTTTTTGCAGCGCGTTATTGGAGTTTTGTGCCAGGCTTTTGTTGTAAAAATCGATTGCTTTATCTGTTTGGCCGCTTATTTCGTAGCTTTTTGCGAGGGAGTAATAAACTTGATCGAAATAGGATTTGAATTTTTGATCATTGGCCATTTTTTCCAGAGTGCTCGTGATTGCAATGGTACCTTCGGTAGTTTGCAAGCTATTTTTCACAATATTCATTCGTGCATTAAAATCCATTTCGAGTGGAGGAAACAATGCAACTACTTTTTCAAAAGATGTACTACTTTCTTCTAGTTCGTTGTTTTTTTGCAGTATTTGTCCTCTGATATATCCAGCGCGTAGTCTGAAGTATTTATTTAAATTGGAAGCATGTAGTACCGAGTCCAAAGACGCTAATGCATATTGGTATTTTTCGGTTGCCAATGCTAGGTGTGCGTATTCTAGATACAGTCTGCCTTTAAGGTTTTTGGGGAAGTTGACGTCGTTTTTTAGCATATCTAGCAATAGTTGTGCCATATCGACGTCTTTTTGTTTTACAAGTATCCTAGCCAACCAAAGGATCGCCTCGTTTTTGGACGGGTTGTGTTTGATGATCGCAGCTAGGCCTTCGGGTTCTATTTCTGCAAACTGATTTTGAAGTAAAGGATCCTTTTTGTCAGTTTTTTTCTTTTTTTGTTCTTCTTTTCTTTGTTTATCGGCTTCATGGATGATGAATTTGAATGCGTTAGCGGCATTTACATAATCACCTTTATAATAGTAAGCTTGCCCCATTATCAAATACAAATCATCTTGCCATTTGCTACGAGGGTCGTGCAGTTGAATACCCAATGATGTCTTTTGGATGAGGGTATCCATGTCTGATTTAAGTTTAGCCGAGTCTACATCTGGGTCGAAAGGAAACAGCGGTAGTAGTTGGTCGAAATTGTCTTTTTTCGAGCGCACAATGTTCAGTTCGGCCTCTTTCAGTTTTTGATTGGCATTATAGTAGTAGTTATACCGGGTTACGGTATTTTGTAGGTTTTTCCGTACGAACGACCATCGTTTTTTTCGATGTTTTTCGTTTGTAAATGCTTGTTTTTGTTGGTCTAATTTTATTTCAAGCGCAAGTTTCTTTTTCTTTTCTTTTTCTTTTACGGCCACCTCCCTGGCTTTTGCCCGTTCGGCTCTTACTTGTGCCAAAGAGTCGCTAATTACCTTTCTGGTGGCTGCGGCGCTATCTCTTATTTGCGCCATAGCGGTGCGTATCGAGTCCATTTGACTACGCATACTATCAGTAACGCGCATTCGTTCGGCCCTTAAGCTATCGAAGATTGCTTTTTGGACACTTCTTAGGCTATCATTGGTTCGTTTTCTTTCGGCAGCAATACTATCTAATACTTTTCTTTGAGCGGTTCTGACGCTGTCGTTATAGGCTAATCTTACGGCTTTAAGGCTATCTATTCTGGCTTGCCTTATTACCATCATGCTATCCTTATAGGTTTTTGAGAGTTTGTATTCCCGAATTCGGGCTAGGCTATCGGATACTTTTTGCCTAGCAGCCCTAAGTGCCTCTGCTTCTGCTTTTTTAACCGCATTAACGCTATCTACATAGTTTCTTCTGGCTACAGCTATGGCTTTAAGGCTGTCTTGAGTAACTTTTCTTACGGCCCTAATGGAGTCCATTATTCTAGCGCGCTCGGCGGCAATGATAAGGAGTTTTTCCTGTCTTATATCGGCAAGGCTATCGGCATATCGTTTGGATGATCTGTATTTTTTAAGTGCCGCTAAACTATCGGCTCTGAGTTTTGATGCTTGCTTTACACTGTCAATTCTTTGCTGATTTGCAATCCTTACAGCCTTAAGGCTATCTTGGGTACTGGATGTTTGGGCAAAAGCATTACCCGACCATAATAATACGGACAACAAACAGGTAAAATAAAGTATTAATGATTTCAAATTATTGAAATATTAGTTTTTATATATAAAATAATAAACAGTTATGTAACTAATTATTAGTTATAAAAAAATAAACCGCTAAAGTAATATAAAAAATGAAGTAAACTGTATATCTATAACCTAGAATTTTTTTAACGATGTAGCTTAAAGAAGTGCATGGTAGCTTAAAGAAGTGCATGGATGATAACGAAATTAAGTATTTTTTATTATACCTATCGCATTAATAGCAGATGTTTTCATTTTTTAAATTGCTGTACACTCCAATTGCTACTTGAAAAAGTAATTGTAAGTAAAAACGGTGTTTGTTTTTCAATCTTGAAAAAAAATGCTTACCTATTTTCAATGCTACACTTCCCGTAAATATAGCTCCCAAACACAAAAAACAACATAGCCAATACCGCCCATAGTAGTAAAATACTTGATCATTTTTTTTGATAAAAAAGAATATTCAAATGTGCTTTGTTTTTCAAAAATCGTTATTTTCGTAATCAAACATCCTTAAGATAGAGCTTCGCGCTGCGCAAGCTCGGAGTTAAAGTATCACTTTGTTTTTTTTTAAAAAAAAACTATACCAAATGAGAAAGAAGAATATCGTTTTTGCATTTATGTTGGGTTTGTTCTTACCAGCCTATAACACGACGGCTCAAGAAACCTTTACTACCGATCCGCTATTGAAATTCAAGCATTTTTATGAAATAGGTATTTCCGCTAACGCCACTCGGGTGAATACCAATCATACTGTTTTTAATACGCCTAGGGGTCAGTATAATTTTCAGAAAAACAACTTCCTTCCCGGAATAGATGGCAATATTAATTTTGGGTGGTTGTTTAAGGATAAAGAAAGTAACCTCATATGGACGTTAAAAACAGGTGTGAATATACTGGGCCGAAGTGCAGACCTTACAGATGCAAATGGTGCTAGTTTAAGACTCACTACTAGTTATTTACAAATCCCACTTCAGTTAGGATTTAGATTTCCGATGAGATACAATACGGTTAAAAACGACCTTTTTAGAGCTATAGAAGTGAATGCCGGTGTTTATGCAGCAATGCCTACTATGCAAAATTTAGATCATCCAGATAATATAGACTCCCGTACATCAAGTTTACCCTTAAATTATCTCAAATTTGGTTTTATAGGTGAAATTGTTTTTACCGCACTGAATAGTCAGGGGCATGGACATAGATTTGGAATGCGAGCGACGAATGACTTTGCAGCGATAGCTAAGTTTAAGGAAACACCCAATCAATTGTATCCTTATTACGTGACGGTTGGTTTCTTTTATAATTTGTCGAATAACTATAGATGATGTTGGATAGCACCTACCGCTGTTTCATATCCAATCTGCGATGTAAATCATGGGTGCCTGTGTGCGGTATTATCCAATTGAATGACTTTAATTATCTTGATGTGTAAGCAGTAATAATGTTTGCATTTTGATTTTTTAAATTCTATACACAAAGTGCTTTTGCAATGAGCAAAAGCACCTTGTGTTTAGTAAGGAGGGTGCAATTGCTATTATATTTGCATCTTAAATGCTCGTGTAGATAACTAATATTATATCCAAAACTTAAGGCATCATTGCATTTGAAAAGCTAATGCTTACCGAAATGCAAATGACATTCCCTATTTTTGCCAAAATTTTCGATAATATGAATTGGCCTGTATTTTTTAAACGATTGGGGAGTGCGGTGGTGTTTTGTGCTATTATTATTGCAGCACTCACTACCAGCTTCGAGTTTTTTTTGATTGTGGCCATATTGATTCAGTATTTATGTATCAAGGAGGGATGGGCAATGTTTGCATTGATTGACGATGAGCAGCCTTATCCCCGAAAGATATATTGGATGAGCCAGATAATGGGGCTTGTACTAAGCTTGAGTGTAGTTATGGCTACTGCCTTGAGTACCTATATATACTTGGCGTTGTTGTTGCCCATCATTTTATTTTATGTAGGGGTAATGCAAAAAAAAACGGCCCTTAAATCGTCCCTAGCAGCTATGACCTTGTTGCTGTATATATGCATTCCAATCGGTGCTATGATAGCCATGTACATGCAGTATCGTAGCGGACAGTTGCCTACAAATATTCCTTTGGCATTGATACTTCTTATATGGACTAATGATACTATGGCGTATATAACGGGTTCGTTTATAGGCAAAACACCCTTCTCGGGCATATCTCCCAAAAAGACTTGGGAGGGGACTATAGGAGGTGTTGTCTTTACCGTAATAGGCGTTGTATTGCTCAATTATTTGAATTGGCTACCAGGGATGCATTTGCAAGACTGGATTGTACTGGCTCTAATAGCCTCAATAGTAGGCACTTCGGGCGATTTGCTAGAGTCGAAACTAAAGCGCTTAGCAAATGTAAAAGACTCTGGTAATATTATGCCTGGCCATGGTGGTGCATTAGACAGATTCGACTCGCTGTTGGTGTCCTTGCCATTTGCCTTTTGCTATGCTATGTTATACATGCAAACTTAGTTATATCCTTCTCCAGCGTGCTAATCGTGGGGGATATCTGTGCACAAAATTGTCAATTTTTTTAGGACGAGATACTTTGTGTCGCCTGTCTTTTTAGCATTGGTTTTATCAACCAAATAAATGTAGTGTATTTTTATAATCCCAGTATATCCTTCATTTCAAAAACACCTTTTTTCCCTTGAATAAATTCGGCTGCAAGTACGGCACCTAAGGCAAATCCGTTTCGGGAAAATGCACAATGCTTGAGTGTTATTTCGTCTATTTCAGAGTGATATACTACTTCGTGGGTGCCTGGCACATCTTCAATACGATGCGATAGGATAGGAAGTTCGTGCAGATGTAAATCCTCGTTGCCCAGCTTCCAAGAGTTTACAGAGGGGTTGATTTCAAGTATCTGTTCGGCAGTAGTAATGGCTGTGCCGCTTGGTGCGTCTTTTTTCTGTATGTGGTGTGTTTCTTCAATCTTCACTTTATAATCTAAATTGGGTGCCATTATTTTGGCCATTTTTTTATTGATTTCCCAAAATAAATTTACACCAATACTAAAATTGGATGCCCATATAAAGCTGGTGTCTTTTTCTAAGCACTTGTCTTTTGCGTCTTGCATTTTGTCGTGCCAGCCAGTGGAGCCACATACTACTGGTATGCCCATTTCCAATATATCCATAACGTTGATGTAGGCTACGTGTGGATTGGTAAACTCTATAGCTACGTCTACTTGTTTGAAATTGGCAGCATTAAAGTCATCTATGTTTTGGCTATTGATTTTTAGCACTACTTCGTGGCCTCTTTCTATGGCAATTTTTTCAATAATTTTTCCCATTTTGCCATAACCCACAATAGCTATTTTCATCGTACGTACGTTTTTATTATTATGGGGCTAAAATTAATTTTTTTAATCGAAAGCCCATAGTTTTTGATGTATAATTTAAGCTATACTACACATTCGCTTTTTTACTATCCTAAAACACGGCATTATATTTACTCCATTAACTCAAAATCCAATCCTTCATTATTTTTTGAGGATGTTTTTCTAAAAAAAATAATAAACAATACAATACTTCGTCACGACTGTGGTGGGCTGAGGAATACCTTGATGGGTGCAAGTTTATTGTTGATTTTTACTTTTTATATATGTGCCTATAATGTATTTTAGAGTGGTGTTTTTTTGAAAAAAAGCGCCTTCTGTAATCTACAGAAAGCGCTTGAAAAGAAAGTGAGTGGTGTACTAATTACAGCCAATTAGCAAATGGAATTCTAGAAAGAATTAATATCAAACCAATTCCAAAATAAACGAAGATGCTTTTATTTTTTTGAGCATCTGTAGTGGCTTTTTTAGCTTTACTATTGCCGATAGTGATTAACACTACCCCCAAGATATTGATGAGTGGGTGCTCTAAGGCTAGTAAACGATCTGCTGAAATGCCCATTTTTTCGCCCATATTTACATATCTGCCTTGCACTATGTATAGTATAATGCCCACGAGAATTTGTGTATGGGTAGCTATCATAGAAAACTTTGCCAATTTGGCTACAGAACTAAATGGTTTTTTACCTAAAGTATTGCTAGCCGCAACGATAACGGTGATAACAAGCAACAAAAGCACTAAATAAGCAAAATAAGAATGCAGGTGTAATATTCCAGTAGACATAACAGGTGCGTTTTTGAAAATGTGAAAAATGAATTAGCTTTTGGCAAAAATAGGTTTTTAAAATTATTAACCTAATCTGTAGTTTATTTTACTTCAATTGATATTGTTTTTTTTAATAAAAAATGATGCATCAAAAGCTACTCCGTATCAAACAAACCCTAAATTTGCAAGTACTATGCTGGAAAAAATATACATAAAAAATTATATATTAATAGAGGAGTTAACCATTCCTTTTCATCCACATTTTAATGTAATTACAGGCGAAACGGGCGCAGGTAAGTCTATTATATTGGGGGCGCTTTCTCTCATACTTGGCGAGCGTGCCGACTCTCAGGTGCTAATACACCCAGAAAGTAAATGTGTGATAGAAGGCTATTTTAATATTGCCGACCATCCTCAGTGCCAAGCACTCTTAAAGGAGCATGATTTGGATGTTGCTGCCGAAACCATTATCAGACGAGAAATAACACCGCAAGGTAAAAGTAGAGCCTATATAAACGATAGCCCAGTAAACCTAAGCATCCTACAAGAGTTTACCTCTCAGTTGGTAGATCTGCACAGGCAATTTGATAATTTAGCAGTAAGAGACCAACAATTTACCTACCAAATAATAGATGCTATAGCCAACAATGATGCTGCTATAAGTGTGTACAAAGAGCAATATAAAGCCTTTATGATAGCCCAAAAGGAATTGCAAAGAATGGTACACAACAAAGCGCAAATACAACAAGAACTTGATTATAAAAGATATTTACTACAAGAGCTAGAGCAGTTTGATGTAAAAGAAGACGAGCTAGAAACCCTTGAAGCAGCGGTAAAAACCTTAGAGTATGCCGACGAAATAAGGCTAAATCTGGAAACAGTGCAATACGGCATGGAAGAAGAGGAGCACGCCTTATTGCACCAACTTAAAAAGATGGTGCAAACGCTTCAACAAACAGCAAAGCTGCATGAGCCTGCAAGTGTATTGGCAAATAGACTAGACAGTGCATGGATTGAGCTCAAAGATATTAGTCAGGAAATAAGTACCTTATTGGATGGCGTAGAGGCCAACCCTCAGCAGCTTCAATTGATGAGAGAGCGACTTGATGCAGGCTATAAATTACAGAAAAAGCATCAAGTAAGTTCGAGTAAAGAATTGGTGGCGATCCAGCTTAAATTGGCTCAAGAGGTAGGAAGTGTATTGGACTTAGATGAGGAAATAGACAAAATTTCCAGAAAATTGGAGCAGGATAAATTGGAATTATTAGACAAGGCACATGCACTTAGTGCAGCGCGTAAGCAGGCAGCTCCGCCGTTTATACAACGAGTAAATGAATACCTCCATTTAATGGGTATGCCAAATGCTGTTTTTGATATACAATTTCAGCAGCTTGATGATATTGATACACTCGGAATAGATTTCTTACAATTTGTAATAGACAGTAATAAAAGCGGCAAGTTTGGTGCCATACAAAAAAATGCATCTGGCGGTGAACTCAGTAGAATTATGTTGGCTATCAAAACCATTACAGCGCACTATATAAGCTTACCCACTATGATTTTTGATGAGGTAGATACCGGTATTTCGGGCGAGGCTGCCAAGCAAGTGGGTAGATTAATGAAAGAATTAGGAGCTTATCATCAAATAATATGTATAACACACCAGCCACAAGTTGCGGCTAAGGCGCACAATCATTATTTTGTGTACAAATACACCAACGAAAGTGGTGCTATAACTACCTCTATTAAAGAGCTAAGTGAAGATGAAAGGGTAGTAACTATAGCTCAAATGATAGGAGGTAAAGACCTTACAGAAGCCTCTATGAGTAATGCTAAAGAATTAATGCAGTCATGAATAGGTTTGAAAACTACGAAAGTGCCGTAGCGTACTTGTTTGCTCAAATACCCATGTATACCCGTATAGGTAGTAAAGCGCTGCGTCCTAGCTTAGATAATATTACGGCCATGTGTGCTCATATGGGCCATCCTCAACGAAAGCTAAAGTGCATACATGTTGCGGGCTCCAATGGCAAGGGGAGTACGAGCCATATCCTAGCAGCAACGCTACAAAAAAGTGGTTATAAGACGGGTTTGTACACTTCGCCGCATTTGGTAGATATAAGAGAGCGTTTTAGAGTCAATGGTGTCTTGGTAGCAAAAGAGCTGGTATTGTTATTCATGAATACTTATATAGATGCTATCGAGGCTATTGCACCTTCCTATTTTGAACTGAATGTAGCTTTGGCATTTTTTATTTTTGAAAATGAGCAAGTGGATTATGCAGTGATAGAAACGGGTTTGGGAGGGCGTTGGGATGCCACCAATATTATTATACCATGTCTGTCTGTCATTACCAATATTAGTTTGGAGCACACAGCTATATTAGGCAATACATTGGAGGCTATAGCCGCAGAAAAAGCAGGAATAATTAAGGCTGCTGTACCCGTTGTGATAGGCGAAACCCAGGATGAAACTGAGCAGGTATTTTTTTTAAAAGCACACCATTTACAAAGTCCTATTACATATGCTGATGCAAGATGGGATGTAATAAAAACCGGAGAAGATGCAGCATATCAATACTTTACATTGGTAGATAAAGGTGCTCGCACACTTTATCACATCACTACAGATTTAAAGGGGGCTTATCAAAGTAAAAACATTGTTACAGCCATGGCGGCGGTGCAGGTGCTGCGTCAGAAGGGTGCTCATATTAGCACAACAAGTTTTATTGAGGCGCTGAAAGATGTAAAAGGCATTAGTGGTTTGCGTGGCCGATGGGAGACTATAGCACTGCATCCGCAAGTTATTATAGATGTAGCCCATAATCCCGCAGGCATGGAGTTTCTTAAAGCTAATTTGGCTAGTTTTGCTACCGCAAATAAACTCCATTTCGTAATGGGCTTTGCCAATGATAAAGATGTAGCTAATGTGTTGCCTCATTTTCCTAAAGATGCAGCCTATTATTTTACACAAGCCAGCGTACCCCGTGCTATGCCATTGGGAAATTTGCAAGCATTGGCCGAAGGTATTTTAGACGGCACCTTTCACGCCAATGTAGGCAATGCTATCGAAGCCGCTTTGCATAATGCTAAGGCAGAAGATATCATCATAGTTACAGGTAGTTTCTTTGTGGTAGCGGATGCATTAATTTATTTTAACGAACACAAATTTTAGATATGAAATATATACAAATTTCTGCTTTTATTATGCTTGCTTGGATGAGTAACAGTGCTTGCAATGGCAATAATGGTGAGACTACAGCTACCAATCAGACAACAAAGCAAGAAACAAAGGCAGAAAGAATAGTGCCAAATTTTGATGAGCAGAGTGCTTACGACTTTATTGCTGCACAAGTAGGTTTTGGTCCGCGTGTACCCAATACCCCTGGGCAATTAAAATGTGCCGATTGGCTAGAGCAAACCCTCAAAGCATATACCGATACGGTGTACAGGCAGCAGGTTATGGTGACAGCAGGTGATGGCCTTACAGAGTTGAGATGCATCAATTTAGTAGGTAGTATTCGCCCCAATGCCACAAAGCGCATTTTGTTATTAGCGCATTGGGATACAAGGCCATGGGCAGATAAAGATACCAAAGATCAAAATAAACCCATAGATGGAGCAGATGATGGAGGAAGCGGCACAGCAGTGCTTTTAGAAATTGCTAAAACTCTAAAAAATACACCTTTGCACGATGCAGAATTGGGTATAGATATACTTTTGGTAGATGCTGAAGATTATGGAAAAACCTCTTGGGGTGACGCTTCCTATGCATTGGGTACACAGTATTGGGCCAAACGTCCACATGTGCCAAACTACAGGGCTATGCATGGTATATTGTTAGATATGGTAGGCGGTAAGAATGCTACTTTTCGTCATGAAGGTTTTTCTAAAGAGTTTGCGCCAAATATTGTAAATGATGTGTGGACAGCAGCTTATAGGGCGGGTTACAGCTCCTACTTTTTAAACGAACCAGCTGGCTTTATTACAGACGATCATGTGCCAATCAATAGGATAATGAAAATACCAACAATAGATATCATTAACCTGCCTACTAACACCACTACTGGCTTTGTACAACATTGGCATACACATGACGATAACTTATCGAATATCGATAAAAACACACTTAAGGCGGTTGGTCAGTCGTTATTGTATTATTTGTACAATTATTAATGCCTGCTAATGTGTTTAATTCTAAGTAGCAGCCAAATTGTTTTGTTTTCAGGACGGCAAAGTTATTTTTCTTTTGCTTTTTTGTAAATTAGCAATATCGAAAAAAAAGTTTTGTTAGAGTAGCAGAAAAGGGGAGGGTTTTGGCTTCGCTCATCCACCACCGACATTAAGCCATCGTATTTATTAGTCATTTTTGTATGAAAAAACAATTAAAAATAATACTTCTTGTCATCATTGCGTTTGTTGTTTATATGGCTTTCTTTGATCAAAATAACTGGTTGTTGCAGAAGAGACGTATGAATGACTTGGAAAAACTAAAAGAAAATATAGAGTTTTTAAAAACAGAAAGCAATAAGTTGGAAGAAGAGCTCAAAGGCTTAGAAAACTCTCCTGAAATAATAGAAAAGCATGCCAGAGAAAAATACTTTCATAAAAAAGAAGGAGAGGATATATACATTGTTATAGACACCACAAGTAAAAAGTAACATCATGAAATATTGGTTAGTTAAATCAGAACCCTTCAAATATAGCTGGGAGCAATTTGTGAAAGATGGGCAGACGTTTTGGGATGGTGTGCGGAATTACCAAGCAAGGAACAACCTTAGAGAGATGGCTAAAGGCGATGAGGTGCTATTTTATCATAGCAACGAAGGACTAGAAATCGTTGGCATTTCAAAAGTAGTAAAAACGTCTTATCCAGACCCCACCATAGATGATGAAAGATGGCTAGCCGTCGACCTTAAACCAATAAAACGTTTACCCTACCCAGTAAGTTTAGCCACTATGAAACAAACGCCTGGGCTTGAAAATTTGGCTCTAATTAAGCAAAGCAGATTGTCTGTGTGCCCAATAACAGCAGAGGAGTATAAATTAATATTGAAGATGGGTGGAATAAAAGTGAAGTAATGAAAGGTATTTTATTGCATAAATGGATACTCGTTTGGCTGCTGGTAATGGCGAGCGCTGTTGCGGGTATTGCACAAGACACCATCGGTATCATGGCGTACAATTTATACAGATATCCATCGGCTACTCCTGTGCAAAGAGAATTTCTTTTGGCGCAAATTTTGGCCGAGGCAAAACCCGATTTATTATTGGTTTCTGAGTTAGAATCTGAAAGCGGTGCAGATTTGATTTTGAACCATGCTTTTGGTTATAGTCCTGATACCTTCTCAAGGGGTAGTTTTTTCTTCAATCAATCGGATGTTACAGACACCTTGCAGCAAATGTTATACTTCAATACCCGAAAGTTTACATTGTTGGATGAACGTATTTATCCTACTACCATACGTGATATCAATAGGTATACGCTGTTGTTGAACACTACAGATGTAACGCAAGATTCTATCATTTTTGAAGTGTTTGTAGCGCACCTAAAGTCAAGTACAGGCAGTGCAAATGTAAATGCCAGGCTAGGTATGGTAGATACCTTTGTACAAGTATTAGCAAGTATACCCACCGATAGGCATGTTCTTTTTGGTGGAGATATGAATTTTTATAGAACATCTGAGTTGGGTTATCAGCATGTTATAGATACGAACAGAGCACATGTAATGATAGACCCAATGGGTGTTATGACGGGTACATGGCAAGATAATATTGCATTTGCCCATATGCACACACAATCTACTCGCACCTCTTCAGCGGGCTTTGGCCTTTATGGCGCGAGGGGTGGTGTAGATGATAGATTCGATTTTATTTTCATGAGCAAACATCTACAAGATGGCACAGATACGAGCCTTTGGTATTTGCCGCAATCTTATGTAGCATTTGGCAATAATGGCAACTGCTTGAACATGGCAATAAACGATACGGCTTGTGCCGGCAATTACAGTCAGGCATTGCGTCAAATGCTGCACGATATGAGCGACCATTTGCCTGTAGCGATGCGTTTAGTGACCTCAAAGACGCTGCTGCCTTATACGCCTCAAGATACTACAAGCGTGGCTGCTCCCGAATACGACAACCAATTTTATTGGGGTATAATGGGTAGCAATACGGTGCAAAGTGTTTTGTATCTGGATTGGAAATTTGCGACTACAAGCAACTTAACGGCACCAAACTACTTTGTAGTTTATAATACGATGGGGCAAGAAATGTATCGTGAGCCTATCGCTCGTACACAAGGAGTGACGGCAATAGACGTGAGTAATTGGGCAAGTGGTGTGTATTTTGTTAGAAATTCTACTGGTGGGTATTTGAAATTTGTAAAATATTAGTAGTTACGCTCAGGCTATAAAAATGGGTAGTACACTTGAGTACACTATACTAAAGCTAACTTGAAATATTAAGCACCATGGTGTACTTATAATCATTTATACTAAGGGGAAATAGTGTAAATTATACCTTTTGCAGGCGCACAAAACAACATTCACGCTACTTTTCTAGTCTGTCTTTTAGGTTGTGAGCTTGGGTTTGAATTAACCGAAGCGTTGTACAGTATTATGATACCATATCCCTTATAAAGCCTTAGCGTTTTTTTGTTGCCAACGAATTACATAGCCTACATAGACATTAAAACCAAATGAAGTGCCTTTTTCTGCTGCGCCATAGCCGGCTACATAATTAGGAGCTAGTTTATTATCGAACACTTTCCCGTTGAGAAGAAATTTGGCTCTAAAATTCCAGCCAGCATAAATGCCCTTCCACATTTCTACCCTAATGCCTCCAGTCATTTCGCCCCAATGCATTAGAAAGTTTTGTTGTTCCATAATGCCGCTTCTTGAAGGGCCAAATTGGCTGCGCACTATGTACGTAGCATCACCTCGAGTGCCAGATGCAATGCCGTATCTAAATCCGAAAAATACAATATCTAAATCCCTATTGCTAATAGGCTTTAGCAAAGATTTATCTGCGCCTATTCTGACGTAAAAGCTATTAGTATTGTACTTTAGGTTTTCATAATCTATTACGCCTTTGGCATAGCCAGCCTCCGATACCAGATACCAATCATTTTTATAGTGATAGTCGGCACTGGCCTCAATACTTGTTCTACTGTCATCCAGGAAATTGATTCCAAAATTACCTACATCAAATAATAAGCGCAATTGAGGTTGATAATTTTGGTTTTTTGCCGAGGATTTTGATTTATTCTTAGTGCTGTCTGCTGGCGCTTCGATTGTACTTGAGGTATTGTTGCTTTTTTTAGACGTATCCGCAGTGTCTGTATTCTCTTGGCTGTAAGCCACAGAAAAACAGAACATCAAGGAGCTAAGTGCACTAAAAAAAAATAGTTTCATTGGTGTATTGCTTATTCGAAAAAGTAGATTCTAATGTGTTGTATATTGCCTTCAGTAGTGACATCTCTATTCATAATACTTGCCGAGTCGAATACGGTATTACTTAATAGCGCAGTATCTATTTGATAGTTGTAGGTAAAGCCACAGTCATTTGAAATAAAATAAAGTTGGCTTCTGTATTTAATGGTTAATGTATCATGAATATCAAGATTATTGTAGTTTGGAAACACCAAATATTTCATCTCTGTGCTATCGGGGTCTAACGAAAACTGAAGTGTTGTTATTCCTCTTTGGCCTCTAATTACAAAATTCGTATCGTAAAGAAAAGTTTGCATACCAGGAGCTTCCATTAGGGTGTCTCGGTAAAAAATCATTACGGTGTCGCGAGCTGTTGTATCCGTTGTTATGATAGTATCTACCGTTCGTTTTTTGGCGTAAACCATTTTTGCGGTGATGTCGGTAGGTACAAAACATTCTTGGTTTTTATTGCAGCTTGTGGTTAAAGCCACCATAACAATGAGCACGCACCAGCGCAAGATTGTATGTAAATTGCCTATTGTCATGATGATTAGAGTAATTTAAGATTGCTATCTATTCGTTCAATTATTTCTGACAACTGTATTTTCAAGGCTTTTTTTTGCTCATCGGTAAGTATTTGAGCGGTAGTTTGTAATACAAGGTCGTCTATTCTTAATTGCATTTTCTTAATATCCGATTCTAGTCGTTCATTTCGTTTCAGTTGTTTTTCATATTCGATTACCAAACGTTCATGGTCTTGCTGCAATTGTTGATATTGCTTAATCAATAACTCTAATTTGGTATTTAAATTGTCTAATATGTTCATAACAAATGCTTATTAAAGTTGATGCTGTTGTGGGCAGACCATGAAAGGATAATTGTTTTGAATAAATCGCAGTTTTGGCTTGAAAAATGCCCAATGATGGGAGTATCGTATCTTTGGGCATTTTAAGCGGTGTTGCTACTGTCTGATACTTGCAGCAATATCTTTTTCAAATCCTACAATCAGTTGTTGCATCATTGCATCTACTTCTGCGTCAGTAAGCGTTTTTTCAGTATTCAAGAAAGTAAAGCTAAGTGCTAAGGATTTTTTGTCATTGCCTATTTTTTCACTTTCAAATACGTCAAACAAATCGAAGTTTTGCAGGGTAGCCAGCTTTTGTTTTTGTACTACCTGAACCAATTTTTCATAGCTTGTGTTTTTATCCACAATAACAGCCAAATCCCTTTTCATGGCCGGATATTTTGGTAGCTCTTTGTACTTAATTTGTTTTTGTGAATTGCCGATAGCTTGAAGCAAGGTTTCAATATTTATTTCTATAAAGTATACCTCTTGCTTAATATCAAATGCTTTAGTAACGCTTGGCGCAGCTAGTCCAAGTGTTGCGATAGTGTCTTTACCTCTTGTCCAGGAAAGATTGCCATCCGTTGCCAATACTTGGTATTTGTGCACCCCACAGATACGCAATAGGCTTTCGACAATACCTTTGGCATAAAATAAATCTACTTTTTGGGAGCGCTCATTCCAATGCTGATCTGACAATTGGCCAGTAAGCCAAATAGCTAAAACTTGCTGTTGTTGGTAGGCTCCTACTGCTGTTGTGGAGTAGATATTACCTATTTCATAGAGCCTTAAATCTGTTTGTTTTCTATTGATATTAAATGACAATACTTCTAGTCCAGACTCAAGTATAGATGGCCTTAAGCAATCCAATTCTGAAGTGAGGCTATTGAGCATTTTCACCAAACGATTTTCGTGTTGGGGGTAATATTTGCTATTAGAAATAGAGTTGGTTATGATTTCAGAAAATCCAAGGCCTGTAAGGTGATTTGCAAGTCGTTCTTTCCATTTTCTACTAATGGGCGATGTTCTGGTATTTAAAGCAATGTTTACGGTATTGGGTACCGGTATATTGTCTAAGCCATCAATGCGCAGTATTTCTTCGGCAATGTCTGCTGCTTGGTGCACATCTGCTTTATTGCTTGGTACTTTTACAGTGAGGCTAGTGTTGGTGTTTTCTAGTATTGTAAAGTCGAGTGCTTCTAAGATGCCGATAACTGCTTCAATAGTGAAGTTTTTACCACAAATAGCATTTATATAATCGAGCGAAACGCTTATTTCCCTTGGTGTTAAATCTTGGCCTGCAATACTAATAATATTTGAGGCAACAGTGCCACCGGCTATATCTATGATTAGTTGGGCTGCTCGTTTTAGAGCAGGAATTACCCAGGCTATATCAACGCTTTTTTCGAAATGAGTTGCAGCATCTGTTCTCAGACCATGGTGCATTGATGCCCTTCTGATGGTTTTGGGGTCGAAGTAAGCGCTTTCTAGGAAGATATTGGTAGTGCCAGCGTGCACACCAGATGTATGCCCGCCAAATATTCCTGCCATAGCAAGGGGTTTTTGAGCGTCATTTATCATTAAGTCGGCAGCTCTAAGTGTTCTATCCACACCGTCAAGTGTTTTGAATGTAGTGCCTTCTGCTAGTTTTTTTACAATGATTTTGTGTTGAGCAATCGTATCATAATCGAAAGCATGGAGTGGTTGTCCGGTTTCGTGCAATACGTAATTCGTAATATCTACAATATTATTTATGGGCCTTTGGCCAATGGCTCTAAGCGATTGTTGCAGCCATTCGGGCGATTCGGCTACTTGTACATTTTGTATACATAGGCCGGTATATAAAGGGCACGCTTCTTTATCTTCTACGTCAATATCTATGCTTAAAGCATTATTGCCAAGGAGTGTGTTGGGAATAGTTGGTAGCACTACTTTCCATGGTTCGACGGTATGGTGCGACTGGTAAGCACATACATCTTTAGCTACACCTAAATGCGCATTAGCATCACTTCTATTGGGTGTAAGGCCAATGGAAATCGTATAGTCGGGAGCCGGGATATCAAAATATGTATTAGCCAGGGTGCCTACTGTTACCTCTGGAGGTAATACTTTAATGCCGTCATGATTGGTGCCTAATCCAATTTCATCATCTGCACAAATCATTCCTTCGCTTAATTCGCCACGTATTTTTGCTTTTTTTATTTCGAAAGGAGCACCCTCGGTTGGATACACGGTAGTGCCTACGGTAGCTACAATAACTTTTTGCCCAGCTGCTACATTGGGTGCGCCACACACTATGTTGAGGATAGTATCGTTGCCTATTGCTACGGTGGTAAGGCGCAGCTTATCTGCATTAGGATGGGGTACGCAAGTAAGCACTTCGCCTATAACCAAACCTTCCAAGGAGCCCTTGATGGCTTCAAATTTCTCTATTTGCTCTACTTCCAATCCTATACTTGTAAGGATTTTACTTAAGGTATCTATTGCTATTGGTTGCGGTAGATATTGAAGCAACCAGTTGTATGACAATTCCATATTTTTATATTCTTTACGCCATTTACTTGCTTTATTGGGCAGTATACACGCTATTTTCGTAATGCAAAGTTACTCTTTATCCCTAATATACGGTGTGGCAAATTTAAAAAATAGCCTTGTATACACTTAGCGAATTTTAGTAATAAATAGTTAACTTGCGCCCTAATACCCACGAAAAAAAACGTATCACACCTATGGTTAGTAAATATACCTTATTATTCACTTTGGCTTTGTGTTTGGCAGGAGAGGTATGGGCTCAGTCGTCCTATATCCCTTCCTATACCAATGGCCAATACATCCTTGATAGGTTCGAAACTATGGATGGTGCGCTTTCCGACGAATTGCATCTTACCTCGCAGCCATTGCATCAAAGAGATGCTACAGGTTTTTTAATGAAACAGAAGAGCAATGTGTATAGTACGAAACTGTCTAATGTAGATATGTACAATGTAAATAAGTTGCTTTATACACAGGCGGAATGGCTGCTAGATCATGGGGGTACTGCCATTTATTATAAAGATAGAAATTTAATAAAACCATTTTATAATAACCCTGCGGTTTTAATTGAACATCCTCAAAAGAAGCTTTATTTTAGTTTAAATCCAAAATTTGGCATACAATATGGCAACGATACCTGGAATGATAACGTGGCTAACCGAATGCTAGTGCGTGCAGGTGCCGAATTTAAGGCTACAATTGGTAATACGGCTAGTGTATTTTTTGATTATACCTACAATTCTGAGGGACTGCCCTTTCATTACGCAGCTTATGAGTCGTTGAATGAGGCAGTGCCAGGAGCGGGTAGTTACAATACAACGACTACTGGCTCCAACGCTGTGGTGGCTAATTACCATTTGATTAGAGGGCATATAGATTTTAGATTGTTGAAGAATAATATGAATTTGACTTTAGGTTATGGAAAGCATAAATTGGGTGATGGCTACCGTAGTCTTATGTTGAGCGATTTTTCGGAGGCTGCTTGGTTTGCGAGGCTTCAAACTCGTATTTGGAAGTTGAAGTATCAAAATATTTATGCTATGCATCAACCACAGACAATCTACAAAGGTTATAGCAGCGCTACTGAAGAATATAAGTTTGCTACTTCGCATCATTTAAGTATCAACTTTTTCAAATGGTTGAATGTAGGTTTGTTTGAATCTGTGATGTTTGGAAGAAAAGAGGGTTATGAATTGGCCTATATCAATCCTATTATTTTCTATCGCTCGGTAGAGCGTGCCATGGGTAGTCCCGATAAAATAATTATTGGTTTGAATGCAAAGGCAATACCTGTTAAGCAGCTACAATTATACGGTCAGTTTATCATCAATGAATTTTCTGCTAGTGAGTTTTTTGGTAACAATGGCTATTGGGGCAATAAATGGGGTGGACAATTAGGTTTGAAATACTTTAATGTTGCCAACATTAGTAATTTAGATTTTCAATTAGAAGGAAATGTTGTGCGTCCGTATACCTACAGTGCAAATGTAAAGATGGGCGGACAAATACTTACCAATTATTCGCACTTCAATCAAGCATTGGCGCATCCTTTGGGAGCAGGGTTTAGAGAGGCAGTGGCACAAGTAAGGTATCAACCGCTTCGCCGTCTAAGTTTCGATTTGAAGGGTATCCTTTATCAGCAAACATTAGATACGATGGGTAATGCTTCGAACGGTGTAAATATTTTGAAGAATTACGATAATCGAACGGCAAATTATGGTGTAAAACTAGTCGATCCTAATCATCATGCTACAACGATGTTGGCGAATATGAATATTTCGTATGAAGCATGGGTGAACGGGTTTTTTGAAGTAGGTGCTACTTATCGACATACTACTGTAAATAACGCAGCCGCAAACCAACAGTTGATGCTTTATATGGGTTTTAGGTTGAATTTAGACAGAAAATCTTATACACAATTCTAATTTTACAAGTATATAATATTTTATAGCAACAATTGCATAGTATAAGGCGCTAGATGCATGAAATTCCTGAACAAGCGTATTAACAAAAATTTAGCTAAAAAACAAAATATCAGCAGGCTCACCCTCATTATGGCACATTGGCAAGGCACACAAAGCCCTCGCACAAAAGCCAACCTTGCCAAAGAGCCATGATTTTTTGCCAACGCTACTTCGGGAACTCAATTGAAAAACAACCAAAACCACAAAACCAAACCGCATTCTATGAAATGTACTGTAAACTACATTTTATAAAATTTATGCAAGAAATTTTCAATAAACTAAACAAACAAAACCAACCCGAAAAAAAAGAAATAGAATTTGAAACAAATCCTCATAGATTAATCGGTGCTTCGATGACAAAAGAACACCGACTTTTGTATTTTGAAACAGAACAAACAGAACCTCTATACATCGACTTTATTCCATACAACGGAACGACAGATACAATATTTCTGATACCGTCGGGTCATTTATTGTATTTGCCTAATTCCACAACTCACTTTCATTGTATAAATGTTCCATATAGTTGTATAAACGATTTTGAACTAAGTTGGTTTTATATTTATAAGTAAGAATCTAAAAAATCAATAAAATTTAACAACCAAAATATTAAACTGTATCTCACCAAAAACCTAACTCAATTTATTAACTCATCTGTTAATGAGTTAAAATCAAACTCAAGTCTAAATTTATATAAAGCGAAACAATTATGTGAAATAATTGAAAATACAACTTTCACACATAATTTTTCAGTTACTAAAATTTCTCAAAATTTATGCATCACTCAACCTACATTGTGGAGAATATGCAACAATGTCTTTAATACAAAACCACAAATAATAATAAGGCATCACTTATTGTTGAAAATTATTTACGGTTTAATTTCAAACAGACAAACGAGCATCTATGAAATTGCTGATGATTTAGGATTTAAAGATGTTGCAACATTTTCCAGATTCATAAAAGTAGCGACTAAATTTTCTCCTACAGAGATAAGAAATAAATATCGACACATTAGGTTTTAGTAGTTTCAAAATATTGATGAATGAAATTGCAAACATTTTGAATGATTTTGCAAAAAGACTGAATGATATTGCAAAATGTTTGTCAAAAACACCCTTTATCTTAGAAAAAGAATTCTAAACAAATCTTTTGTACAAAAAGTTGCTGGCTTTAATCCTTAATTGGCTCTAAGAAAGAATTAAAAAAGGAAAACGCTTTATTGTTCACGTGCGGATGTGTAAGCTCCCCCAAAACTAGTACGGTTTAAAAGTAGAATTTTTTCTTAACTTTAAAACTGTAATTATGAAGACGAGTAAATTTAATCCGACCCAGATTGCCAAGATTCTTAAGGAATTTGAGGGTGGCAAAGATGTAGAAAAATACTTAGATCCGAAAACCATGGTTTAAGGATTGTTGGTTAGCCTATTTAGTAAAAAACCTGCCAAAACCACGCGCTTCGATACTTGTAGCTTCGAAGCGCGTATTATTT
>CAYSCJ010000028.1:0-35095 GCA_964429515.1 uncultured Taibaiella sp.
ATTTTGATATTTTTTTATATATTTAAAGAGTAAATCATTCTGGTTTTTTTATGTTAAAGATATCTGTGAAGCCATTGTTGCAGTATAGGGGAGTGAAGCCTAGTGTAAAATATTTGCAGCGGCTGGGTTTGCCATATCATACTGCGCGCTATCTTTTTGCAGACAATATGAGTAATTTTAATTTGTCTACTATTGAAAAATTGTGTGCTGCACTCTCTTGTACACCCAATGACCTCATTTTTTACAGCCCAGGCAAGGAGGCCTTGCCGGCCCAGCATCCATTGCATACGCTGAATATGGAACGATTTAAGGATGTAATAAATGAAGGTTTGCAACAACTTGATGCTGAAGACGTAGCCTTGGTAAAGGAACAAGTATTGGCACTATTGGAAAAGAAGAAAAATAAACAAGAATAGTGAAGCTTCGCTTAGATGATATTGATTAAGCACACAAGCGGCTTAGCTTCGCTGAAAAGAGTTCGTGTGCTAGCTGGGAAAATTCAATAAGTTAAATATTGAATTTATTTTTCAAATACATGTTATTTAAAACAAAACACCTATTTTTATTAAATATAAAAAACACACATCAATGGAAAATTTTTTTGGAATAGACTTAAAGGATATAGAAACTATAAAATATATAGGTAATTTAAAAAATAATGAATTTGATGGCTTGGGTGAGTTATATATTATCCATAAAAATTATCCTGCGGCTTTCATGTCGCATGAATATGAAAAAGCTATTACAATAATTAAGGGCCACTTTACTAATGAAATATTAAATGGCACTGTGACAAGGGAGACATACGAAATAAGAAATATTAATGACAAAATCAAATTAGACTTCATTTCATATTATAAAGGAGAGATGGAAAATAATAAACGTCATGGATATGGGGAATTAAACAATCATATGGGTAGTTATAAAGGCACTTTTAAGAACGGAATTATTGATGGTTATGGAAAGTCTGATTTTTTTCGCCCTGGTAGCGGTGACGAAGTAGAAGAAGGATTTTTCATCATGGGGAAAAAAAATGGGTTTTGTAAATTTACTAGTCACTTCGAAGGCTATGGAAAACTTATAGAACAAGGTGAATTTATAAATGATATTTTAAATGGTATAGGTACACGAATAAGTAAAAACGATTTTAATACAAATTTAGATAAAGAATACAATGAAGATAACGACAATATTTATTGTAAAAGATATCTAACAGACAGATCAGATTATCAAGATTACGAATATAATGGCAACTTCAAAAATGGAGAATTCGAAGGTTATGGAGTTTATACTCTAGAAAACGGTTTAAAATATTTTGGGGAATTTAAAGACGGAAAAGCTAATGGTTATGGAATTTTAGAGTTTTCCGACGGAGTAAAATATATAGGAAATTTTGAAGATGATATAATGAACGGTGAAGGGACTTTATTTTTCACAGATGGAATTAAATATACTGGTGAATTTAAAAATGGAAATTTTCATGGAAAGGGAGAAATTTTTATACCGGAGAATTTAGAAATAGAGGATAATTTAGAAATAGAGGATAATTTGCGAGGTAAATTCATAAACTATATAAATTTCGAATATAAAATAAGCGGTAATTATTATAGTTCTAGTCATTACGAATCAATGTTTTGGGAAAAAAGAAAATATAAAAAAGAGCCAAAGCTGTATCTAAAAGAATTTGAATATTTTAAATCATTTAATGGAGAATTTATTGAGGGTATACCGAAAATAGGTGAATATAAAGATAATAATGGAATAATATTAATTGGAGCATACAATAGACAAGGCAATACTTTTGACAATATAAAGAAAATAATATATCCATCTGGCGTCACATATATTGGCAATACAGTTTATAATTCTAGATATCAATTAGGTAAATTAATTAATGTTCAAGGGAAAGAAAAATATATATATTCTGAACTTGAAGGTACTATTGATACATTATACTTTAATGAAAATTTTAAAATAGAAGATTATAAACCTTTTGAAAGTATAGAATATTTAGTATTTGATATTGAAACTAACGGATTGCCTGATGACTGGGACGCTCCAATATCTGATGTTGAAAATTGGCCTAGAATTGTACAAATTGCCTGGGCTGGATATGATAAAGATGGGATAAAAATTATTAGTAATTCGCATATTATCAAACCTAATGGATTTATTATAGACTTCGAATCATATAGAATTCATGGTATATCAAATGCTTATGCTTTAGAGCAAGGTATTAAAATAGAATATGCTCTTAGTGAGTTTTATTTGTTAGTTAAAAAATCCAGAAATTTAGTGGGCCACAATATTGGTTTCGATGTAAATGTAATCGCAAGTGAATTTTACAGATTGAATATTTCTAATATTTTTGATAATAAAACAAAAATATGCACAATGGAATCCACAATCAATTTCTGTAAAATTCCGAATAGTTACTATTCGGGCTATAAATTTCCAAAACTTGAAGAATTATATAAAAAATTATTTCATTCTCATTTCGATTATAGACGGCAAAACGTAATTGCACTGTTTTAAAAACAAAATTGCACTATTTTTTTTATCTGGCGGTAACTTTGTTATGGTTTAATTGAAAAAAAATCGACTCGGCAACCAAATATATATAAGACTCACTATTTAAAACTATATTTAACCACGTTTTAAACGCTATTTAAAGGGTTAACAATCTCAATTAAATAGAGGGGAAAATGAGTTTGTTTTGAGTAATAATACACGGTGGAACACTAAACTAAAAAGCTAAAAGAATATATAATCTTTTAGCTTTTAGTTTAAATATTATGCCTTACGGGGCAAGAATAATGCTTAAAAAAAAAACACTATCCAAAATTATATATTCAAATATTGAATTTCAAATTTAAAATCTATAATAGATGCCAAGTTTGCTTATTCCGTCTTGAATATTTTATATTCTAACTTCGATGCTTCATCAGCATTATAATTCGCTCCTTTTTTCCAAATCATAAATGGGTAAATAAGGTTAAGTTGTTTTAATGAAGGCCGTTTCGCTTTCAAGGTTTCCACTATGACTTTGTCTTCTTGTATTATATCTGTTATTCTGCGTTCCGAAAGCTTAAACTCATAGGATAGTATTTTGAGTATTATATCAAATCTATTTTGAGTAAAACAAACGTAAAACCAATATCTAGTTAACAGTAAATTATTCCTGCTTAGATTCAAAATTTGAGATCTACCTTTTTGAGCTAAATTTGTCTTATGTGTTAAGCTTTCAGATTCAATAATATTTCTGAAATTTTGAATACCTCTTCTTTTTGTTAAATTACTCATAGCAAACAATTTGATTATTTTTTTTTGAATTTTAAATTATACTTGCTTTCATAAAGCTTAGGGAATAGAGACTTCAATAAAGGCAATTTTGAACTCTTGTCTAACTCATCCCAAGTTTTGTTCATGAACTCGATTTCATGCCATTTACTCGCTTTAATTTCTGCTATTGCATTGTATTGCAACATTCTCTTCGCCTCAATAAAATCAGGCGCAATTTGCAGTAATATTTCAACCAATCCAGAATAGTCCAATTCTGAATAATTTAGATCCATCAGAGAGTAAAAAACATATACCTTAACCAAGCTATCAAAACTTGTATGGTGCCTAAAATTATTTGGAAACTGAATTAGGTTTTTAGCTGTATAAAGTTGGGGGATCTCTTGTCTAATAATGTCCAGTAATCCCATTCTGTCAAGTGTTACCCAGTCATAATTCAATAAATCTATTGTTACAATTGTTTTTACTTCATCATCTTTAATGTCGTAATTATTCACGGGGTAGGCAATAAATCTTTTAGCTTTGTATAATTTTGAATAATTAACTAAAACCAAATTTAAAAGCTTTTTATATTCTAATTCTTCATATCCCATTTGCATTAAATCAGAAAAAACGAAATCGGAAATTTCCTTGTCTGAAATAAACAAATTATGTACAGAAGGGTAAGCTATTTTTTTCTTAGCTTCAAAAAGTTTTGGGTACTTTTCTTTTATGTATTCCAATATATTTGAAGCCTCTAATTCTTGATATGATAATTTCTTTAAATCCTCTAATGTATAGTCGAATTCATTTTGACGTAGATAATAATTTTCATTGTCAAAAATATCACTTAATTTATCTATTAGACTATTCTGTTTTAGATTAAATAGTCCTTTTGCGTTTAATTGGTGTGCTAGGTCAGGTAGATTGACAGCTTGTATTAGCCCCATATTTATTGATTGTTATTTAATTTGTTAGAAGTTAAGAATTGTTTAAACTCATTATTTAGGTTCTTATACAACTCCGGGTTTTCTTGCTCGGTATATTTCAAAAACCTAGCAATTATATGCTCATCGCCTTTCAATGTCAATATGCCGGCGTTTAGTTGATTCCAGCCATAAACTTTAATCCATTTTCCAATTGTCTTTTCTGAAGTTTTTACTATTTTACTTATTTCTTTTTGGGTAAATTCACCTTTTAAAAATAAGTTCAATGCATTTTTTTTCTGTTTTACTCGGTTAATTGATGTCATTTTTTTTGATTTTAAAAGTTCACAATTTTTAATTCACTTCAATAAATCTATTGATGTTAATATTAAATGTGCCTTCTTCAGGGTTACAGCTAGAAATATATTCAGATAGAATATATTTAAAAGTTTCAGCCCCTTGGCCTCCCGAATATCTTTTAAAGCTACATCCAACGTCAACCACTTTTTCTTTAAATTCCTTAAAAAATGATTCAATAAATCGATACATTGCATTTTGATTTTCATTCTGAGTAAACACCTTGCCTATTGAGCTCAAACGCTTATTTAATGAAGTGCTATTTATAATTTTCCCTTTCTCATCTAAGGCAAAATATCTAGTTAAGTCATCATATAAGCATGTATTATAAAACAAATCTTCAGGATTTTTAAATCTTGCTTTTAAAAATTCTAGAGCATTTATAAACTCATCATATCCAATAGGCTTTTCTGTTATTTCAAATACCTTATCTGGTTGGACTTTTAGGCCACCGACAACGATGCCATTACCATCAGTCATTTTGTTTATGATAAGTATTTGTGTGTTACTCAACATGTCAATCAATTCACTATTAGTTAGTGGTTCAATTACTGTTATTTTACCTTCTTTTTTGTATTCAATAGCGTTAAAGAATGTAACCAAAGAGGCTAAGGCTAATTTAATAGATGCAAAGTCATTTGTTTTTTGTTGTCTTAATGTTGCGTTATCTGCAATCAAAATCGGTGTGAAATTTGCCATAATATTTAGGTGTTATAAGTGTGTTTTAAATGTGTTTTAAATTGTTATTAATTTGCTGTTTCTAGACTTATCAAAAGTCTATACAAGTGTTCTTTTATCAAGTTTTCCATTTCTCCGATTCCCTCTCGAATATTCATACTATTAATTTCAAGCTTGCCTATCATTTCTTTTTGAATATTAACGATAATGCTTTTAGGACCATTATTCGTTATATTTCCACTTCTTATTCCCGTTTCACCTGTTGAATTTAAAACGGCTTTAGGTGCATATTTCCCTGTTCCTAAATAGGGATTATCTATTTTCCAATTATCGTCTGTTAATATTTTATTGTGATCGTTTACAACCTTTACAGTTGCTTGAATATCTTCACCCCCTCTTAACCAACGATACACGCTTTCTATTGCGTTAAGCATAGGTGAAACAACGTTATCCCAAATCCACTTTATTTTATCAGCTATCCAAACTACCACATTCCAAATACCCATTGATACACCTTTTATCAAAGCATACAAATCCCTTAAAATCCATGATTGCTTAATCCAATTAATAATACCTCCTCCAATATGTCCAATTACTTTTAAAACCTCCTTCAAATAGTGAAACTGACCACCCACAAATTCTTTAGCTATAGACAAATAGTCCGACCATTCACTTGTACCATTAATTAGATTTTTAATACCTTCAAAAGCTGATATTATTGTATTATTAATTATATCAAGTACAGGTTGGGCTTTTATAATGAGACTAGGTATTTTAGACGCTATTTCTGATATGAAATTCATAGCTACACCTATCGAGGGTTTTAAAGCATCTCCTAATTGTCCAAAGCCTTTAGCAACCTTATTAGTAGCTAATGCCCATAGCCCTGGAAGTGTTTTTGCAAAATTTTCAATTGCTCCAAAGTATAAACCTCCCTGATCTCCAGCTTTCTGTATTGCATTACTTAATAATTCATACGATACATTCATTTCTTTTACTTCTGCAATAGATTTTCCTGTTGCGTCTGAAAGCATCTTATAAACATTCATATTAGCTATACCAAATTGCTTAATATCCATAGCCGTGGCTGTACCTAATGTTTTAATCTGTTGTAAGTTAGATGCCATTCTATCAAATTCAGCTTGACCACCTCCACTTCCTACAATTGCGTTTGCTAAAGACAATATGTCTGATTGCGCTTTTACCGCATCTTCACCAGCTCCAATTAATCCTTTCGTTGCATTTATTAAGCTAGTACTATCAAAAATATTTGCGGCAAAACTATTTGACATGTTATCAAATAAAGTTTTTCCGATGTCATCAGAAACAAAAGTTTTTAAGCCAGCAAGTGTTTTTTCTTTATCAAACAAACTACTTACAATTTTAGATCCTACCGAACCCATAATATTGGTAATTCCGCTTACTAATTCTGTTCCAATTATTGCTAAGAAATTACCTTTAAAGATTTGACCTAAAGAAGATCCAGCGGCACCCATTGCGCCCGATTGTCTATTGAAGCTTTGAGGTATTCTATCTACTGCACTTTCTACTTCTTTTAAACGTTGTTTTGCATGAATAGCGGCACTTGTCATATTGCTACTCATCATGTCTTTCATCCTCAATACAAACTCTACTACATTTGACATATTTAATATATTTATTTTGAAAGAATTAAAGGCTTGAACATAAAATTCTTACATCCAAGCCTTTAATCATTTTAATTTTGCTTCTTGTTTTCTTATTTCACTCAATATAGATAATCGTTTTGCTAATTGCGAAAAGCTTAACCCTTCATGCTTTATGCCATAATATTCAAGCAAAACCTCACAATATGTAAGCAGCTCCACCAAACTAATTTCTTCGGGTATTTGTGCGGAGCTGCCTAGAGCTTTGCTAAGACGGTTTTTTGTCCTTCAACTAAAGGCTTAAACTCATTCATTGCACTTAAGAATAATGAATCATTGTCTAATATTTCATTTGATCCAGCTACCATACATTCTTGCATTATACTTTCAAAATAAGACAATGGCGTATCTGTATCTAATGTTGATGCTGCAATATTCACATCATTTCTATTGGGTTTTCTGAAATATGCGATATGTCCACCGCCTGATATTGCATAAAGCTCTTTATGCTTTTCTTTTAACTCTTTTACTTCAGCTTCTGAAATTTGACCTTTCAATACTTCTACTACTAATGGATTTGATTGTTGTGGTTTCATTTAAACAATATTTAAAATTTAATTAAAGACATAAAAAAAAGTCAGCACAATCGTGCTGACCCTAATTAAAAACAAGCCCCCTCTTAGGTAGGAGGCAGAAATGGAAAACAAACTAATATTAATTTTATTTCTTGAATATGATATTTAGTAGCGTTCTTTTTGCTAACCAAAATTCTTTCTCAAGCTTCGCTATTACATCATCATGCCTCATCCTTTCTACATTATAAAGATGATCATAACGATTTTTTATCGCTTTATTTCGTTCATTTACTTTTTGTCGGTCACGATTCATTGTAAAGATGTGTTTTAAAATTTACATTAATATTTTTTAAATCCTTATAGTACAAAATCTCGCCCTTGTATAGATTTTATAATACACATATAGAATTAAGACTATTTTTCTTATTATTTTTCAACCTTTAGTCCTACATTTTTAAGCAATTGTTTAACCATTTTTTCAGCTGAATGATTATGATTATTTCGCACCATAGCTTCAAATTGTCGGTGTACTTTTATAAGTTCTTCAGAATTTAATTTGTGCAGTTCTTTTTTAACAGCCCCACGTTCCAGGAGAAACTTATTAACCTTTGCTATGTTCATTTTTTTATCTTCAGGAGTTTCACCATATAACAGACCGCATCTATAGCCAAGGCTTAATATTAGGTTACGTTTTACCTCGTCAGGATCTTGTTTTACTAAATATTGAATAAGAGCTTTAGCCTCTTCAAAATACATTTCTTTTGAACTTACAGTTCTATTATTGGTGTAAGAAGCTATTATTGGCTCCTTATGTGCTCTATAATTGAGTTTATTAATCAATACATTAATTTTTTTAATTTGTGGTATTGATGCTGGTGTTTGATTTTTAACTTTCATTTTAATAACATTTAAAAGGTGTTGAAATACAATTTAAGGATACATTAAACTATGTTAGATTTTAAGGATTTTAGTATTGGATTATTATATATTTTAGGTGCAAATTCTATACAGCTATTTTTCAATATCCCATCTTTTAGTATTTTCCAAGTGCAATGACTTGCGACCAACTTACTTTTAAATAATTTTTCTATTGCTACTTTGATAGTAGCTGTCAACTCTTCAGCTAAATCAAAATCATGTACTCGAGCTCCTAACCCTTCTATTTTTTCAAATGATACATAAATGTGATGTTCTTTGCCATTAGTATCAATAAAGGCAGTATCTATTATTTGTGTTTGTTCCCAGTTATTTGTTATTGGAATATTGTTTTGTATGATGGCTAAATTCGTTTTCATGTATTGAATAATTTAAAAGTGTGTTTGTATTATGAATTTTAATTATTTTCAAGTTGGTTAGCCTCTTTTAGTACATCTATTAAATGTTTCAATTGCCAAACCGTTTCAGAAACTTCAGAATTTCCAGTAAAATTTGTATCAGAAAGTAAATAGTGAATTAACGTTTCATAACAAGTACTCAAACATTCTGCCAATCCGATATATGAAATATCTTCCTTGAAAAAATCAATTATTCTTATTTGTCCTTTATTAAGTTTTTTATTATTGTCCATGAGATTAATGTTGTTTTTATTAATGACAATTTGAAATGTTTAATATTAAAGTGAAGTTTTAAGTGCTTTTAGCTGTTCTGCTTGGTTATTATACAGATAAAGCGTTTCTAAATATTGAAGAGAAGTATAGTAGCAGTTTTGGTCGGATATGATGTGATGAGGGTACTTCTTATGTCGCTTTTCTCGTTGGTGAAAATGTTTACTTTTACCGAGCAAGTCCATTGCAAAGTCATATTCAACAAAAAGTATAGTATTAATAGTCTTTACTTTAGATATTGGAATAAGCTCTTTTAAGCTTATTTTGGGAGTTTCTTTAGTTTGATTTACTTTTGTATTAAGCATAATTAAGTCGGTTTAAAATGATTTAATTAGGGAGTAGCAAAGTTCAGAGGTTGCTGCTCCTATTTTTTTTAAAGTTTAGCATGATATATCATGGCTTCTTTCACATCGATAGCGATTCTTTTATGTTCCGTTCTACCTTCTAATACTGCTGCATGCCCCTCAATCTTAATTATTCGTTTAGCTAATTTTTTAATTTTCTTAGCTATTGCTGTGTATGGTTTACCGTCTTCCTCATGTGCTATAAATATGAATAATTTATTAGGATATGCTTCCGTCAGCTTCTTAAGAATTGGCACTTTTAATTCATCTGAATAGATGGTAAGATTGTCTATGAATATAATGTCTGCTTGGTTCTGTCGTTTTAAGGCTTCTATAAGTTGTTCTATTTCTATGTATTCACTAAGTACAATGTTTTTAGGATTTACACTAAAAAAACGACCTAATACGTTTTGAAAATCTCTATCTAGTCCCTGTTCTGCTTGTACATACAACACTTTTTTATATTTGGTAAATGCTTTAGCTAAACTTAACGCTAACGTAGTTTTACCCATCTTTTCTCCGCCATATATTAGCCACATTCCAAAAGTTTCAAAATCTTCTAGCAGTTCGCCCCAAATTCCATCCAATTGAGTTGTTTTGTATTTTTTCTTAAGGGCATTTTTGATTGAAGTAAATTTCATGATTGGTTTCTTTTTTCTAAGGTTATATGTGTTTTTGAATGATTATTGTATAAGTAGTAAGCTTTCTGCACGTCTCAAACCGCTTATTTTGCCACTATCATTTGTTAAGCATTTTTTTACTATCAAATTAATGTTGGTTTCAGTAGGTGCATTGGCTGTTATTACATCTGATATTAGTCGTTTATAGAATTGTTCTTTTTCGCTTTTTTCAAATGGTGTTATATGTGCATATTTTTCCCCAAAACGTGAAAATAGTTCTGTAAAACCAGCCTTCCTGTTAGATATATTGCGTTCTATTTTTCTTTGTAGCCCTTCAGCTCCCATCATATACCAGCCGCATTGTCCTTCCGTATCGTTCCAAAGCTCTTTTATGATTAAAAAGGTTTTATCGTCCAAATCTCCCGATTCGTCTATAATCACTATTGGTTGAGGTAGTATTTTTAGAGAGTATTTTATTTGTGCTTTAACTCGTATTATTTTGTCTTTATCGTCTACACCAATGGTTCTAGCTAGTAGCCTCACAAATTCCACCGCTGTTTTGCATTGCGAACCATCTATATAAAAGCAGTTTTCTAATGTTTGCGCTAAGTGTTTAGCTGTATATGTTTTGCCTATTCCTGCATCATCTACCAGCATCATACTTTTGCTGTAAGCTTTACAGAATATCACCGCTTCTTTAATTTGGCTATACACTTCAGTTTCTACTATATTCCACTTTCTTTCTGAAAGGCTAATATTTAGTTTTTGTCCTATTTCAAGAAATTTGCTATCTCTTAGCAGGCCTTCTACGTTTTCACCATTCTTTATTCTTGAATAGATAGAGCCATGAATGCCTAATTGTTTTGCGTATTGGCTATCTGTACCACCAAATAAATGTCTTGATTCTAGTAGGGTTTGTATTACTTTATATTTGTATTCAGAGGTTAGATTAAGCATAATTTAAAATGGTTTTTAAGTAACTTTAAAATGATTTTAATAAAGATTTTTGTGTTGTTGGTCTTATTGGTAATTGGTATTGTTCTATTTCGTCATTTGTTTCAATAATACTTCCAGTGCTATAAGAGGTTTTTTTAGGTAGCTCCATTCCTGGCATCACAAAGGCATCTTCTATTTGCGGTTTTTCATGTTCTATAATCGTCACCTTATCTATTGCGCTCATGCGCTCCTTTCTAAATGATTCCACACTTGCTATATAGCGTTCTTGTATTTGTTGGTTTATCAAGTCTTGTTCTGTTTGTTCTAGTGCGCCACGTGTGTATTTTGGTACTTGTTTTGCTTCGCATATATATTCGTCATTTATATATACTAATGCTTTCAATACACCGCCATTTACATCATCTAACCAATATATCATTACATTTTCACCTTCTATTTGCTGCATCACGTTTATCAAGTCTCTACCAAATAAGTAATTTTCATTATCTGCTATATAGTATATGTCGTTATTAAATCTGATCATTCCTCTATTGCAACTTGTTTTGGTAGCATATCCTAAATATGGCAAAATCGAAATCCAATTTATAGGCTTCAAGTCGGGGTGTTGGTGCTGTTTGAAATATTGCCATTTAGTAAGCTCCGTTTTTTTACTATGTGGAGAATTGTTGTAATTTGTTATGGTTTCATAGTTCTGCTGTACCAAACTTTCATACGTTCTATATTTTTCATCTGTATACAATCCATCAAAATTCATAGGTTGAGAGCTTTCGTCTATAGCGTGCGGTCTGCCTTTCCAAAGTGGATAATCTTTTTCGTAGGTGTACCTTAATTCCTTATTTACACGTTCTATATATTTTGCCCTTGCTACGTTTGCTATCAAATGCACTTTGCCAAACATTACACCATTTCTCAACAAAGTATCTTTAAAGCTATTATTTAATGACACCTCCGCTTCTAGTTCATAAGGTAATCGAAAGCCCCAGTGCGCATAGTTTCTTACCAATTGCCTATAAAACTTCATTATGATACCTTCTTTGTCCTTATCTATTACAGTAGCTACTATTGCACCACTAGCCACATCTACGGCATTATATACCCATGGGCGTTTGCTTTTATCATATTCAAATGGCAATTGTCTATCATCTATCGAAAGCAAAGTGCCAGCATATATAGGCAAACTCATATTTCTGTGTGTACTAAAGAGTTCCATGTTTTTCTGTCTATCAGCACTTCGTTTGCTATAAGTACCTATTTTAGATGTCCAGCTACTCAAAAAATTAGTTACTGTTCGTTCGCTTAATGGTTTGTAATCTGAAGGTTCATACAGCTCACCGGTATCATTGTTAATTACTTCTATAAGCCCATCCAAAAACAATTGATATTTATTATGTACTTTCCGTTTATTTGGTTTACTACTGGTGCCAGCAAATAAATTTTCTAGTAGTTGCATTGTTTTATTGGTTAAAGCCCTTGCATTTTCGTTCTGAAGCCTACCACTTATTAAACTATCATAATCTTTTCCACTTTCGTTTAATATATAATTGGTAAACACTGTTCTAAATTGTCGTTCTGCCGATGGTAAGGTGTGCTGATACCCGAATTTTATTTTTAAAACCTCTTGAAAGTTGTTTGAAAGCTCTAGTAGCATTGGTATTACTTTTTTAGGTTTTCTATCCTTTTTAGATCGCAATTCTATATGATACTTTTTAAACGCTTCCAAAGCATTAAGTACACTTGCATTTATAGTATATTCTTTTACGTACTCAGCTTTCAACCTTTCGCCGTTTTCAAATCTAAATTCATTGGTATAATACATTCTAGCTTCGCCATCTTCTTGATAATAATATTCTAAAGAGCTATTTACCATTCTTGGATCACCTAAAGCATTTTGTATCTCCAAATCCAGTGTATCGAAATCTATTAGCATTTCTTTATTCTTGCAAGCTCGCTGTAGGCGTTTAATTCCGAAATTTTGATTTTTACTACGTTGGATACTTTTTTTTAGAGCTTCATATGTTGCAAACCAATTTGGTATTAATTCATCTTTTGTTACAGCCACCTTACTTACATCGCATTCCCAAAGTCTTGGCATATCTGTTTATTTTAAAAAAAAGAAAATAATTAAAGAGCGTTTTTAATACGTTCTTTCAATTCTTTAGTTCGCTCTAAAGCTGTTGCTACTTTTTCTAATACTTTAGCTTCAATTTCTACATTATTTCTATTACCACTAAACCATAGATAAACTAAAGACCTTGAATAATTTGTTTCTTTTGCTATATCAGCAATATCTTTTGCTGATAATAATTGTTTCATTTCTTTTCTTTCCATTGTGTAATATTTTACTACCTTTGTATAAATTATTAATTCAATTACAAATGTACTAAATTATTTTACATGTTGTACTAAAATAGTACAAATATTTTTTTTTAAATTCTATGACACATATACATACTGAAATAAAAAAATTGAGGCAATTAAATGATTGGACTCAAAATGAAATGGCTGAAATACTAAAAGTATCACAAGCATATTATTCTAAAATAGAAAGAGGTGAAAGAATTCCAACACAAGACATCTTGAAAAAATTGACTAAAATATATCACCTAAAAGATGATCATTTTGAAAATTTTGCAACAGATAGCCAAACATATAACGAAGAGACTAGCAAAAAGATAAAAAAGACTATATCTGATACAGAAAAAATAAGAATAATCAGAGATACTTTATCTTTATATTCAACTTATGCAAATGAAGCTATAAGGGTTTTACCCGAAGAATTAAAGGAATTAAATGCTAATTTAAGCGCAATCTTAATTCTTAGCAAAACTATACCTGAAACTATTAAAAATTCAAAAATTCGTAATGCGATAGATTTAGAACACTTATTCGATGATTATTTTGATGAATCTAAAGATTTGCCAGATTTTGATACTTATATCACTAACAAAACGAAAATCTTAAATGATTTACTTCAATACAAAAAAGCCTTTGCTCGTATTTATGACGATTTGAATTTTTTTAGTACAGTACTAAAAAAAGTAGAACTAGGACTATCATTAAATTCCAATATAAAAAATTTGTAAAACTATATTAAGCAAAATGAAAATAAGTGTATCATTTTAATAAATGATACACTTATTTTTTTTTTATAAATTAATGATTATCAATGACATTAGTAACATGTTTATATTTAATGAATTTTACTAGGTGGATGCACCTAAAGGATAATTATATAATTTTAGCTACTTTTTTATATGTTTGAGTACAAACCCAATAGGTTTAATAAGTATTGTTTTGTCCCCCCATTTGTCCCCCCAATTGTCCCCCCATTGGTAAAAATGGCACATTTTTATAAAATATTGGCTTAATTTACCTTCATTTAAAACCGTATTAAATAGGTTATAAATTCGCTTTAAATAGTTATTAAAGTACATAATAGCATAAACGCAGAAAAGCCCTAAAATCAAACGTTTTAGGGCTTTTCTTGTGTATTAATTGAACTTGTGTATAGTATTTAGTCTATTTTAGTACTTATTCTTTACTTTCAATTTACCTCAATTAACTTAAAATCGAATTTGTGCAATTTTGATTTTCATAAGGGAATAAGCTGTAATACACGCCAGTATTATGTTCTGTGCATTTTTCGCACATTTTTATAATTGTTATTTAGTTTTACCCCCTATACGATAACGCACACGATGCCCAATCTGATGTAGATGCTACTGCTAAATGTTTTTTTGAATTAAAAGCTAGAAATATTATTGCCCAAGAGCGATAGAAAAAATTGAAGAGATATGCTAATTTTGCAATTCACTAAATTATTAACAATAATGAGAAAACTATTATTTCTATTGCTTACAATAGCAATATTCGCAAGTTGCGATAAGAAAAATGATCTGACACCCAATAACCCCAAACCAGAAGATGAGTATCCAAGCTTAATAGTAGGCAACTGGAAACTTACCAAATCTATAATCTACTATACTCCAACGGGCGGAGGAGTAGAAACAACGTATGATGCCACAGCCCAAGAAGGCACAAGCTATTATAAGTTCAATACAGATAATACGCTTCACATTTCAGAAGTTTCAGGAGGTGTACCTGATTCCAAATATAATTATATACTATCTGGAAGTAATCTAAAACTTACAGACCAATCATCATCAGAAGTATTTAATATGACTATCAAAAACCTAACTAATACCCAACTTAAATGGGAGCATTCTAATGGCTCTGGTTCTACATTATACGATGCATCAAACAATGCGTTAGGAACAATTAATTATACGATTGTAGATTTTACCAAACAATAAAAACTCATCCAAGCATTCAAGCACATTGGCAAGGCACTCATAGCCACCACACAAAGCCAACCTTGCCAAAGAGCCTGCTTGCTTCCTAACTCTTAAACTTCCGACTAACTTATAGCTTGCATACAACAAGCAGTTTTGTGAAAGAGCGGGGTAACAGTTGAGTTGAAGCTCTATCTTTTCTTTTCGCCAAAGCAAATTTTATTCGCTTTTTAATAATTTAGCGAATAAAATTTGCTTTGGCTTACGTTGGTGCAAAACTGAAAGTCTATACTTTCTTTTCCACTCCTTCACAAAGTGCAGACCGCCACATCCATATACAGCAGTCTCAATTTTTCATGAAGCCTATTAAGGTGTATTGTTGTGCACATCCAAAAGCTTTTTGTACATCATTTTATCGACAGGTAAAGATAAAGGACAATCCGCTGTTATAGGTAGCCATTGCGCACTTACTATGGCCTTGTCGTTGAATTGCAAGGTCTCGAAGTTTATAATGCTTACTTCAAAATACAAGAGTACTATTTGCCTATTATCTTTCATGATGGATGGTACGTACGACTCCTGAATATAAAAGGCATCGAGTACCTCAATATCTAAATTCAACTCTTCTTTAAATTCTCTCTTAAGGCAGTCTACAGGACCTTCACCATACTCCAAGCCACCTCCAGGGAGTTTAATAATATCCCAGCTGCCGTGTACTTCACGCAGGGTAAACAGTTGTTTGTCTTGCACGCATACAGCATACACTCTTACATTAAATCCATTAATGGCATTAATAGGCTTTTCCATGATATACAATTGATAGCGAAGGTAAGAAGTATAAGCTTTCTAGTAGATACGCAGCAAATAAAGCGGTAAAGTTATGATACCAATTATCATCATGAGTTTTAACCACTTACTAAGTCGCTCGTAATGTACAGCCGTAGTGTTTTGAGCTAATCGGTAGCACACCCAAACTAATGGAACTAAAATGCCTACTACCAAATATAAAGCCATAATATACCAATGGTGTACCCACATTTCGTATACTGCTATTAAGATAGGAATACAAGTGGCTATAGAAAGTATGTAAACGAAAGTCGTTGTTTTTTTTAACCCAATTTTGATAGGCATCGTAATACATCCTTCCTCTGCATCACCCTTAAAGTCTTCCATATCCTTTACTATTTCTCTTAGCCAGGTGAGCATAAAAGCAAAGAAGGTATATATACAAATAATAATAAAGGGATTGAGTGTTAGTTGCCCTCCTATGGGTATAAAGAACTTTAATTGAAAAAAAGCGTACAAGCTGGGTTCGTAACAAGCAATGGTAAATAGGCTTAGCGCTGTAAGCAAAGCCACAACCACATTGCCCGAGATGTATTGTTTTTTAAGATGAGTAGAATACAACCATAACAAAATAGTAGTAATAATTTGTATGAATAACAAACCAAAATGCCCAATTTTATAAGCCAAATAGCCCGCTAATACAATGCCAGCGATATTAAAAAGACTGTGCCAAATCATGGCCCATCTTAGCTTGATGATTTTTCCTATTATTACTTTTTCTGGACGGTTTCTGAGGTCAATTCTTATGTCGAAATAATCATTAATAATATATCCAGCTGCTGCCAGCATTGCCGTAGAGGTGCACAGAATGGTGAAGTTTATGCTGTTTAAAAAAAGCGGCAAACCAAATACATCTTGCAGAGGTAGTATTACACATACCCAGATAAGTAATTTTGAAAATATCACAATACTTATATTTTTCCAGCGTATAAGGTTGAAGAATGCGGTAATATGTCGCATGTATAAAGCTATTTGTGGCTGTAATATTAGTTAATAATATTAAGAATCGTTTAGGAATGCGATGCTATTTTTATGGCCACTTTTATATTAAAGATTTTTTGAACGACATATATTGGCGTTGTTGTCGATTATTTTTGAAAAAAAAGTAACGCATATGGAAACGCTAAAATTTGACGGCAGCTTACATGTTTTACCGCAAGATAGGAATTTGCCTATTGAACATTTTTATACTGACTGTACGCAAGCAGCACCTTGTTTGTATAAGATAACTAATTTAGACATCTTTGCGCTCATGCATTCATTCAAACTACAATTCTTTGCCCTTATAGAAGATTTTGTGGTGCTAGATGCGCCGCTTAAAAGAGCAAATTATAGTGGTTATACCCTCTGTTTTGTGTTGAAAAATCATATATTTGTTGTGTTTGAAGAAGCAGCGCAGCAAGTAAAAATATTGTACCATAAAACTAAAGACGAAACGCTAAAAGCGGTAGTTCAGCTTTGTCAATCTTTCAAAATTCCCATCCAATAATACATGCTTATGTCTAAAAAGACCTTTTTTCAGAGAACCAAATCTATTGTAAAAAAACTCAATAACGTTAGTTTTGCCACCTTTGATGAAATAAAGTCTTTTATAGAAAAAGAATATCTGGCTGGTAGCTGGGAGGAAGATGAAGGAGCACTCAAATACTCGAAGCGCACCTTTCAGCGCGACAAACTTGAAATAGCGAAAGTTTGGGGCATTCAGATAGAATTTAACAAAAAAGAAAAAGCGTATTTTATTAATAAGGACACCGTTTTTGCTTCCAATAATCAACGAATGTTCGAAACTTACGAAACGCTCACAGCCCTTCAGATAGCAGAAGAAATGAGAGGCGTTATTTTTTTCGAGTCGCGGCAGGCTGCTAATATGAATTATTTTGAAGATATCATAGCTAGCATTAAAAAACGAACATTGCTTAAAATTGGTTATCAAAAGTTTAACCAAGCAAAAGAACAAACGGTTATTACCGCGCCTTATGGACTAAAAGAGTATCAACAGCGTTGGTACATCATTGCCAAAACCAATAATAAGTTGCGTATTTATGCGCTAGATAGAATAACTAAGCTCGAAAGAAGTGCTCAAAGATTTGAATGGGACAGTGATTTTGATATTGACGCTTTGTATAAAGACTCCTTCGGTATTTTTATTGCAGAAAATGATGAAGTACAGGACATTCAGCTTTTGGTAAAGAAAAATATCATCCCCTATTTTAAATCATTACCGCTGCATAACAATCAGTATTTTGGTAAAGAAGATAAGCAGGGCGCCATTCTTTATTTGTCGTTAAAAATAACAGATGAGCTTGTAAATACTTTACTTTCTTTTGGTAGTAATATTAAGGTATTAGCGCCTCTTAGTCTGCAAAAAAACATTGTACGCAAATTAAAAGAGAATATAGCTCAATATAATGCCTAAAAGCTAATTTATACTTGCTTTGAATATAAAGTCTTAATGCCAAAATCTTATTAAATTAGCGCATTGGCCAGCATCATATGATGTTGTTACGTGCCATGTTAGTAACGCAGCTACACACAAGCAGGCTGGGGCATAGCATAGGGCTGTACCTGCTATTAAGCATAAGTGCCGATGGTTCTTGTACACGGTTTTATCTTGCTTTCCAAATTCTTTTTGCCGTTCATTTACTTTAAATTTGTAGCACCATTTTACATCAACAAACGTTTTTTTATACTAATGCAATTTTCACACCTACACAATCACACACAATTTTCACTACTGGATGGCGCTTCTTCGGCAGACCGGCTTTTTAAAAAAGCAGCTAATGATGGTATGCCTGCAGTAGCAATTACCGATCATGGAAATATGTTTGGTGTGTTTGATTTTGTAGCTAAGGCATGGAAAAATACAAAAGTAGTTGGCACAGACGAATTTGGAAACGATATCATAGAACCCGTAGTAAAACCCATTGTTGGATGTGAATTTTATGTGGTGGAAGATAGGCACAAGCGATCGTTTACCAAAGGTGAAGGTAAAGATATCCGATATCATCAATTGTTTTTAGCTAAAGATGAGCTAGGATATCGAAACCTAACTAAGCTTTGTTCTTTAGGATTTATAGAGGGCATGTACGGAAAATATCCCCGAATAGATAAGGAACTTATCATGCAATATCACGAAGGGTTGATAGCTACTACCTGCTGTATAGGAGCAATGGTGCCCAAAGCTATTTTGCAGAAGGGCGAAGCCGAAGCAGAAAAGGAGTTTAAATGGTGGCTAGATCTTTTTGGAGAAGATTACTACATAGAATTGCAGCGGCATGATATGAAGCAACAAGCCATTGTGAATGACGTACTCCTTAAGTTTGCCCAAAAATACAAGGTGCCTATTATTGCCTCTAATGATTCGCATTATGTAGAGCAAGAAGATGCCAATGCACATGATATCTTGTTGTGCATCAATACGGGCGAAAAACAAAGCACTCCTACCAACAAAGAATTTGTGGACGATGATGAAGTAAGACCGAAAGACACGCGTTTTGCCTTTTATAACGACCAGTTTTATTTCAAAACTACAGCGGAAATGTCTACGCTTTTCAATGACCTTCCGCAAGCTATCGAAAATACTCAAATGATAGTAGACAAGGTGAAACCCTTGAAGCTAGAAAAAGATATTTTGTTGCCCCACTTTAAAGTGCCACCCGAGTTTAATGACGACCAAGACGCTTACCTGGAGCACATCGCCTGGGAAGGTGCACATAAGCGTTACTCGGTCATTTCACCCGAAATAGAAGAAAGACTGAAGTTTGAATTGTTTACGATCAAAACAATGGGTTTTGCTGGCTATTTTTTGATTGTGTCCGATTTTATTAAAGCCGGTCGCGACTTAGGCGTTTACATAGGGCCGGGTAGGGGCTCGGCGGCAGGAAGTGCAGTGGCCTATTGTATTGGTATTACCAATATCGATCCTATAAAATACAATTTACTGTTTGAGCGTTTCTTGAATCCAGACAGAAAGTCGATGCCCGATATAGATACCGACTTTGACGATGTAGGAAGGCAAAAGGTTATCGATTATGTAGTAGAAAAATATGGCAAAAACCAAGTAGCGCATATCGTTACCTATGGTACAATGGCTGCAAAAATGTCTATTAAAGACGTAGCTAGGGTGATGGATTTGCCCTTGGCAGAATCGAATGCTATTGCCAAACTAGTGCCAGATAAACCCGGCATTTCGTTAAAGCGCATACTCAGAGCCCCAATAGAACAGTCTACCGCTACCGAAAAGTCCTTGAAAGAAAAAGAAGAACTACGTGAAGAAGACCTACAAAATGTAGCGAAAATACGGGAGTTGCTCAACCAGCCAGGTACTTTAGCGAGTAGCGTTTTGTTAGAAGCCGAAAAGCTAGAGGGCTCGGTACGTAACACAGGTATACATGCTGCCGGTATTATCATTGCCCCCAAAGACCTTTCCGAAATTGTACCTGTAGCTACCTCTAAAGACGTAAGCTTATTGATTACGCAATATGAAGGTAAAATCATAGAAAATGCAGGTGTAATTAAAATGGATTTTTTGGGCCTAAAAACCCTATCCATTATTAAAGACGCAGTAGAGCTCATCAAGAAGAATTATGGCATCGTTATCCAGCCAGATGATATTCCATTGGATGATCAAAAAACATACGAATTATACCAAAAAGGTGATACCAATGCTACCTTTCAGTTTGAAAGCCCGGGTATGCAGAAGTACTTGCGCGATTTAAAACCCGATAAGTTTGCAGATTTAATAGCCATGAATGCCTTGTATCGCCCAGGGCCATTGCAGTATATTCCCGATTTTATCAAACGTAAGCTGGGCGAAGCTCCTATTACCTACGACCTTCCCGAGATGGAAGAGTATTTGGCAGATACCTATGGTATTACCGTGTATCAAGAGCAGGTAATGCTTCTTTCTCAAAAACTTGGCGGATTCTCTAAAGGTGATGCCGATGTGCTTAGAAAAGCAATGGGTAAGAAAGACCGCAAGACACTCGATAAAATGAAAGGCAAATTTATAGAAGGAGCCGTAGCTAAAGGACATCCTGAAGATAAATTGAATAAAATATGGACGGATTGGGAAGCCTTTGCGCAATACGCCTTCAATAAGTCGCACTCTACTTGCTATGCATTCGTAGCCTTTCAAACAGCCTACCTAAAAGCACATTACCCATCGGAGTATATGGCGGCGGTAATGAACAATGCTAATGCTATTGAGAAAATTACCTTCTTCATGGAAGAATGTAAAAGAATGGGCTTGAATGTACTAGGGCCAGATGTAAATGAATCTCTTAAAGGCTTTGCTGTAAATAATAAGGGAGTCGTAAGGTTTGGACTGGGCGCCATTAAGGGCGTAGGCGACGCAGCAGTTGAAGATATCATTAAGGAAAGAGAAGAGAACGGTGTGTTTAAAGATATATTTGATTTTATAGCCCGCGTCAACCAACGTACCGTTAATAAAAGAACCATTGAAAACTTGGTGTGTGCGGGTGCTTTCGACAGCTTTACCGACCTACACAGGGCACAGTATTTTTTTGATGATACACCCGATAGAATATCTGGAATAGAACGAATTATCAAGTTTGGCGGCCAAGTGTCTATGATGCAAAATACATCAGTAAACAGCTTGTTTGGCGATATTGAAATGCCAGAGATTAAGCCGCCTGCTATACCTAATTGCCCGCCTTGGCCTTTACACGAAAAACTGGAAAAAGAAAAAGAAGTGGTGGGTATTTATATTAGTGGACACCCTTTAGATACCTATAGTATAGAGATGAATTATTTTGATATAATACCTATCAAGGATATGGAATTGAATCAGAATAGACTCATACGTATTGCTGGTTTTGTGTCTGATGCCAAGCATTTACTCACGCAAAAGGGCGATAAATGGGGCAAAATTACGCTCAACGATTATTCGGGAAAATTTGAGTTGGCCTTTTTTAAAAATGATTATGTGAATTTTGGACAGTATTTGGAAGATGCACAAAAGTTGATGATTACAGGCACCTACGGCGAACATAAGTTTCGTCCCGGTCAAATGGAGTTTAGAGTAAATAGTATTTGTTTGCTGTCTGACGTAAAAGCAAAATATACCAAGAAACTTACTGTTGCCCTTCCTTTGGAGCGTATATCGGAGCAACACATTGCATTCTTGAAGCAAAATTTGATGGCCAATGCCGGTAGTACAGATTTGTATTTTTTAATAAAGGATGGCGATGAGCAATTGCAAATGAAACTCGACCAAGGCGGCGTACAAGTAAACGACCAGCTTCTGGAATACCTTATTAATGAAGGATTTTCATTCAAAATTTCTACTTAGTATTTTATTAAGGTTGTTTTTTTAAAAAATAAATGACACAATCGAAAGGCCGTCGATCCCAAGGACGGCCTTTTATGTAGGCATGTAAAGAAACTATTTTAATGAGTGACAGACGGTAAAAAGCGTAAAACATATTCATGCTAAATACAATTATTATTACTCTTACGCTTTCGGTTGCATAAAGGTGCGAAATGCCCTTAATTGAGCTGTGCTCGAATTTCGTTGAGAATGGTATCAAGGCGCGTCATCACCGTTTCGTAGGGTGTATAGCCTTTGGCTAATAAGAAAAATTTACTGCTATTGACCTGCAACATCAGGACGGGGAAAGACGTAACCTGCAATTGTTTGCAAAGCTGAAACTCATAACGTGCTTTTTCTTCATACACGGGGTCTTGCATCTTTTCGAAAAACACTTCGGGACTAAGCTCGTATTTGTCTAGCAAATGCCTGTAGGCTTCCAAGTCTGTTAAGTCTCTACCTTCATAATTCAAGGCATATTCAATGTCGGTGGCAAAAGCTACACTTTTTTCTGGAGTCTTTTCTTTTACAATACAAAGTGCTATGGCGGGTTGTAAGCTATTCGGAAACCAGTCGCTGAGTTCGGGATGCTGTACGTGCCATAGAAAATCTGTACCAAACTTTACACCGGTATAAGCTTCTACTCTTTCATAATTTTCTAATATCACAGCTGCGATTGTACTAATAGGAAGGGGTGCACTGGGTAGTAACATGCCACCGCTTAGTACCTCTATTGGAATCGTTTGGCCTATCGTAGCATCTAATTGCTTTATAACATCACTAAAACCATAGCACCAGCCACAGTATGCATCATAGCAGTATATTAATTTCATAATTGTCTTTAATAAAAATGACTTTCAATAAAAACAAAAGTAAGGAATGTATAGATAGACTTTGCATCGAAAAGGTATATTAGTTCAATATAAAAGCTAATTGTTATTGATTTTTTGGGTATAAAATACATTATTGGGCAGCAACTAGGCGGTATATAATGGAAAAAGTATTGGGAATAGGCCTTATTTGGATATTAATATTGAGTAAAATGTACGTATATCAATTTGGTTTTTTATATTTGCTACTCAAAAAGTATGATAAAAGTCCTTGCACTATATTTGCTTTTTTGATTGTTGGCAACAACTTATTTTTTATCTGTTTTAAAAGAAAATACATTGGCAACTAAATTTGGTAAAGAGGTATACCTAGAATGGTATGAGTCCATGTTATTACAACGTCGCTTTGAAGAGAAAGCAGGACAGTTGTATGGAATGCAAAAAATTAGAGGCTTTTGTCATCTATATATCGGTCAGGAAGCCGTTTCGGCTGGTATCATGTCTGCTATTAGAGAAGACGACAATCTAATTACGGCTTATAGAGACCACGGTTTGGCATTAGCTAAAGGCATGAGTGCCAACGAATGTATGGCAGAGCTTTACGGTAAGGCAACAGGCTGTACCAAAGGCAAGGGCGGATCTATGCACTTTTTTTCTAAGGAAAAACGCTTTTTTGGTGGCCACGGTATTGTAGGCGGTCAAATTGGCTTGGGTGCAGGTATTGCATTTGCCGATCAGTATTTAGGTAACGATAGAGTAACGGTTTGTATGTTTGGTGATGGCGCTGCACGTCAGGGTATGCTGCACGAAACCTACAATATGGCTATGCTTTGGAATTTGCCTGTAATATTTGTTTGCGAAAACAACTACTATGCTATGGGTACATCTGTAGAGCGTACGTCTAAAACTCTAGATATCTACAAGATGGCTTTGGCTTATGATATGCCCGCAGAAGTGGTAGATGGTATGAATCCAGAAGCCGTGCATACAGCTATTGAGAAAGCCGCAGCGCATGCGCGTAAAGGAAATGGCCCTTCATTCTTGGAAATCAGAACCTACAGATATAGAGGACACTCCATGTCCGACCCTGCTAAATATAGAACAAAAGAAGAGCTAGAAGCTTACAAATTAAAAGACCCCATTGAAACTACTCGACAAAAATTGATTAGCAAAAAATGGGCTACAGAAGCAAGCATCGAAGCGATAGCAGAAAAAGTAAAAGCAATCGTTGATGAGTCAGTAAGATTCTCGGAAGAGAGCCCATGGCCAGATGATAGCGAATTGTATAAAGATATCTATGTAGAGAACGATTATCCTTACATTACAGATTAGAATTCGACTGTTGTTGTTTTTACTACAAAATACTTGCATTACGCAACAAAGAGACCATCCCTTAAAGGTTTGTGTCTCTTTGTTTTTTTTGAAAAAAAATAACTCAATGTACTGCCAGTAGCGCTCTTCCTATAAATGCGTAGCTACGCTAAACAGTTTATTCTATAGCAAACTTAGTTGTTACGGTAAAAGAATGCCCTTCTCCTTCCCATCAAACTGAATGATACTGAAAGACTCGCTTGGTGTTTTTTGCCCCTCGGCCTCCCAAATATTCACATCAAAAACAGCCGGTATGATTGCGTAACGATACTTGTGATGATTGAGCTGCAAGGTATCGTATACTTCGCTTCTCAATGCTTTGTCTAACTCTACTTGATACAAATCGGTAGGTTTTACTTTATGGTAGGTATAATAATCTATAGCCAATATTTGTAGTAAAAAGGCATCATTGTAGTGCTTGTTGATGTACTGATGTATTATTTGATATATCTCTTTCAGTGTATGTTTATGACTATCTGATACTTCGTCAAAGTACTGTCCTAAGCCCAACAAGAAGTCAAAAATGCTGTATTGTTCGGCGATATAACGCAGCGTTCTTACTGCTCGTTTTTTATTCCAATAAATCTCCAAAGCGTCCTCTAGGCGCATGATAGCGTTTAATTCTGCCTCACTCAGAAATTTGCTGCTGATGATTTGGTAAGGAGGTTGAGGGTCAAAAACATAATCGTACATTTCATATTTTTCACGTACGGGTGTGCCTTTTAAAAATTTCAAGAATCCAAGTTGCAATTCGGGAGGGAACAACTTGAAGGTGGCTTCAAAACTATATTTTAAATCTTCGAAATACTCTAGAGGTAAGCCGACGATTAAGTCTAGATGCATTTCTATTTTATTATCTAATTGCTTAATGATGCTGCTTGTTTTTTCAAAGTTTTGTTTTCTGCTCACCGCTCTATTACTATCTTGATTGACGGTTTGAATACCGATTTCAAATCTGAATAGATGAGGTGGAACTTTTTCTTGTATAAAGGCTATGATGTCGGGGTGTACAATGTCTGCGGTTATTTCAAATTGAAAAACATTTTGTGGCCTATGGTGCTCCAAAATGAATTGAAACATCTCTATCGTGAAGTCTTTTTTTACATTAAAGGTTCTATCTAAGAATTTGATAGTGGTGCCATGTTGCATAAGGTATAGCAAATTGGCTTTAATCGTCTCCATAGGTAGATACCTCACCTTATTGTCAAGGCTTGCCAAGCAAAATTCACACTTATAAGGGCATCCTCTACTGGTTTCTATATAGCTTACTTTATTTGATAAATCCTCTATAGGGTCATATTGGTAGGGATTACGGTTGGCTAGTAGCTCGATGTTAAACTGTACATTTTGTTTGTTGTAATGTATCCCATCGTCTTTTTTATATACAAGATTAGGAACGTTTTCGAGCTTAGGGTAGTTGGCAAGGAAGCTTTCAAAAGGGATTTCCCCTTCGCCCGTTATGATAAAATCTACTTCGGGCAAGTGCATAAGTGCCTCCCATTCATAGCTCACTTCGGGTCCGCCTAGCAATATTTTGGTGTCTTTGTTTATTTCTTTTATGCGCTTACACACCGCTAGCGTTTGCGTGATATTCCATATATAGCAACTAAAACATACTACTTCAAAGTCTTTGCAGTATTCGGCTATTTCATCAACGTCGTTTTTTATTACAAATTCTTTCCAATGCAAATCTGCGACATCTTTATTAAGGTCGTATAAGATTCGAATGGCTAAATTGAGATGAATATACTTAGCATTAAGCGTTGTGAGTAGTGTTTTGGGCATATAGGTGTCAAATATACTAGGATTGTAGCACAAATATAAAGAAGCCGCTTAGCAAAACGCGTTATTGATACATTTAGTACCATATTTTGGCTTGTTTTTTGTAAAAATTGGCACAAAGGAGCCAAAGAAATGCTATTTTTATTCTTTGAGTTATAGAAAAACATCAACATGCCAATTAGCCTCTTTGTATCCAATAATTTAGACGGGTTATTTAATAAGCTTATTTCAGAGATGGAAGCGAGGGCGCTGCCTGTATTGTATCCTTACACTATTGTATCTCAAACTGAGGGTATGAATATTTGGCTCAAGCAAAACATAGCTGCCAAATGGGGTATTGCTTCCAATTTGAAGTTTTGTAAACCCAATGATATCTTGTACGACGTGTATATTATATTGGGTGGCCCCTTTCAAGTGACGATGAATAGGCAGAGCTACGTATGGATATTGTATGAAATTATTGGAAGTGACGAGTTTAAAAGTAAATTTCCCGAACCCTCTAAATACCTTATTGATGAGCAATTTGATACCGACCTTAAACGCCTGCAATTAGCCGAAAAGATAGCTGACTTATTTGATCAGTATCAGATATATAGACAGGAGTTTATTGCCGAATGGTCGGCTTTGAAGAAAGAAAATGCGCCACATTGGCAAGCCTATCTTTGGGCATCTATCATTGAAGCGCAGCAAAACAGACAGGAGCCTTTAGAGAATATTGGTTTTGTTCGAGATTTTATTTTAAAAAATATAGCTACGTCAGACAAGCACAAAGAACTCGCTAAATACCTCTCTTGTGTCTATCTTTTTGGCTTATCTATTTTTACAAAATACCACTTGGAGGTTTTTTATAAGTTATCAGATTATATCGATATTCAATTTTACCTTATCAACCCCTCGCCATATATCTATTGGGGCGATGATAAAAGCGCCAAAGATTTAGCTATTTGGCAGGCAAAGGGTTATAAAATTGACGGATCGTATTTGGTAGGCAACGATTTGCTTATCAATTGGGGAAAACTAATACAGAATACTACGAAACTGCTTTTTCAAAATGATGCACTCATAGATGCTTACGAAGTTGTTGAGGCTATACAACCATACGGTGCAACACTTTTGGCAAGAATACAAAATGATATTTTTGAAAATATACCCTCGTCCGAAAGAGTAGAAATACCCGCTGCATTGCTTGATGATGGAAGCATTCAGTTTCATGTGCATTATACGCAGCAAAGAGAAGTAGAGGGATTGTATAATTATCTTTGCAAAATGTTGGTGGTAGATGGTCTTGAAATTGCCACCAGAAACATCTTGGTAGTGTGTAGCGAGATAGATACCTACGCGCCTTATATTGATGGAGTGTTTGCCAATGGTCCCGTGAAGTTTAAGTACAAAATTGCAGATACTTCCATAGCTATAGGCGATAACATATTTGCAGCCTTACTCAGTCTTTTGGCCTTAACTGAAGAGCACTTTACCCTCGAAAGCGTTGTAGCCTTACTCGATTATAGCATGGTGAAAAACGCCTTAGACTTAAAAGATATAGCCGCTGTAAAAGCATGGGCAGAAGCAGCCAATATCAAAGAGGGCATCAAAGGCAATCCTGACTTTCAAACACATACCATCAGTTGGATGAACGGCATTAAGAAAATGATGTATGGTATTTGTATGAGTGGCACCGAATTGATTGAAGACCCCGATGGCGATTTTTTTGCCTTAGATACTTTAGAAGGCCACGCGGCCTCAGACATTATTGTGTTTTGCGATTTTGCCCTAAAATTGATTAATTGGGTGCAACGCAGGCATACAGCCAAAAGTATTGAGGCTTGGCTACAATATACCGAAGAGGCTTTTCAATTGTTTATGGAAATAGAAGATACCGCCTATGCAGAAGATTTGCAGCGATGGAAAAAAATAGTTGAAGCCTATATTGAAGCAGCAAGTTTTTATAATGCAACGGTGACTTATGATATCTTCTCCAAAAGTTTTTCGCAACAATTATCACATGACGTAAAGTCGCATTTGTTTTATAACGATGGTATTACGTTTTGTACCGTCGTGCCCATGAGAAGCATTCCTTTTGAGGTGGTCGCCTTTTTGGGTATGAACGATGGTAAATTTCCTCGAAAAGAGCAGCCACTCAGCTTTGATTTAATGCAAGTACAACATCAATTGGGTGATAGAAATATCAAAGATAGCGATAAACACCTGTTTCTAGAGACGATTATCTCGGCGCGCTCTTACGTATATATTAGTTATATAGGCAGGTCGGCAAAAGACAATTCAGCCCTTAACCCTTCTACCTTGGTAGACGATTTGTGGTACTATATTCAAGAAAAAGCAGCTACAGATATCACGCAGTTGCGGTGGTTAAAAACAGAACACCCCTTGCATAATTTCAGTATACAATACAATACGCCACACAATCCTTCTTTGTATTATTTTCATAAAAAAAATGCAAGTACATGGACACCCAAATTGATGGAAAATGCACCACAACGCATATACAAACCACCACCTGTAATAACAATAGAGAAATTAGCTCAATTCATTTCCTCACCTATTGCCTATTATTACAAGCAAGTGCTTGGTGTGTATATAGATAATTTGGAGGCTGCCAGTAGCTACCACGAGCCTTTTGTATTGAATACAAGTGATGGCTTGGGGATTTATAAACTCAGACAACAGATACTTGAAGCACAATTGGCAGGAACTTCGGCATCAGCTTTTTTGTTGCAACAACAACTTCAAGGCAATGTGCCGCTATTGGCTGTGGGTGCACATTATGTGGAGCATTACTGGCAAGAAATAGCTGCTTGCTTGGAAACAAAGGACGCTGCAGACGCTCCGGAAAGTTTTGTGAAACATTCCGTTCAATTAAGCATCGGGCAAACGTCGCTTGAAGCCAGTCTAGATTGCACTTCGGATGGAACATTGCTTGCAATTATAATTTCTTCGAATACAGACAAACACATTATTCCTATTTTTCTAAAAGTACTTATGGGCCGCGCTACCAATATTATACACAGTATAAAAATAGCGAGCACAAATCCTAAGAGTAATATTGAAAATAGTATTATTGATTTGAGCGATATTTCGGCGCATTATGCAAACGAATACCTCGCAAAAGCACTGCAATATTTTCAGAGTGGACATACATCTATGATAGAAATGGACCATTCGTTTACAGCCAAATTTAAGTCGGAGGAGGCTGTTGATGAATTTTTTAATAAAAACAAATTGGATATTAAATTTCAATTTGAAAGTGAATCGAGGCAGAAATTTAATAATCAAGCTCCAGATGCTTATTTAGAGCGATTTTTTCGTCACTTAGATGCCGAGGCGCTGCATAGCAACTTAAATAGTCGCGCTTTTGTAAATGATTTAATCCTACCTATATTGCAGTTTAAAAACAAAGTAACTCAAAGTGGAAAACAATAAAGACGCATATTACATGAGAAGGGCCTTGCAGCTGGCAGAAGAAGCATATGCGATGAATGAAGTGCCCATTGGAGCTATCGTTGTGTATCAAGATAAGGTATTGGCGAAAGGATACAATCAAGTAGAACTTTTGAAAGATAGCACTGCACATGCAGAAATGATAGCACTTACGGCTGCCTACCAAGCATTAGGAGCTAAGTACCTCGTAGATGCAACCCTTTATGTAACCCTCGAGCCTTGTATGATGTGTACAGGTGCATTGTATTGGAGTAAAATAGGTAGAGTAGTGTTTGGGGCAAAAGATGAAAAAAATGGTATCGGAAAATATTTTAATTTAAACCATGCTGCATCAATGAAAGAACTTGGGCCGTTTCATCCTAAAACACAAGTAGTCGGTGGTGTTTTAGAAGCTGAATGCGCCGCTTTGATGCAGTCTTTTTTTAAATCATTACGTGGATGAATTGGAGTGTCACAATTGGAGTAACGATTGCTATTATGGTGCTCGTATTTTGGTGGGTTTATCGGCGCGATAAAGGCAAAATACCACGTATATATTGGTTGCCAGCATTGTTGCGCTCTTTAAGCTTTGGGCTGCTTATGCTGTTGCTTTTGGCACCCGTATTTACTGTTAAAACCACCAAGGAGGTAAAGCCTAAATTGGCTTTAATGGTTGACAAATCTAGCTCTATGCTAAATGGCTTTGTTGATACTGCTTCGTTTTACACGCAAGTACAGGCAGCCCAACAAGCTTTAAACGCAACTTACGATGTTTCATTGATGTATTTTGGTAGTAAAATATACCAAGATACCACGACCGAAACCTGGGCACAAGAGACCAATATTACAGCAGCAATAGAGGAGGTTATCGCAAGACACAAACAAACCAAATTTCAATCGGCATTATTGATTTCGGATGGTATAGCCACAATAGGCGCCGATGCAGCTAGCATAGCAGCGCAATCGCCCTTTCCCATTCATACTATAGCTACAGGCGATAGTACACAACCCATAGACGCTAGCGTTCAGAATGTACTCGTCAATAAGGTGGTAAGCTTAAACGCGCAATTTGAAATGATTATAGATATTGCAGCTTATCAGCTTCAGGGGAAAACTTTATCTATAAGCATAAGCAATTCTGGTAACACCTTGTACACACATACGGCTACTATTCAGCATAATCGACAATTGGTGTCTATTCCCATAAAATTATTGGCTAAAAATAAAGGGATGCAAAAGTATAGCATCCAAATAGAGCCCCTAGAGAGAGAGCCCAATGTGCTTAATAATCGCTACGATGCATTTGTAGAAGTAATAGATGATAAAATAAATGTATTGCTGTATGCAAAGGCGCCGCACCCCGATATTGCAGCGATTCAAAGTGCCATTGCCACAACGCCTCAATTTCAGGTAACTGTTACCAAAAAGCTAGGTGCATCGGAGCTGGCAAATGCGCAGGTAGTCGTTATACACCAGCCAAGTGCTTCTGATGTAAAATTAATGGCAGACGTAAACAAGCCAGCGTGGTATATATTGTCTCAAACAACAAGCCGGGAGGTATTGGCTAGCTTGGGCATGTCGGTAGGGAGAAGTCCTATCTTAGCTGCCGATGTTTTGCCGCTTTGGAACCCCCAATTTTATGTATTTTCATTGCCCGAAAAAACACCCGAGGTAATACCTGTATTGCCACCACTTGAGGGCATGTTGTTTGAACAAAAACATGAAACGGAAGTGCTTTTATTCCAGAAGATTGGTAATGTGGCTACTCAGCAACCTTTATGGTACTTTAAGCAAGTAGGAGGGCAAAAAATAGCCATCACCAAGGGTACGGGGTTGTGGAGATGGAAAATTCACGAATTTAAAGGGTTCAAAAACAATGAGATTTTGCAAGGAATAATCAAGCAAACACTAATGCATATTCATAGTAAGGATGTGCTGAAGCCATTTGCTATTAGTCTAGATAAGCAAGTTTATAGCAGCTATGAAAAAGTACAGTTGTATGGTACTTATAAGAATAGCTTGGGTGAATTGAGTAATCTGCCGAAGGCTAGTTATGAGATACAGCCCTCCGATGCAGGTTCTCGACCCAAAGAGTTAGGACGAATAGCTACATCCTATAAAGAAGATTTAGGTTTTTTTGAAGAAGGTTCTTACACAATCAATGCTACTTTGAATGATGAAGGAAAACAATACACAGCTACGGCAAACTTTGAGGTGAGTAGCTTTGATATAGAATCGCTTCGGCAACATTCAGATTTTGCATTGATGCAAGGCATTGCTAGCCAGTCGGGAGGGAGTTTTAGTACCCTTAGCCATTGGGATTCGGCTATTGCTAGCCTTACACGTGCACCTGAGGCCAAAGTAGTTTTGAAAGAAACACGCCAAGAAAAGCGATTGATAGATTACCAATGGTTGTACGCCTTGCTGTTGCTCTTTTTAGGCACGGAATGGTTTTTAAGAAGAAATTATGGTTTGTAATGGTAGGGTTGATATTAATTTATTTATATTTGTAAGTAATTAAAAATAAAATATAGATTGGTTATGAAAAAAATTTATGCACTTTTAGCAAGCTCAGCAATAATAGGGCAGATGTATGCTCAAAATCCAGTGATTGTTAATGCCGATTTTGAAGATGGTTTCCGAACTGTAAACGCTACTAGTAATTTGCCACCTGCAAGTATTTCGTCAACAACACCCAACGGTTGGTATTGCAGCGATTCGTTGTTAGTAGGTATGGCGCCTATATTAGCCTTAGGAGGATTTAATTTTACAAACTTTGTAGAGCAATGCTTTGAATCGACTAATGCAGCTTCAGGAAGTGCGGCTGTAGCTATCGAAACAAGTATTTTGAACGACACTTTGCAATTACCCGGACTTTTAGCTAATGCTAAAATGTCTGTTGATTTGGGTGTTATATCTAATGGTGGTAGCCTAGAAGAAGCACTATCTTTTACAGGAGGCACACCTGCCAATAAAAAAGAAGTAGTTACAATTACTGCAAAAGTATTTTTAGATACTATGAATCGTGAAGATGGTTCTGTAAGTGTAATGCTTTACGGTAAGCACCCAGGCACCAACGAATATGGCGTAATGGGTAGTGGTGTTGCGGTAGTGTCACCAGATACAGTCTATCAGGATGTTACCGTTACTGTCAGCTATATCGATCCTACTTTTACTGCCGTAGATACTATGGTAATTTTGCTATCAAGTACTACATCTTACGAAGTAACTGCTGGTAATCCAAAGAATTATATGGTTGTAGATGATATAAATGGCACATATACAGAAGGGAAAATCCCAGTTTCTGTAGGCTCCCTAACTAAAAATAACGCTATTAAAATGTATCCGGTGCCGGCTACTAGCACTTTGACTATCGAAAACACGCAGTACACAGCAGGTACGCAATATGTAGCTAATATTTTAAGCATCGATGGTAAATTGTTGCAGCAAGTAGCACTTACTAATGCGACACAAATTTTAGATGTTTCAGCTTTGAATACAGGTTTGTATGTAGTTGAATTAGTTGCCGATAATCAAAAGGTATTTATCCAAAAATTCAGCAAGAATTAATTGATTCGTTATTTACATAAAGAGCGCTTTGGTATTTTAGCCAAAGCGTTTTTTTTGATTTGTAGGTTTAAAATGGGGTATTAATGCATTCAAAAAGAATAATTTATTGTTCTAAAAAGGTCATTATTAAAGTCGATTATTTTTGAACCAAAAAATAGTAAATTAATTTGGTTAAATAAATTTAGTATCCTACTTTTGCCCTCCAATCAATTAAGTGCCGATTCCGTAGCTCAGTTGGTAGAGCAATACACTTTTAATGTATGGGCCCTGGGTTCGAGTCCCAGCGGGATCACACTTTTTTCGGACAAACTAACACATTCGTTGGTTTGTCCTTTTTATTTTGGCTAAAAGCCCTAAATATTCCGTACCGTATCGCTGATATTTCATAGAGCCGCAATTTGCGAAAAAGTAATTCAAGACCTAAAACCTATGGGTCTTTAAATCGCTGGAGTTGTTTAGAAGCGCTTATTTATTAGGCTTTTATCTGTGTCTTGGTTTTACGGTAGGCAGCCGGCCTTAGTCCCACCATTTTGTAAAACACATTGCTAAATGTAGGTATACTATGGTAACCTACCTCTATACAAATATCGGATACACTCTTATTGGTTTCTAATAGCATTTCTAATGCCTTAAGGATTCTGAGTATTGTCAAATACTCTATAAATGACATCTGCAATTGCTTAGTGAACAATCTACTCAGTGAACGAACACTAATTCCGAATTTTTTGGATATTTCGGGAAGTTTTAGAGGCTGATGAAGGTGCAGCGCAATATAGTTGGTTATTTCCTTTAGGCGCTCGTCTTGCGGCAATGGCAGGTATAGCGGTAATGCAAAATTGCTGAATTGTTGTAGCAGCAAATAAAAAGCCTTCACGATGGTAAACTCAGATGCCGATGAGCGTATATCTCCTTGTAGGGTAGCAGTGTAATCAAGTAGGTTTTTTAGTAGGTCGTTTACGGGATAAATTCTTGTGGTTTGTGTAAATTCCGTTGGTGTGTCTATCGGAAAATACAGGTTGCGCATAATGGCACTCTCGGTACTTGGATGTATACTATGGGCTGTGCCAGGTGCTATCCATATATAATGCCTGGAAGGTAAATAATAGGTTTGCTCGGGGGTTTTTATATATACAATGCCACCTTCGGTATATAGAAATTGGCCTTTTTGGTGTGAATGCTCAGGGATATAACTTTCATCAAATGTTCCATGATGACAATAGATACTAGTGGGGTCTGTATCGATTTTGGTGAGATAATACCGCTCTTCTTTTTCCATATTTGATGGCAGAATGAAATTTACACTCAAATATAATAAAATAAAATTAGATACAATTATTTGATTTTTATGGTTTGGTTTCTTAAAATATAAAAAAATAATATTTATTAATGTTTCAAATAGCTCTATGTTGTCTTTAATTCATCGATTGTAGCTAAATGCGCTATTAGATAGCGTAAGGTAACAGTGAATAAAAAATAGGCGGGAGTGCACTCGTAGTATTACGCCACATTCAATGTTGTGTTATTTTTTGTCGATGCGAGCTGTGCTTGAAAATTATCAATAATAATTTTGGTAGAATGGTGGCTAGTTTTTACATTTGCAGCACCTTAAAAAGGATGAGGGTAGTTGGCCGAGTGGTTAAAGGCGGCAGACTGTAAATCTGCTCACTCACGTG
>CAYSCJ010000029.1:0-34554 GCA_964429515.1 uncultured Taibaiella sp.
ACGACAATTTACAACTTAGTGAAATAAATGCCCGAACCGATAACAGGCGTTTGGCTCAATGGCGGGTGACGTGTTTAATTGAACATACCACCTCGCATCAACTTTTCTGGTATTTTGACAGTTTTCTGCTCCGAAATCCGCCACTTCGGCAATACCCGAAACGTTGGCGGTCAGTGTAGAAAGCCAACCGCACATTCAAGCACATTTGGTTTTTGCCGACACTCAAAGCCAAAACAAAAAACCAAAAGAGCTTGAATTTTGCCAACGCTCAACAGAAACAAAGTATTAACATTGACAAAAAGATAAAAGACAATAAATGAAGAATTTTAAAGAGAAAGCAGATCTGATTTGGAGAGTAGCTGACCTACTCAGAGGCGATTACAAGCAGTCTGACTATGGAAAGGTAATACTTCCAATGACAGTTCTAAGACGACTGGACTGCATACTCGAACCGACCAAACAGAAAGTGCTGGACTACCTGCCTAAAGTTGATTCTCTTAAAGAAAGCGCCAAAGACATTGCCCTTAATAAAATTGCAGGTTTCAACTTCCACAACAGAAGTCAATTCAACTTTGACAAACTGATTGCCGACCCAAATAACGTTTCTGTAAACCTGAGAAACTACATCAATGGCTTTTCGACAAGTGCAAGGGAGATCATAGAGTATTTCAATTTTGACGACCAGATTGACCGCATGGACGACCCGAAAACGGATATCCTATTCAGGGTGGTAAAGGCATTTCAAGAGATTGACCTGACCGACATGGATTCCATGGAAATGGGTTATACGTTTGAAGAACTCATCAGAAAATTTGCGGAACAATCCAACGAAACAGCGGGGGAACACTTTACCCCAAGAGAAGTCATTCGCTTGATGGTAAACGTGCTATTTATTGAAGACAAAGACATACTTACCCAAGACGGTATTGTAAAAACCCTTTATGACCCAGCCTGCGGAACAGGCGGAATGCTTTCTGTTGGTGAGCAATATGTAAAAGAACTCAATCCGAAAGCTGAATTAAAAGTATTCGGACAAGAAATAAATCCTGAATCCTACGCAATCTGTAAATCGGATATGCTGATTAAAGGACAAAATCCAAGCAACATTAAGTTTGGAAACACTTTTACGGTGGATGGACTTGAAGAAGAAAAGTTTGACTACATGCTATCAAATCCACCATTTGGAGTGGACTGGAAAAAAGCAGAAAAAATCATCAAAGCCGAAGCAGACAGCAAAGGCATGAGCGGTCGATTTGGTGCAGGTTTGCCAAGAATCAATGATGGTTCTTTACTTTTCCTACAGCACATGATTTCAAAAATGAAGTCAGGAGGTACGCGTATCGGTATTGTATTCAATGGTTCGCCCTTGTTTACAGGTGCTGCCGAAAGTGGAGAAAGCAACATCAGAAAATGGATTATTGAAAATGACTGGTTGGAAGCCGTAATTGCCTTACCCGACCAACTCTTTTACAACACGGGCATCAGTACTTACATCTGGATTGTAACCAACAATAAAAGTGCGGAACGAAGCGGCAAAGTGCAATTGATAAACGCCACAGGTACTAAAGATGAAGAACTGACCAAAGAAGGCAAACTGGATTTCAACCGCTTTTGGCAAAAGATGGACAGAAGCTTGGGCAACAAGCGAAAGAAAATTGCTGAAAATGGCAACAGCAAAGGCATTGGCTTTATTACCCAACTCTACGGCAATTTTGAAGAAAACGAGTTTTGTAAAATTCTGCCCAATGAGTTCTTTGGTTATTGGCGAATAACCGTAGAACAGCCGCTAAAAGAAAACGGCAAAGTGGTAAAAAGCAAAGGACAACCCAAGCCCGACACATCTTTACGTGATTATGAAAACATACCTTTTTTGAAAAAAGATGCTAACGGAAAATTGGTACCCCAAACCATTGAGGAATACTTTAATGAAGAAGTTTTACCCCACTTGCCCGAAGCATGGATAGACCACAGCAAAACCAAAGTTGGGTACGAAATCAACTTTACCAAGTATTTCTATGAGTTTAAGCCATTAAGGCCATTGGCAAATATCAAAGCAGATATTTTGGCGTTGGAGAAAAAGTCAGAATTAGGATTAGTAGGATTAACGGATTAAAAGATGAAGTACGGAGATATTACACATAAAATAATTGGTTGTGCAATGAAAGTACATTCTACTTTGGGCAATGGCTTTCAAGAGGTGATTTACCAGCGTGCTTTAGCCATTGAAATGACAAAACAAGGTTTATCCTTTCAGCGAGAAATGGAAATGGATATTTTCTACGAAGCAGAACACATTGGCACTCGTAGAGTAGATTTTTTTGTGGAAGGAGTCATTATGGTAGAATTAAAAGCTTTGATTCAGCTTGAAGATGTGCATTTAGCACAAGCAATGAACTATTGTCAAGCATACAACTTACCCATTGGGTTGTTGATTAATTTTGGCTCTAAAAGTTTGGAATACAAAAGAGTATATAGTGTAAACCATCCGGGAAATCGGTCGCACAAAAAAGAAATCCTAAAATCCAATCATCCTAAAAATCCCAATTCAGACAAATGAAAAAATACGACAACTATAAAGATTCAGGCATTGAATGGATTGGGGAAATTCCAAAACATTGGGAATCAACAAGGCTAAAGTTTGTTGGTGAATCAATCATTGGCATAATATACAGCCCAGATGATGTGGTTAATGAAGGAGAAGGCTTATTAGTTCTTCGCTCTTCAAATATCCAAGATGGAAGATTAGCTTTTGAAGATTGTGTCTATGTAGAGAAAGAAGTACAAGAAAAGCACCTTACAAAAGAAGGCGATATATTACTATGTGCGAGGAATGGGAGTGCTCATTTAGTTGGGAAATCGGCATATATAGACAAAGAAAACGAGGGAGTTACTTTTGGTGCTTTCATGTCAATTGTTCGGTCTGATTTGGATAAATACTTGTTTTACTTTTTCAACTCGCAAGTGTTCAAAGCACAAACAGGTCTTTTCTCTACAAGCACAATTAATCAGTTAACGTCTGATACCTTGAATAATATGTTCATTTCTTTCCCCAAAGATGAACAAGAACAAACCGCCATTGCCAGCTACCTTGACCGCAAAACAGCCGAGATAGACGAACTGATAGCCGACAAAAAACGCCTGCTCGAGCTCTACAAAGAAGAAAAGACCGCCCTCATCAACCAAGCCGTTACCAAAGGCATCAATCCTGATGCACCCATGAAAGATTCAGGCATTGAATGGTTGGGTGAAATTCCAGAGCATTGGGAGGTGAAGAGAATAAGACATGTTGCTCAAATTTTTGGGCGTATTGGTTATAGAGGTTATAAAACTACTGATTTAGTTCAAAAAGGTGAAGGGGCAATAACGATTAGCCCTTCAAATATGAAAGGCTATTACATGGACTTTTCGGATTGCTCGTATTTATCGTGGGAAAAATATGAAGAATCACCTGAAATAATGATTCATAATGGGGATATACTTTTCGTGAAAACTGGCTCTACATATGGTAAATCATCTTTAGTGGAGAATCTGCACGAAAAAGCAACTATTAACCCACAAATAATTGTACTCAAGGAGATTCAATGCAACAATAAACTGTTATGGTATATTATTAAATCAGAATACACACAATTCCAAGTTGAAGGAACAGTTGTTGGTGGTACGATACCAACTATTTCCCAAGCTAAAATAAATAATTATGAATTTGTAATAACACCAGACGAAAAGGAACAACAAGCAATTGTTGAATTCATTGATAACGCTTGTTCTTTGATTGATGCCAAAAAAGCCAAAACCGAGAAATTGATTGACTTATTAACCGAGTACCGCACGGCCTTGATTAGCGAGGTGGTGACGGGAAAAATAAAGGTAATTGATTGATGAAAAAGTTTGCGAAATCAAATAGTATTCCTACCTTTGCAGCAACAGTACCCGTGTTGCATCCCGTCAGATCTGCTCACGGGTCTTCTCTTTTTATAGGCCTGGCAGTTCATTTTCAAACCCTTAGCTATGCCTAAACACCCCAAAACCATACAAGAGCAAATTGACTTACTGAAAAGTCGAAATATGGCTTTTCATGATGAAGCCAATGCCCCACACTTTTTAGCCAACATCAGTTATTACCGTCTCAAAGGCTATTGGTGGGAAATGCAAGATGACAAAATCAACCATCATTTTGCCAGTGGAAGCTATTTCGAAGATGTCATAGACCTGTACAATTTCGATAGGCACTTTCGGTTGGTTGTTTTCAATGCCATTGAACGCATTGAAATTGCTTTGCGTACCAAAATGATTTATCACCTTTCTTTAACCCATGGTGCAGAGTGGTATTTGAATTCCCAGCTTTTCCCGAATAAGAAGTATTTCAGCGATTTTCAGAGTAAAATTCATAGCGAGCTATCCGACAGTAGTGAGGAATTTATTGTAAAACACTATGAGAATCACCCCAGCGACAATCCTGAAAGTTGGAAAGCATTGGAAGTGCTGACTTTAGGGTCTCTGTCAAAGCTATACAGAAACCTCCACCATCAATTGCCGGAGAAGAATCAGATTGCGAAAGAATTTGGTTTATACAATCAAAAATACCTGAGCAGTTGGCTCATTACCATCACTCTTGTCAGGAATATCATTGCCCATCATGGCAGGCTTTGGAATCGGGTCATTATCAATAAATACGACTGGCCGGATAAATCCATAGCCCCTATTTTTAGTTATATTCCCGATAATTACCAAAGGCGGAAAGTCTTCCCAATTCTTTCAGCCATTCTGTATTTGAACAATTTTATCAGCCCGGGTCATCACATCAAGACCGAACTATTGAGCCTTTTTGAAGAATTTAGGCAAGTGCCATTGTATAAAATGGGCTTCCCAAAAGGCTGGGAAAAACAACCCATCTGGAAAAACGAAATTATATGAGCATTACAACTGAAAATACATTTGAAACGGCCTTAGTGCAATCCTTAACCGAGCAAGGGGGTTACACCGAAGGCAATGCACCTGATTACAGCCCTGAATTGGGCATGTTCAAATATGAAGTGATTAAATTTTTACAAGAATCACAGCCTAAAAGGTGGGAAAAGATTTCTGCTATACATGGTTCAGATGCTGACAATCGGGTGATTCAAAGGCTATACAAAGAATTGGACTTGCGAGGGAGTTTAGATGTGCTTCGTAATGGTTTTGTGGATTATGGCGTGCGTTTTCAGATGGCGTTTTTTCAACCTGCTTCGGGCTTAAATCCTGATGCGGTTGATTTGTACAACAAAAACAACCTGAAAGTTTATCGCCAAATTTATTACAGCACCAAGAACAAAAATTCGGTAGATGTTTTACTCTCGCTGAATGGTATTCCAGTTGCTACGCTGGAACTTAAAAATCAATTTACAGGTCAGAATGTGGGCAATGCCTTAAAGCAATACAGCACCACAAGAGACCATCGGGAAATCCTTTTTGCTTTCAAGAAAAGATGCTTGGTTCACTTTGCAGTGGATCAGGACGAAGTGTTTATGACTACCAAGTTGGACGGAAGCAAAACCTATTGGTTACCTTTCAATAAAGGAGCAAACAACGGAAAAGGTAATCCGCAAAATCCAAATGGTTATCGTACCGCTTATTTGTGGGAGAACATATTACAGAAAGATAGTTGGATGGAAATCATTCAACGATTCGTGCATTTACAAACTGAAGAAATTGAGGTTGAAGGAAAAATCTACAAAAAGGAAAAATTGATTTTCCCAAGATACCATCAATTAGATGCCGTTCGGGAAATCAGCAAAAAAGTATTGGAAGTTGGCACGGGTAAAAACTATCTAATTCAACATTCGGCAGGTTCGGGCAAGAGTAATTCCATTGCTTGGTTGGCATATCGCTTATCCAGTTTACACAACGCCACAGACGAGCGGATTTTTGATTCTGTGATTGTGGTAACGGATAGAAAAGTACTTGACCAACAATTGCAAAACACCATTTACCAATTCGAGCATAAAACAGGTGTAGTTCAAAAAATTGATAAAGACAGTTCACAATTGGCATCTGCTTTGGGTTATGGTACCAACATCATCATCACCACGTTACAGAAATTCCCTTTTGTCGTGGACAAAGTGGGCGAATTGCCTGAGCGAAAATATGCCGTAATTATAGATGAGGCTCATAGTTCCCAAGGTGGAGAAGCAAGTAAAAAACTTAAAGAAGTATTGGCGTCAAAATCATTGGAGGATGCTACAAATGACGATTTAGACGACGATTATACTGGAGATGATTTTATTAGAGAGCAAATTGAACAGTCGGCAGCAGCCAGGGGTCAGCAACCCAATATTTCATTTTTTGCATTTACTGCCACACCGAAATACAAAACCTTACAGGTTTTTGGAGACAAGGACGAAAACGGCAAGCCAAAGCCATTTCACTTGTATTCCATGCGTCAAGCTATAGAAGAAGGATTCATTTTGGATGTATTGCAAAACTATACAACATATGAACTCTACTTCAAACTGACCAAAGCCATTGAAGAAGACCCGAATCTGAACAAGAAAAAAGCAGCCAAAGCTATAGGAAAGTTTGTTTCCTTACATCCGCACAACTTGGCACAAAAAACGGAAATCATCATGGAGCATTTCAGGGATATAGTTTCCAAGAAAATCGGTGGTAAGGCAAAAGCCATGTTGGTATGTGGTTCAAGGCTACATGCCAAACGCTACTTTGAAGAATTTGGGCGATACATCAAGAAGAAAGGTTATGAAAACGAAATCAAAATATTGGTAGCATTTTCGGGAAAAGTTGTTGACGACAATACACCTGATGGCGTTTCAGAACCTGAAATGACAGGCTATAGCGAAAAAGAGTTGCCAACAATTTTTGAAAGAGACGAATATAAAATCTTGATTGTAGCAGACAAGTATCAAACAGGATTTGACCAGCCTTTACTGCATACCATGTATGTAGATAAAAAGCTTTCGGGAGTTAAAGCGGTTCAAACGCTTTCCAGATTAAACAGGATGCACCCAGGTAAGGAAGATACTTTCGTTTTGGATTTTGCCAACGACAGACAAACCATTTTAGATTCATTTCAGCCATACTATGAGGTAACTTCTGTAACAGAAGAAACAGACATTAATCATTTGTATGACCTGAAAGCAAGATTGGATGAATTTCAAGTGTACTGGACACAAGAAATTGAAACCTTTGCCAATGTGTATTTCGACCCAAAGACAAAGTTGAACAACCCAAAACAACAAAAGCATCTTTACGCTTTCACAGACCCAGCTGTTGACAGATTTAAAGCAATTGCAGAAGAAGAAAAACAAGACGAATTCAAAAAGAGTTTGCGCTCATGGTCAAATCTATACGCTTTCCTTTCTCAAATAATGCCTTTCATTGATTCTGAATTTGAGAAGTTTTACGCCTATGCAAAGTTACTTCAAACCCGACTTCCAAAGCGGGAACTTTCTGAATCCCTGCATTTAGATGATGAGGTGGCTTTGGAGTATTACCGTTTGCAGAAAATAAAAGAAGGTTCGATTGAATTGCAAAAAGGTGAGGAAGGCGAACTAAGCGGAACATCAGAAGCAGGTCTAAAGCGTGCTAAAGACGAAGAAGCTTTACTTTCTGAAATCATCAATGTTCTCAATGACCGCTTCGGAACAGAATTTGAGCTTGCGGATCAACTTTTACTTGATTCTGTAGAAGCAGATTTACTAAATAATGAAACGATACAGCAACAAGCTAGGGTAAACAAAATGGATACTTTTAAATATGCCTTTGATGATAAATTTGATGATGCTTTTATAGGAAGAATGGAACAAAACAAAGAGTTCTTTGAAAAAGTATTTGATGATGCAGCCTTTGGCGGTTTAGTTAGAGAATTAATGATGAAAAAAATCTATAAAAAACTGAATGTATAATGCCAACAGCCACACAATTGCTCACAAGTTTTTTACTTTCTAATGGTGTTCATGAATGCTTCGCATTTGCCAAGCCGCACCCGTTAGCGGTAAAACCCAAGCTTGGCAAAGAGTGCGTCTGTTCCAACGTACACCCAAAACGACCGACAAACAAGCGGACGAAAAGAACACCGAACCGGTAACAGCGGTTTTGCGTAATGGCGGGTGCAGTGGTAAATTGAAGGTCAGTTTTTCAAATCAAGTTTTGTGGTGGGTTGACAGTTTAGTGCTCCGAAATCCGCCACTACGCCAAGCGCCAAATCGTTTAACAACTTTACAAAAAAAATAATCGACATTATGAAGAAGGTGTTATTTACATTGGCATTCGCAATAGTTACGATTGCTTCATGTGGTCAAACTCAAACAAACTCAAACAAAAACGTTAAGCGGAACGGTAACTCAGGTACAGTGGTCTATGGAAATCAGCAATCGTGGAATAGTGTCCGTTATAACGCCAATTGATTGATGCTTTACAAGCATCCCCCAAAATTACGATATACTAAGTAGAAGATATTTCTAAATTAAATTGCTAGCAAATTCAAGGATTTTGATAAAACCAAAAGCCGCTATAACGCATGTCTGTTATAGCGGCTTTTTTTTGCCATCAATATTAATGGTTTAGGCTATTGTTTGAGGAATTTACTAACACTTGCTTGTCCGCTTGCATCAAGTGCACGAACAGTATAGACACCTTCAGGAAGATAATCTAGTGCTATTTGAGTAGATGTTGCATCGGCTTTTATAGCTTTTACCACCTGACCCATCATATTTACAATTTCTACAGAGCACCCAGGCTGTAAGCCACTTACAATTACATAGTTGCCAGCAGGATTAGGATAAACACTTACCGCTAATTCACTATTGTTTTGTAAAAGCTTTTTAGGACTGTAGGTTTTGGTACCGTTAAAGTCTTCTTGTTTCAATCTATAAAACACATTACCTACAGGAAGGATATTGTGTATAAAGGTGTAATTAAGTAGGGTAGAAGAATTGCCATTAGGGGCTCTAGAGCCAAGGAAACCAATATTTTCCCATTGCTTTCCATCTAAAGAATACTCTATATGAAACCCATAACAATCTGCCTCTGAAGCCGTAGCCCAAGTAAGCAAAGCCGACTGTCCTTGTTTTTGCGCATTGAAATTAATGAGTCTTACTGGGAGTGAAGCAGAAGGAATCAATTCGTAATCTTCAACTTCTCCACCAAGTGCAGCACTACTTGCATTGGAAGCATTAACATCAGTGCTCAATCTAAACCTTGCGTAGATGGGGTCTAAATTTGTAACCGATAAATTATTCCAAGTTAATGTAAAGGTACCATTGTTTGTATTGGTTGGTACAACCACTGACTGCAATTCTGCAACATCAAAGACGCCATTCTTATTCCAATCTATCCAGGCGTGTATGCTCGCTTGATTCGTGGTAAGGTTGGTTGCTTGTATAGTTGTAGTGTAAGAAGTAGTATTATTGAGGCTAATAACAGGGAATACAACACCATCATCATCATTCACCGCGCTATTATTATCATCACCATCGGCATTTGTAGAAGCTAGGTCGTCATTTTCAATATCAATTGTATTGCCTAAAAACAGCAATGGCGAACAAGATGTGTTAATGTCCTGAATCGACTGCGAGTGTTTAGCAAGACCATAGGAACTAGGCGCATCACCAAAGTCGACCAAAGAACGTAATGAAATATTGTCGATGTAAAAATCGTTGCCAACTTCCGGACCACCAGCAGTCCTTAATTCTAATCTATAAATACCGTCTGTTGGAACGGTGAGCGTCGTAAATATCTTATTCCATGCAGAGGATGGATGGTCTGTAGCACTACTTGTAGAGCGCGGCAATACAAGTGTGCCTGTGGCAATTTCTGCATTTGATGCATTAAGCACATGATAAGTGATCGTTACTACTGTAGTTGCTGCGGTTTGTGTAGTCGCATTGGCATTCTTGCCTTCGAAACTAAATAAGTAATTGACATTCGCCTTTAAATCCAAATTGGGTTGTCTAAACAAAGCAGCGGCACCCAATTGGCCATTAACAACCAAAAATTTATCATATGCATCTCCGGTAGTGGAACCATAGGTTTTTCTCCAGCCATTCTCCGAAACATTCACTAAGCTAGACGATCTATCACCGGGATTAGCTCCTACGTCAATAATATCTCCAATAGTACCAATATAAGAAGTGATACTCAAAACACCTGAGTTTGGCGCAACACCACCACCCCAAGAACCTGAAAGAAAAGTATTCGCTTTGCTATTAAATGCATAATCTGTGTAGGTAGGATTGGTGAATCCTTCATTTGCGTACAATATGGTATTTACATAATCTTTAGAAAAACCGGGTTGTGTAGGGTGCGCTTGCAAATAAGACTTTGGTCCTGTACCTGGTTCAAATTTACCAAACGTACCATTTTCTGCTACCGTAATTAAATTGTTTGCAGCACCTGAATTTCCATTTAATTGTTCACACACTCGTTCTATCTCTGCTGCTTTTAGTACAAAATCGATATTTCCTTTAGCAATATCCGCTCTGAATCTATTGACAAAGGTTAGATTTTGCTGATTATCCCAATTCACAAAGGGAGCTGGCATGGGTAATTGCAGATGATTTTGGAATGGCACGGCACCAGTATAGGTGTAAAAATTTGCTGGGATAGATAATAGATTGCCGATATTCGTCCAATTCGGATTTCTAAATAATGGTAAGGTATGGCTCTGTATTTGATAACCCACAGGAGGCTGAACTATTACAGAAAACTGTCCATTAGGAATATCGTTAGGAGGAAATTCATACCAACCGCTAGCGTTTGTAGTTGCAGTACTGTATATCGTGCCTCCAGTAGTAGGACTATAAGTTTCTCCCAATATTGCTACGGTAACACCTGCTATTGGCACATCATTATTATCCTTTACATAGCCCTCTATGGCTACCTTTTCATACATTTCAATTTCACCAATTTGAATACTCGACTCATTATCTGCGAATGTCTCTGTAATTAATAATCGGTATTGCAAATACGGAGTAGTATTGGAAAAATGAAAAATTTTGGAATGTCCAAAATAATTAAAAGTATTATTGGTGACTGTATGTAGGGTAGTCCAAGTAAGGCCATCGTTAGAGCCTTGGAATTGCCAGTCTCGAGGGTTTCTGCTAGCAAAATCATTTGCTGAGCTCAACAGATAGCCAGTCAATGTTTTGGCAGAGCCTCCTCCTACACCAAAATTTACTCCTATCCAATTAGGGTTAGATACCGTAGTATTGAAATTTCCCCTAAACCACTTATTTCCGGCTTCAATTGCATTATTGAATGCTCTATCATATTCCTCGCCAGGTTGATCGCCACTAGCAAAAAAGTTTGCTTTGGGTAAGCCGTCTGTGACGTCCTTTAGCGCAATGCTTTGAGCAAAAGATGTATGTCCAAACAATGGGAGTAGACATAACATTGAAAATAGTTTTTTCTTCACGTGGTGATTTGTTAACTAATTTGAATTAGCTGGTTGAATCTTTGTTTTATTTATATAAACTTTAGATTATAGATGTAAATATATAAGTTAGTAATATACAAAAAAAATATAATGTTATAATAATTTTACGAAAATCTTATATTTAAAAAATATCAACGTCTTAAAGAAATATTAATTCATTTATCTTTATCAACAAAAATTGTGCCAAATTAGTCAGCACTAGATAAGTCTTAATAAAAACATAGAACGAATTATTTTTCTCTCCCCATCAAAAACAAAAAAGATACAGTAAAATAAAGGCATACAGCTCTCTAGACAAAATTTTGGTGATGTTTGAAGCGCAAGTATAACTCTAAAAATTAAATCATTAATTATTGCAAAAATTCACAAAGTGCCCACTGTTTTAAAGTTTGTTTTATGAAAAATAATAGCTATTCAGAATTGAAAAATTTAGGTTAAATTTGGAATATAGGAGATAAAAAGTCGTAAGTACGTATACCTAAAAAACCAATAAGGATTCATTTGATCGTTTACCATATATTAATTTTTATAAAGAAATGAAAATTCAAAAAACCATTTATTTACTTATCACATTTACCATGATGCTTTCATTGTTCTCTTGTGCCACTATACCTAATGGTGCTACTGCCGTACAAACTTTTAATAAAGAAAAATACCTTGGCAAATGGTACGAGATTGCTAGGTTGGATTTTGCATTCGAACGGGGACTGAGCAATACCACCGCAGAATATTCTTTAAATAAGAATGGTACTATTAAAGTAGATAATAAAGGATACAATGCAGAGAAAGAAAAATGGAAACAAGCAATAGGGAAGGCAAAGTTTGTAGGAGATGAAAATATTGCTAAACTAAAAGTTTCCTTCTTTGGGCCATTTTATTCGGGCTATAATGTTATTGCTATTGATGATGAATACCAATATGCACTTGTAGCCGGAGAAAGCCTTAAGTATTTATGGATTTTATCTCGTGAAATGAGCATTCCGCAGGAAATAAAAGATAAGTATCTAAAAATTGCAAAAGACATTGGATACAATACCGATGAGCTAGTATGGGTTAAACACGAAAAGCTTCCATAAGTCCCGCAGTTTCAAAGTAGGTTTTATGCAGACTAATATGGGGATTTTGGCTTAAATTTTACAAGTGAAATTGTTTATAAAAATTTGCACAAATAGTAGCCCATAAAGTATAAACGAGCGGGCAGTTATATGGTTCTTGATAGTTTGCAATTGCTTTATTACCATCTAGTGGCGCATCCATAACAAGTACTTGCCTAATAGGCTGATACAAAACCAAACAAAAAAAGGAAGCATGTGCTTCCCTTTTTTGTTCTAATACAATCGATGTATGTCGTGTTACATTTATTAGCTTTAAGTTTAGATATTGTAATTTGTTGCACTTTGAAAAAAATAGATAAGTTCAATATTCTATTTCTGCTTTGAAGCTAAGGCACAATCTAAAGTTTTAAAAGCGTTTTTTGCCATTACACGATCAAGGTTTATGATTCTTTTTCTGCTTCCAGGATATTTTCAATACCTTTTATCAACGCATCGGGGTTGAAGGATATACTGTCGATACCTTCTTCTACCAAAAATTTCGCAAAGGCTGGAATATCACTAGGTGCTTGTCCGCACAAGCCAACTTTTATGTGGTTGCGTTTTGCGGCCCTAATCGTTTCTTTGATAAGTGTCTTTACGGCTGGATTTTCTTCGGTAAACAAATAATTGATTAAGGAAGAATCTCTATCCAAGCCAAGGGTAAGCTGGGTCAAATCGTTGGAGCCTATAGAAAAACCATCAAATATTTTAGCGAAATCATCGGCCAACAACACATTGCTTGGAATTTCAATCATCACATAAATTTCTAATCCATTTTCCTGCTGCACCAAACCGTTTTTAGCCATTTCTGCAATTACTTTTTCGCCTTCTTCTACCGTTCTGCAAAACGGTATCATGAGTTTGACATTGGTCATACCCATTTCGTTTCTTACTTTCTTCATCGCTTGGCACTCTAATACAAAACCTTCACGGTAAAAATCGCTGTAATAGCGCGATGCGCCTCTAAGGCCTATCATGGGGTTTTCTTCATGTGGCTCAAAGTAGGTTCCACCGATTAAATTAGCATATTCATTGCTCTTAAAATCGCTCATTCGTACAATCACGTCTTTAGGGTAGAATGCTGCTGCTACTGTAGATACAGCCTCCGCAAGTTTGTCTACAAAATAGGCTTCACCATTTGGACAGTGTTTAGTAATGTCTTCTATAGCCTTCTTGGTATTTATATCTGTTATTTTTTCGGGAGAAATTAAGGCAAGCGGGTGTATTTTTATGGAATTAGAAATTGCAAACTCTAAGCGCAATAAGCCCACACCTTTATTAGGATAATGGCTTAGGTCGAAGGCGCGGTCGGGGTCGGCAAGGATGAGCATTGGATTGGTTTTGGGCACCGACAAACGGCTATAATCTTGTTCTGTAATTTCCCAATTAAGCGTCCCATTATATACATTACCCTCTTTACCTTCGGCACAGGACACGGTTATTTCTTGGCCATCTTTTATCACCTCCGTGGCATTGCCGCAACCTACTACTGCTACGGTACCTAATTCGCGGGCTACAATAGCAGCGTGGCTGGTACGTCCTCCCTTATTGGTAATGATCGCTGCGGCTCTTTTAAGCACAGGGTCCCAGTCTGGGTTGGTGATATCGGTTACCAAAATTTCACCTTTTTGTAATTGGTCGCCATCCTTGGGGTCTAGGATAATTCTAGCTTTACCGGTAGCTATTTTGTCGCCAAGGGCAATGCCTCCAGTAAGCCTTTGGCCTTTTTCTTTTAGTTTAAAAACCTCTTTTACTTGCTTTTTTGCCTTTCCGTGTACGGTTTCTGGTCGTGCTTGTACAACGTATAACTGTCCGTTCAAGCCATCTTTTGCCCATTCTATATCCATAGCCTTACCATAGTGTTGCTCTATTTTATAGCACCATTGAGCAAGTTGAATCACCTCTTGTTTTGAAAGAGAAAATTCTTGTTGTTTTTCGATACTCGTGTCTATATTCACAATTGTTTTTTCGGCAGATGCATTACTAGCATCGGCTACATACAGCATGGTGTATTCTTTACGACCGCAATGGCTTTTTAGTATGGGCTTGTAGGAAGGGTTCATAAGCGTTGGCTTAAACACCAGCCATTCGTCGGGTGTAATGCGGCCTTGCACAATGTTTTCGCCCAAGCCCCAACAGCTATTAATGATTATACCATTTTCAAATCCAGTATCGGGGTCAATCGTAAACGCCACACCCGAGGAGGCTTTATCGCTGCGTACCATTTGCTGTATGCCCACCGAGATGGCCACATCAACTCCTGTAAAACCCATATCGTGTCGGTATTTAATGGCACGGTCGGTAAACAGGGAGGCAAAGCATTTATGTATAGCATCTATCAATTGTTTTTCGCCGCTGATGTTTAAAAAAGACTCCATTCGGCCGGCAAAACTAGCAGTAGGCAAGTCTTCGGCTGTAGCGCTGCTGCGTACTGCCACATCAAGGTTGTTGATACCACAGTTCTTCGAAAGTACTTCGTAAGCTTGCTTTACTGCCTCTATTATCGTATCAGGAATAGTCGCCGAAGCTATCATTTCCCTAGCAGTTTTACCTATGCTTTCTAGGTTGGCATAATGTTGTGTATCGAGCGAAAGCAAAAGCTCATTAAGAGGTTGCTCCAAGTTATTGTAAGTTCTGAATAAGCGATAGGCGTCTGCGGTAAGGGCAAAACCATTGGGTATGCTAATGCCTTTGGGATTTAGTTCGTTATACATTTCGCCAAGCGAAGCGTTTTTTCCCCCAACTTTGGCGATGTCGTTGATGCTTATATTTTCAAAAAATAGAATGTGTGGTATCATATAGTAGCGATTTGTAATTAGGTGAATGCTATTTGCTTGTTTACGCTGCAAATAATCTGTATAAATGGGTTTGTTAGTCCTTATGGCCTCACCTTGCTGAAGGAATGTAAGGCACATTTTGTTATGCTAATTTTATGTGTTTATTGAAAAAAATGTGTGTATGTTTTATAGCTTATCGTTGATGATGGTTATCGTGAAAAGGAAACAATCTTTTGAATTATTATTTATAAAATTAAAAAACAACAGCGCAGCTTTATACATCAATAGCAAAGTACCATGCTGTTTGAGAATAAATTTAACAAAAATAAGCGTATTCTTGTAGCGTACTCAGGAATGTATTTTATCTATATATATCATAGCCAATAGCAATACCGATTGTAAACATGAAAGGATCTTGTTGTAGCTCGCTCGTTGTGCTTTGGGTAGTAGGATGGCGACCTTGTAAAGCATCTTATTTGTGAGCAATAATAATTACCAAAGTTTTGTAAACTATAAAAAAATGGAGCGCATTTATAATGCCCTCCATTTGCTTTAATCATTTTAAAATTACAGACCTAAGAATTTAAAAGGCTGCGCAGTTTTAAATAGTGCAGATGTTTCGCCAGAGTAGGTAATATTGTTTGCCAAATCAAGTTTTCTAACTTTAGCTTTTTCGCTAAAATCAAGTTTTTTCAAGTCAACCCAAAAGGTATTAGGTGTAATAGCCGACTCGTAGTATAGTACCAGGTTTTTTTGGTCTGAAACGGTGCGCCATCTTGTGGTAGAAAGATTAGGATATCCTTCAATTTCAAATCCGTAGGGCACTGAGCAATTTCTTACGACACTAAAAACGCTCGCCACAGCAATGCGTGTATCGTCGGTTTGCGGAATGGCATTGATAAAAAATTTAGCTCTAACAAAGCGGTCGGGAGCGGTTACAGAGCCAGGAAGGAAGATTTTTCCTGGAATATTATCCCAATATTTAGCTATTGCCAATTGTTGTTCGTAAGGTGGGTCGTTGGTCATTACCACATAGGAGGGGTCGTGATGGATTACTAATTTGCCCTTAATGTATTCGAAGATAGCATTATCACCTTTGGCGTCCGAGATGGACAAGTGTACGGTTGTAAACTTATCGGTACCAGGAATAAAGTCAGATACAATTACAAATTCTTCTTTTTTAAAAGCGTTTACGGCTTCGGCAACGGTAGCAAAGTTATCGAGTACATATTGCGCCCATAGCGATATAGCCATACCTGGGGTATTGCCTTGTTTTTGAAATGTTGGATACTCCGACTCTACAAGCCAAAGCATATTTGCTACAAGGCCTTTCTCGTTCATACCTTCTGAGGTAGCGATATCCCAAGAGGTCACCGCCAGACTTCCGTATTTTGAGGTCCACTCTATAGAGTTTTTACCTACTTCGCCATGACGTTTCATACCTCTTGGAAATACCCAATGGTTGGCTGGAATTTCGAGAGAAAAGTCCATACTTCTTCCTGTAAGCACGGTATTATTAGGGCCTTTATATACCACTCTTGTACATGCTTTTGATGTTGGCATGTAGCCCATAGTTGTGCTGAGTAGTGCCAGCGATAAAATAAGTGTTTTTTTCATACGATGATAGTAAATTGTAGTCGTTTCTAAATATTTAATTGCAGTCAGGTGCATAATCGTCATCATGGTATTGACTATTACCTCTTCTGAGTAACTGAGCGTGATTTGGCCTAATTTACCCGTAGTTACATCCGTGTTTTTTTGCAATTTGCGTAGGTCTAGAATTTTGTGATTATCGAAATTATGAAAATATTATAAAAAATAAAGTGTTTTTTGTGTAAATTATTAACATATTGAAAACAAACACCCATGCCTATTATGGCGACTATGGTTTTTTATTTTTTTCAGTATTGTATTGGAGTAATGGGTGGCACCTTTTATACTCTAGGTACAAATTTTTTTGCAGGAGGAATAGAAAATACGATAGGCTGCATCTTTATTTTACAATAATTTTAAAGAAATTAGAATGAGATTAGAATCTATATTAAAAGTCGCCTACTGGGCTCATAAATCTTAACTTTAAGCAAAATAAACTGTATCCATGAATAAAAAAGTGTTATTGGTAGAGGATGAAACACAAGTAGTTTCGTTTGTTTCGAAGGGTTTGATTGAGAACGATTATGATGTGAGTGTAGCACTGGATGGCTCTATGGCAAAAATGATGTTTTCGAACAATAAATTTGACCTCATTATCCTCGACATTATGCTTCCAGACGCCAACGGCATTGAGTTGTGTAAGCTTTTTAGGCAAACAGATAAGCAAACACCTATCCTTTTTTTGACGGCTTTGGGTACTGCAGAAAACACGGTATATGGTTTGGAAGCAGGAGCAGATGATTATTTGGTAAAACCATTTAAGTTTATAGAGTTGTTGGCCAGGATAAAGAATTTGTTGAAAAGAAGTGTGATATATACCAACGCACATGACGAAGCGAACGATATTTATGAGATAGACGATTTGCATTTGAATGATGTAACGAAGACCGTAACGCGTAAGGGGCAAATCATCAATCTTACTTCGACAGAGTACCGCTTGTTATTGTTTTTCTTGCAAAATCAGAATAGGGTATTGTCGCGAATGGAATTGTTGGAAAAAGTGTGGGGCGTAAACTTTGAGATGTCTACCAATGTAGTAGATGTATATGTAAATTATTTAAGGAAAAAGATAGAGTTTCCGGGTTTGCCAAAGCTTATACACACGATAATAGGCATGGGTTATACATTAAAAATAGGCTAGTATTATGTTTAGGGCTACCAAGCAAGTAGTGAATATTAAAAGCAGAACGGTGCTTTTGTTTTTGTTTGCTACCATAGGCATTGTGATATTTTTTATGATCTTGTTTTACTCTTCGATAGAACAAATCATAGAGAGCGACTATTATAGCACGCTCAAGTTGCGCAACGAAATAGTGGCGCATTATTACGTTACTAATAAGAAGGATAAAGTATACAGCTTAAGTGAAGACTCTTTGCAGCAAATTCAGCCACATGAATTGAATTATGTTTTTGAGTTGCAGCATACTAAAAAGCAAGATATTTGCGATTCGCTTGATGTACCAATTGGTTTTGTATCGGAAATATACCAGAATGGCTATGCCAACTATCAAAATGATAATTTGCAATACGTAGGCTCGCTATACGATATAGATGATTTGAAGTTTATTGTTATAAATTTTTCTGAAAATTACTTCAACAAACATGTGCAATCTCAGTTGCAGAAATTGATACTAATAAGCTTGCTGGCTTGCATTTTGCTTACCATGCTTATTTCTTATTATTTATCAAAATCCTTATTTAAGCCAATAATAAAAATAACGAACAAAGTAAAGGCAATAAGCTCTCAGAATTTGCATTTACGGATAGAGGAAGAAAGCAAGAATTCTGAATTAAACCAATTGATACAAACCTTTAATCAGATGCTTAATAGGATGGAAGCATCCTTTGCTACACAAAACAATTTTATTTCCAATGCATCGCACGAGTTAAGGACGCCCCTTACAAGCATCATGGGGCTGGCAGATGTAACATTATCCAAAAAGAGACAGGTAGAAGAATATGAAGAAACACTACAGGCAATACTTACCGAGTCGGAAAAACTTGATAAAAAAACCAAAGCATTACTATCCTTAGCCCAAACCGGCTTTAATGGTAAGGTTCAGAAGTTTGAGCCCGTAAGAGTCGATGAGCTACTGTGGGAATGTATAGAAACCGTGCGAACATTGCATCCGAGTGTGAAAATAAACTTCGACATGAGCCTACTGCCTGCCAACTCTTCAAAGTTATTGGTAAAAGGCAACAAACAACTATTGGTTTTGGCTATTAGCAATATACTTAACAATGCTTACAAATATTCGGACGAAAAACTTGTAACCGTATCGATAGCTGCGACGAATAATATTATTATCATTGCCATACGCGATAATGGAATAGGCATACCACCCGAAGAAATACCCTTTGTTTATGATCCGTTCTACAGATGTTCGAATACAAAGAAATACGAGGGCTATGGTATAGGTTTGCCACTTACCCGCAATATTTTGGCGATGCACTACGGGAGTATACTCATAGATTCTACTGTAAATATTGGTACTTTGGTAGAAGTAAGATTGCCTGTAATGCTACATTAATCTGTTTCTAATTTTATTTTAATTTTTAAGGCAAAAATCTAATTTCATTTTTATTTGAGTCTTATGTGCCTCTAATATGGCCATGATAGTTTTGTACAAAACAAAATCATTATGGCACATACAATTTTTATTCCTACAGATTTTTCTATCGAAAGCACGCAAGTATTGGTAAAATACCTAGCAGAGGCTCCAGCAAATACTCAAGTGAATGTAGTGTTTGGTGCAGGTTATTATACATCTGAAAGCATTTTGGATATGCTGTTCTATTCCAAATCGAAAGTGTACAAAGACTTAAAGTTAGAAGCCTTTGCGGAAGCTATTGAAATAATAGAGAACAAGTATTCTGATATTATTGGTAGTATAAAAGTAGAACTTTTCACGGGCTGGAATCAGACGGCATTTCAAAATTTTTTAGAAGGGAATAGCGTAGATCAAATTATTTTCTCAAAAGATTTGAAGCTAAAGAGTCAACATAAAAAGTGGTTCGATATTGTTCCTTACATTAATAAACTCAACTACAAGCTTGAGCATGTGGCGGTGCCAAAAGAAGACAGCTCTTTTCAGCAAGTGGCACTTTCTCCACTATTTTTCCAATAAAAACAATTCAACAAGTAATGAAAAAACTAAGCATATTTCTTTCAACAATAATGCTATTTGTACTGTCGTGTAGCTTTATATTCAATAAGTATCACAACAGTATGGAGTATTTTTTCTTAGGGGAGTGGCTGGAAGTTGCTTGGGAGTTTGAGCAAGCTGATGATTTTTTGGTTAAGAAATTGGGCTTTACTAATCCAGCAGTAGATAGCCATGCCATCCGATATCATAAAGGAGAGAGATGGCGCTTCAAACCGCAAGGAAAGCTGGAAATAGTAGATGAGAACAATGAAATACAATACGCCAATTGGTACTTAAAGGGTAGGGGGAATATTTTGGTTGTAACCGACGATCATCGGACAGAATATTTTGATATCCGTAAAAAAATAGATGGAGAAGTTGAAATGCAGTACCTGTCAGAAATGCAGGTGAAAGAGAACTCCAAGTTGGTGTTTAGACAAATAAATAAGATATAGATGCTAAGAAAATTTGACACATCAAGGTCGCACGGAGATAATTTGAAGCTAGCGGGGCTCACGGCCATAGTTGCGGGCATTGTTAATGTCGTGGCCTTTGTTTTATTCTTTTCTTTCACATCAAATGTGACGGGCTATTACGCCATTATGATAGCAGAATTGGTGCAAGGCAATTATTTGCAGTTTGCTATTGTAGCCCTTTGGATAGGTGCGTTTTTTATAGGAAGTTTTACCTCCAATTTCATCGTTATATATTTTAATAAAATCAACACCTATTGGGCGCATGCACTACCTGTGTTATTGGAGATATCTAGTCTTTTGGGTATAGCCATTTACGGTCAGTATTACTATCAAAGTACTTTGCTCGAAACCGAAGTGTTGATACTAATAATGCTATTTGCTATGGGTTTGCAAAACGGACTAACAGCAAGTATTTCCAATTTTGCAGTAAAAACAACGCATCTTACCGGTGCCACCACTGACCTGGCGATACTTGCATCCATGTTTACCCATAAAGAGTATAAGAATAGAAAAGCCATCATTAATAAAGCGCAGCTCATTCTTGTTACGGTAGCATCGTATTTGTTGGGTGGCTTGTTGGGTGCATCGTTATATTCGAAGCTTTCGTTTGGTGTATTTTACGTAGCCTGCACGGTATTGGCAGTTGTGCTCACCTACGATTTGTACAAATTGTTTCAACTTAAATTCAAGAGGAATGCCATCAGCAGGAAGGGTGTATCGAATGTTTATTCTGTAAACTCAGCCAATTAACTACACCTCCTCATCACCAAATTAAATGCCATGCTCAATAGCCTCTAATAAACACTGGCTGCCTCTCCCTCTTTTTTTGTGTTCTTTTATGTTGTAGTTATTTATCGATTTACTTAATGCTACAACCATAGCAATTTATTAGTGAAATATGGTTATTCTAATACCATGCGGTTGCGTATGCAAAGCACTAAGCATAGCCTTATTTCAATAGGCGAATTAGATTGCTTAAGCTTTCTGTCTGTATTATGTCTGGATGCTTCTCGATAGCTTCTTTATTGTCGGATGGAGAATGTACATTAAATAAAGACACTTTAACACCATTGCTATGAGCAATTTCAATTTGTTCTTTCGTGATTTTTCGAGTAGAGATTGCAATACCATACAAATCTAAAGACAAAGCAATATCTAGTCCGGCATCAAACGACGAAGGATAAATTAACAATTTGCTTTCGGGTTTTTTGGTTTTTAATAGCGAAAGAAATTCGGTGCTTGGCGCTTCTATGTACACGTTGTCTACAATTTGATATTTATCCATAATAGCGATAATAGCATTGCTGAATGCTTCAAAATATTGTTGTGCATTGGTGGGGTTTGCATATAGCTTACAATCGAAAGCAAATTTGTAATCTTTAATATTATCGATATTTGAAAACAATTGTTCTAGCGAAATGACCTTATAGTTTAAATAAGGCGTTGTGGTGTATTGGGCGTTTTTCACCTCGTTCCAATATAGTTCATTGATTACACCTTCTTGGTTAGTTTTGCTCGATAAATTGTGGTCGTGATACAATACCAATACACTGTCTTTTGTCATTTGAATATCAAACTCTGCGCCATCACTATCCATATTTAGACTCAAAAAAATGGACTCAAAACTATTCAAAGGGTAAATACTGTTTACGCCCATGCCACCGTGACCTAAAATGGTGATGCTATCCCCATTCAGATTCTTAATTTCAAATTCCATTTTTGAACAAGAAATTAGCGTCAAGCACAATAGCAGCAGCAATTTTAATATTTTTATTTTATAACCCATATTTAAAACGAATAACCCAAGGAAATTGCAGCCCAATGCCTTATGGATTTGTTGAATTCTATAATTGGTGTATAAGAAGCAGCAAATACGAGGCCGTTTTTATAGTTATGATAACGGTATCCAATTGTAAAAAAAGTGCTTGCGTTCGATATTCTTTTGGTCTTCACATCACCAAAATTGGCCTGTACTACGTTTGAGTAAGTGATTCCAACACCCATTTGAATACCGTGTTTTTGTCCATAAACACCATTCAAAGCAATAGGAACGATGATATCTGGATTGAATTTTTGGGTAAAATCTATTACCGAGAAGGTGCTCAAACCAGCACGCAATGCTAATGTTATTTTTTTTATAGAATATATTTTTCTTTCATAATTTATGGAACCATATCCGCCTGCTCCGCCCGCTTCTAGAAAGACAAGATTGCGAGCAATGTTGTTGGTATCTGTTTGGCTATAAGCATAGTTGCAAACGATGATGAAACTAAAAAACAGTAACAGGGTGTGCTTCACTCGATGTGATTGTGGGCTGTTGAAGATTGGAAATATTTTAGGATTGTAAGGTTCAAATATATTAAAAATATTCTGATTTTATTGTATTGCAGTATATAAAAGTATTGTTAACAAGCAGGGTGCAATTTCTGACTGATTGTTATCGTTATTTTAATTAGGTTTATTGGGTTTGATTTTTTTTACATTCCGTGGTAAGTGGTTGCTTTTTTTGGCATAAAAATTGCATACTATAACTTTACGTAAAATAACAATATTACATGAAACGATTTATTTACAACTTACCTTTGATAGTTTTACTATTATTACTACAACAATTAGATGGTAATGCACAAACATTAAAGAGAGCAACTGGAGGAAACGGTATTTATAAAGAAAAAATTTGGTGGTTTGACTTTACTAATATTGAGATTGCGGCAGGTGATTCAGTGACTCAGACATACAATATAAATAATACGTATACTTTAGTAATTACGATAGATAATATTTCCTTTGGTGGTTTGCTGCTTAACAATATGCCGCTATCTAGTCAAAGACTCATTGGTTATCAGTCTGGCACCTACGGAGGTGATGGTTTAGTGGGGATGTACAATATTGGCGTGCCAAATAATGCTAATAGCACATTTGATAGAGCTCAGAACACATTAACAAACGCATTAAGTTTAAAATTTGATGGTAATTATTTCGGAACGCCTAATGAAGCTACAGCAAATTTTAGGGTAAGGTCTTACGCATACATTAATGGCAGCAATGATCCTGTTGATGTGGGTTTGGTTTTTGCAAGTGCCGAAACAGACGAGCCTTACGACGATATCGACGAGTACTCAAAGGGGACCACAAATGGTACACCCTGGTCAATTATTGAAACCGCACTAAATGACTTAGATGGAGCGCAAAATGTTCAAATTGGCAATGGTGGGATGACTGCTACTACTCGATGCGGTTTTAATGGCTTTACTTGGGCAATGGGTAATGTGATAATCATGTATACCCAAAAAAATACAACCAGCATTAGTAATAGGCTCGATGTTGATATGGAATTTAAAGGAGGTGGAAGTACTGCTACTGCAATTGGTTTCATTCTACCAGAAGAAGACTTGGGTGATGCACCCGTTTCGTATGGTAATGCTCGACATTTAATTTCCTCGACACTAGCAAATGGCTTGCCGCCAACAGATGATACTTTTTATATCTCTCAAAATGGCTTAAATGGCATGGGGCAACCCATTTTACCAGTTGGTACATTTGTATTCAGTACTTTGCCGCGTTTAGGACTATTGGCAGGGGATGTAGATAATTACGAATTTAACTTGGTTGGAGATTTAGCTAATATGGATAATACTACAGGGTTAAATGATGAAGATGCAATTACTAGCCCTATTATTCTTAATACCCGTTCTACTGCGCTCAACCTTAGTTTTGATGCTTATACGGGTAACAATCAAACCGCTTACGTTAATGCATGGTTTGATAAAGATAAAAATAGCTTATTTGATGCGGGAGAGTTTAAATCTCAAACAATACAGAACTCGCAGTTAATCAATTTCGAATGGGCCAACTTAAATTTAACTGCAGGAACTACATATTTAAGATTGAGAGTGCAAACCAACGTTTTAGGTGACGGGTTAGGAGCGAGTAATTTAAAAGTTGGGGGAGAAGTTGAAGACTATAGAATAGATATTACCACCTTTATCACAGGTAATATATATAATGATGGAGATGGCCTTAATGGTACCACCAACACGGTAGATGGAGTATTAGTAAACAATGCAGATAATACACCATTGTATGTATCACTGATTCAAAACGGCGTACTCATTAGCCAAGTGCCAGTAAATCAAGACGGTTCTTACGAATTTAATAATATTTATGTAGGCGACTATACTTTAGTGCTTACCGATCAACTCAACGGCATAACGCCACGTCTTCCAACCAACTGGACAAATGTTGGAGAATTTGACGGAATTGTCATAGACAATCAAGCCGATGGTATTGTGTACCTATCTATTACAGACGGAAGCGTTGAGCGAAATAATGTGAATTTTGGGATCAATAAGCGTCCAATTAGTGACAACTTAGCTACAACAATAAACCAACCTCTTGCCAATACTTATTTAACAATTGGAATCAACAATCTTCCAATGTTTGCTGGTTTTGACTTAGAAGATGGTATTTATAGTAGTTTGAATGGTACTAACAAGCAGCCGCAATTTATCATCATTGACACCTTGCCTACAAATGGCACCCTTTATTATAACAATGCGCTTGTGTCAGGGGGAGATACAATTTTCACGCTATCCAATGGCGAACTAAAAATACAACTAACAGGCAGAAACTATCTTTCCACTACCTTTTATTACTCCTATGTAGACGCTGCTGGTAGCAAAAGCGTAGCACCTGCTAGTTATTTAATTGAGTGGGGCATGCCTTTGCCGGTAAAACTTTTAAGTTTCGATGCCGAAGTGACAAATACCGTTATTTTGAATTGGATTACAGCGGAAGAAATGAATAACAAAGGCTTTTATGTGCAACACAGCACCGATGGTAATACCTGGGTTAATATCGGATTTGTAGAAAGCAAACACAACAATAGTTCATTTCAGGAGGCTTATAATTACGAGCACATGAAACCTGCGCAGGGCAACAACTACTATAGACTCTATCAAATAGACTTGGACGGGCGTAGCGCTTACAGCAAAGTAGTGTATGCAAAAATCAACCATCTTGATGCGGTGGTTTATCCTACGCCGGCAAAAAACCTTTTGCATATCGATCATGTATTACCCGAAAGTGATATAAGCATTTACGATATTAATGCTAGACTTGTAAAGAGAACAAAAGCCCACACTTCCTCAGAAAGTATTGATGTGTCTGTATTGCAAAATGGTGTGTATATTTTATCGATTACAAGTAACAGTAATATTCAGCAACAGCTAAAAATTGTAATTGAAAGGTAATTATTTTACCCTTAGTAACAGTAGCACTTTTTTTGTGTGAAGATTTTAAAAAATAGCATCCCCATATTCCAAAAAGCAACTTACCCCTTTCGGTTGAATTCCAAAAGGGGTAATGTTATTATTGGCCTGTTATCATTTATCGGAGTGCTCAGTTGTTTTTAAATTCTTAGATACTTAGTTTAATACAAAACATGTTGAAATTTCATGAGTGGATATACAAATAAACATTCCAGTATAAGTTAAGCTACATTTTGATAAATTTTGTTTTGATTGTTAAATTCTTCTATTGATAGGTAATTCAAGGCGCTGTGGCGTCTTTTTTGTTGTACCAGATTTCAATGTATTCAAATATTTCCAGTTCCATTGTTTCTTTTGTAATAAGCTTGTTTTCATAAATGAGTTCCGTTTTCAAAGATTTGAAAAAGCTCTCCGCCACAGCATTGTCCCAACAATTTCCTCTGGGGATCATACTTCTAGTAACACCATAAAATTCCAAAGTATTTGCAAATTTCTTGTTTGCATATTGAACGCCTCTGTCGTTATGAAAATGATGAAAAATAAATTGAAGTTATTTGTTGTTTTATTTTTTCTTTTAAAAGCAATTTCTTGCTACTCGGTCTGTTTTTCCATTTGTAAAAGCGGACGAGTTCATTTCCCAATTCTTCAAAACCAAATCCGCCCCTTCAATAATCGCTTTTTGCTTTTCAATTTGAGCAACAATGGCATTTTGGTCGTCAATTGAAGGCAAAGGGATTTCTAATGTTTTTATAAATTCAGGTTTGCTTCTTCCTTTAATTCCCCCCTGGTTTATTTTCATTCACGTATTGAATGAAAGAATTATCACGAACCATCAAATGAACAAATTCGGGAATTGCTTTACTTCTGTCAACTTCGTAAACAATGTAGTCAAGAGAAGTTAGAACCTTTCCGTAATTATTTATCGCTGTTGCTCCTTGGTGAAAATTAATCTTAGAAATAAGCAAATCTCCGATTTCAGCAAATTGTAAATCAATACCTGTTTCGCTATCGTTTCTAAGAATCATAGCACCGTCTTTAAAACGGATTTTCTCAACGATTCTATAATCAGGGTTAAAATCTTCAAGTTTTAAAATATCCCTTTTTACAGACATTATGTTGCCGAGTTTCTCCTTCTCATATTTTGCACCGCTTTTCAAAATCTCCTTAATCACATTTAGTTCCTTATGTTTTGCAATTAGGTCGTTATCTAAATTGCTTATATATTCTCGGGCAATGTCAGCTTCAAGTGCATTATTGGGGTTGAGTTTTACGAGATAGGGTAAAATGTTTTCGGGTTTTCCTTTATTGAGTTTCTTGTAAATCTCTTCTACAGTCGTTGCACCATTTGGCTCAATGTGTTTGAGTGCTTCTGTCCATTCTACAATTTGGCTGTCGCTAATGGTGCTTTTGTAGTTAGCAAGGTTAAATGAATAGTTGTGTGCTTTGTCAATGCGTTTGGCAATTTCGTTTTGTATTCGGTTTTCCAGCATTTGGTCAAAGGTTTTCAGTTCCATTGACTTGTCTGCTTCGGTTGCTTTTTTAGCTTTTATCTTCTTGTCGAGTTCGGCTTCTTTTTTCTCTCTGTCAATTTTGCCTTTGGCTTCCATATCAGCACGGGTTTCCGTGCGGATTTTTTCTTTTATGCGTGTGTCAAGTGTTTTAATCCAATCAGCAGGAATACAAAATTGGTTATTGGTTTCGGGTGGTTGCTTGCCGTGTTTTACATATTCGTGCCAAAGGGTTAAACATTCAATGAGCTGATTCCCTTTTTGCTCCTTGCGGTTGGTTCCCATTGTGTAACCATCATTGGTAATTTTGTAAAACCAAGTCCAGTCGGTTTTTCCGCCTTTTTCAAAAATAAGTATACTCGTTTTCGGGCCTTGTCCGCTTTTGCTTACAAATAAACCTTGTGGCAAAGAAATAACGGCTTTCAGTTGTGCTTCGTCCAAAAGCATTTTACGCAATGCTTTTGCACTAAACTGGTTCCAAGTGTGAAAACCTTCTGAAACAACTACCGCACATTTTCCACCAGCTTTGAGTTGCTCAAACATTAGCTTCACAAACAAAATAGTGGTTTCCGATTCTTTGGAATATTCGCCCCAAACATCAGGATAACTTTCTTGGTCACGTTGTACACCAAAAGGCGGATTAGCCAAAATAACCGACTTGCTTTCGTGGTAGGTTACGGGTCTGTAAAATTGTGTGGTTTGTTCAATGCTCGGAAAGTCTAATTGGTTGAACTTAAAATACTCGTTAAACCAAGCCGATAATTCGGAATGAGCTTTTTCGCCCGGCTATTCACGGTCGGGATCAAATCTTCGCATAACAAATTCAAAAGCATCAAACAAGAAACCACCGGTGCCGCAAGCAGGGTCAAAAATTATGTCGTCAAAAGTCGGCTCTATCATAGCCGTCATAAATTGCCGAATGTGGTCGGGTGTTCGGAATAGTCCAACATCTTTTGTTCCGCCAGTTTCACTCAAAGCCGATTCAATGGCATCACCTAAAAGGTCGGTTTTCAAAAGCCTTGCTTCTTCAATGTCGTTGGCAACAATGCTGATTACTTCGCCAAGGTTTCCGCTATTTACGTTGTTTGTGAAATTCGAATTACTGAAAACTTCTTCTATCAAAACCAACTGGTCTTGAACTTTCTGTGGCAAGTTTCCTTCAAAAACTTGTCTTGCACTATGCAAAATGCTTGAATAGAAAGGAAAAAAATTGTCGTTGAGTTCGGATAAAATTTGGTCGTTTGAAACGGTCGGCAAATAAGAGAACAAACGATTTTCGTTTGATTCTTCTATTCCTGTCTTGGGATTTTCCAAACATAGTCAGCCGAAAAGAGTTTGCGTAATGGTTTAAATTCTTCGTCTTGTTTGATTTTGGTTTCAAAAATCCGAAGCAATAAAAGTTCAATAATGTATTCAACTCGTTGAACAGGTGTTCCCGCTGGTCGTAGCTTATTGTGTAGCTTTTTTAAAGCATTGTTTGTTTTATTGTCTGCGTAATGTACTGTCGAACGACCCGTGTTTTTTTCTAAATCTCAAAGTTAATGTTTTTAAGTTCACTTACCGTTAAATCACTGTCCACTTTTTAGGATAGTCGGTTAGTTTTGACACGGTAAGTAAAAACAAATATGCTGCATTACGTCGTTTTATTTTTCATTTAGTTCTTCTTTATCTATCTTTCGTGTCATCATTCACGCTTGAGTCCAAGCTCGTACTGTAAAAAATTAAAATCATATTAACAAATATAGATAAATAACTTGTTTATCCTAAGAATCGTCATTTTATTTTATACATGAAACACTTAAAGTGAGTTTAGAGGCAGGGTCTGCATAGGAATTGCTAATAAGTTAAGATTACATCCAATAAATACTTGTTTCGGTTATTGAAGCCAAAAGCCCTCCATAAAGGAAGGCTTTTGCATTTTATGAATACGATGGCAGTTGTTTTTTTCCTGATTCACCACACCACCTACCGCTAAATTCAAATACAGCGGTGGGTCGCTACCGTTTTAAGAAGCGCTGGTAAAAAACAGTGAAGATGATTTCCGGCTTGGTGTGGGAGATGCTGTTTGGGCTTATTATTGTTCGGTTGTTTCTATTTCTGTGTTATTTCTTGTCAGCCATCCTCGTCGGCTTGCAGTCAATATTGCATAGGGTGTAATCCAAAAGAGGGCAAATGAATAAAAAATATTATAGGTGAAAATCCAAAGTGAATTTCGTTTACTATGCTTGATGCTATAATAGATAGCCGGAATGATTGAAAATACGGCAATACTGATAATTGTTGAACTTAAAAATAATCTTGGATACGTTGCAATAATTAAGAGCATTGCAATTAACGTTGGATAGGCAGATATTATTGTAAGCCATTGATCAAATACTAAAATCCTTGGATTGAAGGTGCCTCCTTTTCTAAATTTTTTGAATGCAAATTTCGACATCATAATGTTTTCACGAACATTGCTTCTTTCCCATCTTGTATACATCCTTCTTAATGTCTTATACTTTTCAGGAATATTGGTGTAAACAAGCGAATTACTCTGAAACAAAATATGATAGCCTTGTTTCATAATCATATTTGTCATCGCTCTATCTTCTCCAATATCCGTCTTAACACCTAAGAATGTTTGATTATTCCAATCTTCTAGGCAGTTCATTACGGCGTCTTTACGGTAAGCTGCAAGCGCTCCTGGCGTACAAAGTACTGTTTTTATTTGGCTTTGAGCCGCTCTAATAAAACCGAAACTAAATGCAAAACTTACATTTAGCATTTTGGGAATAATGGCCTTTTTATTATTGTAAATCTTTACATTTCCAGCTACTGCACCGCAAGTTTCGTCTACCACAAATGGCGAAACCAAATTACGAAGTGTGTCTTTTTCGATAATGGAATCACTATCAATCGTTACCAAGATTTCGCCTGTTGCGAGCTTGAAACCTCTGTAAAGTGCATCACGCTTTCCTTTATTTTCTGGTTGTTGGTAAATAGAAATAAAGTCGCCTAGTTGTTCCTTTGCTTTTACCATCCACTGCCATGTGTCATCTTTACTTCCATCATCAATTGCAATAAGTTGCACTTTGTCTTTTGGATAATTGCTTTGTGCAATACTCTTTAAGGTGTCAAATACAAATCGTCCTTCGTTGTAGGCCGGTACAATAATGGTCAAGGCAGGGAGTTTGTCGTCTTCTACAGACTCAACCGGTTTGTATCTTAAGTATTGGATGAACAAATATATTAGAAAACCTATTTTGAACACCAACACAAAACTCGTAAAATAAAAGAATGCTGTACCCAAAGTTGAGTTCAGCATTATTTGTTTAATCTCCTGAAATTGATATTGAAACTCGTACAAAATAAACCCTGCTAAAATTATGAGCAAGAGGGTGTTGAATTGTATAATGTAATCAACGAACGATAAAAACTTCTTTGTCTTTTTGTATGCAATTCTTTTCCTTGCCATATTTTCTGAATTAGAAATTTAATGTTATTGATGCCTACAAATTCTTTCAAATCGCCGCTAAGGTAAGCGCAGACTAGAATAGACTTCGCAGTGTACGCAACAAATGTACCCCATAAGCTTTTGTGATATGGTTTGGTTTAGTATTTTTTAACACACAATAGGTGTATAGAACTCATAGTCATAAGGTGCAAAAAAGTAACTGAATTATTTGGATTTTTATTCGATGCTTTGTTTGGTGTATTGCAGTGTAAAAGCGGTATTCATGAAAATATTAAAGGCTAAAAGAAATGACCGATAAAAAGCCCTTTTTGGGGAAACCTATATGTTAAAACCAAGCTAAGAAGAAAGAAAATTTTAGCTTGGTTTTAACAATGATATTGCGTTGTACTAAGACGATTGTTTGAAGAAATTGAAGGTCTGTTTAAAGACTGAGTAGTTTAGATAGGCTTAGGCTTGGTGAAGGCGAATATTTTTTTTGCACCATACTACCTACGATGCACGAATTTAAAATCAGCGAAGATGAATTCCTGCTTACGTATAAAAAACATCAACGGTCGTTCTTCTATTTTTTTAGTGTTGTTTCGTACATGTTTATCCATGCTTCTGCGCTAATTTTCTTCATTAAGTCACCAATGAGCTCGTATGGTATATCGTCGAGCTTTTTATAACGAATGCAACTTTTTCCCATATCGAGTTTTTGCTTCGTGTGCTTTGGATACTCGGTTACAAACCATTCCAATAAGTGGGGGTCGGCATAAATGCCCATATGGTAAAAATTAATAGAGTTTTTCTGCGAAGCAAGTCCTGCAAAGGGTAATGGTTCACTTGGTTTGCAATGATAACCTGCTGGATAAATTGTATGAGGGACAACATATCCCAAACCGCCATAACTAATGGCTGCTTCAAATCCTTCAGGCAGGTTCTTCATGATAACTTCATGTAGTTTCTTAAAAGGTTCTGACCTGTCTGGGGGTAGGTTTGCCAGTATTTCGTCTACCGTTTTTCCGTTTGCTTGCATATATGATTGATATTAACGATGTTGGTCAAGTAAAATAACATTTCCGTCAGGGTCGGTAAGCATTAGGCTTGCGGGTCCTTCGGTTTTTTCGTCAGCTTCGCTTGTTAGTTTAAGTCCACTGTTTTTGAAGTGTTTCTGAATTTCTCGAATATCGTTAAAGTTTTCTAGGTTGCTTGCGTTTTCATCCCAACCTGGATTAAAAGTCAAAATATTGCCTTCAAACATTCCTTGAAACAGTCCAATGAGTGCATTGTCATTTTTCATTATCAAGTAGTTCTGTTCCATACTTCCTGCAAAGGTGTTGAAACCTAATTTTTCGTAAAATTCTTTTGATGTTTTCAAGTCTTTTACGCTAAGACTGATGGAAAATGCACCTAATTTCATATTGTGTTGTTTTTCTGTTTTAGTTGCTTCGGTGTTATTACTGTTTTTTTGTGCAAAAGCGGTATTGTGTAAAACACCCGTTACAAATAATGCGATTAATCCTGCAATGATAAAGTATCTATTTGTCATTTTATTGTTTTTTGATATTGCTTCATTTTATCAATTGTCGTCCTTTATAGTGCCTGCTAATGTTTTGGGTATAACCGAAGTGGGAGAGAGGTGGAGCACCAAACTTTCATCCTGCACAAACTACATTTGCAGCACAAAGCTCGAATTCAACCACTGAATAGTCACTTGAGTACGAGCTGTTATGCAAAGTTCTTACTTAGTTTTATCTCAAAGTAAAGGATATGGGCATTGTGACGTATGATTCAATTGGATGTCCATCCTTTGTTGCAGGATTCCATTTTGGCATTTTCTCAATTAATTCCCAGGCCTCATAGTCAAGAAAAGCATTTGCAGACTTAATAATTTGAACCACTTTTACGGAACCATCTGTCTGAATAATAAATTGTATCACAACTCTCCCACTTGCGTTTGCTTCTTTAGCTTCTTTTGGGTATTTTAAGTTAGAATGGAAATACTGCATATAACCACTCTTACTGTCTCCGTATTGTGCTCTAACATAATTGTCAGGATCGTTATCTTTTATGGAGTTGTTAAATACCGCGTCAATTTTTTCGTTTGAATAAACCAATTTTGAAAAATCTCTTATACTTTCAAGTGAACAGTTTTCTGTGTACTTTGTCCATACACCAATAGGGTGATTGTTCTTATAGTTTTCTTCCTTTATGATACAATTTTTCGAGAGATTAAAAGCTTGAATCGTCGAAGTTCCATCTGTGTTTATAGTCTCTACTTTTTTAAAATTTGCTTTTGGGGCACCAACTCTTTTTTTTAGTTCAAAGTCTTTGTAGAAGATTTCCGTTTTTTGCTGTGCTTTAGAAAATAGTCCGCAGGTTACAAACACTATGATTAAGATTTGTTTTTTCATTGTCTGTTGTTTTTAAATATTGTATAATGGTTTGCTGCTACCCGCAGGTGGCGGATTTAGCTTCGCTGATTCTTAATTCACCCTTAGCCCTAGAGCAAAGACGAAACCTTAGTTATTATCTGTTGTTATATTTTTTTTCAGTTGCTTTCTTCATTTTATAAATAAAATTCACATTCCAATTGTAGGCTTCCCTTTTTTAGTACAGTTCAAAAGTAGAAAAATAAGTTTCATATTAAAGTTTTATCTTACTGTTCTTGGGCGAGGTGGAGCGGAACCTCGCCCAAGAACAGTATCTCTTTTTTTATTTTTAAAATCTATCGGACTAATTCCTCCTAATGCATCGTGAGGCCTATAGAAATTGTAGTCTAACATCCATTCTGCTGTGATTTCTCTGACTTCATCAATGCTCTCAAACAGATAAGCATCTAGCACATTTATCCTATACGTTTTATTAAACCTTTCTATTAATGCGTTCTGTGTCGGCTTCCCGGGTTGGATGTATTTGAATTCAATATTCATCATTTCACTCCACTCTTGGGCAAGTTTTGCTATAAATTCAGGCCCATTATCCATTCGAATTCTTTGGGGGATACCATGACGCTGTACAAGATGGTTTAACACCCAAATAACCCTGCTACTCTTTAAAGAGTAATCTGTCTCTATAAAGAGTATTTCGCGATTATAATCATCAATTACATTAAAACTACGAAACTTACGACCATTTTCAAGAACATCGCTCATGAAGTCTATGCTCCATGTGTGTGTAAAATGCTGTGGTATCACAATAGTTTCTTTAACTCGTGCTGGTAATCGTTTCTTTGCTTTTCTCCTCAGCGGTAGACCCATTTGTTTATAAATCCGATGCAGACGTTTATGGTTTACACTATTGCCACTATTCCTGAGCCGGTAATAGCTTTTTCAAAAACCTTCTCTGGGATTATCCTTAGTAAGCTTCTCCAGGCTTGAAATTAACAAAGCATCGTCTTTGACAGAACGATAGTCCAAACTACTCCTGCTGGTCTTTAAAATGCGGCAAGCCTTGCTTTTGCCACCCGTAAATAAAGGCGAAACCTCTGATTCAATACTTCTTTTTTCGCAGGGCTTCAGAGCTTTTTTTCGATGATGTATTTAGCCATATCAAGCTCTATAGCTAAGTCTGCGTACATACGTTTTAACTTAGCATTTTCTTCTTCCAGTTGCTTTACTCGTTTGAGCTCACTGGCTTCCATACCGCCGTAACGTTGTCGCCACTTATAAAAAGTGGCCTTGCTAATACCATGTTCTCGGCTAATACTTTCTACATCTTTGCCACCCTCAAATTCCTTAAGAATCTTGGCAATCTGGGTCGG
>CAYSCJ010000030.1:0-32010 GCA_964429515.1 uncultured Taibaiella sp.
GATGCAAGACAAGAACCAAATGGTTTGAAATATTGGGGAATTAGCTCATTTGGTAGAGCGCTTGCATGGCATGCAAGAGGTGACCGGTTCGATTCCGGTATTCTCCACAATTTCCACAAATAGGCACTAATACAAGGTTTTTAGTGTATCTTTTAATATCTCGTGTATCTGTCAAAATTTTGACTATGGCACGAGAAAAAAAATTTTTGTCTCCAATACTTAAAGACTACAATAAGGATATATCCAAACGCTGGCGTATAGAATACTGGATAAAGGACGACAATAGTATACATGGTAAAAGAATTGTTGTATATGGCAATATAAATGAGGGCAAAACAGTACAAGAACGATACATCCTTGCAGCTGCTGTGATGTCTACAATAACAGCCCATTTACAACTACCTCCACAATTGCCGATGCTAGATAGAGTAATTGCACTGCATTCTCTCGAATGGAGAAAGTCTACTTGCACTGCATACAATACGGTAGTAAAAGTATTTTCTAAATATTATCCAAGACACGAATATGTAACAACAGAAGATGTACGTACATTCTTGCTAAAAATGAAAGATGCAGGTAAAACAGGCAATACACTAAAAAAATACAAAGCATTATTACGATCCTTATACTCCCGAGCTTTAGAGCTTGGTTTTGTTACATTCAACCCAGTAACTGTAGAAATAAAAATAAAAACAGCTCCTAGAAGTCTATTATATTTTTCAGACGAACAAATACAAAAGATAAAATTATACAACAATCTGCCTCCATTTTTATGGACTGCAATACAGTTACAGTACTATTGTTTTATAAGGCCTGGAGAAATAAGAGCCCTCAAATTGTCGTATATCAATTTTGATGCAGGATATATCGAAATACCTGGTGAAGTTTCTAAAAATAAAAAAACTGAAAAGGTATCGATACCCTTAGCATTCTTTTCATACTTAAAGGATCGATATTTCAATATACCAAAACATTACTATTTAATTGGCAAAAATGGAATACCAGGCACAGATCAGATAGGTGCAAACTTTCTTAACAATGTGCACAGCAAAATATTACAATCCTTAGAAATAACTGGTAGATATGCTTTTTACTCCTGGAAACACACTGGAGTAGTAAAAGCCGTAAAAGCTGGAATTAATATTAAGGATTTACAAATGCAACTAAGGCACCACAGCCTAGATATGGTGAACGAATACCTTAAAAATTTGGGCGTGATGGACAGTGAAGACCTAAAAAATAGGTTTCCTGAATTATAAAAAAATAGCTACCAATTTAGGCGGCTATTTTTTATTTTTTATTTCTTTTTCGTTTTTCGCTTCTTAGCCTTCTTAGCCTTATTTTTATACTCTGGAGAGTGTATTCCAGCTTTTTTAGCGACTGCGGCTAGGCCTCCTTTCTTACCAAGCGATACGGCGCATTTATTTTTTGTTGCCATTTTTAAAATATTTGAAAAGTGAGAAAATAAGTACAAAAATTAATAAGGCACACCCTAGTCCAGTACTAAGCCAATAACGCTGCTTCCATTTATCTACTTCGGCTTGTAATACCTTGCGCTTTGCTGTATTCTCGGTAGTGTTGTATATTGTATGCCTAAATGTATCTACCCTTAATGTTCCTTTAGAGTATGGCACAGGCACCTTTTTGCCTTTATTGCCCTGGGCGGTACAGTCCACAACGAAAGTGTCTACTATAATACTGTCTTTGCCGGGTATGTATTCTTTTTGTACGTGAAAACTATCTTTAGGAGGGTACCATTCAGCACACCCTGATGCTACTACTTTAGGGTATTCCATTTGTGCCCTTATTACTTGACGCTTAGCCGTCCTCTGGGTGTAACAGCCGCTCAATATCAATAATCCAAACAAAAAAAACAGTACTTTATACATCTCCTTTAATTTTATCGTAATTCTCACGTAAATTCTTCATTAGTTCTAACAGCTCCTTTGCTTGTTGCTCTTTTCGTCGCCTCATTTTTTTATCCGCTTTTTCGTACATGCTGTAGGCCTCCGTACCAATAATATAGATACTCCATAGGCCAGAAAACAACGGATATTTGAATACATCTAAGTACAAGGCGGCAATATTGCATATAGCGTCGATAAAAAAGGTCATAAGTAGAACGGAATAGTATAACCCTGCCTTTTTGGTTGTTTGCTTGAATCCCTCGCTAGTCCTATATACGCCTAGTTCTTTTGCTTTCTTAATGCCAAATGCCAGGTCAATTATCATTGCCATAGTCATAATGACAACTAGAATAATGACGATTATAGTTTTAACCTCCAAAAGCTCGATAAAGTGTGATAGGGTTGGGTGCATATAATACAGTTAGTCGTGGGGGTTTATATTCCTATGGTTCTTAGTTCCCAATCGGTTGCCGAAAGGCCATAAATTGTAATGCCAGGCATCTCATTCCCGTTTTCGTCTGTCATAAAATCGTTTTGGACGTACAATAAAAATGCTAGGGAAGATAGCTGTTTCTCCCTTTCAAAATAGGGTATGTTAGTAGGCACCATAGTGTCTACTGCACTATATAGTAAGTTGATTTTTTCGGCTGTAATTTGGATTGTTCGGCTACTTAAAAAATCATATTTCGTAACTAATACAGGTACTTGGTTTTCGTCCAGCAGCTCTATTATTGTTTCTTTATAGTCGTTAATAGTAGCTGTATAATTGTCTACAGATGGACTTAATTTTAATTCTAATACTATTCTGCCTTTTTTGGTACTACGCGCATCAGTTAGCACGTTAGCTGTTTTTGTTTGTATGTAGTACATAATATTACTCGTTTAATAATTGATATTTTTCATTGCCATTAAGCATTCTAGGATATACCCTAACATCTTGCATTTTGCCAACAAAGTACCCTCCATATTCCCCACTAAATCCTATTCTTATAGGATCTACTGAATAAGTACCAATAGTATTATTAGCTGCTGTGTTTTCGGTGTTTTGAACTCCATTAATATATATTTTTATTTGGTCAGAGGGTGGCAATGCATTGTTGAACTCTACCAGTATGTGATACCAGTTTCCATTATTAACGGTTAGTGTAGAGTGTTTTAAATTCTTACTGCCTACGCCTGCATATATTTTGCCAGCTTCAATATAAACGATTAACCCATTTTGGAAAATGTATTGGCTTCTTGTGGTGTATAATACGCCATTTCCGGCCATGCTTGTATTTATCCAAACACTATATGTAATATTTGAATGAGGCGAGGGGATTTTGGTAGAAATAAACATATTTCCGGTATTAAAAACAGCACATTGGTGTGCGTTTCGTCCTACTGCATAAGAGGGCAGCGAGGTGCTACCTCCATACGGCAACCCATGATTGTCTCTATTATTAACAGTTACGGATTTGCCCAATAAATTACCGTCTAGGTCATATCTTAATGTATAGTCTTTAGGAATATTTCTATCCCTCATTAGTATGTAATTGCGTAAATGGTACATTATACTAGGTCTCCTTTTAAATAAAAGTTATCGGAAATGTGATCTCTAATTAATACGGCACTTCCACCATCGTATATTCTTGTTTTTCCGTTGTTGCCTAAAAAGTTAATAAACGGTTCTACTTTGGTGAGTGTAACGTCTCCCCCATCTGCTATAATTGACGTTTGAAACATACTATTTAACCCTGCTGAAACTCCAATAGAAATAGATGTTTTCGCTATAATCGTGCATAAATGAAACCCCGAAATTAATAAGCTATTGCTATTTAAGGTATATACTTGAAAGGCTGAATCCAAAGGTGAGCCGCCACCGTTTAACTCAAAAAAAAAATTCTCCTGGATAAACGAAATTAAATCCCATACATCGGAAGGCGTTTCGCCATAATCCTCAACAAAAAAATCAGAATAAACACCCTCAAATGATATATTGGCGAATTTCATTCTAATTTTTATACCATCTTCGCCCACTCTTTGTAAGTGTGCTATATCGCCTCTTTGAAAGTGGTGATTATTAATGCTAAATGTTTTGTCGGTGTAGCTTAAAAAGTATTTCATTTTGTAAAAGGTTGTAAGTTAAATTACCATCTACGCGGTGTAGATACGTCGTAATGAGTGAATCTAGGATACTTGCCTACGCCACCGTCTTGCATTTTGCCAGCAGCTATCAGTTCTATTATCTTAGCCCTTACTGAGCTTGCACTCATACCTATTACTACTATATCTGCGGCCATAGCGCGCAAGTGAGCGCTGTTTTTTGCCCCCTTGATCATGGTATTATGATTAGGCGACCTGTATCCGGAGTTGATACGAATAGGCAGGCCTATTTCGTCTCTTAATATCTGCAAGTTCTTTAACAGCTGGTAGGCGTTGCCTGTGTATTGAGCTGGTACATGCGTACCGTCTTTACATCTCAATTCAGATAATTTAAAATTGTTAAATTTGAACTTATCTGTATTGACTGGAGCGTAGTCGTTGCCTCCTGCATTGATTTCGCCTTTCTCTGGTTGTTCGCTAAACATCTCGTTAATTTTATATACCACATACAGCAAAAGAATAACTGTAAGTACTGCTATGTAGTGCGTTTTAAAATAGTACAGCATCTTATGTTAAAATACATTTGAGCGAATGGGCGTTGTTCTCACTAAATACGGTGTAGTTCCTGTAACGCCCCAATATTTTTGAAGTGCCGCAAGGGTTTCGTTGCCAAAATGGCCATCAGCTCCATATATAGGCAGCGCAGTCGGTATCTTTTTTAGTATCTCTTGTTGCAGCTGCTTAACGGCCGGGCCACTATCTCCCAATTGTACTCGTATATAGTCGTCGCTAAAATAATTACCGGTGCCTTTTATGTTATTAGTGCTAGATCCTACAGTACCACTAGCCCCAGCAGTGCTTGTATTTGTATTTGCAGTATTGCTACCTTTTCCTTGTAGTAACTTGGGTAGTGTGCCCTTTTTTCTAGCGTTACTATACCACAATACAGCAGCTATACCAGCTACCAGGAAGAGTATCATATTTTCATTACTCATTTTCATAGCGAAAAGTATTTTATTATTCTATCAATCGAGGGGTACTAAATCCCCAACCTCAAATATTGGTGTCCTCTCTTTTTTGGAAGCAGTGCTAGTATCATCTTTGCTTTTGCCTCTGGCATATAAGACAAGGGCTACAACCACTGCCAAAATAAGGAGTATGTATTTCGTTTGATTCATTTTATACAGCATCTAAAGGAACATCTGGAGTAGGCACTGTTGGCGCTAAACCCTCTTTATTAGTCTTATTAACTACGTTGTATACCGCTAAAGAAGCGATTATGGCCAAACAGCCCAGCATTATCCAAACTTGATAAGATTTCATATTCTCGAAGTTTTATTTTGTGTTATAAAAAATTAAAGTGTGTTGTATTTAGCAGACAGCCTGTTTATTATTTCCCAAGCTTTTACAAATGTGCTATCTGGCCACAATAGTTTTTGGCCTCCACTCCAAGAGGTAGCCGGGTGTGTACCATTTGGATTGGGTGCGGCTGCGCCTACTGTATCTAGGAATGTTTTAGCTTTAGATACATTGCCCCCTATATACCCTGGCTCGTATTCATAGCGTTCTTTTGCTAGTGTATCTACCCATCCATAGTCTTTGGCCGGGAAAAGGGCACGTATTTGTTTGTAAGCCCGCTCATCGTCCAGGTCAAATGGAGTAGGGGCTGCACTAGCTCCCATATCAATGAGGCTATTGCTTCTGGTGTTTTTGGTAAGCATAAAATATAGGCCACCAATTGCCAATATTGCAATTAAAAAGTATGCTATAGTCTTTTTGTTCATAATCTTTTTTTAAGCTAAAAAATTAGTTAAACCTTTTGTGTAAACGGCAACGGTGTCACCATAATATCCACTGTTTTTAAGCAGCTGTGCATAGGTAGGCGCGTCAATAACAGATAAGTCTTTTGGAAATTTGCCCTCCGATTGTCGGCGTTTGATCCAGGCGCAAACCTCACGTACAGAATCTTCAATACTCGCATAAGCGGCATAAGCATTGCCCTCACTACTCGTAATACCCTTATACATTTGATAGCTTGCACCAGGTATATACTTATAGCCGTATAAATTCTTGTTGAGCTTGTATGCATTGCTAGTAAAATTCCCGGTTTCGTGCTTAGCTTGTGCTACCAATAGGCGCTGCATGTTAAGAGGCATACCCATCTCTTTTGCGGTTCGCATTATAATACTATCTATATTCATATTTTGTGTTTTTGAAAAAAACGCCTTGTACAATATATAGGCTATTACTACCAATCCTACCAACTGCACTCGCCTATCATTAATAATTGTAGCCGCTACCATTACGCAAGTCCTTTTACTATTTTGTCTGCTTGTTCGTTAAGCCCTTTTGTAACCATGTACATGTACCTAAATTCGTGTAGCGTTGTAACTGGCTTGCCTGTAATACGCTCTACAGCGTTGGCGGTGAAGTCGTCATAATTGCCTGTAACTGGAACGGTGTTGGCGCCATCGTATAGGTTAATATAACGCTGTAGCACTTCTACCTCGTTTTTATGCAAGTCTGATCCTGCATATAATAGTACATTGGTGCGCAAAGAGGGGTAAACCTTGGGAGGCACCGAGTTTGTAAGCGCGTCGTCTATGTTACCATCTGGATTGTACCATTTTTTGCCAGCTCCAAAAAAACCAGGTGCCGGGCTAGTCCATTGTTCAATAAGATAGATAGCTCCCAATAGTATAACTACAGCCGTTGCTAAGATTAATGTCTTTTTCATTTTTAGATAAAATTTTGGCGGATAAGGAAATAGGCTACGAATATCACTACACACGTAAGGATAATTTTTAGCAGCGTTACGTTAGATAATCGTATTTCGTTGTTGGTATTTAGGTTGAGGTTCATAAATAAAGGAGTATTATTTTTTGAAAAAAAGTACACGTACAGAGATAATAATGCTTAGGAATACGGCCATAAATTGCAATACCATAAGTATACGTTGGGCTTGAATGTTTTGCGAAAAAAACGCGCGTATCATATTGGACATATTCTCGTTGTGCTCTTCCTGGCTTACTGCAGATAAGTTACTAATGGACGGCGTTTCGGGCTGTATTTCTGTATGTTGATAGCTACTATTATAGTTGCTTATTTCGACTGGTCTCATATTGTTGCAATTACACATTGATCAATGTTTTTATAGTCCTAAATTTTTCAAACGGTTAAGTATACCGTTCACCGTGTCTTGTACGCCGCCTATCATGTTAGGATAGGATTCACCTTTCATTGCATTGTATAGAGATTCGCCCCAATCGGACTGGTACTGCCTAGCTACAGCAGCCAAATTGTCTGAACTTAATGCAGCAAGTCTGGTATATAGCCCACCTGTATTGTCCACAAAAGGCATACGCAATCCAGATATATCTTGATGCAGCTCGTTGCTCCATTGAGTAGTATTAACAGTAACGGCTCCTATTCCTGGTGTGCTACCTCCCTGGGCGTATTGCTTGTCTGCAACTTCGAGGGCTTTTGATTTGGCCTCCAAAGACGACCTTAATATGTTTTTTGTAATACTGGAGGTAATTAGGTATAGTGCCAAAAAACCAATGACTAAATACATAATCATGTCTTGCACTTTCATTTTTTGAGGCTTTAGATAATAGTGCCATAGCGCAACTGTTCCGGCTATTGGTACTATATTATCTATCATTCTTTTGCTGTTTTCGTTAAACATTGTATTAAGCATTAAGCGTTGTACACAATCCCAAACAATGGGTTTTTTTCTGTTTTTTGCATTCTGCTAATAACTATAAGTGCTACTGCACATATACCTATGAGAATGAGTGTGTTTTTATTCATTTTATCACATTAATAAATAAATGATAAGTCCTACAATTAAGATAAGTACAACCATAACAACAATTGTGTTTTGGTTTTTTGATAAAGCGTTTTTTAGTCCATCAAAGGCACTTGCATTTTGTGAATAAATTTGCTCCTGAATGGCTTTCGTATACTCATCAAAAGTTGATTCACATTGATTTAAAGTATTGTTTTTACCATGAACCCAGCTTGTAGCATTTGCAGTTTGGCACTTTTGTATCCATTGCCTACGATATTCTTCAAAATCGGCAGATGTGCCGTTAAATTTACTTTTTGGCAAATTCTCAAGATTTTGAAGCCAATTTTCAACTCTACTTTTTGCATCTCCTCCTGTATTGTTACTTATTTTTTGAGATACAAAGCCTACTGGATTAATTATAGCGAAGTACCATTTGTTTTGATTCAGTTCTCTAGCCATTATTTTGCTTTGTAAATGATAAAACCTAAAAATATAAGCCCTAATATGGCAATTACAAGTATTGCTATTTGCTGATTTCTGTAAGTTGTGTATAACGAAGCTTCTTTCATTCTTTCAAAATCAACATTACTATTTATTCTACCAGTAGCGGTTGCATATCTTTGATTTTTACTATCTAAAGTACTTTTACCAATTCCTAAAACCCCTGATATAATTGCACCCCACGCCATATAACTATTTTTTTAGCATGAAGTATAAAAATACTATGGCCACTATAGCCACTACTATATATATAGTACTATTGTCTCTTTGTTGCATGCCAGGGGCAGGGTAATAGCCGTCATATACCGGGTACTGTGGTTGGCGGCCAAAGAGCACAGAAAACTCGTCGGCTGCACCATTTGCGCCAAATATTCCAGAAAAAATGTTGCCTAGCCCGGTGCCTATATTCGTCCATGCAGCGCCACGTTGGCTGCTACTTCCAGAGCTGCTACCAGCAGGCATGTTATTCATGGCTTCGTATTCTGTAGGTGGCCCTATAAAAGTGCTCATATAAATATTATTTTACTAGTAAATAAATAATGACAGCTAGCAATACAGCTACTGCTATAGCCATATATAAAACGGTATTGTCTTTTTTTGCGGGCGTTTCTTCGGTAAGCTGTGGCGCTGGTGGCAACGTAGGCGACGAAACTACAGGAGGCAATACTGTTGGCATTGTTACGGTTGCCACTACTGGAGTACCGGTAGGCGGTGGCGGTGGTGGCAACGTAGGTGGCGGTGGCGGTACCGGTACGCTAGTTGGCGGCGTGTATGATCCAAAAAACTGTTCGGCCATGAGTTATAATTGTTTTTAAAAAGCTGCATGAAAAACAAATCTCATGCAGCTTTTTTATGGAAAATGGTTATTCTAAAATTGTGCTTGTAATTGTAGACAATTCGGAGACTTTTTCTTCGCCAGATATATCGATGATAAAATCGATCTTGCTACCAGCCTTTAATTTTGATAATTTCCAATCCAAGGCAGCCGACAAAACAAATGAAAGCTTATTGGCAGGAATTACAAGACTGTTAGAAAAACCAGAAGACTTGCTACTCTCTACCTTGTATTCAGATAGTGAAAATGACATATCGGACTTTTTCCCGGTAGGGTCACACTTGGTAAATGTAAATTCACCATCAAAGTTTTCTACGTCATTGCTTTCTAAGCGTAAGCCTACAATTTGTGTCGATAAGCGGTTGTAATAACCCCAAAATGCATCGCGCGTATCGCCCCAATTTTTTGAGCTAAATGTAGCTTTAGCCACTTCTACAGCTGGATCAATAGGATTCCATACAGCAGGCTTAATATGCACATCTTCAACGTCTTCGGCATCTTCGCCCTCCTCGGGAGGCACGGTTGCTAGTGTGAAACGTAATTGTGTTTTTCCAACCAAGCTAGTAGCTACCTTAGTAGTTCCTATCACGCCCTGGGCAGTAAGGGCAACACTATTGGCATTCATTGTATTAGTGCTCATAATGAATTTTTTTTATTATTTATTTTAAAACACAAAAATGCGATTGCATGTAAATAAATAAAAGCATTGTGCTATATATGGCACAATGCTTTTATTTATTTTGTTTTTTTTATATGGCTAATATCCTAATAATGGTACCACTACAGGCGTATATTTAGTTTTTTCGGAGCTTAGGTGTTGTTTTACTTGTTCGGTGGCCTTTAAAAGCGTTTTAAAATTTGGAATCTTGCTATGTTTATAAGAAAATTCGTCGGCGGTATTATATAATATCAAATAATTAGCAAAGGTAAACATATCTATAGGTACTTGCGTAAGGCCGTGAAAGACTACAGCTATATCTAACTGAACGTGCCGCCTCATGATCATTATTCTTTTCCAGATTTTTGAACTTTGATTTTGTTCAAACATTCCCTGGTCGTCTAGGATAAGTAGCCCATTTTGGAAATTTTTAGCCAAAACCCAATTTAAAAACTCTTTATACTCGTCATCGTCCAGAATAGATATTTTGAATTTAACAGGAATAGTAGGAGCCGCCCCTTGTCGCCAGTTAGACATCGTTTTTTCTGTTAGAAAACCAAAAGCCTTATCTTCTATATTAACAGCATGTTTTAATACACAAACATTGCCGCGCTCTTTCTTAGCCATATTAGCCAGCATAGTACTTTTACCCATCCCTGGGGCACCGGCTACAATATACATTTTTGGTTGTCTCATAAATACATCTGTTATTTACCAATCAATCTATCTACAGCAGCTTTACCGTTGTGTTTTATTAATAGTTCTATATTTTCGGGAGTAAGTTTAGGCCGCTCTGTACGTTTGTCTTTAGCAAGGTAGGTGCCGGCTGGTGTTCTTGTAAAATAGCCGTAATCTCCTATTTCATTTTCGCCAATTTCCCATAAGTATTTGGCATCTCTACGTTTATTGAGGTCGTCAGATAATTGCTGTTTCAATTGCTCATTTTGTGCCCTAGCAGCTGCTAGCTCTTTACGGTACTTTCTATTTTGATTCATTAGCCCAATTAGTGGCCCGGTACACATTAATTCAGCTAGTGCTATATCGGCCATAGGAGGTAAGCGTACATTTGCCCTTTGTACTACTGGAGACCATGCTTTTACCAACTGATTAAATTGGTGCGGCTTATAGGTATATTTTTCAGCACCAGCAAAACTGCCATCTGCATACCAGCTTATACCATAAGCCTGTAAGTTTTCCCTAAATCGCATCCATTTAGCCGTCTCGTTTTCCGCTTCTATTTCGGTCATTGGTGGCTGCTCTGGTTGTGTAGGAGCACTTGGAGCAAAAATAGTAGGAGGTTCTACAGCTGGTTGTTGCGTATCTGTTCTTGGTACTTCAATACTGTTTTGGAATGAAGTAGATTCTTTAGGCGTTTCAAATTCTGTAATTAAATTATCAAAGCTTATAAAATCATTATTCTGTTCCGTCGGCGGTTGTATCTGATCCGTCTGGGTTTGTGTCTGTTCCGTCTGGGTTTGTATCTGTTCCGTCGGTGATTGTGTCTGATCCGTCGGCTGTGGCTGTGCCAATTCTTGTTTGTTGATTATTAGTTTCGTTGGTATCATTTTCAACGGTTTTTAAATTGTTTAAAAAGGTAGTTATTTCAGTTAGGTTGATAGTCTTCCAGTGCTCTGTAGTGCCGTCAATTACACTCACTTTGTGAAATTCAATATTAACGCGCCCTGTTGTTTCGTCTAGCTCTGCCATAAGAAGCAACTTTGAGCCTGCTTCCTGTTGTGTTTTGTCCAGCCATTCTGCGGCTTTAGTTTCTGCAATTTGCATTATCTGGTTAATATCAATTGGTAGCATACCTAATATATTAGATATATCTTTCTTTGACATTTTTTCAATCATAGATTGTTTGCCCAAGCCTAAAAAATCAAGAAATCCCATGTTTTTAAAAAGTTTAAAAGGTTTTATAAAGTTATTGAAATAGGTAAGTTTGTGGATCGAGAGGTGCAATACTGTATACTCTTATAGGCCTACGGCTCCTGTAACGTCGCTCGGTACTTATCTGTATATTGTCGTTTAGGTAATTATTTTCTTGAATAGCGCGGTTTATTGTAATGGATTTTATGGAGCGTTTATATCGCTTCTGATAAATAGCTCGTATTTCTGATATACATAGCCATTTACCAGCATTAATATGCAGTATATAAACAACCTTAGCACGTACAGATAGATGTATTTTACTTTCCATAAAACAAATAAAACAATAAGGCACAATCCTATATGGACTGTGCCTTATTTTAAATATTAATTAAAATGCTTTTTTGTTTCTACTATATACGCCTATGAATGATTGCAGGTACAAAAATAGGGCTTTTTTAATAGTAAAGGCCTATTTTAAGCAGTTTTTTAAAGAGTTTTTAAAATTTATAAAAGGTAAGTTTTTAAGCAAAATTGAAAATAGCTTCCTGAAATAAAAAAATGTTGAAATTTTTCCGACAATAAAACGGTGTTACAGTGTTACACTTGTTACAACTAGTATTTAAGTTATTGTAATTCAGAATATTAAAGGGTGTAACAACTTTGTAACAAAGTGTAACAAAATGTAACAAGATTATATTTATTTTAATATGTTTTGTTTTTTGTTACAAATTGTTACATTTTGTTACACCCTTGTAATCCTTTACTAGTAAGGATTGTAACAATTGTAACAATTGTAACAAGATTATTGATAAAATATTATTTTATTATTTTCCATAAAAAAAAGGACTTCAAAGTTTTTTGAAATCCTTAAAAATGGATAAAAAATGAGTATAAATAACGCGGTATTGGCAAAATATTCATACTTCATACTTCGCCAATACGTACGTTAGCGGTCAGGCTAATCGGGGAACTCCTCCGACCAGTTGAAGTATTTTACACCTGTGTTTGTCCAACCATATTTTTTTCCATTGTCTAATAGCCAATTTTCCGCACCTTCCCATGTGTCGGTTGAAATCATTACTATGCTCCCATCTTCATAGCGAAGGAAGTCTTTGTTTTCATTGTCTATAAAGCTAAATATTGCCATTGTTTTAAATTTTGTTTGTGAACTTCTAAAAGCGGAGAAGCCCGAACCGCTAACACTTGCTTTGCAAAATGGCGGGTGAATTGCTCAATCAAATGTTACTGCCTCTGTTAATGTTTTGTTTTTAAATTAATTTCGGTGCTTTATTCCGCCACTTCGCAAAGCACCTTAACGTTATGCGAGATTTACCAAAGCAACTGATAAAACTCATCAACACTCATATCGTTGTATCTATTTTCTTCGTCTGAATAATCAATTTTTATTTTGCCATTCCACATTGTGAAGTAAACAGTATATAGTGTTTCACCAACGAAAGCGGAAACATGTCTGTAATAATCCCAACCATCACCATCTTCTTTATTGCCTTCGTAAACATCAACATCTTCCGCTTTTCTATCTTTTAACCATTCTAAAAATCTGTTTTTAGCTTGATTTATTTCTCTACATTTTTTCTTAATTCCCATAAATTAAAATAAAAACCTCGCATAACACGTGTTTTGCAATATGGCGGGTAAAGTGCAAAATTCAGCGTTATTGCGTTGGTTAAACATTAGTTGCGAATTGAAATTTAGTGCCTTGAAACCGCCACATTGCAAAGCACCTCAACGTTACTGGCAATGCAAGTGGACATCCTCCAAACTTTGAAAGATTTGTAAAGCGACCTGTGGCACTATTGCGTTTCCCAAGCCTTTAAGTCTGTCCACCCTATTGGGAAACCCATCATTTCCTCGACAAAGTCCGGGTTCAGATGCAAGTCCGTAATCTTGTGCAAACCCTCTTGTTTTGAACCGTTCCTGCCAACGTTCTTGCTGTCCTGTAGTGTTGGTGTAGCTAGGAATCCGAAACTCACTTGTGATGCAAGGCTGTTCCATTTGTTGCCATTCTTGTAACCACTCTTTTTCATTCGTTCCCTGTATTTGTCTGGATGCTCTTTTACTTCTATTTGCGTTGGAGTAAGCAACAAACCAAGTTCTTTCCCTTTTATGTGGAGCATTGACACCGCAAGCTGGTAATACAACCGCCTGTACTTCGTAACCTTGACCTTCCAAGTCAATTTGCACCTGCTCGAATACCATTCCCTCGTTCCAATTAACGATACCAAGAACATTTTCACCCACAATGTATGTTGGTTGCACTTCAATAATTGCTCTAAGCATTTCGTTCCACAAGTATCGTTCATCATTTGTTCCGCCTCGTTTTCCTGCAACGGAAAAAGGCTGGCAAGGGAATCCGCCTGTAATAATATCGACTTTGTTAGCATATTCTTTAAAATCTATTTTTGTTATATCACCCAAACTTTTTGCATTTGGGAAATGATGATTTAATATTTTTAAGCAAAATTTATTCACTTCACTATATCCTAATGTTTGCCATCCCATCCAACGAGCTGCAAGACTAAAACCTCCAATTCCCTCGAATAAGCCAAGGTGAGTAAAAGCACTGCCAGTAACCTGTGTTTTGCAATAGTGGGGCATTTGTGCTTCACTCAAATTTTGTAATTCTATTGTACTTTTCTGCATAATTTAAACTTTTGTAATTCTATTGAACGGCTCCAGATGATGGATTTTAAAATGGTAAATCTTTATCTAAGTCGTTGTTTGTTTCTTGTACAAAGTCTGACCGTTTGAACACAAAAGGTCGGCCGTTAAATTTTTGATGCTGTACTGAATCTGTTTCTGTAGATGTGTCTATGGATATAGGGAACCAACCTCTTTGATTTTGTTCGCGTACATAGCCCCTGTCTTTTAGCACTTGGTTAAGATACACCTCATCATACCTGGTATGTCTCATATATACCTCTCTAAGCTCTCTTAGTGGTATACGTATTTCCTCGGCCTCCGGGAAGTCTAAAAATTTTTCTTTCAGAATATGCTTTAATTGCTTCCAGCAGCTAGGTAGACTGTTTTCTTTTATCTTTTGCAGAATTTCTGTTTGTAAATAGTCCGTCTTAAACCAGTGGCGCTCTTCGTATTTTGTTACGAGCTTTCGTTTACCTAAATAATTAATGAAGCCTGGTATCTCGTCAAGCAATATCTTTTCGAGCTCGAGTGTGCGCTCGCTGATCGTTGGCACCTTTAGTACCCAAAATCTAATTTCGTCTTTATCGATATTAATAAAATTATCCTCATTGTTGGATAATAGTATGAATTTCAAAAAGGTTTCCACCTCTATCTGGTTTTTGCCCTTGGCGTTTAACATGGTATTATTGGCAGTACTAAGGCTCTTTATCTTTTCGACTACAAAATCTTTGTCGATCTTCGTTTCGTCTACACATACCAGCAGCTTACTTATCCAGTGAGCATTAAAGGAGTTTTCAAAATCTTGATTGCCTACTATGGCCATGTTTTCGGTAAATAGCAGTTTAAGCCACTTTGCAAAAGTTGTTTTACCTGTTTGTCGCTCTTTACTTACGAGGCATAATATAGGTAGTATTTGTTGCGGAGCTCTTAATAGTAGTTGTACATAATCGAGCCCTAGCTCATAGTATTGTACCTCTTTGCCGTCGCTAAGCTTTACGGTATTGGTACCAAATATGTGTTTAAAAAAATCAATAGTACGGTTGTACTCTATATCTTCTGGTTCGTGTATAAATGGGGCGTAGGTGTTAAAGCAGCCATTAATTACCCTTTGATAGTTGAGGTGATTGGGCACGTTGCAGAATGCTTTGTATTTAGGTATGTGCCGTATGATGTCGGCTCCGTTGTCGTCTTTAATGGTAGATTTTTGGCGATTATGAAATGTTTGGTTCAATTCTCCATATCTGTTGGGTATATTAATGTATTCGTAGTAGTCGTCGCCTACTCTAAAGTAGTCGGCGGCATTCTTAGGTACTTCTATTTCACACTTACCTGTAGTTTCACTGTATTTATACAGTGTACCAAAGAATTTAAAGCGTTTGTCTTTTAAGTCGGGGCGTGTTTCTACATGTTTGAGATAGAAGGTAGTAACATCATCGAGCCAAAAGTATTGACGTACTTTATAGGGGCTTTGAGTGATGTTAATTTTGGTAAAAAAATTACCGTTGTGTATGTTTTTATTGATTTTATCAAACTGGTTGGCCTCCTTTATTATCTCTGGTATATTGTCCTGGTGTTGTATTAGTAGGTCGTCTAGTCCTTTGGGATGGCCGTCAATATCTTCGTTGATGTGAGCAAAATATAGCCCTATATTATCGAGGCTACTTAGTAGCTCATGAAATTTGCATATCGTATTGTAGAAGTTGTTGGGGCGTGTGGCCAGCTCCTTACTTTCGTCTATATCTTGCTTACTTATGTCTCTAAAGTCGGCATCAATAAGCCATACTACTCTTTTTACCTTGCATTTATCTATAATTCTTATAATGTCTCTATGTATCTTGTCGGTTTCCTTATCTATCATGGAGGTAATAGATATGAGCCCTACACATGGTAGGCCTACATTGGCACTTTTGAAGGCTTTTTTGTATCCCTCGGTGATGTATAGGGTATCTATATTATTACCTTGTTCAAAGTCTGCTAGCAATTGCACTGGAAAATAAGGAGGCGTGCCAGCGCCGGCCGGAATATGGTATTTTTTTAATCCTCTTTTTGTTTGTTCCTCTGGGTGCAGCCTTATAAGCCTGTACACATCTTTGAATCGTGAGCCTTTGTAGGTTGGCGCTTTAATTTGTGTACGGTCGAGGGTATATGGCATTATGCTTATCCCTCTTTCGTGGCGTTCAAATATTGAGAAAGGCTTTAGCTCATTTTCCTTATTATTTGGGTTGTACTGCCAAATTTTTACAATATTATTATCGTCATTAAGCCCATAGTCGTTTATGAGCTGCTGAAAATAGTCTACCGGTGTAGGCTGTATTTCTGTTTCGGAGGGTACATTCATAAATACTTTTTTATATAAACTGTTTTTTATAAAGCTCCATGGCTTCTGTAATTTCAGCTTGGCTAAATTCTGAATTGATTGTTTCTATGAGTTCCATTTCCATATTTTGCAACTCTTTGCGTAGGCGTACAAGTTCGGCCTCTTTTTGCCTCTCTCTATCTATTGTTGCTTGTATGTCTTGTATTCTGAATTTTATAGCGCGTCCTATATCTAGGTATTCTGCCCAGTGTTTTTTTTTCATATTAGCTGTATTTGGGTGTGTAGGGTATAAGTTTTTTTGTTTCGGTGAGTGCCAAAAAATCTAGGGCTGTAAGGTTCACTACTTTGTTGGATCCCCATTCTATGAGTTGTATTTTTAGCCTTAATAGTTCCTCTTTTTGTATGTATCCGTAGGGTGCATCTACTAGCAGGAATACTCTTTTTTCTTTAGTATTAGCCCAGTATGTAAATCTTTCGTGAGGGTATAGGTTAAGTGGTGGAGGCAGATTTTTCATAAAATATAGATTAAACCATTTTTAAACTCAAACTTGGTGCCTATTCGCCTAAGTACCTGTATAGTATATAGGTGTTCGGCAAGGTTTGTGGCTGTATTGTTGATTGCAATAAGTTTCTCCTGTAGTTGAGTGATTTTTTTCCAGTAGAAGTCGGCAAGGGCTGTGGCGTTGGTGCGCTTGGCGTATAGGTAGGCCTTTTGATAGCGCAATAATAGTTGCTCTGTACTCATAACAAATTGTTATTTGTTTGTATATTTGTGCGTTTATAGCACAAATAGCGTTTAAAAAAAAATATCCCCGGTCAGAACTTGCAATCATTCCCGAGGATATTCGATTTTGTGCGCATGAGTAGAAACACTGCTAAGAGGCTGGCACTTTACCTCTAGCTATTTACACTACTACCAATTAAGGCAGCGAGTTTTTTATTAATATAATACGTTTTATATTATCCTTTATTGAAGTAGTGTAAATGTTTCTTTTTTGAATGATTGCAAGACAAAAGTAGCAAAAGTTTTTTCGTTTTAAAAAAAAATAGTAAAAATATTTTCGATGATTAAGGATAGAATAATACAATTAATTGAATATAAGGGAATTGCAAAAGAGCGATTTTTTGAAAAAATTGGAGTTACGTCTGCTAATTTTAGAGGAAAAGCAAAGAATAGTGATGTAAATTCACAGACTATAGCAAAAATATTTACTGAAATACCAGATGTAAATATTGAATGGCTTTTAACTGGAATTGGTGACATGTTTAAAGTACAAACGGAAAAGAAAGAAGATTTTGAAGATATGTACTATAAGCTATTGAAAAAATATTCTGAATTATCGGATGAATATAGAGAGTTTCAGAAGGAGCAAAATAAAAGCAAAAACAAGAATATTAAATCTGCTTATACAAATAAATCTTAATTGATATGGAACAAAATTTACTTCTACGCTTACACCTTTTTTCGCATAGGCTACTGTGGTTATCATTAACTTTTTTAATGGGATTTTCTTTAGGATCATCTACAGATGGGACTAAAAGTGTATATTATGTAGCTATTTCAGCGATTGTATTAGGACTAAGTATTCTAACGTATATTATTACAAAATTTACAATAAAAACAATTATTAAAAACAAATGAGATACATTTTTACTTTCATTTTTCTATTTCTAAGTACAGGAATGTACGCTCAAAAAAATACGAAAGCGCACTATAAAAGAAATTGGGGAAACTATGTTTTTGTCCAACCTGATTATAGCTATAGAAGGATTGGGAATATTATCGATCCAAAAGCTATTGTGGTAAATTCATTGCCTTACAATATTACTAATGTAAGAATTCTAGGAACGTATTACAGCAGTACTGGAAATATTTTAAAGACTGTGATTTCAGCACCTTTTAATGTTGCTGCTCATGAAAAAGTAGTAATTAATTTTCCCAACCTTAATAGAGGTGTCAGGTTTGACACAATGATAGTACAAATTGATTGTAAGATAATAGGGTTGATGTATTTATGTACTGAATGTATTGATCCTAATTAGCTGAAAGTATTGTTATGTTGTTTTAATTACGCCTTTTTTGTAAATACGACAACAGCGAAAAGGCGTTTTCTAAGCTTGCTTATACAAATAAATCTTAATTGATATAACTACTATTTTATTTTTAAAACTATGATAAGCAGTTACAATATTAAAAAGTATCTTTCTTACTTGTATGAAAAAAAAATAGGCTCCCCTATTCCTGCTGAAATTCTTGAATCCTGGGCGAACCTAAGTGATATAGAAGTGAAAGACCACTTGAATGCTCTATATGCAAGCTGGAGAATGACAGAAGCTGAATCAAAAGCAATTGAAGATGATTTTTATATCAAAAATGCAAGGTCAAAGCCTATTATCCCTGCTATTATGGAGGATGAAGGCAATATCCCCGAATTAGAAAGTGATGTTGGTTATTATGAATATCCTGAAAATCCAAAGCGATATAAGCCATTGTTGTTGGTTGTTGGAATATGTGTTTTGTTAATTGGAGTTGTCTATTTCGTGCGCTCGAGTACTGTTAATGCTACCATCGCTGAAGAAACTAAGCAAGAACTAGATGAAGTCAAAAAAGAAGTTGAAAAAGTAAATAATAGTGTTGCCAATGAGCGAAAACAGAATGAAGAATATAGGCAGAAACAAGAAGCCCAAAGATTACAAAAAATCAAAGATTTAGAATTTAGAGCGAGTCAAGAAAAACAGGCTTACATTGAATGTGAAGAAAAAATGATAATGAATGCTGATCAATATGAGAACACTAAAAATAAAGTGACTCTCAGATTTAGAAAACAAAAAGATGAAGCAGCATACTATTATGAACAAACTCTTTATTGGCAAAGTGAAGGGATAAAGCATAAGGCTAATTATGATAACCTACAAAACGAAATTAGTAGGCTGAAAACCAATAAATAACAATATTTATTTTTTTAACTGATTGCTATTTACCCACTAAATGATACACGATTAAAAAAGATACACTAAGAAGCTATACCTATAAGGGCTTGTAGAGGGTTTTTGGTATTCCGGTATTCTCCACAATTGGCATTTAATAGTGCAGTAGTAAGCAGCGTGGTATATTTAATCATAAACGGTAAAGTATACCACGTTTTCTTTTTTAGCAAGCGCGCTCTGTTACGAAATCACTTGTTTAATTATTTCCCCCTTTCTATTTATTGCTATTTTGCCTATTGTTTGCTTTTTTAGAAAGCTTTGTAAGGGTAAGCTAGTTGCTGCAATAGGCTATGGCCGATGCTGGGTTTTTTTGAAAATGGCTAGGGGTGTCGATGATACTTGCCGTTTTTTATAGCAAAAAAAGCCCCAGTAAGGTAGTGCTTACTGGGGCTGTGTATATTGAGTACGCTATTTCGCTTACAGCATTACCAAGCTCTTGTCCACGCTATAGAGCCTAAATTGATGCTTAGGCCTAAAGAGTATGTTAGACCTCTAGTGTAAAGGGTTTGATCTCTTGTTCCCACTAAAGAGGTATTAGTTTGGCCTTGTTCAAATCCTTCTGATTCATTAATGTTAACAATATCCAGTTGGCGGAATTGAACCATGCCTTTAATTTTCCAGAAAATACCGGTATGAAAACCAAATTCGGCGCGAATATACGGACGCACTAATAAGTTTACAAAATCGGGAACATTGCTTTCTGGTTTTGTACTAAAATAGGTTGGCGCTATACCTCCACCTATTGACGCAGATGCCCAGTCGTCTTTGCTAAGGCTTGACTGTCCTCCCCATCTAACATCTAGCCCTACGGGTACACTAATAAAGGTAGATTTGAATTCTACTTGAGCGTCAGCTGGATTGCCATTTATTTGAAAATTTGTGGTTTCATAGGTGTGAGAGGTATAGTATGCTTCTAGATTCAATCCAAGCTTTGTTCTGTAGCCCAAATGGCCAATTGGTAGAAATGCACCAATATTACCACCGATGCCCATGTTTTTCATTTTGTAAGTATCATCGGTGATGCTTATTGTGTTTTCTGAGCCCGGATTGGCAATTTCTAAAACGCTGTAATAATCATAAAATGCTCTGTTAAACATTGTATGAAAACCGATGTCGACTCTCTGAAATAATTTCAGCTTTTCTTTTGGACGATGGGTTTTGTTGTTGAAATAGAGGCTGTTGAATTGAGCAAAGCCACTAATGGTCAATAGCGAAAGAATGCTTGTTAGAATAAGTTTATGTAAGGATATTTTCATACGGATGAAGATTGTGATTTTTTGAAGCTAAAGTAATAATTTATAGTGCAGCGATGACTGAGATTTCTACATTTACGCCTCTGGGTAGGCCTGCTACTTGTACGCATTCTCTTGCTGGGGCTGCCTCTGGAAAATATTTAGCATATATTTCATTTACTTCAGAAAACTGACCCATGTCTGTCAAAAAGATGGTAGCTTTTACAACATTTGCAAATGTAGCGCCAGCTTCTTCCAGTATTACAGCTAGGTTTTCCATTACTTTTTGTGTCTCGGCCTTGATGCCTGAGCTTATTAATTGGTTGCTACTTTGGTCGAACGGTATTTGTCCTGAAATGAAAAGTAAATTACCGGTTCTAACAGCATGGTTGTAAGGGCCAATTGGACTAGGAGCCTTGTCTGAGTTAATGATTGTTTTTTCCATAAGTCTACATTTATTTTATGTAGTGATAACTACGAACTGTGAAATTAATCCTAATTTATCAAAACACATAATGTCCAATAATAATTTTTTATTGCCATTTTTGTATTTTACTTTCAATTGCAATCACAAACCTATTTAGATGAATTTGGATTTTTTATATACAAATATTGGCGGTATTTTAATTTATAATTACATTATCGCGTTTGTTTTATTGACGGTAGCGTTTACGTTGAAAAAGTTTCTTTCCAATGTATTATCGCGATTTATATTTATGGCGCTTGGCAAGTATATGGATAAGCAGTATTTGAAAAAATTTCAGATGCTTGTGTTGCAGCCATTTCAAGGATTGGTGGTCACTATCCTCACTTTTTTGGGCTTATTACAGGTAGCGCCCTTGTTGGAAAAGATACATTTTATAAACAGAGCGGCCTCTGGCGCCAAGCAAGCGCTGGTAGTGAATGCAATGGATGTAGTAGATTGGGTATTTTACTTTAGTATTATACTTTATATTATTTTATTAGCTAGCAAAATTGTAGATTATATTTCGTTCGTATTGATGCAGCGTTTTATACAACGTGGCGATAAGGAGCGACAACAAATTTATCCTTTGGTGAAAGATATTTTTAAAGTACTTATCTGGACAATTGGTTTTTTTGTCGTTTTGAAAACCGTATTTGGCGTTAATGTAATGGCGCTGGTGGCTGGCTTAGGTTTAGGTGGGATTGTTGTGGCATTTGCACTTAAGGACAGTTTAGAGAACCTTTTGGCTTCAATTTTGATCATGCTTGACAAACCCTTTTTAATTGGCGACTGGATACAAGTAAATGGCGTGGAGGGTACTATTGAAAAGTTGGGTTTTAGAAATACTCAAATAAGAACTTTTGATAAAACCATCGTGTCGGTACCCAACAAAAAATTGATAGATAATAACCTCGAAAACCTTTCGCAAAGAGATGCTAGGCGTGTGAAATTTACGATAGGTGCAGACTATGGTATATCGGAAGAACAACTTAGAAAAACCATCAAAGCCATAAAGGAGGCCATTCAAAAGCATCCTAGCATAGCGGGAGAAGCGATTGTAAACCTCGATAGTTTTGGAGACTCGGCACTACAGATTCTCATAGTATATTTTGTAAAAACAGAGGATGCTGGTGCGATTTCTGCTATCAAAGAAGATATAAACTTTTTGATTTATAACATCATGTATACCTGCGCAGGAGGCATACCTTACCCAACTGTAACTTCGCTTGAGGGCGTTTCGAGGAACGATGTTGTTGGGCCTTAATAGTGTGGTAATAATAACTTAATGCATTATTTATGATTTCATTACCTAGTTTTGTAAATAAATTTGTTTTTTTATGACGCAGGGCAAAGGAAAAATATTAATAGTAGACGACGAGCAAGATATCATAGAGTTTATAAAGTACAACCTAACTAAAGAAGGGTTTGAAACCATGTCTGCTTCAGATGGTGTAGAAGGCATTAGAAATGCAAAGCTTTTTAAGCCCGATTTGATTTTGTTAGACATGATGATGCCCTATAAAAATGGAATGGAAACCATCAAAGAGCTTAGGGCCAATCCTGACTTTGATAATACCGTTATTATTTTTCTGACCGCTATGAGCGACGAAGCTTCTGAAATTAAAGGCTTGGAGGCAGGAGCAGATGATTATATTGCCAAACCCATAAAAACAGAGCTATTGTTGACGAGGGTTAAAGCAGCATTGCGCAGGGCTAATACCGAGAAAACATCTAAAGATGATAGTGAAGATGTATTGTCTTTTGGAGATTTAGATATTAACAGAACCAAATACTCTGTATTCTATAAAGACAAAGAAATTGTACTGGCAAGAAAGGAATTCGAATTGCTGAGCCTATTGGCTTCCAAGCCTGGGCGGGTGTTTTTCAGAAATGAAATATTGCAATCTATTTGGGGTACCGATGTAATAGTAGGCGATAGAACTATAGATGTGCATATTAGAAAAATACGTCAGAAATTAGAGCTTGATGTTATAACCACTGTAAAAGGTGTAGGTTATAAATTTGAAATGCCTGAGTAATATACTCAGGCATTTTGCTTTAAATAATTTGGGTATAAAGTGGTAATGCTATGGCACCAAAGGAACTTCCTGAACCTGATACACTCTTTTTGTGTAAGGCTCATTAGAGCTTACAAACGCTATAACATTCATATTGGCAGGAACCCAAAACGATTGTGCAGGGTCGTTGGGGTCTATTGTAATTTTTGTGGCATACTTGTACACGCGACCAGGCGTGACACTAACATCGGCCATAATTTGTTTTCCTGTAGGCGGTGTAATATATCTTCTTAATACGTGTTTGAATTCATAATTCGTATCGGTGGTTACTGCGTACTTCATAGCGTCAATAATTTTATTCTCTACCAAATAAATATTCAAAGACTGCCTATTGCTTATTGCTTCGGTATAATGTAGGGTAACGGTAACCAAGTATTCGAAGTCGGAGTCGCCCTTTTCGGTAGTTATATGCACATTCACAGGCGTAGTGCTTGCTGTATCTCGGGCATTAATGAGGTCGGCAGGCCACAATGTGTATCTGTCTACCAACAAGCTAGTAGCGCTAGGGCGCACCCTTAAACGGTCAAAAGCGGCACATGGCTTTCCGGGGTCGGCCTCTAGTATCAAATTAAGTAGCTGTTCCGAACCCGGAACCACAAAATCTTGTTTTGAATAACCTTCAATAAATTCAGCAAAAGTACCCACATGAATACTCGCTATTACTAGTTTATCTTTAAAAGCCCCTTCTCTATTGAGCGTAGTAAGCATATCCATCCCCGCAGGGCAGTTTACGCATTTCACGCCGCTTAGTTCTTCTACTAAGTATTTCTTTTCCTGAGGAGTTTCAATACTCGAGGTGGTGTAGGTAGTATCTACCAGTCCTGGCTCATTCATATCAATGTGCACAGGCACCTCTTTGCAGGCCGTGAAATATAAAGCCATCATTGAGAGGCCTATTAGTAATAATTGTTTTTTCATGATTTTATATATACTATATTCAAAGTTAACTGTTTTTTTGTATATTTATTATTGGACATTACAAAAAATAGCATGCAGCTTATGCTGTGGGAGTAAGACAGAATATCTGCGGCATCAAAAGTATCTAAAAATGCAGTAGTTTTGTAAATATTCATTACACCATATACTCAATATTCATGATGCAAGAAAGTAAAAGGCAAAAACAGGTAGCAAGGCAAATACAAGATGAATTGACTACTATTTTTTTGAAGGAAGACCTTAATATGATAGATGGTGGCATGGTTTCCATAGCCAAAGTAACGGTAACCCCCGATTTGTTGGAAGCAAGAATCGCCTTGAGTTTTTTTCAAGTAAAAAATAATGACGAGGCTTTAAAGAAAATTGTAGATAAAACTAGCGAAATAAGACGTCAACTTGGAAATAAATTAAGACATCAGTTGCGTCGTATACCTACATTAGCATTTTTTATTGACGATACTTTAGATTATGTTTTCAAAATGGAAGGCATTTTAAAGAATTTGAATAAAAATGATGCCGAAAGTAGCGCTGAATAATATATTTTAACGTTGTAATCCCGCCCAGTACCAACTTGAACGCTGTACATAAAATTGCTTGGAGATATACTAAAAGTAAAAAGTCTTCGCAAGCTATTCATATCATTTCTAGAATTAGTATCATAGCCATCACCTTTTCTACAGCGGCTATGATTATTTTGTTTTCTGTGTACAATGGTATTGAGGGTATTACTAAAGAACTTTACACTGCATTTTATCCCGATATAAAGGTGACACCCTTGAAGGGAAAATTTTTTGAAGGTTCGTCGTCGCAAGCACAAGCGCTTAACGCGCATGCAGGCATAGCACAATGGAGCTATACCCTCGAGGATATGGCGCTCTTTGTAGGAGATCGAACTCAGAAGATAGGCATTGTGAAGGGTGTGAACAACGATTGGTTTGCCATCAATAATTTAAACCAATATATGGTAGATGGGGAAGCTCAATTTATAGATAATCTGGCATCGCCACAAGCGATTGTAGGGCTAAAAATAGCAGCAACGCTCAATTTGGAAGCCCATAATATTTTCTCCAATTTTGCCATCTATCATCCAAGGGTGGGTGTTAACTTAAGTGCAAATCCAAATGCGGCCTACAGTACCATTAGTGTGCAGCCGAGTGGTATTTTTAGAGTAGGTACCATGATGGACGACAAATATGTGATTTTACCAATCAGGGCTGCGTCATCGCTGATGGAGCGTCAAAATCAATTTAGCACCATAGACATCAAGCTTCAACCTGGTGTGCAAGCTCAACAAGTAAAAGAGGATCTTCATCGCTTTTTAAGTCCTAACGAATTTGTCATTGCCGATAAGTACGAGCAGAATAAAACATTATTCATGATTCTGAATAGTGAAAAATGGGCGGTGTATGCCATTTTGCTTATGGTAATGTTGGTGGCCAGCTTCAATATGATTGGCTCACTAACGATGTTAGTTTTAGAAAAGAAAAAAGATATTGCTATTCTAAAATCTATGGGGGCTACTGCTGCACAAATACAAGGTATTTTTTTAAGAAGTGGTTTTTATTTGGCTGGCATAGGTGGCTTTATGGGCCTTGTGATAGGCTATCTCATTTGTTGGGTGCAACAGCAATGGGGATTAGTAAGCATGGGCGGTGGTTTTATAGTAAATGCCTACCCAGTAGCTTTTAAATTTTCAGATTTTCTATTGGTGTTGATTTCTGTAGTTGTTATTGGTTTTATAGCTGCTTACTTTCCAGCAACTAAGGCAGCCAAAAGCGCATTGGTGTTGACCGACGAATAAATTGGGTTATTTGTTGATTGTTACAAGTACTTGCGTGATTCTGTAGCTTTTTATTTCTTTGACCGTAAAATTATACGCACCATATTTAAGAGCATCGCCTTCATTCATGAATTTTCCTGAAAACTCTAATAGCAATCCAGCAAGCGAGTCGTTATCGCCCTTTACGGCATCAAAATAGTCATATTTCTCGCCCAAAATTCTACACAAATCAATAATAGAAATTTTGCCATCAAAGAGGAAACTGCCATCCTGCATTTTGGTGTATTTAAGCTCGTCTTCGTCAAACTCATCTCTAATGTCTCCCATTATTTCTTCCATAATGTCTTCGAGCGTTACAAGTCCCGACGTGCCACCAAACTCATCCACAACGATGGCCATTTTGATGCTGCGTTCTTGCATTTCTTCGAGTAGCTCGTCTATTCTTTTGTTTTCATATACAAAATATGCAGGCCTTATTACGGAGTGCCAATCAAAATCTTCGATATCGGTATAAGGTATGAGGTCTTTGGTGTTGAGTTTGCCCGTTATTTCATCTATATTATTTTTATAAATAGGCATACGGGTATAGCCGGTATTGATGATTTTTGCTTTTACTTTATCGTAGCTCCAGCTTTCTTTAATGCCAATAATGTCTAGGCGGGGCTGCATGATTTGTTTTACTGTGATATTGCTAAACTTCAGAATGCCTTTATAGATGTCTATTTCGTTTTGGGTAGCTTCGTGTCCAAGCTCTAGCATGATGGCTTCTTCAAACTCCTTATCTTCTACCATATTGAGTTTTCGTACTTCTTGTTCGGAGTATTTACGCCTCGAAATAATCATAAATGTTTTGCCCAATCCACGAAATATTTGATAAAGCACTTTAATGATAGACGAAGAAAACAAAACGGTTCTGACGTTATTTTGCCTAGCATATACTTTGGGCAGTATTTCGCCGAAAAGCAATAAAATAAAGGTGATGCCTAGTAGTATGATAACAAAAGTGAGCGCAACATATTGCTTTATGGGAATAAATAGATTGGCTAAATAGTTGGCCGCAATAACGATGGCTATGGAGAATGTTATTTTTGCTACCCTCATCGACGCAGAGAGTAATATGGGATTATCTAGGAGTTGTACTACCTTTCTGGCGCTGCTCGATTCTTTTGTTTTTAGATAATTTATATCCTTTGATTTTAAAGTAAAAAATGCCACTTCTGCTCCTGCTGTAATGGCAGTAAGAAACAAAAGTGACAATATCAAAATCAATATTGCTGCAGCATGAGTAGCGGGAAGGATCTCTAAATTTGCATCTAAAAGTATGGCAAGAATAGTTGTCGTCATTATTATTACGGTATCGGTATGCAATTTAGTATTTACATACTAATATTCTAGTTTCCTTAATATTCATCCGTGCTCAAAATACTTGTTATTATTAAAACGACAGCATGCTATCGTCATCTTTGTCGTTGTTGTTTGGCATATCAAAATCAAGGTTGATAGAAGTTGATGATGTATTTGTAGTTTCTGAGTTTGAAGACAGCATATCTGAGGATTCTATCGTATTGTCCTTTCTTTTTTCGAGCATAATAAGATTCTCACCAATTATCTCGGTTTGAAAGCGCTTAATTTTGTCTTTGTCTTCCCAGCTGCGGGTGCGTAATTTGCCCTCAACGTATACTAAGCTTCCTTTTTTTAAGTACTTATGTGCCAAATCAGCGAGGCCACGCCACAACACTATTGTGTGCCACTCTGTTTCAGAAACAACATTGCCGTTTACTTTTCGGATTTCGGTAGTAGCTAATGGGAATTTTGCCACAGGGATGTCGCCTTCAATGTGTTGAATATCTGGATCTCTTCCTAAGTTGCCTACCAACACTACTTTGTTTACTCCTCTCATAATGTTCTAATTTTCCTTTGAAATTCTATGTTAAATGTATGAATTTTAATTAAAAATAATACTTATTATTAAAAAATGAAATAATTGTTTTTGGAAAAGCTAATTTAGATATAGACGCTTTATCCAAGAAGTACTCCGTATTTAACGTTTCGGGGTATGATTTTAGTATCACTTTATAAAAGTGCGAATGTATTTGTTGATGGGTTAATTTCTGTGATTGGCTACCAGCCCATTCAAATGACTGAATACTGGACGACGGTATTTTTTCAAGTAATAATTCTTGTGCTTGTTCGGCAGTCCCTTCTATTAGGTAGGGCTCGAATAGCCCGGCCCACACGTCGCCAGGTAGTCGTTTTTGTAGGTATAGGGTGTCGTTGTAAGATAATAGAAAGTACAGAAAGCTTCTTTTCTTAACACTCGCTTTTTTGGATTTTATGGGTAATAGCAGTTGCGTATGTTCCTTTGCGCTGTTGCAGTATTTCAGTAAGGGGCAAGCTTCGTGGCAAAGTGGTTTGGCTGGTGTGCAAATGGTAGCCCCAAAATCCATAATAGCTTGATTGTACAAATGGGGTTGTTTTTTATCTAGGTATTCGTGCGCCAGTGAATTAAAAGTGCGCTTGCCTTCTGTGCTATCTATTGGTAGGCTTATGCCTTCTAATCTGGCTAGTACTCTAAATACATTGCCATCTAATACAGCGTGCGGGAGTTGGTAAGCGAAGCTGGCTATCGCCGCAGCGGTGTAGGTGCCAACGCCTTTGAGTTGCAGAATGTCTTCATATTTAGTAGGGAAGACGCCTTGGTATTGTTCTTTTATCGTTCTTGCGGTGTACAACAGGTTTTTGCATCTATTGTAATAGCCTAACCCTTGCCATAATTTGTATACTTCATCATCAGGTGCGTTGGCCAAATCAGTGATAGTAGGATAGGCGTTAATAAATGCAAGGTAGTAGGGCAGACCTTGCTCTGAGCGTGTTTGTTGTAAAATTATTTCGCTCAGCCAAATTTTGTAAGGATCTTTTTCTTGCTTCCATGGAAAGGAGCGTTGGTTTTGATGTTGGTGCCAAAACAGCAGTTGTTCTCTTATGTTGGCGATACGCTTAGTGTACTTTGTCATACTTTTAGCTCGTTGCTAGGATTGCTTATAGGCAAAGATGCTAGGTCGTTAGCATGTGTATACCTATGCTTGGTATCCTTTTACAATGTCTTTGAGTTCATTTAGTTTTAGTAATGCTTCTACAGGTGTAAGTGTATTGATGTCGGTAGAAAACAAAACATCTTTTATTCTTTTAAGGTCTTCACTTAATCCATCAAAAATATTGAGTTGATAGGTTTGGCTAGGCATTTGTTTCATGGTTTGCGTAGTGTTGTAGCCCGAGCCATGTTTTTCTTCCAGTAGTGCAAGTATATCATTAGCGCGTTTGGTAAGCGAGCCTGGCATTCCAGCCATTTTTGCTACCTGTATACCAAAGCTGTGCCTACTGCCGCCTCTCTCTAGCTTTCTTAAAAAGATTACCTTATTGGTGGTTTCTTTGTGTGCTATATGATAGTTTTTTACGCCACTCAAATTGTTTTCGAGTTCGTTGAGTTCGTGGTAGTGTGTAGCGAAAAGCGTTTGAGGTTTGTAAGTGTGATTGTGCAAGTATTCTACAATACTCCATGCAATAGAAATACCGTCGTAGGTGCTGGTGCCTCGTCCTATTTCATCTAAAATAATAAGGCTTCTTGGGCTGATATTATTAATAATGCTGGCAGTTTCGTTCATTTCTACCATAAAGGTAGATTCGCCTGCGCTCATATTATCCGATGCGCCTACGCGTGTAAATATCTTATCTGTAAGGCCAATGGTGGCGCTGTCTGCAGGCACAAAGCTACCTGTGTGTGCCATCAGTGTTATAAGTGCTGTTTGCCTAAGTAGTGCCGATTTACCAGACATGTTGGGGCCGGTAAGAATAATCAATTGTTGTTCATCTTGATTTAGAAAAACATCGTTGGCTATATACTTTTCTCCAGGCGGAAGTAGCTGCTCTATAACAGGATGCCTGCCTTGTTTAATGACAATTCCTGTTGCTTCATTGATTGAGGGCTTGCAGTAATTGTATGATTGGGCCGCATGTGCAAATGACAGAATACAGTCTATTTGAGCCAGGGTCTTAGCGTTGCGTTGCATAGGCTCTAGATACACTACCAGTTTGGTTAAGAGTTGCTCGTAAATACGGTGCTCAATAATGTTGATTTTATCTTCTGCTCCCAGTATTTGTTCTTCGTATTCTTTGAGCTCTGGTGTGATATATCTTTCTGCGTTGGTAAGCGTTTGTTTTCTTGTCCAAGAATCGGGCACTTTATCTTTGTGGGTGTGTGTTACTTCGAGGTAGTAGCCAAATACATTATTATACCCCACTTTTAGCGAAGGTATACCAGTTGTTTGGCTTTCTCTTTGCTGCAATTGTGTTAGGTATTCTTTGCCGTTGAGTGCAATGTTTTTCAGTTTATCTAATTCTTCATCGATACCATTTTTTATCACATTTCCTTTACTTAAAAGTATGGGAGCGTCTTCCTCGATAGTAGAGCTTATGGCTGTTTTTAGATGATCCAAATTATGCATATCTGCTACTAGTTGCGCCATTTTTGATGCCGTTTCGGCAGTGCTATAGGAGTGTTCTAATAGAAGATGCTGTATGTGAGCGGCTTGTTGCAGGCTTTTGGCCAATTGCAATACCTCACGAGGGTTTATTTTTTTTAAAGGAATTTTGGTAACGAGTCTTTCTATATCGCCTATTTGCTTTAGTGCCTGAATGATGTTTGCCTGTAGCGATTGATGTGTTAGGAAGCCCTTTATCCAATCTTGTCTTTGTTGAATTTGAGAGATGTCTGTTAATGGAAATACGATCCAACGTTTAAGCATGCGGCCGCCCATAGCAGTATGGGTATAATCTAAAGCTTTAAGTAGGGTATTACCATTTTCTACATTGCTATGTACTAATTCCAGATTACGAATCGTGAATTTATCCATCCATAAAAAATCTGTATGTGTGATACGCTGAATGGATATCAAATGTTGTAAGTGTGGGTGCTCTGTGTCTTTGAGGTAATGTATTGCTGCGCCGGCAGCTATTACGGCAGCATCCCACTCTTCAATACCAAAGCCTTTTAGGGATTGGGTGTTAAAGTGCCTTATAAGGGTTTCGTACCCGTAGTGGTGTTTGAAAATCCAGTCTTCGAGGCAAAAGGTATAATATTTTTGGTCTAAATGTTCTTTAAAATATTTGAGTTTGGATTTGGCCATAATTACCTCAGATGGCTGAAAGCTCTGAAGTAATTTATCTATATACTCTAGCGAACCTTGTGCTACTAAGCACTCGCCCGTTGAGATATCTAAAAAGCATACGCCACATTGTGCATCGTCTAGGTAAAGAGCAGCCAAAAAATTGTTGGTTTTATTATCTAACAATTTATCGTTGGTAGCAACACCAGGTGTAACGAGCTCCGTTACGCCTCGTTTCACGATGCCCTTCACAGTTTTGGGGTCTTCTAATTGGTCGCAGATAGCCACTCTATAGCCAGCTTTTACAAGCTTATGCAAATAGGTTTCGAGAGAATGGTAGGGAAATCCTGCCAGTTCGATAAAGCTAGCTGCACCGTTGGCTCTTTTCGTAAGTGTTATGCCTAATACCTTAGCCGCTATGATAGCATCTTCAGAGAAGGTTTCATAAAAATCACCAACTCTAAACAGCAATACAGCATCGGGATATCGATCTTTGATTTCTCGATGCTGCTTCATTAAGGGTGTTTCTTTTGGTGTATTGGTAGAAGTTTTTGCCATAAGTTAGAGCCTCAAATTTATACATATTCTTTAGGAATTAGAAATATAAAAAAAGGATAGTCTTGCAATAGCATTATGTTTAGGGCCATTAATAGGCATCAGGTCGATTATTAATGTAAAAATAATTATTGTTGTCCGGTAAAAGTATTGACACGCAAATAGAGCTAGTAAACACAAT
>CAYSCJ010000031.1:0-31672 GCA_964429515.1 uncultured Taibaiella sp.
CTTGAAAACCGTTGACTGTTACAGGTCCGGGGGTTCGAATCCCTCTCTCACCGCTCGACAAAAAAGCGCTAGCAGTTGTACTACTAGCGCTTTTTTAATTTAATACAACAAGCCTCAAAATGTAACATAAAAAGCGTGAATGTGTAATTAACAACATGTAAGCTTCTGTAAACGATAGCAATCAAAATAGCTTACCTTATTAAAATTCCTACAAAACCCATCTACCATTTTACCTATTAAAAAAACAATACCCAAGGGTATTCTGGACTAAAAATACAAGGCCAAGGAACCTATTATGGAGATATCAAGTATTTCTATTTAAAAAATAAATTCTTTCAGATTGCAATTATTTACCTAAAATTGCAATTTTCGCTATACTTTTAGATAATAAATCATTAAATGAAAGTATAGTATTTTTGCTTGGCTTTCACGCATAGTGATACATAAAATAAGCTGTGGTTAAAGCACTTAATATACAATATGGGAAAAAACTTATTAATAGTGGAGTCGCCTGCAAAGGCAAAAACAATTGAGAAATATCTAGGTAAAGACTTTGAGGTAAAATCGAGTTTTGGCCACATCCGCGATTTGGAGAAAGAAGGAATGGGTATAGATATCGACAATGGTTTTAAACCCAGCTATACCATTTCTGAAGATAAAAGAAGAGTAGTACAAGAACTTAAAACCAAAGCCAAAACCGCCAAAGAAGTATGGTTAGCAACGGATGAGGATCGTGAAGGAGAAGCCATTAGTTGGCATCTTTGTGAGGTTTTAGGTTTAGACCCAAGAGCTACAAAACGCATAGTTTTTCATGAAATCACAAAACCTGCCATCCAAAAAGCAGTAGAGAATCCTCGAACTGTAAATATGAATTTGGTAGATGCACAACAAGCCAGACGCGTACTAGACCGTTTAGTTGGTTTTGAAATATCGCCCGTATTATGGAGAAAACTTAGCGGAGGCAATAGCTTATCTGCCGGTAGAGTACAATCTGTTGCTGTAAAGCTAATAGTAGAAAGAGAAAGAGAAATCAACCAATTTAATAGCACCAGCGACTTTAAAACAGAGGCTAAATTTAAAGGCACACAACAGAAAAAGCAAAGCTTTAAAGCTGAGGGCCCCCGATTCAAAAATGCCAATTTAGCCAACGATTTTCTTCAGGCTTGCATCAATGCCACCTATACCGTAAAGGAAATACAAGTAAAACCAGGCAAAAAATCGCCAGCACCACCATTTACTACCTCAACCCTACAGCAAGAAGCAAGCAGAAAATTAGGCATGTCGGTATCTCGTACCATGAGAGTAGCACAAAGCTTGTACGAAAATGGACATATCACCTATATGCGTACCGACTCGGTAAACCTATCGGATACCGCTTTAGAAAATGCTTACGACGCCATCACCAAACAATTTGGCAAAAATTATCATCAACAACGAAAATTCCAAAATAAAAACCAATCGGCACAAGAAGCTCACGAAGCCATACGCCCTACAGACTTAAATGTAACCAACATTGCAGATGCAGACGGTCAGCGACTTTATGAACTGATATGGAAACGCACGATTGCCAGCCAAATGGCAGATGCTCAATTAGAAAAAACGCAGGTTAAAATTGGCATATCTACACACAATGAAACCCTGCAAGCACAAGGTGAAGTCATAAAATTTGATGGCTTCTTGAAGGTTTACACAGAAAGTAAAGACGACGAAGACGAAGAAGGCTCGGCAGAAGGCATGTTGCCTGCCATGCTCGAAGGGGAGGAACTACCACTAGAGTATTTAAAAGCGACAGAACGATATAGCCGCCCCCCTGCGAGATACACAGAGGCCTCTTTGGTAAAAAAGCTAGAAGAGTTAGGCATAGGCAGACCCTCTACCTACGCTCCTACCATCAGTACGATTCAGCAAAGAAAATATGTAGAACGTAGAGAACTAGAAGGTACTCCAAGAAACTTTCAAATCATTACTTTAGCCGACAATGCTATTTCCCAAACAATAGGTAAGGAAATAACAGGAGCAGATAAAAATAAACTGTTCCCAACTGACTTGGGTATGGTGGTTACCGATTTCCTGAACGAGCACTTCAAGCAAATAATGGACTACCGCTTTACCGCCAATATCGAAAACCAGTTTGATAACATAGCACAAGGAAAAGAAGAATGGGAAACAATCATAAAAGACTTTTATTATCCCTTCCATGAAACAGTAGAAGTGACTATGGAGCATGCTGAGCGTGCCAAAGGCGAACATATTTTAGGAACAGACCCTGTGTCAGGAAAACAAGTAATAGCACGTTTAGGACGCTTTGGCCCTATGGTGCAAATAGGTGACACCGAATCTGAAGAAGCTCCAAAATTTGCTTCATTAAGGCGTAATCAAAGTATAGAAACCATTACCTTAGAACAGGCTTTAGACTTATTCAAACTACCTCTGGTATTGGGTAATTATGAAAACCAGGAAGTGATAGTAGGAGTTGGCAGATTTGGTCCGTATGTGAAATTTGGAGACAGCTTCATTTCTTTACCCAAAGGAGAAGACCCTCTTTCTGTAGATATGGATAGAGCCATAGCTATCATCAAGGAAAAACAAGATGCAGATGCACCTATAGCTTTTTATGAAGGCGAACCCGTAACTAAAGGCAAAGGACGTTTTGGACCATTTATTAAGTATAAAGACTTGTTCATTAATGTACCTAAGGCCTACAATTTTGATACTCTTACCCAAGACGATGCAACCGAATTAATAGAAAAAAAATTAGAAAAGGAAGCCAATAGATATATTGCACAATGGGATGACGAAAAAATAGCTATAGAAAACGGACGTTGGGGGCCATTCATTCGATTTGGCAAACAAATGCTAAAAATTGGTAAAAAACAGGATGGCGAAAAATACGCAGCCGACGATTTAAAGGATATCACTCTAGAACAAGTCAAAGCCATGATACTAGAGCAAATGCCAGATGCCTTCACACCTAAAAAAAGTGCCGCAAAGAAAAAAACAGCTACCAAGAAAACAGCTGCTAAGAAAAAAACCGCCACGAAAAAGTCCATTACCAAAAAGTAAAACGGTATATAATATAGCAGTTAAAAGGTAAAGCCTACACAAGAAAGAAGTTGTGTAGGCTTTGTTGTATCTATAATAGGCTTAGTTTGTCTTTTGCTTAGAAAAATGCTTACAAGCAGACTTTATCTCACAAATTTGACACTTAGGCGTTCGGGCCAAACAAGTGTACCTCCCATGCAGTATTAGCCAATGATGTGCTTTATGAATTAATTCCTTTGGAAAATGTTTAATTAAAACTTTTTCTACTTTCAAAGGCGTGTTAGCAGTATTAGGCACAAGCCCAAGCCTCCTGCTTACTCTGTACACATGCGTATCTACAGCCATATTGGGCTGCTTGTCCAAAACAGAAGTTATAACATTGGCCGTTTTACGTCCTACACCAGGCAGTTTTAATAATTCATCAATAGTAAGGGGTATTTCACCCTTAAAATCGGAAACCAAGATTTTACCCAAACCCACTAAATGCTTGGCTTTATTATTGGGATAGCTAATACTCCTGATACACGCAAATACCTCATCTACCTCAGCGTCTGCTAAATGTTGCGGTGTTGGAAACTGCGCAAACAATTCGGGTGTCACCATATTGACACGCTTATCGGTGCACTGTGCAGAGAGCACTACCGCTACTAACAGCTGAAAGGGGTTGTCATACATCAATTCTGTTTCTGGCTCGGGTAGATGTTCAGAAAAGTAGCTTATTACAAATTGGTATCGTTCTTGAAGTTTCATGCAAACTGGCTTAAGTCATTTTTTATTGGCCTAAGGCACAAAAATAATTATTGTACCGCTGAATTGGCCTTATGTAGGCTTAATAATTTAAACAAATAGCCCATAGTTTTTTTTACGTATTCTATATGAGGCAAAAAAGCTATTGAAACAATAATTAGCTCGATTTTATCTTTTTTGTTGATAGAATTTTTATAATGAAAACAAATAAAACAAATATGAACAAACGTTCATTATTTTAACCAAAAAATCCATTTCTATAAAATAACTTAAGTATATTTGCGGAGTTTTTTTTTAAATTACTTATTTAAAATCTATTTTAATGAAAATACTAGTTTGTATAGCTCAGGCTCCAGACACCACTTCAAAAATTGCCTTTACAGACAATAATACAAAATTCAATGAAGCAGGTGTAACATATATCATTAACCCTTACGACGAGTGGTATGCTTTGGTACGTGCATTAGAATTGAAAGAAGCGGGTACTGCCACAGAAATCCACTTAGTAACAGTAGGTAACGCCGGTGCAGAAGCCATTATGCGCAAAGCATTAGCTTTAGGTGGCGACCAAGCATTTAGAATCAATACAGAAAGCTCAGATACCTATTTGGTAGCCGACCAGATAGCAAATTTTGCAAAAGATAAAGGATACGACTTAATTTTGACTGGTAAAGAATCTATAGACTATAACAACGGTTCGGTGGGTGCTTCTATAGCAGCTGCATTAGATGCTGAATACATAGGTTTTGCTACAAAACTAGATGTGGCAGGCAATACACTTACCGTAACTAGAGAAATAGAAGGCGGTGAAGAGGTGAATAACGTAGCCACACCAGCGGTGATATCTTGTCAAAAAGGCATGGCAGAAGCACGTATACCTAATATGAGAGGTATTATGGCCGCTCGTACCAAACCATTAAACGTGGTAGAGCCTACCCATACAAGCGCCTTGACGCAAATATCTGCTTACGACTTATTGCCTGCAAAATCGGGCGTAAAATTATTTGAGGTAGACCAAATGGATGCTTTAGTAGCTGCATTACACAATGATGCCAAAGTGATATAACATTCACTTTATTTCTTTATTTTTTTATACCCATTTTTTTAAAAGATAATCTCTATATATGTCAGTTTTAGTTTTTGTAGAAAACAACCCAAGTGGTTTCAAAAAGAAAACATACGAACTTATTAACTATGCTGCAGAAGTAGCTAAAAAAGTAGGTGGCGAAACTATTGCTTTAGTACTGGGCGCTGCAGATGACGCAGCTTTAGCTACTTTAGGCAACTATGGCGCTACCAAAGTGTTAAGCGATAAAAATACTGCTTTTAATAATTTTAGCACCAAAACAGTAGCCAAAGCTATCATAGCTGCAGCACAAAATACAAGTGCTAAAGTTATCATTACCCACTACGATGTAGAAGGCAAATCGGTAGCTGGCTATGTGTCTGCTGCAATGAAAGCCGGATTGGTTTCGGGTGCTGTAGATTATCCCAATACCGATAACGGATTTACTGTAAAGAAGACCGTATTCTCCGGCAAAGCATTTGCACACGTTTCTATAACATCAGATATTAAGGTTATTAGTTTAGTTCCTAACACATTCCAGGTGAGCAAAACTGATGCAACTGCTGCTGTAAGCGCTTTTGACACTGGCGTTAACGCTAATGGTGTTACAAAAGTGAGCGAAAACAAAGTATCAGGTACCGTTCCTTTGGGTGAGGCAGAATTAGTGGTTTCTGGTGGTCGTGGCTTAAAAGGTCCTGAAAACTGGGGTATCGTTGAAGATTTGGCCAATGCCTTTGGTGCTGCTTTAGCTTGTAGCCGCCCTGTAGCTGACGCTCATTGGCGTCCGCACCACGAACACGTAGGACAAACGGGTGGTACTATACGTCCAAACTTATACGTAGCAGCAGGTATCTCGGGTGCCATTCAGCACTTAGCAGGTGTAAACTCCTCTAAATGCATCGTTGTAATTAATAAAGACCCCGAAGCTCCATTCTTTAAAGCTGCCGACTATGGCGTAGTGGGTGATGTGTTTGAAGTTTTACCAAAATTAACCGAAGCGGTAAAGAAATTTAAAGCCGCTCATTAATTCTTGCTGCACTTTTCGCAATGTGCTAATAACTCCTAGCACCACACAGCTTATTGGTCTTTAAACACCTAGCATAGCTGGCACATACAACAAAAACATAAGCTCGATAGCCCATCAAGCTTGTTTTATATAAAAATAGCGTTCGCTTCTATACAAGATACGAACGCTATTTTTTATTGAAGTAAACTATGTTTCTTTTATAAAATACGGCTATTTATTGCCCCCAGGTACTTGGGCTTACCCTCCACGCCTCTAAGCTGGATTTTTTATCTTCGGTTATGGTGCCACGTGTTATAAGCAAATCGATAAGTGCTCCATAATCGGATAGAGTAATTAAGGGCACGCCTGCCTCCTCAAATGCTTTTGTCGCGGTATCAAAACCATAAGAAAACAAGGCTACCAAACCCACCACTTCGGCACCTGCTTTACGCAATGCCTCCACAGCCGCCAAGCTACTCTTGCCTGTCGACACCAAGTCTTCTACTACTACTATTTTGTCGCCTGGGTTGATGACGCCTTCTATCTGATTGCCTAGCCCATGACCTTTGGGCTTGTCTCTTACGTAGGTGTAAGGAAGCTTCAAAATATCGGCCGCCAAGGCACCATGAGCTATACCGGCTGTAGCAACACCCGACAAACCATCGGCATCTGGATAGTGCTCTAGTATAGCATTGGCCAACTCGCTTTTCACATAATCGCGAATATGAGGAAAACTAAGAATTTTTCTATTATCGCAATATATGGGTGATTTCCAACCTGATGTCCAAGTAAAAGGCTCATCGATATTCAATTTTACGGCACCAATATGTAATAATTTCTCGGCAAAATTTGAAGCTATTGTCATAATGAGGGCTAAATTACAAAATTTAGTTAATTCATTCAGAAAGATTTTAGCTTTTCGTTGTAATTATAGTATTTCTTTATAATTTTAATGACCAATAAAACCAATTCAAACCACATTAAAATTATCAAATTTAAAAATGAAAATTTTTTGCATCGGCAGAAACTACCGTGCTCATATCGAGGAGCTCAACAACAAAACTCCAGAAGCACCCGTAGTATTTATGAAGCCTAAATCGGCTCTAGCTCGTATTAATCATCCTATTAAATATCCAGATTTTACAGAAAATTTGCACTATGAAGCAGAAATAGTGTATAAAATATGTAAAAACGGCAAAAACATACCCGCTAATGAAGCACATCAGTACTACAATGAATGGACTCTAGGTGTAGACCTTACAGCAAGAGACCTACAAGAAAATTTAAAGAAAAATGGCTTGCCCTGGGAAATAGCCAAAAGTTTTGACAACTCTGCATTTGTAGGCGAATTTTTACCTGTAAGCGCAGATAGAAAGAACACTATTTTTGAATTTTACGTCAATGAGGAATTAAAACAGAAAGGCAATACCGCCGACATGATATATGACATTGATGAAATCATTGCCTATATATCTACATATTTTTCAATTCAAATTGGCGACCTCATCTTTACAGGTACGCCTGCAGGTGTGGGTGCACTCCTACCTTACGATACTGTTAGGGGCGTGCTAAATGGACAAGAAGTTTTTGACAATATGATAAAATAACACCATGAGATTTATGTTTACCTATTTGGCTTTAGGCGACTCTTACACTATTGGCGAAAGTGTAGCTACTGAACATAATTTTCCGCATCAGTTAGCAAACCTACTCAGGCACCAATTCGGGCTCTCTATCGAAGTGCCCAGGGTTATAGCTACTACTGGCTGGACAACCAACGAGTTGCAAACCGGTATTACAAGCCAAAGCCCAATAGGTACATACGATTTCTGCACCTTGCTTATTGGCGTCAACAACCAATACAGAGGTTATAGCATAGAGCAGTTTTCGCGCGAATTCACGCAGCTGCTTTACCAGGCTATCCTTTATAGTAAAAAAGGCAGAGAAGGGGTATTTGTGCTCTCTATACCCGACTGGGGTGTCACTCCCTTTGCAAACGACAGAGATACCCAAAAAATAGCAAAAGAAATTGCTCAATACAACCTTTTGAAAAAATCTATTTGCCAAATGAACAAAGTGGCATTCATAGACATCACGCCTAGCACCATTGCTCATGGTGCTGATGCCAACTACTTGGTAGCAGACCTATTGCATTATAATGAAAAAGAATATGCTATTTGGGCAGCCATGCTTGCGCCTCTTGTGGCAAAAGTACTGTCTCGTGATTAATGGTTTTGCAATACTGCAATGAGGCGCTGTGCCTTTAGCTGTATTTCCTCCCACTCCTTTTCTGGCTGGCTATCTATGGTGATAGCGCCACCTGTATGAAAATGCACATCTCCCGTTTGTTCATTAATTATTAAGGACCTTATCACTACATTAAAATCAAAATCACCATCGGGATTGATGTAGCCTATAGTGCCTGCATACAAGCCCCTAGCAGATGTTTCATACTCGTCTATCAACTCCATTACAATATGCTTGGGCGCTCCGGTCATGCTACCCATCGGAAAAGGAACGGTAAGCATTTCCTTTAAAGACACCTCTGAGCGCAAGTTGCCCTGAATTGTGGAAATAAGGTGATGCAAAGAGGAAAAGGTGTACCTACCAAGCAAATCGGGTACTTGTATACTGCCCACCTCACAAAGCTGCGCCAAATCGTTTCTTACCAAATCGGTGATCATTAAATTTTCTGCACGTTCTTTTATATCTTCTTGCAGCATTTGGATAGCTTTGGCGTCAAGCAGCGGATCTGGAAGCCTTTTGGTGGTACCTTTAATTGGTTGAGACAGTATCGTGCGTTCTTTTTTGTACAAATACCTTTCCGGACTTGTACAAAGTACATAATGCGCATCTCTTTTATATAAAGCGGCAAACGGTGCGGGATTCGAGCTGTTAAGCTGCTGAAACAATTCGATAGGCTGTATGGCTTCTGCTTGTGCGCTTAGTTTATTACAAAGGTTTATCTCATAACAATTACCCTCTTTTATATGTTGCTGTAAGGATAGAACTTTCTCTAGGTAGGTTTCCTTATCCATACCCCACTTCCACGACTGTGGCTTTAACTTTATGGGCGGCTCCATACTTTCTATACTGTAACTGTCAAGTATTTGAGCTAGTATTTCAGCGGCGTCTGCACCGTTATATGTATAAACAGAAATCTGATTGCTGCCAGCAGGTAGGGACAGCACTATTTGAGGGCAAAAGAAAAAAGCTTGTTCAAAATCATTTGGCAAAGCATGTTGGGTGTTAAGCTTTGGGTACAAACTATTTTTGAGGTCGTAAGCCATATGACCGAATACCCATTTACCTTGGCACGCTGAAAGCTTGGGCAACTCTAGCGTAGCCTGCACTCCAGCAGCCACTAGTAATTCGTATCTATTAGGGCCGTATTGGTATTGATTATTATCTAAATAAGCAAAAGTGCTGTAAGGCCGAAGCCAATACAACACTTTTTGTTTAAACACTGCCAGCTCTTGGGGCTTTAGCGTGTATGTATAAAATGCTTTCAAAATGAGGTTACCTTAATGATTAAAAATCATCATCATCAAAATCATCATTAAAAATATCTAAGTTGCCGAAATCTTCATCAAAATCGTCATCCTCAGTAGCTTTTTTACCAGTAGATTTTGCTTTCTTAGATTTAGGTAAGTCAAACTCTTCAAAATCAGGATCGGCATCAAAATCAAAGTCAGCTTCAAAGTCGTCTGCTTCAAATGCATCATCGTCATCAAAATCCTCATCAAAATCGTCATCGTCGTCATCATCTAAGTCATCCTCATCCTTGGCTTTTTTGGGAGCTTTCTTAGGGGCAGCCTTTTTTGCTGCTTCTATGCCAAAAGATGTTAACATTTCTGCCAGGGTATCTGCTCCTAAATTTTCTATCAGCATGGCATCGCTAGCAATTGGTTCAGTTACTTCAAGTATTTCTGAATGTGCTGTCATGTGGCTCATAAAGTGTATTATTATGCTTAATTATAACTAAATAAAAATTGGGTTAATGCTCATTGAGCACGAAATTAAATTATGCCTAGTATTTTAAAAAATAATTTTTCTTAAAACATTTTAATTAAATTATTTCGGCCAGTACCATTTGAAACAAATTGAACTTTGGCTTCCAAATAATCTTCCAAGGTTTTTTGATAGATTAAGAATTCTTCGGGCAAAGCATCTATACTTTCACAGTTGGTCATGCTATTACCCCAACCCTTCAATGTGATATAATTGGCAGTAATTTTGTCATTACAAATATCAAATGGAAACTCAGATGTAGTTACGCCGTCAATCGTGTAGGATGTACACAATTTGATTTCGTCAAAACCATCTAAGACATCTGTTTTAGTAACAATAAGCCTATTAACGCCACTCATCATTACTGCATATTTTAGGGCTACTAAATCAATCCAACCACAACGACGAGGACGTTTAGTAACCGCACCAAATTCATGTCCGGCAACCCGCAATTGCTCACCAGTTTCGTCAAACAGCTCTGTTGGGAAAGGACCACTACCTACTCTTGTACAATAGGCTTTAGTGATACCATATACATCACCAACTTTTTGTGGTGCAATACCCAAGCCTGTGCATACACCAGCTGCAATAGTATTTGAAGACGTAACAAACGGATAGGTTCCATAATCAACGTCTAACATGGAGCCTTGTGCGCCTTCTGCTAATACTTTTTTTCCGTTATTTAGATGATTGTTTAGCCAGTACTCACAATTGACAATATTCAATGCTCTTAAATAGTCGATAGCATCAAAAAAATCTGCTTCCCATGCTTCCCACTCTGGGATATCGGTATACACAGCAAGCATGGCTTGATGTTTGGTTTTAAGTTTTTGATATCTATCCTTCCAGTCTTCTGTAAGTACATCTCCTACCCTAAGGCCGTTTCTGCCAGTTTTATCCATATAGGCCGGACCGATACCTTTTAGCGTAGAGCCAATTTTATCGATGCCCTTTGCACTCTCCGAAGCTGCATCTAAAGCTCTATGAGAGGGTAATATCAAATGAGCTTTGTGTGCTATAAACAGATTTTTTTCTACGGGTATGCCCAATTCTTTCAGTCCCTCAATTTCTTGTTTAAGCGTAACAGGGTCAATCACAACACCATTACCAATAAGGTTTAAGGTTTGTGCATTAAAAACCCCCGAAGGAATAGTCCTTAGCACTACTTTATGTCCATCTACATACAGTGTATGACCCGCATTAGGCCCTCCCTGAAAACGTGCAATTATATCATAACCTTGGGCAAGGTAATCTACTATTTTTCCTTTACCTTCATCGCCCCATTGTAAGCCTAAAAGTACATCTACCATGTGTTTTTTTTGATACTGAACGGCAAAAATACATAATTGTAATCATTACCAACAAATACTACTTTCTTTTTTCTTAAAACAAAATTTAATGAAATTTATAATCCTAAAAATTTGGAAATCTTAAAAAAATAGTTGAATACTGCGCATTTTTATTGCAACCAATTAAGCACTAAATTCTCTATATTTTTATACCATTAAGCAACAGATACGCTCACAATAAGCCATGCGGCAAAAAACGTAAAATATTTTTTACTTTGAAGAATGATTTGCACCTTTGTAGGTAGAAAAAAACACACTTATATATGGCTTTAGAATTAACTGGAAGACTTTACGAAAAATTTCCAAAACAGCAAATCAAAGAAAATTTTTCAAAAAGAGAATTTGTTTTAGAAATATCTGAACAAGGAGCAAACGGTATGATGTATACCAATTATGCGGCTTTCCAATTGGTAAATGCACAATGCGACTTAATAGAAAACTTTAACCTTGGAGATATGGTAACCGTAAGCTTCAACGTTAGGGGAAATAAATGGGAAAAAGATGGTCAAGTAAAGTATATTACCAACCTAAACGCCTGGAGAATTCAGCAAGCAAATGCAGCTACTGGATTACCTACACAAGGTGCTGGCCAGCAATCTGCCCCTACTAACACTTACAATGCAGCAGCGCCTGTTGCTCCAACAGCTCCAACTAATATGGGCAATATGGCTGAAGAGGCAGACGATTTACCCTTCTAAAAAACAATAATGCTACGAGTAACATTTTATCCAAACAGCCTTTCCTAACCTTGAAGGGCTGTTTTTTTTCATTACCTTTGTGCTCACATTTATCATCATACAATAATATTTCAAATGAATAACGCATATTTTTTCTTTGAACAACCCAAAAACGAACCAGTAAGAGATTATGCTCCTGGCTCAAATGATGCAAAGCAACTTAAAGCAGCAATAGCAACACTTAAAAAAACAGTGAAGGATATACCTATGTATATCAATGGCCAAGAAGTTAGAACAAAAAGCAAAGGTGAAATAAGACCGCCTCATGAAACCAAACATTTACTTGCTACTTATCATAAAGGCAAAGAAAGCCACGTAGAATTAGCCATCACAGCTGCTTTACAGGCCCGCGAAGCCTGGGCTAAAACTAGCTGGGAACATAGAGCTACCATTTTTTTGAAAGCCGCTGAACTTATAGCAACAAAATACAGATATACCTTTAATGCCGCTACCATGCTAGGGCAATCTAAAAATGCCTACCAAGCTGAAATTGATAGTGCATGCGAATTAATAGATTTTTTAAGATTCAACGTTCACTTTTTAAGTAAAATATATACAGAACAACCCGTTTCTCCTCAAGGCATAAATAACCGCATGGAATGGCGCCCATTAGAAGGGTTTGTTTTGGCAGTAACGCCTTTCAACTTCACGGCAATAGGCGGCAACTTGCCTACAGCGCCAGCTATGTGCGGAAATGTGGTAGTGTGGAAGCCAGCAAATACACAAATATATGCAGCTGCACTCACTATGGAAATTTTGAAAGAAGCAGGATTGCCTGATGGTGTTATCAACTTGATATATACCGATGGACCTACTACTGGTGAAATATGCTTCAACCACCCAGACTTTGCAGGGGTGCATTTTACAGGCTCTACTGGCGTATTCCAAAACATGTGGAAGACTATTGGAAACAACATTCATAAATATAAAGCCTATCCACGTATCGTTGGCGAAACGGGCGGAAAAGACTTCGTCTTTGCACATCCTTCGGCTAATGTGGATGCAGTAGTGGCCAACCTTGTAAGAGGCGCTTTTGAATACCAAGGCCAAAAATGCTCTGCAGCATCTAGGGCATATATACCCTCTAATATGGCAGCAGAAGTAAAGAAAAAACTCATCAAGCTTACCAAAAATCTTAAGGTAGGACCCGTAGATGATTTTAGTAACTTTGTAAATGCAGTAATCGATGAAAAATCATTTGATAAGCTAGCTGCTACTATAGACAAAGCGAAGAAAGATAAAGATGCAGATATTTGGGTAGGTGGCTCGTATGATAAAAGCAAAGGATGGTACATTATGCCTACAATCATTGAAGCCAAAAAACCCGATTACTTCACAATGAGCGAAGAGTTATTTGGCCCTATTTTAACCATTTATGTTTACGATGAAAACGAATGGGAAAAAATGGTACCTATAGTAGATCAAACATCTGGATATGCACTAACGGGCGCTATCTTTGCACAAGACAGATATGCTATAGAATACCTAACCAATCATTTGGTTAATGCCGCAGGTAACTTCTATATTAACGACAAACCTACCGGTGCTGTTGTAGGACAACAACCATTTGGCGGCGCAAGAGCCTCTGGCACTAACGATAAGGCTGGCTCGGCGCTCAACCTATACAGATGGTTGAATGCAAGAACAATCAAAGAAACATTTGTACCTGTTACAGATTACGCTTATCCATTCCATTCGTAATTTTAATAAATATAGCATCCCAAGCGGATGCTATATTTATTTTTGAAATCTAGAAAGTAGCCAGTGCATCAAGCAAAATACTCGTTTGAGCACTCGCTACTTTTTTTATGAAAAAAAATCATATAGTGTCCAAATACACGATGTATTTGCTATCACTCACAAAGTGCTTCGTAATACCTATAAAGCAGCATACCCACTAGAGGATATGCTGCTTTAATATTTTTTGCAACAAAATACGATACGGCTGTTAAATACCTATTTCCAATTGAAACCTAAAATACCAACTGTTCATTGCAGCTGCGTTTAAAGGATTTCTAACATCATAGGTCAACTCAGATTGAATTTTGAAAGCATGCTCCCAAATATACTTTGTAATACCTATTGTGTACTGGCTAGCATTTGGAGCAAGTGCAGCAATACTTCTATCTACATTTTGAAATGAGTAACGACCAATAAATTCAAAGTTTTTCTTGTTCAAATAACTCGCCTGAAAATCCATCCCATTACCTACAAAAGAAAACACTCTTTGACTACTGTCAGCGGGATTATACGTTATAGGGTCTTTGGTGGCTCTCGACATATAGGTAGTCATAAACGCAAAGCCTCGATATTTCAAAATAACATCGCCCATAACACTGTGTAGGTCTCTCTTCTCAAAAAGATAATCCCCAAGCTGCCCATTAGCACGTTTAGCATTATCATTAAACTGATAGGCACCAGATAGCATCAATTTAAGCTTCTTTTCCCTTACTTGGTCTCCTTCAAAGTACTCACCTTGATTTCCAAAAGCGCCAAATGGAAAGAGCTCTACTTTACCGGTATAAGCCAAGCCCATATCATCATTCTTGGTAAAATTCCTACCCTCCCCCAAAGATACCGCGGCTTTAAAATTGTAGGAAAACGCATTTTTGTACATATTCAATTGATGCACCTGAAACCCAAAGTCACGATCGATATTAAACCTTGCATTATTGATAGACCTGTCTGTAAGCTGAAGTGCGCCAGAAGAATTAAAACGCTGCCTATTACCCGGCAATTTTGTTTGTCCAAAACCAATACTCCATTTCCTACTGGGTTGATACCACACCACAGCGTCTCTAATGATATTAATATTTTCTTCTTCGTCTATTTGCCCTACATCGCCTGGTGCAAATGACAGCTGAATAGCATAAGTAATTTTAGGATTACCCACATAACCATCCAGTCTTAGGCGTAGCCTGCGTATTTGAGCATCCACATTGCCTTCATCGCCATCATCACTATAGGTGGCACGATTCTGCATTCTAAATCGAATATTCAACTGGTAAATACTATCTGGCGAAGTAATACCTACTCCTTTACCAAAATTATAATACGGCAAAGTATGAAGTCGAAATACTTCATCTCTGTCGGGTTGCTCATTTGCTTCCTCAGTTTCGTTTTGTGCCGAAACAGCAACAGAGAAAAACGTTGATACTAAAAAGATTACAAGTTTTTTCATAAACAATTCTATAAGGCTGCAAAATTACCAGAGTATTACGTAATCATTGTATTTTCATTATTAAATTATTATTACCTTTCTGGCAGAAATTCAACTAAAATAACACAAAGGCTTCGCTCGATTTGCTAGCGTACTGCAACAATATTTGTATCTTTGAAGCCTAAAAACTATAATTAGCTAACGATATATGACAACTACTAGCAACCGAATAATAAAATCACCTACAGGCAATACCTTAAATTGTAAAAACTGGGTAGCAGAGGCTGCCTACAGAATGATTCAAAACAACCTAGACCCCGAGGTGGCTGAACGCCCTGAAGACCTTGTGGTATATGGTGGCATAGGCAAAGCCGCTCGTAATTGGGAGAGTTTTGATAAAATTCTCGCCATACTTAAAGAACTATCAGAAGACCAAACTTTATTGGTACAATCGGGCAAACCAGTAGGTATACTGCGCTCGCACAAAGATGCACCCAGAGTAATAATAGCCAACTCTAATTTAGTGGGCAACTGGGCCAATTGGGAGCACTTCCGTGAGCTTGAGGCTAAAGGATTGATGATGTATGGGCAAATGACTGCTGGAAGCTGGATTTACATTGGCTCTCAAGGCATCGTTCAAGGCACTTACGAAACCTATTTATCCCTTGCTGGCATGCATTTTAACGGCACCTTAAGAGGCACTTTAAATGTAACAGCCGGCCTCGGTGGTATGGGTGGCGCTCAACCCTTAGCTATCACCATGAATGAAGGTGTAGCGTTGGTAGCTGAAATAGAAGAATGGCGTATTCAAAAACGCATAGAAACACGCTACCTTGACGAATACTACAAGAATATTAAAGAAGCAGTAGACCGAGCCTTGCAAGCTAAAGCCAATGGCGAAGCAGTGTCGATAGGCGTACATTGTAATGTGGTAGATTTATTACAATATTTAATAGACAATAATATAGCAATTGATACCCTAACCGACCAAACATCTGCTCACGACGAGCTTATAGGTTACTTCCCAGAAGGATTATCGGTACCAGAGGCCAATGCATTAAGAATGAATGACCCGGAGAGGTATAAGTCTTTGTCATTAGACACGATGGCTAAGCATGTACGACAAATGCTTGAACTGCAAAAGCGTGGCGCCATCACCTTCGATTATGGCAATAATCTTCGCGGACAAGCTAAGGACAAACGAGGTGTCACCAACGCATTTGACTTCCCGGGATTTGTACCAGCATACATACGTCCGCTGTTTTGTGAAGGCAAAGGACCGTTTCGCTGGGTAGCACTTAGTGGCGACCCCGAAGATATTTACACTACAGATAAAGCGCTTGCGGAGTTGTTTCCCGAAAACGAAGGCTTGCAGCGTTGGCTTAAAATGGCTAAAGAAAAAATTGCTTTCCAAGGCTTGCCCTCAAGAATTTGTTGGCTTGGAATGGGAGAAAGAGAAAAAGCAGGTTTGCTCTTTAATGAATTGGTTAGAACCGGAAAAGTAAAAGCTCCTATTGTTATCGGTAGAGACCATTTAGATTGTGGCTCTGTAGCCTCACCCAACCGTGAGACAGAAGCCATGAAAGATGGCTCGGACGCAGTGGCAGATTGGCCTATCTTAAATGCTTTAATTAATACTGCTGGTGGTGCTAGCTGGGTAAGTTTTCACCATGGTGGAGGTGTAGGCATGGGCTACTCGCTGCATGCAGGAATGGTAATAGTGGCAGATGGCACAAAAGACGCAGAAGAGCGCCTAAAAAGGGTATTGCATAACGACCCCGCAATGGGTGTATTGCGCCATACCGATGCAGGATATGACGAGGCTGCTGCTTTTGCAGATAAATTTGGTTTGAAAATTTGGTAATAATAAAAGTGATAATATGGTACAATATACTTTAAGTTCAATAGAAGACTTGGAGGCCTTAAATGAAGCGTCTTTTAAAGCACCACAACTGATATTCAAGCACAGCACCAGCTGTAATATAAGCGCAGATGCTTGGCAAGAATTACAGATGAGCACCTTTGATGTGCATTACCTAGATTTATTAAAATATCGTTCGATTTCGAATGCTATTGCAGAAAAATATAGTGTTGTGCACCAATCACCGCAAGTATTGGTCATTAAAGATGGCAAATGCATCTACAACGAATCGCATTGGCGTATCAAAAACGAAATGATACAACAATTTGTATATTAATAAACACAGTAAAATAGAGGTTGGAACTTAACACTTTCAACCTCTATTGTTATCTATTGGCATATCAAAGTACTAAAAAACTAACGTTCTAGATAACGAACCAATTACTTTTGATGCACCCTCAAGTACCGAAAAAGCCAGCTATTGAATTTACTAACTACAAATGCATAGCATCTATGCAGGCTTCCAAACCATCATTAATAAAATGACTACTTCACATAAAGATGTTATCGACGCCCTTAAGCTTGCTGCCATCCCCAAAAACATCCCTCTTTTGCAACGCTTTTTTAAAACAAAAACAGGCGAATATGGAGAAGGCGATATTTTTATGGGGGTAAAAGTGCCGGCGCAACGGCAGATTGCCAAAACTATTTATAAAGACATTACACTGTCCGAAATTTCGTTACTTTTGCAACAACCTTACCACGAATGCAGACTGACAGCAGCAATCATACTTACGCTGCAATTCGAGCATAATAAAAAAGATATCCATGCGCAAAAAGCTATTGTAAACTGTTACTTACAACATAAAGCATACATAAACAATTGGGATATTGTTGATAGTTCCGCACCTAAAATTTTGGGGCCATATGTACACCAAAACCAAGACTGGCAACTACTGCATGCATTAAGCCAAGAAGAAAGCATATGGTCGAAAAGGATAGCCATTGTAACCTTATTGTACTTATTTAAGCAAGGCTACCATCACGAAGGCCTACAGCTATTGCTAGCTAATTTGCAACACCCGCACGACCTATTACACAAAGCAAACGGATGGATGCTTAGAGAACTAGGAAAGTACAACCAGGAGCTCATGATTGCTTTTCTGCAAGAACATTACCCTTGCCTACCACGTACTACATTGAGATATGCCATTGAAAAACTAGATAACACGCAACGCAAGGAATTACTGGAAGGAAAATTTTAGAGCACACCACGCATTATTTACCGTTTCTGCACAGGGTGGAACTACAAAATCAACATAAGAAGCACTAGATATTTTAGAAATATCCCCTTTTATGGTACCTGTAAAACAGGAGCGCCTTATGGTGAAGACAAGCTCCTGTATGCTACACCGAATGGTTTACCTGACTGGTATGCCTATAATGTGTATACATCCAGAAGTTTCGGTGAGCATATAGTTGTACACCATTATAAAACGACACTAACAACTAAAAGACAAAGACAATGAAAAAAACTGAAATTATTATTGCAGCATTTTCCATAATAGCGCTTGGATTGAATTTACTTTTACTTAAGCTTTGCCTTATTTAATGACATTAGACTAAGGAAAATTTTCAAAAAAGACAGTTACAAAGAAATTAGTTCTTTGAGAATTTTAGGAGCAGTTGGAGCAAGACTTGCACTTTCAATGACAACGATTGGACTTATGTTCAAATTTCAATCTTGGCCGGGTGCTGACTTTAATTTAGGTGCTGGACTTGTTGGACTTTTAATCGTGACAATAATTGGAGTAATTAAATATTCAAAAAACAAATCAAAATATTACATAAGAATTTTTTTAAGGGCGGCAATTTTTGGCGGACTTGGACTAATTCTTATGCTTACACCAAAGACAAGTTGGGTTGAACTTAAATATAGGAATCACCCTGAATACGTTGACGCATTAAAGAAAGCAATGGCTGACCCTGACAATAAAGAACTTGGAACAATGTTGAAACGGAAAGACAAAAAATAAATAACGAAAATTAAGACTAAATACAAGAATAACGGTGCATAATAGCCGTTTTGCAGCAATGGGGGCTGATGTGGTTAAATCAAGTGCAGTAATTCTATCAACATTTGTGCTTGGTTGACCGTGAAGTGCTCCGAATTAAAAATCAGCGCAGCTAAATCCCCCACTGCGCAAAGCGCCAAAACGATCTAGGAGTATTCAGGGTACGGCTACACAATTAGGTCGTCTTTTTTGCCTGCCAACAAATAAAGCACCGCCATACGAATTGCCACACCATTCTGCACCTGATCCAAAATAATAGAATGACCACTATCTGCCACGTCAGAATTTAGCTCCACGCCTCTATTAATAGGCCCAGGATGCATTACTACAATTTCCTTATTTAAAGATGCCAGTAATTCTTTACTCACACCATAATATCTATTATACTCTCTTAATGTGGAAAAGAGCGGCTTGTGTTGGCGTTCTAATTGAATTCTTAATACATTGGCAACATCACACCAAACAAGGGTTTTTTTAAGATTGTAAGATACTCTTACACCCAATTTTTCGATATGCGGTGGAATGAGTGTTGGAGGACCACACACCTCTACTTCTGCACCCATTTTTGTAAGCAAATAAATATTGCTAAGGGCTACCCTTGAGTGCATTATATCGCCTATTATGGCTACTTTCACGCCTTCAAGTTTACCAAGCTTTTCCTTAATAGAATATGCATCGAGTAGTGCTTGTGTAGGATGTTCGTTGATGCCATCACCTGCATTCACAATATTAGCACTGATGTGTTTGGATAAAAAATGGGGCGCTCCTGTGGCTGAATGTCGCATTACTACCATATCTACTTTCATAGATAAAATATTATTCACTGTATCTATAAGCGTTTCTCCTTTAGATACAGAGCTAGATGAAGTAGCAAAATTGAGGGTATCTGCACTTAAGCGTTTTTCTGCCAACTCAAAAGATATTCTGGTTCTTGTTGAGTTTTCATAAAAAAGGTTGACGATAGTGGTGTCTCTTAATGTAGGCACTTTCTTAATAGGCCTTTGCAACACATCTTTAAAATTAGACGCAGTGTGCAGCAATAGCGATATGTCTTCCGATTTTAAATCCTTTATTCCTAATAAATGTTTTACAGATAATGACATGAATGTTTTTTTACTAATCAAAAAAGTAGATAATAGGTACTTACAATAAAACTACTTCGTCTATACCATCTAGCTCAAGCCACTTTACTTTTACTTTCTGCCCGGCAACAGACTCTACGGTCTTTCCTACATAATCGGGCTGAATGGGCACTTCTCTACTAAACCATCTATCTATCAGCACTAATAATTCAATTGATTTTGGTCTACCAAAATCCAATAATGCGTCTAAGCCTGCTCTTATAGACCTACCGGTATACAGTACATCATCTATCAAGATAACCTGTTTACCATCTAAAGAGACGTTAATATCTGTTTCTGTAGGTATATGCAACTCTTGTTTCGTATTAAAATCATCTCGGTAAAAGGTGATGTCTAACTTGCCATAAGGAATGGTTATATCGGGCATTTGTGCCTGAAGCAATTGAACTATTCTATTAGCTAAATAAATGCCCCTTGGCTGTAGTCCAATAATTACTGCATTTGTAAAATCCTTATGATTTTCTATCAACTCTGCAGTAAGCCTATCTAGTGTAATTTGTAAGTGTTGCTGACTATATAAGGGTTTCATATTATTGTAGCTATTTAGACAAAAAAAGACAATCAAAAAAAAAAATAGCAATCCTTGTTAAGGTGCTATTCTGTATTTACGCCACACATCATTGTGAGACTGTCTTTCAAAAACAATCCTATCATGCAGTCTACTAGAGCGTCCTTGCCAAAACTCTATTTTTGAGGGCAATACTAGGTAGCCGCCCCAATGCTCGGGCCTTGGAACGATATCATTCTCGGAGTATTGTTGCTGCAAATTTTGGTAAGTGGCCTCCAAAGTAGCTCTGTCGTCAAGTATGCTACTCTGTGGTGATGCTATAGCGCCTAGTTTGCTACCCAAGGGCCTAGAGGCAAAGTAAGAATCAGAGTCTTCCTTACTTGTAGGTATCACGCTACCCTCTACACGAACTTGGCGTTGTAATTCTTTCCAAAAGAAAAGTAAAGCCACATGCGGCTGTCCGCTTATCTGTTGGCCTTTATCACTTTTGTAATTTGTGTAAAAAACAAAACCATTATCCTGTACACCTTTCAAAAGTACGGTTCTTACATGTGGCCTTCCAGCAGCATCTACAGTAGCCAAAGACATTGCATTAACGTCAATAATAGCTGCTGCATGCGCTTCGCTAAACCACTTACCGAAGAATACCAAAGGATCGTCTCCAACCTGGTGCTCGTCTAAGGTGGCCAAGCTATAGTCTTCTCTAATATTGGCTATATTTTTTAAAAAAGCGTCCATACTTTATTGGTAGTGGTTCTAACCTTTTAAATCTGAGGTATTCAGATACTTAAACATTACCCATATCCAAATAACTACAAAAATAACAGTTAATCCTAATGCGGAGAAGCTTCCTATGGCATCACCGATCTTATAGAATGCGCTTTGTAACAAAACTGAAGTCATAATATATTCTTTGATTTTATTCTTAATGAATTACGCAAATGTAGGTCATTTTCATAAAATATTTAAAAAAAGAAAGCCCTATTTTACTATAGAATGTCAATTTAATTTTACAAATGCTCGCTGGTATAAAAAAACACGAAAGCTTATCTTTGTAGACAGCCAAATGCACAGAACCTTGGAAAACATTTACGATATATCGGCACAACACTTACAAGAAAAACTAGCTTCGGATCAAATAACAATTGAACATCAAACGACTAACCGTATTTCCAATCAAATACTGTTAATAAAAAACTATATCAACATACCACCAACTGCTCAAAGTTTAGAAGAACAAGTACTCTTTAATTACGTTCCAATAGGCACTGGCGAACATGGTGTATTTATAACCTACTTGCCTGATGTAGACAAATCTACCAATAAGCAGAAAATAATCATTCAAGTATTGTTCGGCGCTGAATTCTTCAACCAATGGGATGTAGATACTTTGGCTCGTACCATGCCTTTTGATGCCCGCAAAGCTTTAGAACAGGCATTCTCCCTGCATCTGGAAAACAGAAGTTATTTCGACACGCTAGATGCCGCAGCTACTAACCCAGCTGCGAGCTTCACCGATTCGATAACCAAATATCATGCAGCAATCGCTCTTTTAAAATATACACTCAATGGCCTAATTACAGCAGACGACTCGAATAGTTTTCCTGCTTGTAGCTTCCTAAACAATAATCAAGAAAGAGAAAAAATACTTACAGCAAGAGATATTATTCACAACAACCTTACTACGCCACTAACCATTAGAGAACTGGCCAAAAAATGTGGCATGAATGAATGTTATTTGAAAAAAGGTTTTAAGGCTATGTTTAATAAAACCATTTATGAATACAGAGAACATGAACGCATCAAGAAATCGCAAGAATTGATATTGAGCCAAAAAATGAACATAAATGAAGTAGCTATCGAAATGGGCTATGCCAGCCATGCATATTTCAGCACCGCGTTTAAGAAAATAACGGGAATAAAACCTTGCGATTTACTGCAATAATAGTGCTACCCTTCAATTAAAAATGTAAATTGCAGCAAATTCGGACTTCAAATTCAATGAGCTGGCTATTTATAAAAATTTATGACTTTTTTAGTAATAAGCGTCCTTTATTGTGGAGCATACTGGCAGTATTAATAATATTACTAGGTAGTGCAGCTACGCGAATAAACTTCAAAAGTGATATTGAGGCTATGATACCTCAAGACGAAAAAATAGCGGCACTCAACAATTATTTACAACGAACCGAAGGCGGCGAAAAAATTATTTTTAGTATTAGTAGCCCAAATATTGAAGCCGCACCCGAACAACTCATAAATCACCAACAATCTTTTGTTGAACTATTAACACTAACAGCTCAGGAGCATATTGCTTCTATTAGCACCCAACAGCAAGGCATCGACGAATGGACAGTAACAAATTTCTGCAACACCTACCTTCCTCTTTTACTCACAGACGCCGACTATGCCTCCATTAAAGAACGCGTACAGCCAGACAACATTGCCAAATACCTCGAAAAGCAAAAACAATTACTTCAAACACCGGCAGGAGCCTATATCAGTAATACCTTGCCTTCCGACCCCCTGGGACTCAATTTGATAGGATTAGAAAAATTCAGCAATCTACAGCCCGATAGCGACTTTGAACTGATAAATAATTACCTTTTCTCTAAAAATCAACAAAAATTAATATTCTTCCTTAACTCCAAGTACCCAAACGGCGATACAAAAAACAACGTTAAGCTACTAAACGCTATAAGGGAAAGCTCTAAAGCATTTGCAAAACAAAACCCTAACATTGAAGTATCTTATTTTGGAGCCGCATTGGTAGGCGCAGAGAATGCCCAACAAATGCAGCAAGATACCATATTGACACTTAGTATTACCATTGTTGCTTTGCTGGCTTTTATCATCTATACTTTCAAACGTAAAAGAACAAGCCTGCTACTGACGCTACCTGTACTATTTGGTATGCTCTTCTCTATGGGCATCGTAGCACTGACAACGGCGTATATTAGCATACTTGCATTGGCAGTTGGCGCCATTATTTTAGGTATTGCTTTAGACTTTTCGATCCACTACCTCAACCATGCCAAAGACGACACCTCTACAAAAGAAGATATAGCAGCACTAGCAATGCCCCTTAGCTTAGGAGCCGCTACAACGGTAGGTGCTTTTTTGATACTTTTGTTTGCAAACAGCGCCATTTTACGAGACATTGGCATATTTGCAAGTTTGGCACTAATAGGCGCATCTGCGTTTACACTCCTTTTTTTACCGCATATAGTAGATATTTCTAAAATAAAAAACAGTAACAAACAAACTGCTCCTACCCTCATCGACCGTCTGGCTAAATGGCAGCCAGAAAAGAAAAAATATATTTTGATAGCCATATTAATCCTAACACCCATACTAGGATACTTTGCTAATGACGTAAAATTCAACGGCAATATGATGGACCTTAACTTTATGTCTGAAGACATGAAAAAGGCTGAAGCCTCGTTTCATAACGATGCACAACAAACTCTTAGAACAATATACGTCATCGCTAAAGGAACAGACCCAAACAACGTAATAGAACAAGCATCAGGCATACAGGCTAGTATAGACTCTTTAAAGAAAGCGGGACTTATTGCGTTTGCTACCCAACCTTCTTTATTGCTAAAATCTGAACAACAAGCCGCAGATGCGCATAGCAAATGGAACTCTTTTTGGAAAGAAGCAAATATAGCTAGCATACAAGAAGCAATCGACCGTGGTATTGCTGCCGTGGGAATGAACCCCGACGTTTTTGTAAAATTAGAAGATTTTATTACCCAAAAACAATATACGCTCGACACCAACGCGCTGGCAATGATAAAAACAATTATGCCAACAAGTATTGCGCTATATAAAGACACTACGGCAATAATCACTAGTATAAAAGTGAGACACGAAAATAGAAATGCAGTGCTACAACAACTAACATTGCACCAACAGTTGCTTACAGTAGATAATCAAAGCATCGTAGAAACACTTGTAGCTTATTTGAATACAGACTTTGATAATCTTGCTTTCTTTTCTGGTTTGCTAGTATTTTTAGCCTTACTTATTGCCTATGGAAGACTCGAACTTGCACTTATTTCCTTTTTGCCAATGGCCATAGCTTGGATATGGATATTGGGAATTATGGGTGTTTTCGGTTTAGAGTTCAATATTGTTAATATCATTATTTGTACCTTAATATTTGGTTTAGGAGATGACTATTCCATCTTTATGATGGACGGACTTTTAGAAAAATACAAGACCGGAAAACAAAAACTACTCGTATCCCGAACGGCTATCTATATTAGCGCTACCACCACCATCATAGGGCTGGGTGTATTAATTTTCGCTAAGCATCCCGCTCTTAAAAGTATTTCTTTAATTGCCATACTGGGCATTGGCTGTGTGGTAATCATTTCTCAGTCGCTACAGCCGTTCTTGTTTAATATGCTTATACAGGGCAGGGCCGACAAGGGTAAAATGCCCTTAACGCTGTGGAGCCTCACCAAATCTGTTTTCTCCTTTACTTACTTTTTTATTGGCTGTGTTTTATTGACAATTGTTGGTGCTATACTTACTTACATCAAACCTTTTGGAAAAGAAAAAAGCACGCATTTATTTCATTATCTTTTGACCAAATACTCAAAATCTGTATTGTACATAATGACCAATACTCAAAAAAATTATGTGTATACAGACCCACAATACTACAAAAAGCCAGCAGTATATATTGCCAATCATAGCTCCTTCTTAGATATACTTATTACCATTGGGCTGCATCCTAAGGTGGTATTGCTCACTGCCGACTGGGTGTGGAACTCTCCAATAATGGGCAGAATTGTAAAAATGGCAGAATTTTATCCTGCTACATCGGGTGCCGAACAAGGCTTAGAGCAACTTAAACGCATGAGAGATCGTGGATTCAGTATCATGGTATTCCCCGAAGGCACGCGTTCTAAAACAGATACCATTCACAAGTTTAAAAAAGGTGCGTTCTATTTAGCGCAACATTTAGAAATGGATATTCAGCCTGTAATTATACACGGTGTTGCCAATACAATGGAAAAAAATGATTTTTTACTTAAAGACGGCCAACTAAATGTGTTTGTAGCTGACAAAATACCCCACAATAGTCAGGAATTTGGCACTACCATTAGCGATCAAAGAAAAAATATTAGTAGATGGTTCAGAGCCCAATATCGGGCCATTAAAACTAGCAAAGAAACACCAAGGTACTTTAGAGAAACCATTGTCAAGAGCCATATTTACAAAGGCCCTGTTTTAGAATGGTATTGTAGGATAAAAACACAATTAGAAGACAACTACGAGCACTATCATGAATTATTGCCTCGCTCGGGCGACATCTATGATTTAGGTTGCGGCTATGGGTTTATGTCATTTATGCTGCATTGGTCTAGTACCGACCGTCGTATTATCGGCATAGACTATGATGAAGAAAAAATTGCAACCGCCAACAACCATTACTACTTCAATTCGTATCGATATAAAGAGTTGTACAATGCACAATCAGAAGTATTTGAAAAAGGTTTGAGCTTTGAGGCCAACGACCTTACACAAATTTCCTTAGCGCCTTGTGATGCTATATTAATGATGGATGCGCTACATTACTTACTACCCGAACAGCAAAAGGCTTTGCTGATAAAATGCTACCAAGCACTGCGCCCTGGAGGTGTTTTCCTACTTAGAGATGGCGTGAAAGAAGAAACCCAAAAGCATCAGGCTACAATTAAAACAGAAACCTATTCTACAAAAATCTTCAAATTCAACAAAACCCACAACGAGCTGCACTTTATTAGCAAAACGGATACGGTACAACTTTTTGAAGACATGGGTGCTAAAGTACAATGTAAAAACTACTCCAAGCAATTAAGCAATATTACCTTTATTATCACCAAGCCAGCAACAGAAATCTAACAGCCAAGGCATTTGGCATTGCAATGCTTTTCAATCGAGCTCAAGTAAATCCCCTTGGCTAAATCTGCCTAAAAAATAACGACAAGCTACGCTTCATCGTCCATATCATCACTATCATCTTCATTTTCATCGAGTGCTGCCATTACCTCACCAGAGGCATTTAAAGCAGCTTTGTAATACAATACGCTGCTGTTGCTATCTACAAATGTATCGGCAGCAAATGTCATGATGTCTTCCAAACGGATGTCGTGATAATTATCCATTTCTTTGTTCATCAACGAAGCATCACCTAGCAATTCGTAGAATGCAAGATTATTAGCTCTAGACAACAAATTCAAATCCTCAAAAGCTATCATAGATTCTACTTTATTGATTGCTTTTTCCAGCTGCTCGGCAGTAATACCTTCCAAACAAATTCGTGATATGATAGCATCTACTGCGGCCTCTGCTGCTTCCATTGACACATTTTTTGCGAGTCTTCCGCTGATGACCATCAAACCCGGATCTAAACTTCCAGTGTGATAACATGAAATATCACTAAAAAGCTGTAATTCTTTTACCAGTTCGATATACAATACAGACGACGCACCGCTACCCAATACCTCTGTAATGATATCTGTGATATAGTAACCTTTTTGAAGCCTAGCGGGAATGTGCCACACTTTATAAAAGGCATCAACAGGTACCGGAGCATGTACTGTTTTGGTACGTTTTTCGGTTTGCTTAGGCTCTGCTGGCAGATTTCTTACATAAGGCTCGCCAGGAGGTATGGCACCAAACCATTTTTCAACCAAAGGCAACATCTCTTGCATTGTGATATTACCAGCTAAACACAAAATTGCATTTTGAGGATTGTAGTGCTTTTTAAAAAAATCTTTTACGTCTTGAAGGGTAGCATTTTCAATATGTGCGAGCTCTTTGCCTATCGTCATCCATCTATAAGGGTGCGTAGTATAGGCCATTTCTCTAATGTGCTGCCAAACGTCGCCATAGGGCTTATTGATATAATGCTCCTTAAACTCTTCGCATACTACTTTTCTTTGCACATCAAAACCATTTTCGTCGAAGGCTAAAGACAACATTCTATCGCTCTCAAGCCACAATGCAGTTTCTAAATTTTCCTTTGGCAATTGCAAGTAGTAATTAGTAATATCATTGGTAGTGTAAGCATTATTTTCGCCGCCTGCCATTTGTAAAGGACTGTCGTAATTGGGTATATTACACGAGCCACTAAACATTAAATGCTCAAACAAATGCGCGAAGCCTGTCTTAGAAGGGTTTTCGTCTCTTGCGCCTACATCATATAGCACATTTACAGCCACCATAGGTGTGCTTTCGTCTTGGTGCACTATTACTCTTAAGCCATTACTAAGTGTAGCTTTTTCAAACATTATCATGGGGCGCTACTATTTATACTTTAAAATGAAATTAAAATGGTCTCTATCAATTTAGGCTTTATTTGCCTCATTGGGCGCATTACTATTGCCTTTAAGGGTTTCCCAATGCTTATTTACAAAATTGTAAGCGGCTGGACCTACAAAGGGCAAGCCCAGAAAACTAAACCCAAAAAGCACTTTTACGCCTAAGGGCATTTTCTTGTTCGGAATCAATTTTACAAAACCATATACAATTGATGCTATATGTGCTATTACAAGAATAGAAAAAACAACTAATCCTACTTCTTTATTTATCATTGAAATTATTGAATTGATAATAAGGTGACCTCAAAAATGAGTAAACTATTGGGTGGTATATCTTTGCCCACTTGCCTGTCGCCATAGCCCAATGCTGATGGTATATAGAATTTAAACTTACTACCTACTGTCATATATTGTAGCCCCTCTGTCCACCCAGCAATAACATTTTGCAACGGAAACGTGGCGGGCACGGCTCTAGCCACACTGCTATCAAATATTTTTCCATTTAAAAGTGTACCCTCATAATGGCAGGTAACACAGCTCGTAGCAGTGGGTTTCTGTTCGGTTTCCGACTGGAAAAGCACCTCATACTGCAAGCCTGAAGGCGTAGTAACTACACCTGCTTTTTCTTTATTCTGCTTTAAAAAAGCCTGCTCTTCTGCAAGGTTTTTGGCGGCTTGTTCTCTTTTTTTATTCTGTAAAAAATCTGCTATTCCCATAATCTTTTATATGTCTTTGTGTAGTAACGAGACCCTGCAAATTTACTGCATTCCGCTTGGATATTAAATTTTATTAGGCAAATAGCCCACACTTTTAAAATAGGCTACATCTTCTATCATTTTTTTCTTTTGCAGCATTACTTTTACTTTTGCCAAAAGCGCTGTGATAGGCGACAATAGGAAAATAGAAACGATCAATAAATACTTAAATACATTTACCAAAGGCTTTCTTGAAGGGTCGCCAGGCAAACCTTTTGCTCTGATGGGATGTGCAAACTTGGGAAACGACCTTGCGCCATTTCCTTCCAACATCACTAAATTGGGATGCAACAAAACCCCATTAGAGGCTATTATCTCGTTTTGTAAATGAGCCCAATTACCTGATTCAAATGCTCGACTTATAATATGGCCAAACCTAGCTGCATCTTTAATATCTGAAGGGCTTACACCCGCTGCTGGCACCCAACCTTTTGCTTCTTTTTGTGCCTTAAACAACCATCGTATGATAGATAAGGTACTGGCCATATTGCCATGCTTATCTTCAAAAACAATATTACCCACTAAATGTGCGCCTATTTCTTGCAACCTAGCCTTCACATGCTCCTGCGCTCTTAGCCACATATTTCTGCATCCTATTACGGTAACTATTTTCTTCCCTTTCAAAACGCTAGCATATTTACTATGTAAAAAACTGGTAGTGGGCAAGGATGGTGCTAAAAACCAAGGCTGATAACCCAAGAGAACCAAATCGTAGTTTTTTTGCATATCAATTTCTAAATCCATGATGGGTTCGGGTATCATCAAGTGGCATTCGGGCATGGTATCAAAAAAAGTATCTACATTCCAAGGGTATGGAAATTTTCTTTGTGTTTCAAATTTCACATAATCAATATCGGCATTAGGTATGGTAGACGTTAGCTGTTTTAAAATATCAAATATCTGCCCTGTTTGAGAGTAATAGAGTACCAGTATCTTCATAGCCTTGCAAGTTAAATAAAAAAAACAGTTGAGTAGCACAATAGATATACCATTGTTGCAAAATCAAACTAAAACAGATGCTGCTGCTTTTGGCAATTTGTCGCTATTGCGCTGCTATGCAACAATTACGAATAAAGCCTCGAAGCAAAAGCTAAACAAATAAAGAATAAAGAGATTAATAAATAAGCCGAATTCATTTGCAAAAAAGCTCCCTATAAACGGGAGCTAGATTGCAACTGCAAATACATTTCGATATGCGGGATATCATCTTCCAAATACCTATCGCTACACTTCGTAAAGCCAAGCTCTGTATAAAAGCGTTCCAGATAAAGCTGTGCACTTATTCTTATAAGCGCTGCTCCGTAAAGCGATTTACACACTTCAATACTTTTTTGCACTAATTGTTTACCCAATGAAAGGCCTCTTCGAGAGGGCGACACTACTACTCTTGAAATAGCTACAGCATCGGGATACTTAACTCCTAAGGGAAATACCCGTGCATAAGCTACTAGCAACTCCTCTTCATAAAACATGATATGCATGGCCTTACTGTCTAGGCCATCTACATCTTGATAAGGACATGTTTGCTCCACAACAAACACCTCTGCTCGGAGTGCCAAAATTTGATAAAGTGTAGCTGCATTTAAAGTATCGAAAGGCGCAACTTGAATGTTCAACATGATTTTACAACTTATCGAAATACTTAAATGATTGCTTAGCTTTTATTCGTAGCAAGGTATGGTATATCAACGAAATGACATTATCTACATCGTCCTTATGCACCATCTCTACGGTGGTGTGCATATATCTTAGTGGCAATGAAATAAGCGCAGAAGGTGTACCAGCATTACTGTATGCAAAAGCATCTGTATCGGTGCCGGTAGACCTTGAGCATGCATTTTTCTGTATTGATATTTTCTCTTTAGCAGCCGTTTCTTCCAATAGTTTCAATAAATTCATTTGTACTGCCGGACCGTAAGCTAATACCGGTCCCTTACCGCACTTCACATCGCCTTGTGTGTTTTTATTTATCATTGGCGTATTGGTGTCATGCGTTACGTCTGTACATATTGCCACATCGGGTTGCAGTCTACGGGCTATCATTTCTGCACCGCGCAATCCAATTTCTTCTTGCACCGCATTTACGATATACAAAGTATAAGGAAGTTTCTTCTTTTCTTTTTTGAGCAATCTTGCTACCTCAGCTATCATAAATCCGCCTATTCTATTATCGAGCGCTCTACCTACATAATATCTTTCATTCAACACTTCGAAAGTATCTTCGTAGGTAATTACCGTACCCACATCAATACCCAAAGCCAATACTTCATCTTTGGTGGTGCATCCACAATCAATAAAAATATTCTTCAAAGAAGGTGCTTCTTCTTTTTCGCCGCTTCTTGTATGAATTGCTGGCCAACCAAACACACCCTTCACTGTGCCTTTACTACCATGAAGCAATACTTTTTTGGACGGTGCGATTTGATGGTCAGAGCCTCCATTTCGAATAACATAAATGAGCCCCTCATTCGTAATGTAATTTACATACCATGATATCTCATCTGCATGCGCTTCTATCACTACTTTGTATGGCTGACCGGGATTAATAACGGCAACAGCTGTTCCATAATCATCTATAAACCAATCATCTATATACGGTTTTACGTACTGTAGCCATAGCTTCTGTCCGGCTGATTCAAAGGATGTTGGAGAGGGATTATTTATATAGTTTTCCAAAAATTGTAACGAGGCTTTATTGACTATTCCTTTCATGATTGTTTAAAAATTTAAGTATTCAAAAATATACAAATTACTACAATTGCAAAGGGTGTAATTTTTAGTAGATTTTTTTTTGACAATTTAAAAATTTACTCCTACTTTTGCTCGCGTTAAAAAAAAGCCATCTTAGCTCAGTTGGTAGAGCAGCTGATTTGTAATCAGCAGGTCGTAAG
>CAYSCJ010000032.1:0-31026 GCA_964429515.1 uncultured Taibaiella sp.
GCTTAGGTTGCGTTCGTGCAATACTTGTTCAATTTCAGTCAATGATTTTTGTCCAAAGTTGCGGAATTTCATCAATTCGTCTTGAGTATATTGAACTAATTCTACAAGAGAGTTGATTTTTGCAGCTTTCAGACAGTTAAATGCACGTACAGATAGTTCTAGGTCCTCTAAAGGCGTGTTTAGAACTTTTCTTAGTTGTAGCATACCTTCATCTACGGCTTCTTCTTTCTCTTCTCTTTTGGTATCTAAAGCTATATTTTCGTCTGTAATAATCATGAGGTGTTGTATCAAGATGCGTGATGCTTCTTTTACAGCCTCTTCAGGATGAATAGTACCATCTGTTACTACTTCCATGATTAATTTTTCGAAATCTGTACGTTGTTCAACGCGCGTATTTTCGATCGTGTATTTTACGTTCTTTATAGGCGTGAAGATAGCGTCGATGGCTATAAAGTTGATAGGAGCATCTTTAGGGCGATTTTCTTCGGAAGGAACGTAACCGCGGCCTTTACCGATAGTGATTTCAATCTCTAAAGTAGCGCTTGTATCCATGTTACAAATTAGTTGTTCTGGATTTGTAACGTCGAATATATTGCTTGCTTCTGCAATTTGGCTGGCTAAAAATTGTTCTTGACCTTTGATTACAAGTTCCAATTTCTCGGAATGCATATCATCGTCAGAACGTTTTTTGAGGCGTACTTGCTTTAGGTTTAAGATGATTTCTGTTACGTCTTCCAATACTCCTTTAATGGTAGCAAATTCGTGGTCTACACCAGAAATTCTTATACCTGTAATTGCATGACCTTCCAAAGAAGACAACAACACTCTGCGTAAGGCGTTACCTATGGTTACGCCATATCCTGGCTCTAATGGACGAAATTCAAATTGTGCTTCAAAGTCATTTGCTTTTTGCAAAACGATTTTGTCCGGTTTTTGGAAACTTAATATAGCCATTTTGGAAATTTTGTTTGTTTAAAGTTTTCAAATACTTTTTTTTAGATAATACGAGCGTAAATATAAAAAAAAGAATTTGTATTATTTAGAATATAATTCAACGATAAGTTGTTCTTTGATATTTTCAGGAACAGCCTCACGTTCTGGATAAGTTATGAAAGTACCTTTCACTTCTTTTTCGTTAAATTCTACCCAATTGATATTTGGATTTTTACCTTTTACTAAGCTCATAACTGCGTTATTAGCTTTTGATTTAGGTTTGAATTCTACAACGTCACCAGGGTTTAATTGGTAAGATGGAATGTTAACGATATTGCCATTAACCATGATGTGTTTGTGTGAAACCAACTGACGTGCTGCAGTACGAGTAGGAGCGAAGCCCATACGGAATACAGAGTTATCTAAACGTGCTTCCAACAATTGGATTAAGTTAACACCAGTTGCACCTTTTCTACGAGATGCCTCTTGGTAGGTATTACGGAATTGTTTTTCCAACACCAAGTAAGTGTACTTTGCTTTTTGTTTTTCTTTCAATTGGATAGCGTATTCAGATTGTGATTTACGCTTACGGTTTGCACCGTGCATACCTGGAGGGTTGCTGTTTTTTGAAAGGTTTTTTCCTGAACCTAAGATTGGTTCACCAAAGATACGATTGATTTTGTTTTTTGGACCTGTATAACGTGCCATTTTAAATAGATAATTAATCGATTTTTAATGATAATGTCTTTCACCTCATTTAAAAATCGTAAAAGGGGAGATGAAAAACCAATTTTTTAAAAAAGAATAAGATGCATAAAACACTTTTGCAATCTTTAAAACATTGTTATAAAAGATTGCAAAAGTAATCATTATTTTATATATTATACTCTACGTTTCTTCGGAGGGCGACAACCGTTGTGCGGTATAGGTGTAATATCTTTGATAGATGTTACTTCTACGCCACTGTTTGCCACAGAGCGGATAGCACCTTCACGGCCAGAGCCTGGACCTTTAACGATGATATCTGCTTTTTTCATACCCGCTTCTAATGCTACTTTAGCAGCATCAGCAGCAGCTTGTTGTGCAGCGTATGGTGTGTTCTTTTTAGAGCCACGGAAGCCCATTTTACCTGCAGAAGACCAAGAGATTACTTGTCCTTGTTTGTTGGTAAATGCGATGATGATATTGTTGAATGTTGCAGTAATGTGCACATCACCATGAGCGTCTACTTTAGCTACTCTTTTCTTAGCAGCCGCTTTCGCTGAATTTTGTTGTTTACCTTTTGCCATTTTTTTAATTGAGGTAGTCTATTTGTTAATTACTAATCTTAATCAACTTCTTGTTGAATTAAGCGGCAATGTCTCTAACCTTGTAAGAAGTATTGAAAAAGGCTCCAAGATCAATTGCTCTTTTTTGCGTTATTTTACTTCTTAGCAGCTTTTTTCTTACCAGCAACTGTCTTACGTTTACCCTTACGAGTACGGCTATTAGTTTTAGTACGTTGTCCACGTAATGGTAAACCTTTACGGTGACGTACACCACGGTAACAAGCAATATCCATCAAACGTTTGATGTTCATAGATACTTCTGAACGTAACTGACCTTCAACTTTGAATTCGCTATTGATGATGTTACGAATATCACCTTGTTCGTCGTCGTTCCAGTCAGAAACTTTCTTGTTACGATCGATACTCGCTTTATCCAGGATATAACGAGCGGTGCTTAGGCCAATACCATAGATGTAAGTAAGACCGATTTCTCCTCTTTTGTTTTTTGGAAGATCAATACCAGCTATACGAGCCATTTATCTTAATTTTAATGATTGAATTAATGTCAATTCTTTTGTTTGATATTACATCAAAAATGCAAAAATTATCCTTGGCGTTGTTTGAAACGAGGATTCTTTTTGTTGATTACGAATAATATTCCTTTACGACGTACAATTTTACAATCTGCACTGCGTTTTTTAATGGAAGCACGAACTTTCATACCGATTGATATTTATTTGTTTATTTATAACTGATTAATACGTTTTATCTTTAAGCACTGCCTATTTATATCTGTAGATGATTCGTCCACGTGATAAGTCATAAGGACTCATTTCTACGCCTACTTTATCGCCAGGTAGTATACGTATATAGTGCATACGCATTTTACCTGAAATAGTAGCCAATATCTCGTGACCATTTTCCAATCTAACTCTAAACATTGCGTTTGACAATGCTTCTACAATAGTTCCGTCTTGTTTAATAAGGGGCTGTTTTGCCATAATTTATAAAAAGGAATGCAAAGGTAATTCTTTTTGCTTAATATTTCAAAATAATTATTTATTTTATAAAAAAGTCAAAGTTAAGTATTATCGCTCAACGTTGACCTTGTTGGTTAGTTTTAGATTGTTTTAAGCTTCTATAACATGGACAAATAGAACCTATTCTAAAGTAACTTTTAATGGGGTATTATAGGTGATAGGGTAGTGTTAGGAATGCTACTAATATAACATGGACAAATAGGACCTATTCTAAAGTAACTTTTAATGGGGTATTATAGGTCATAGGGTATTGATAGGAATGCTACTAAATTTTTTAAATATCCACAAGCTCCATATTTGAAAAACATTTTGTCGTGAATAAAAGGTCTTATACCGGTTATTGCAGAGACCTCTTCCATTAATTGTATTGAATTTTCTTGTGTCACTGTTTCTTCTGGGAATAGTTTAGATAAGGTATCTAAAACATGCCTGGCAGGGTTTATAACTTCAACGCCAAAAGCCATTCTTAGATGTTGTAAAGAAGCGAGTCTAAAATATGGGAATCTTAATCTATCATTTTCAAAGTTGTTAGCATCGAAATTCCTAGCCCATTCGTTTATTTTTCGATAATCATCATTTTGAAAGTTTGATTCAAAATTTTGGATTCTGTTGACTAATTCTCTTAATATATTGTATCTTCTAGGACTTTTATAATTCCATAATTTATAAAATTCTACTTCTGATTTTTCTTGTAGTAATTTTGATAAATCGTTAATAGATTTGATACTATTGTTAGTTACTTTTAAAAAATGTTCTTTTCTAGGATTAACTAAATTATTTACATTTCTATTAATTGATAATACAACGCCTATTACAGCAATTGCTTGATTTTCTTTAGCTTCTTCAAAAAAATCTTTTGCTATTTTTGTTGCTGCTTCCTTAATGGTGACACCATTACCAAACTTTCCAAAGTCAACATCTCCTTCATTCAATTTTGCGTCACCTATTTGGGTAACAATTGCTTTTATTTCCTCTTCTGTCATAAAGGTTTAATTTTTAATTAATTACACGGTTTGTTAATTTTTTATCAAAACTCTAGGTTTTCGATTTTATATTTTAAGTTCAATTTAGTTCAGTTTTGTACATTTGTTAACAAGTGGCGGATTTTGATAAATTACTGAAGATAAAAATGGAACGATTTTGGGGTAAATCGGTTCAAACGGTTACGGATGCGAAGAAATTGGTAGCTGATATTAATAAAGTAACCCACGAGTCTGTTGGATATCAGACTGTTAGACGTTTTTGGGGTATGGTGCCCGCTACTACTAAGGTTTCTATTTCTATTAAGTCGATTTTTTCGAGATATGTTGGTTATGCCGATTATCCCGATTTCTGTGCAAAAGTGCAAGTAGATGATGTTGGCAAAGAGGAACTGAATTTCGATTTTATCAATCATTTATTTCTAAACAATAACAGCACTTCTATAGTTGATTATCACGATTGGAATGAAGCTATGGTTGAGGTAATGGTTATGTACATATACAGTCAAAAGTCTGTTTTTGAGTTGTTTGTAGAAAAGTAGCTTAAAAAAAACGGCAGTACAGTATGTAATTGCAAATTATCAATGTTATCATTTGTTGCATGAAGAATGGTATAGAAGGGGTTTAATGCGTTGCTGTGAGTTTGCAGAGGTGGAGCATCACCGTATATATGGGCTATCTATGTTGGGTATAGGGCAATTATTTAAAGAGGATTATAATGGATTGGATCAAACTTTGAATATCATTGAAAAATCATTATTTCCAGTACGACAAAAGTATGGTTTGGTGTATCCTCTAGAAGGCTCTATAATTGGTTTGCGTTTAGTTGTTGATGCTCAGTTAAGAAATGGGCTTAATCAAAACGCTATTTTAGAAAATTTAGCACTACTTTTTTCTAAATATAGAAACATTGTTTTTGAGCGTGTTTTGACATTTGCCTCGCTTGTTCGAACATGTGTGGAGATATTAGTTTGGGCAGGACTTTTTTATGAGGCTAAGTACATTATTGAAACATATGGTGTTGACGAAACCTATAAAAAACGATTTATTAATAGGGCATTAGATCCAGTGCAGCAAATTCAGTTAGCGATAATTTATATCCAAACTGACGATGAACTTAAAGCAAAAAGAATTTTTAAAAACATCCAAATGGATCATATTCGATTCGATCGAAAAGCTATTTCAACCCTTTTATACCAATTGTTGCATTATAGGTTTATACCAAAGACGGCTTTAAAGAGGAAGGAGATGTGCAGGCTCGAAATACAAAAATTAATAAAAACTTATAGATTCGATATTTTTGAAAAACAAATAGCAAAATTTGGATAATGATTGTAGGAATAATTGCACTGCTTTTTTCGGGATGGACATTTGGCGTTATAGATGTATTATTGAAAAAAATTCAACAAGAGGGTAATATATGCCCTATAACAATGATACGGAGCAGCATTACTCTTTTAGGAATATTGTTGTTGTTATTTATTGTTCCAGATTCTTACTTGCATTCGGTTTACTGGTTACATCATCCTGCCGATGTAGCGTATAATCAGGTACCCGCGGCTATTGTGTTGTGCTTCTATTATGCATTTGGATTATTGTTTTTCATGAAGGCTTTGAAATATAAAAAAGCTACTGAAACTGTTGGCTTGAACAAAATTGGTGTATTGTTGGGGGTACTAATTAGTGTATTTGTATATATATAAAGAGCCTTTCAGTTTTTGGAAAATAATATCCTGCTTACTCGTTATATTAGGTGTGGCTTTGATAGAATATAAGTATTCTAAATTAAGCATGGGGCGTAGCTATATTTCAAAAGGTTTTTTATTTCTAATTCTGGCAAGACTGTTTTGGGCCTTAGGGTTTTTGTTTGTTCCCTTTATACAATCTTTAGGTGTGTTGTTGTTTTCCTTGATATTAGAGGGCATGGTGTTTGTGGTCAGCTGTGCTTGTTATTTGTTAGGCAAACAAAGAATTCCGTTGGTAAAATGGAGGATGAAGGAGAAAATGCCTATAATATGGGTAATTGGCATCTTGTCAATATTTGTTCAAATAGCTCTAAATGTTTCATTGGTAAATATTCCTATTATTATACTTGCATTTTTAAACTTGATTTCGCCATTGGTTGCTTTGCTTTTTTTCAGGTTTTATTTAAAGGAAAGTGTGTTGACCGTATTCAACTAATCGGAATTGTTATGGGGGTAATAGGTAGTGTTATTATTATATTTTAAATAAGAAAGTTGAGCGTTTTGTTGCTCAACTTTCTTATTCTTTCATTATTTAATCTTCCGACTCTAAGGGAGCGTCCCATTCGAGTTTAATAGAGCTATGTTGTTCTAGCAATTTGTATATTGCTTTTGGGTGCTGATAAATCTTGGTATTGTACTTGTTGCCCAATACTATTACCGTGAAATTATCAGCTATAAAACGGTAAAAAACGGTATTATTGCCGTGCCACCATCCGTTATGGTATACTATTTTGTAGCGTTCTTCTTCGATGATACGCCATCCTAGTCCGTAGTTTTTCTTGCCGGGCTTTTCGTGCGAGTAACCATTATATGCTAGTCTTAGCGTTTTTTCGTTTAGGAGCGTGTAGTTATAGAAAGACTGATCCCATTTATAGAGGTCTTGTGGTGTGCTGTATATACCCTTGTCGCCATATACACCGTCTTGAAAAGTGTTTTCAAAAATGGAAAAATTGGCTCTATACGAGATGGAGGAGTTGTTAAGTAGCCCATCTTTAGGATCGAAAACGTAGGTATCGTGCATACCCAGCGGCTCGAATATCATTTCCTTCATAAACTTCTTGTATGGCATTTTTGTAACTTCCTCTATGATAGAAGCCAAGAGCGCATAATTGGTATTGCAGTATTGAAATTTTGTGTTGGGAGCAAAGTATAGTTTTGGTTGCTTCGTATTGATGTAATGCACTAAATTGGCATTGTACATAGGTGCTTTTGACTTCCAGATAGCGGTGCCCAATTTTGTATAGTCTGGAAGGCCGCTTCTGTGATTTAAAAGCATGGTAACGGTAATATTGGGGTAGGGGAAGTTTTTGATGTATTTTGCTACAGGTGCGTCTATGTTTAGGTATTTATTTTGGTGTAGCCACAATATAGCGGTAGCCGTAAATGGCTTTGAGGTAGATGCTAATTGGCTGGGGGTTCTTTTGTTTAGATAGTGTCCTTGAGGTTTATTGGCATAGCCAAAATAGCGTTCGTAAATGATTTTGCCTTCATGACCAAGCAATACGCTGCCATTAAAACCAAATCTTACTTGTACTGCATAAAATGAATCGAGGCTATGTATGAGTTTTTTTAGTTCGGTACTATTGGTATCTGCGTATTTTATGATAAAGGGTTTGGGAGTTGCTTTTTTGGGATTGTCAAAATTGTTGTAATCATTATTGGCAAAAGCATTTGCTTTTGAGTGGAACGTGAATTGGTATCCGACAAATGCTATTAAAGACGTGGCTATTACATAGGTTGCAAATTTCTTTATGGAAATCATCTTTGGTATTAGATATGGTTTGGCAGTGTGTAAAATTATTGGATTGCTATGCAAATCTAAGTATTACTACCTATATTATTGTCTTGTAGTTGGTTTTTTACAAAAATCACAGCTTCTTCAATGAATTCATAGTAGCGCTGATTGAGTTCATAGAAATGTTGTAAAAACAAACTGTAGGCCTTCGATACATCGCCTAGGTGAAGGGCTTTGTAGCTCAATCCATTTAATGCTTTTTCCATGCCTTTTACTGTGCGGTATTGAAATAGCCAATTTTGGGCCTTCATAGCATCAAACGTTGTGATGAATTTTTCGGGTAGAATTGCTATTTGTTGGTCTACTTGGGCGTAAGTGTCGTGTGTGAAGCTCAATAGCGCGTGTTCGTTGTCGAAGTATTTAGGGTCGTTTGCCAAGTAGTGATCCCATAACACATCTACAATAGCGCCGCTATAACGATTATAATCTGCTTTAAATATATTTTGTGCTTGCAAGCATGCCGGGTGTTTGTCTGTAAATTCATCAATTTTTCTATGCAAATAAATGCCTTTTTGTACCTCTGGAGGGTAGAGGCTTACGTCTTTTATACCTTTTACATAGTCGCCTATGATGTTGCCAACCAATATCTCTGGTTGTTTGAACGACAAAAAACAATGTCCCAAGTAATTCATAGTCGCTTTATTTTTTTTGTTGATAGATGTAATTGTAGTCTTGAATGAGTTGATGATAAAAATCGAGGTTGGTGTTTTGCTTATTTTTTGCTTTTATTTTTGCCTCTATTTTTGCTGTGATTTTATTCAGATAACTCGTGTCGTAGTTATCTTTTTTATGTAAAATATTATTGAGTTTATTTATTTCAAAATCTGTTAATTGCAACACGTTTTCGTATTGGATTTGATAGTTTTCCAAGTCCTTTACTTCCATAAAAATAGTATGTTTAAGGTCGGCATCGTAGTCGGTACGTACACTCAGGGTGCCTGCTATAATATCGCCGATTTTTTGATGTTGTTTTTGAAATAAAATGGCCGCAAGGTCGGGTATTGCTGTTACGCCTAGTACAATTAAGAATCCAAACAATGCATATGGGTTTACTGCTATCATACAAAACCCCAACAAGTAATTGGGTATACACAATAGATTCCGCAGTAAAATTTGCTGTGTAGAGGGAACTCTGCCGTCATGGATATTTACCACTTTTATGTGCATCAGCCATTTGCCCAACGAACGTCCTCTCCATATAAGTTGGCTTGCTAAGTGGTAAAGTGTACTAGGGATATAAAGCAACAAAACTATACCTATTTGTACAGCATCACCATTAGATAGCTTAGATAAATTGATGCTACTTAGGTTGTTGAACAAAAAGATAAGCATCACTAAGTTGTAAGCGTATATCACCACAAAGTCTATCAACCAAGCTCCCAGTCGGGCTTTAAACGAAGCTAGCTGAAACTTCAATTCAATGTTTAAGGGTGTGGAGATACTAAAAATTTTCATAAGTGGCTGCTGCTATTGGTCTAACCAAGTCTTCAAGTCATTAGCGTTTATATTGTGGTTAGGTACTTCTCTAATAATGCTAGAGTCTTTCATCCATAATATTACGGGCGTACCAATGTTATCGCATTCCGATAGATATTGCATAAACACTTCATCGTTCACATAGCTAAACGGTATGTCTTGTGCTTGTGTGTCGTCCATAAAGTCTTTTTCTGCGGCTACTCTTACTGCGCTATCTCTTGGCGATTTGATGAGGAAGTAGAACGGCATATCTGGATACTGTTTTTTGATAGCTACCATTTCTTTTGCTGCATCTCTACAATGTCCGCAACCCAGAGTCATAAGGCTGAGTATATGCTTGCCTTCTAAGAGCTTTGCATTAGGTTGTAAAAAGGTAGTATCTTGATATAGTTTATGGTAAGAGAGGAATTCTGAAGCTTTTTTGGGTGGAAATATCAGATAGATGATACCCATGCTAAGTAGTGTGAGTGCTACCAAAAATATTTGCTTAATCGGTATCTTGCTGCTGCCGTGGGTGGTTTTATATAAGCTTACTAAGAGCGCAATTATCACGATGTTTTTAAGTATAGAAGGGAGCGGTTTCATGGGTATTACCGAGCCCATACATCCACAATTGGCATCATTGCCAAGGTTGTAATACAATATTACAAGATGTGCTGTGAGTACCAGCAAGAGCAGAATAGCGCTTGTAACAACCCATTTTTTCTTAAGTATAAAGTGTAGTAATAAAAACACGCCAAGTGCAAACTCTATGCCTATGACCGCTCGGGCCAATAGCGCAGCCACGCTGTTGCTAAGATGCAATTGAGAGGCAATGATATAATCGAAATCTTCTATTGGATAGGTTTTTGTCCAGGCAGAAAATATAAATAATGCGCCTAATAGAATGCCTAAAAGGGCAGCAATAATAGATTGGGTCTTTAATGACATCATAACCATTAATAATAATATTGATTCAGCGGATAAAGTTAGGTCATTTAATAGAAAAAGCTGAAGATGCAATGACACTTCAGCTTAAAAAAATAATATCGTAAGTTGTTTGGGTAGAAAGCTTACCAAGCCAAATTAAACACACCCGAAGTAACTGGAATGGTAGAGGTATCTACTGTGTTTATTGTTTTAAATTGGAAGGTACCTTCATAAGCATTATTCTCTGCTTTGGTAACAACTATAAATCCTTCTGGGTCATTATTGTCTTGATTGAAGGTTTGTTTGTTGGCCGAATCGTAACTAATGATTACTTGATTGAATGTAGTAAAAGCTCCTATTGGATAGGTGTTAGGCCCGGTGAAATTACCAATGCTGATAGTCATTAGCCTATATTGTGTGGTATCCGAATAGCTCAAAAACTGCTTAGTAGCTATAGATAGGGATCTTACGCCCTCTATCGTGGTATCTACTACCATTTTTAAATCTGCTACATATGGTTCAGCTCCCCACAGACTGGCAGTAAAATCGCCCTTAAATGGATTTCTGCTTTCATCCTTAGTAGGTTCGTATTTTTTAGAGCAAGCAGTCATCAGTAGTGCAGCAGCAGTTAAAAGGCTTAAGCTTTTTAAAACTTTTTTCATATTCGGAACTTTTATTTAAAGTTTATTTTTATTAAATTACTGTGAATATACAAATTCTACAGCCAAAAGTAATTTTTTAATGTAAAAATTACAAATAATATTTCAATATTTAATCTAAATCTCTTTTCGTAGTCTAGCAACCGGTATATTAAGCTGTTCTCTGTATTTTGCTACCGTTCTTCTGGCAACATTATAGCCTTTTTCATTAAGCAAAGTTGTTAGTAATTCGTCCGAAAGTGGTTTGTTTTTATTTTCGTTTTCTATCAAGCTATTCAAATACATTTTTACTTCTCGTGTCGAAATTTCTTCGCCACTATCGGTGGTAGTAGCTTCAGAGAAGAAAAATTTAAGGCTGTAGGTGCCATATTCTGTTTGTACATATTTGCTATTGGCCACCCTCGAAACGGTAGAAATATCCATTAGCGTTATGTCGGCGATATCTTTTAATATCATGGGTTTTAAAGCCGATTCATTGCCTGTCAAAAAGAATTCCGACTGATACTGCATGATGGCATTCATAGTGATTAGCAGCGTGTGTTGTCTTTGTCGGATGGCTTCGATGAACCATTTGGCGGCATCTAGTTTATGTCTAATAAATAATATAGCTTCTTTATCTCTGCTGTTTTTTTTCTTGTTTTTACTATAGGCTTCAAACATTTCTTTGTAGCTCTCTGAAATTTTAAGCTCGGGCGCATTTTTAGAGTTTAGGCTGAGCTCTAGTATACCATTGTTGTTGACAATAAAGAAGTCGGGAATGACGTAATTAGAATGTTTGGAGCTATTGTCAAAGGCGGTACCAGGCTTGGGCGTCAGCTTGATAATGATATTTATTGCCTCTTTGAGGTTTTCATCATCAAGTCTTAAACGCATTTTTATTTTATCATAATGACGTTTTGAAAATTCATCAAAGTGGGTTTCTAAAATTGCAATTGCATTTTTAATGTTTTCAGTATGAGGTAGGCGCTTTAATTGCAGCAATAAGCATTCTTGCAAATCTTTTGCGCCAACCCCTGGAGGGTCAAACCCCTGTATCAATCGTAACACTTTAGTTACTTCTTCGTCGGTAGTGATGATGTTTTGTTTAAATGCCAAATCGTCTGTGATTGCTGCTACGTCGCGTCTTAGGTATCCATCGTCGTCGATGCTGCCAATGAGTTGTTCGGCAATGATATAAGTGTCATCGCTCAGGCCTGCCAAACCTAATTGTGCTTGCAAATACTCATGAAAGGTGTCTTCTAATTTGATAGGTAGGGTTCTATCTTGTTCATCGTCGTCTGAATTATGATAATACGCGCCATCGTTTTCGTACTCACTCTTTAGGTAGCTAGAGAGGTCTATACCATCATCATACTCCTCATTGCTATGTTCGGGCTCATCGTTGTTTATGGAATCATAGCTATTGTCTTCGTGAATGTCTTTTGTATTATTGGTGTTGTAGTCTACATTGATGTCTAGTGCCGGATTGCTTTCTAATTCATCTTTTATACGTTCTTCTAAATTTGCGGTAGGTACTTGCAACAATTTCACCAACTGAATTTGCTTTGGAGAAAGTTTTTGAGTTAATTTGAATTGTTGGGTTTGTCTGAGCATGAATAGTCTTACTGGTTTTTATTTTGACTTCTACTTCACAAAGATATTAATAATAATAAATAATACTCAGCAAGTTTCAATATCTGCTTTTTACTTAAGCACACTTCCTTATTTAGTCGCAAGATGATTATAGGGCATCTTTTTTTTGTTTGAAAAACAACGATATTTTACATTTTGGGCTCAAAAACGATAATTCAAGATACATTTATTAAGCTTTTTTGCTATTTCTATATTATTTTCTCTCCTGTAAATTTCCGCAAGGCCTAAGCAGGGTTTAAGGTAGAAATTCTTTATTTTTGCCCCCTTAATTTGCATTTAAATTTTTTAATATAACAAATGGAATATAATTTCTCAAGTATAGAGCCAAAGATTCGTAATTATTGGAAGGATAAAGAGGTGTATAAGGTTGCTAATACATCCGACAAGCCCAAGTATTATGTGCTAGATATGTTTCCATATCCTAGTGGTTCGGGATTGCATGTTGGGCACCCTTTAGGCTATATCGCCTCCGATATTTATGCTCGATACAAGAAGAATAAAGGGTTCAATGTATTGCACCCTATGGGTTTTGATGCGTTTGGATTGCCTGCTGAACAATACGCTTTAGAAACAGGGCAACACCCTGCAGTTACTACAGAGAAAAACATTAATCGTTATAAAGAACAATTAGACAATATAGGTTTCTGTTTCGACTGGAGTAGAGAGGTGAATACTTCTGAACCGCAATATTACAAATGGACGCAATGGATTTTCTTACAACTGTTTAAATCATGGTACAATCCAACTACACAAAAGGCAGAGTATATAGATAGCTTGATAGCCATTTTCGAGAAAGAAGGTAATGCGTCTTTACCTGCTCCCGGTGATGCTACGCTACAATTTTCGGCTGCAGAATGGGGCGCAATGAACGAAACATCACAGCGCGCTGTACTGATGCAGTATCGTTTGGCATATTTAGATTTTGCAGAAGTGTGGTGGTGCGAGGCCTTAGGAACGGTTTTGGCCAACGATGAAGTGGTAAATGGCGTGTCGGAACGTGGTGGCCATCCTGTAGAGCGTAAGCGCATGCGTCAGTGGTTTTTAAGAATTACCGCCTTTGCCGACAGAATGCTAGATAGCCTCGAAAGCTTGGAGTGGAGTGAAGCCATGAAAGAAATGCAACGCAACTGGATAGGAAAATCGGAAGGAGCCTCTGTGCGTTTTGAAGTTAAAGACAGCCCGTCGTTTATAGAAGTGTTTACTACCCGTCCGGATACTATTTTTGGTGTCGACTTTATGGTCTTGGCACCCGAGCATGAATTGGTGGCAAGCTTAACGTCTGATGCACAAAAAACAGCAGTCGAAGCCTATCAAGCCTATGTGAAATCTCGCTCAGAACGAGAGCGCATGGCAGAAAAGAAAATATCTGGTTGCTTTACAGGTGCCTATGCTTTACACCCATTTACAGGCAAAGAGATACCTGTTTGGATATCGGAATATGTTTTAGCGGGCTATGGCACTGGTGCAATAATGGCGGTGCCAGCTGGCGACGACCGAGATCATAATTTTGCTAAACACTTTGATATTAATATTACCAATATTTTTGGTACCCATTACGATGGCGAGCATGCTTGCTCCTCCAAAGAGGTAGTGATAGAAAATTCTGAATTCATTTCTGGATTAAAAGTAAAAGAAGCAGCAGCGATTGTTTTACAAAAATTAGAAGAAAAAGGCATTGGTACCCGAAAAGTTAATTTCAAATTACGCGATGCAGGGTTTAGCCGTCAACGCTATTGGGGTGAGCCATTTCCTATTGTTTATAAAGGAGATACTCCCTATGCTATAGATGAGCCTCAAGCTAAGTTGACAGCAGCATTGCAGCAATTGCCCGTGCAGTTGCCTCATGTAGATAGCTATAAGCCCGGTCCTAACGGTGAAGGCCCATTGGCAAATATCGAGAGCTACCTTTGGGTGACCAATACCGATGGCGAGGCCTTGCGTCGTGAAACGAATACGATGCCTGGATATGCGGGCTCGTCCTGGTATTTTTTGCGCTATATGGATCCGCATAACGCTGTAAGTCTTGCAGATAAAAACGCAACGGATTATTGGAACCAAGTAGACTTATATGTAGGTGGAACAGAGCATGCTGTAGGACATCTTTTGTATGCTCGTTTGTGGACTAAAGTATTGCACGACTTAGGTTATTTGTCTTTCGATGAGCCTTTTAAAAAATTACTTAACCAAGGTATGATACAAGGTTCTACGCGTTTTGCATATCGCATTAAAGGTACAAACCAGTTCGTATCTACCAGCTTAAAGGAAGCCTACGAAACAGACCCCATTCGTGTAGATGTAAATTTTGTAGATGGTGTACAGATGGATACAGAAGCTTTCAAAGCCTGGCGACCAGACTATGCCCATGCGGAGTTTAAACTAGAAGACGGTAAGTATATTTGTGGCGTAGAAACCGAAAAAATGTCTAAATCTAAATACAACGTAGTAAATCCTGACGATATTGTACAACAATATGGAGCAGATACCTTCCGTATGTATGAAATGTTTTTAGGCCCAATAGAGCTATCTAAACCCTGGGATACAAAAGGCATAGAAGGTGTTCATAAATTCATCAAGCGTTTCTGGCGTTTGTTTATGGATGAGCAAAAAGGCTTAATCGTTACAGACGAAGCACCTACTGAAGCAGAATTAAAAGTATTGCACCGTACCATTAAGAAAATAGAAGATAATACAGAGCGTTTCTCTTTCAATACTTCGGTAAGTCAGTTTATGATTTGTGTGAATGAATTGATGGATTTGAAATGCAACAAACGTGCTATCTTAGAACCATTAGTAGTATTAATCGCAGCTTATGCACCACACATGGCTGAGGAGTTGTGGCAACAATTAGGCAAAGAAGGTAGCGTAGTAGATGCACCATACCCAACTTGGGAAGAAAAATATACGGTAGATAATACCAAAGTATATCCTGTAGCCATTAATGGTAAAACACGCGCTGAAATGGAGTTTGCACTCGATGCAGCACAAGCCGATATCGAAGCAGCAGTATTTGCCAACGAGAAAATACAAGGTTACTTAGAAGGTAAAACACCTAAGAAAATCATCTTCGTAAAAGGTAAAATGATCAATATCGTATTGTAAACGAATAGATAATATGTAAGGGCGAATTGCAATTCGCTCTTTCTAACTATAAAAAGGCGCTATGGGAGCAGAAGAGCAAGATGCCGCAGAAAAAGCCGCAGCACATGCCAATACCCCTACCATTATCCATACTGATACTTTAGCTAGAGGATTTTACACTTTACAAAATGATGGCATTAATCCGCTTATTCACAGCTATGAAGTACTAGATATTACTGGTAGCCGCCTGGCGGTGGTAGATGGCAGAGGGTTGACACCGCTTTCTTACCACTACAATATGCTGCAGGCTCCTTGCTATCAGCAGAGTTTAGATAGTGGTAGCGGTAGAACCTTAATAGATGTAGCAGGACAACCGCTCTATGGCTGGGATGCACTGGACAAACAGACGGAAATGGAGTACGATGTACTCCGCAGACCATTAAAACGCATCACCGACGGTAAAACACTGGAACAGTATATTTATGGCGAAAGCTTGACCAGCCCTGAAGATCATAACTGCCGTGGACAGGTGTACCGTACTTATGACGGTAGCGGCAGGCAGCAGGTGAATGAATATGACTTTAAGGGCAACGTACTTGATACCGAACAGCAGCTTTTGGATGACCCGGCTCTTACCGATGCGGACTGGTCTGTGCTGGATGATACAGATTTAAGTATGGAGGTATTTACAAGCTCGGTTACTTACGATGCACTAAACAGACCTGTTACCACCACCGACCCGGGCAGCAATGTACATGAGTTTACTTACGATAAAGGAGGCTTTTTGAAAAAAGTAAAGCTGAATACGGATGAATATGTAAAAAATATCCGCTACGATGCTAAGGGGCAGCGGCAGGCTATCTGGTATGGTAACGGTACCAAAACAAGCTATACTTATGATGAATTTACATTCAGGTTAAGAAGGTTACTTACAGTAAACGTGGATAGCGGCAACCCGCATTACAATGAGAAGATGCAGGATTTGCATTATTACTACGACCCTGTTGGTAACATTACCACTATTGAAGATGAAGCGGAACAAACCCTGTTTTATGATAACTCCATAGTTGCGCCTACACAGAAGTTTACTTATGATGCTTTGTACAGGCTGATAAAAGCTAAAGGACGGGAACTGATAGGTACTGCCTCTTTTGGAACAGAAGATAACTGGAACGATAGCCCTTGGCAGACTACCCACAAAGGCGATGGTAATGCAGTACAGAACTATAAGCAAAAATACACTTATGATGAGGCAGGCAATATCTTAGAGTTAAAACATATAGCAGCTACAGGCAGCTATACAAGGACTTACGATATAGATACAGACAGCAACAGGCTGTTAAGTACGCAGGTGGGTATGACCCCTGCTTACGAATATGATTATGACACGAGAGGCAACATGACCGAAATGCACCTGGATGCTATGCACTGGAATGTAAATAACGAGCTGCACAAGATAGAGAACGGTACTATGGAAGCGTTTTACCAATACAGTGGCGGGCAGCGTGTGAGAAAGTTTGTAGATAAAGGCAGTGTAAAAGAAGAAAGGATTTACTTAGGCAATTTTGAGATTTACCGTAAATTTGTAAGTGGTGTTTTGGACATAGAGCGTACTACGGTGCATGTGAGCGATGATACAGGCAGAATAGCGATGCTGGAAACCCGTACGGTTGGAGATGCCATAGATGATAATGATACAGCAGAGGAATTGACAAGGTATATCTACTCCAATCATTTACAGAGTGCAAGTTTAGAGTTGGATGAAGATGCTGAAATAATCAGTTACGAGGAGTATCATCCTTACGGTACTACTTCTTACCAGGCGATGAATGCCACAATAAATGCAGTAGCTAAGCGTTATAGATATACAGGTAAAGAAAGAGATGAGGAAAGCGGGTTATACTACCACGGAGCACGTTACTACATACCTTGGTTGGCAAGATGGAGTGCGGTGGATCCGCTGGAGAGTAAGTTTGGTGGAAGAACACCTTATTGTTATGGGGCTAATAACCCAGTTATTTATAATGATCCTAATGGAGAGCAAGAGAAAAGTGGGAATCAACCAGAGGAGAAAAAAGAAGGGCATACTTACATTATTCGTTTTGCTGATGAGAATCATAATATAATAGATGTTCCAGACGGAACTGAGGTTGAATATATTCCTTTTAATGGAAAAAATGGAGGAACTCCTATCTATACAGTATATGATCCATATAAAGGTCACCAAACTTTGACTGCAGGAAAACATGTGATTTCTGAAGCAACAGGTGGGGCTGTCACAATTACTACTGTATTAACATATGCTAAAAATTGGGGTGTTAATGAAGGTACACTTAGCCTAATAAGTGCTGACCAAACTTTTTCAAGACCACCTGATTTTAGAGAGGGTACGCAAACTACTGTAGAACCTGTAATGGGAATGATTGATGAAATCAATTTAAGTATATCTTTTCAACTCAACACCAATACATCAAACGGAGCGAGATTTGCCGATCCTGTTTCGGCACAGGCACAAATTAATGCTTTAGCCAATCAGCTCCAGAATATGGGGATTGATAATATTAATCTGCAAGTTACATCAACGTATGAAGACCCAGATTTAAATCCAATTCCAAATTACAGAAATGCGGCAGCTTTGCTTACAGCAAGATTTAATACAGCGAGCAATGCTTTTAGTGCAGCAGGTATTACGGTAAACAGACCCGCAAATTTTACAGACCCAAGCTTGTATGGAAGAAGTTTTAGAATGACAGTACAGATACCACCAACACCGGGTATTGTCGGTTGGAATGTAACTACCCAAACCGTTCAACAAAGATTGGATGCTTATGGAAATCCCGTAGGTGATGCGTCTATTATACAAGGCGGAGCTTCTGCAACCAACTTTGTACCTAATAATTTTGACGGTGTAATGCCCTCAGGCGGTACGGTTTGGCAGCCTAATCCGCAGCCTAAAGTATATCGCAGCTTATGGGTAAAACCACCAGCAGTAAAACCAAGATGATATGAAACAGATCATTAAAATAGCCTTGCTTCTTTTGCTTGTCGGTAGTGGGAAGCATTTGTTTGCACAAAGCGTATCCGATAAAGCCTCATTGCTTGTCGGTAAATGGAAACTGACTGCCCATTGGGTAGAGCGTAACGGAAAACCTGAATACGCACCTGTTAAAGGAGTAAATTATATTTACGAATTGAAAGAAAACGGTACTTATATACTAAATAGAGAGTACAAAAGCAGGACATCTGTATTGAATGGAAATTGGCGATTAGGTGAATTGCAGCAAACCATTATATTTTACAACTCGAAAGGCAATAGTAGTGAATTAGGTGATTTTGAAGCACCAGAGGTATATCATCATATTTACAAGCTCACTCCTGATGAATTGCACATAGAGGCGGTATATTATACAGAGGAAAAAGGTACAAGTGTGTATAAGCGTATAAAGAGTAAGTAATATACGGTAGTGCTCAAAATGTAACTTGATAAAAATAGGAATATATTTATTACTGACAACAAATAATATTTATTAATTTTTTAACAAAAAACGGAAAGCTGATCAGCCTTCCGTTTTTGTTTTACAAAGTCCCCCCGCTGGCGTGTGCCATTAAAATAGTCTAATTAGTAGAAATTACCGATTATGATTTTAAGGGCAATGTTTTAACACAGAAATGCACCTATACCGAAGATGCTACCGAACACCCCGACTGGACTACTATTGGCAGTGTTACCTTAGAAGGTGATTTTCATAAAACAGAAACCGAATATGATGCACTCAACAGGCCTGTAAAACTTATAACTCCCGATGATGGAGAAACCAAATATACTTATGATAAAGGAGGATTACTAAGAGCAGTAGAAATAGCCAATGTACATGGCTTGGATACGAACATTGTAAAAAAGATAGCATACGATGCCAAAGGTCAGCGAACCAAAATACAGTACGAGAATGGCACCACCACCACTTACCAATATGATGAATTTACTTTTAGGGTAAGAAGGATAAGAACCACACGCCACAGTGACAGCAAAGAGCTACAGGATCTGCATTACCGGTATGACCCCGTAGGCAATATCACTTTACAGAAAGACGATGCGCAGCAGACCCTCTACTTTGACGGCACGGTGGCAGCGCCGCATAATGATTATACTTATGATGCTTTGTACAGGTTGATAAAAGTAAAAGGCAGGGAACTCATCGGTACTGCCACCTTTGGGTCGGAAGATAACTGGAATGATGCAGCTTGGCAGACAGCTCACAAAGGCGATGGTAATGCGGTACAGAACTATACCCAAAAATATACTTATGATGCCGTAGGCAATATTCTGGAACTCCGGCATATAGCCGATGCAGGTGCTTACACCCGAACTTACAACATAGCAGTTAGTAGCAACAGGCTTTTAGATACGGAGGTCAATACGACAACTTACGCATATGCTTATGATATACGGGGTAATATGACCGAAATGCCGCATCTGGATGCGATGCACTGGAATCTGAACAATGAGTTGCATCAAATAGCCAACGGTACGATGGAAGCCTTTTACCAGTACAGCGGTGGGCAGCGTATACGCAAGTACGTAGACAAAGGCAGTATTAAAGAAGAACGGATTTATTTGGGTAGTTTTGAAATATATCGTAAATTTGACCATACAAGTTCTTTAGTTATTGAGCGGCAAACAGTGCATGTGAGTGATGATGCTGGACGTATAGCCATGCTGGAAACCAGGACGTATGGTGATGCCATAGATGATAATGATACAGCAGAGGAACTGACAAGGTATATCTACTCCAACCATTTGCAGAGTGCTTCTCTTGAGTTAGATGAAGAAGGTGAGATCATCTCTTATGAAGAATACCACCCTTACGGGACTACATCTTACCAGGCCATGAATGCGGCTATCCACGCGGTAGCTAAAAGATACAGATATACAGGTAAGGAAAGGGATGAGGAGAGTGGTTTGTATTATCACGGCGCAAGGTATTATATACCCTGGTTAGTAAGGTGGATAGCTGTTGACCCATTGGAGAGTAAGTATGCAGGGATGAGTCCATATAGTTACAGCTTTAATAACCCTGTTGTGTATAATGATCCGAGCGGGATGGAGGGTGAGGAATTCGTTAAAAATGGAGTTTGGTATGTAGATAAGCACAATCAGCTTCAATTTGCTACAGGTATAAAAAGTAGAGAGGAATTTAATAAAAGTAGTTATTCGAAAAAAGGTAAATATGTAGCAGATGCTATTACTCAGCTAACTTCTGAGTATAATTATAGTGGTTATGATTTGGGAGAATATTCAGATAATAAGTATACTCATTATTTTTATGGTTCAGGGTTGCATAGAATAACAAATACAAAAACAGGAAAGATAATAAAAGAATACGATCACAAAATTGGTCAAAAATCGACTCCTAAACCTGATGTTAAGGACATAGAAAAACAGGTTATTGAAAAACCAAAAGAAGAAACGCAAGAATCACCTATTTCAACTTCGCTTTGGAATAGTTTTATTTCTTTTTTAGAAAAAGGTGATAGATTTTTTGGTCCCAGTGGTCCCACTGCAAAGTGGGCTTATAAAATTGGAGCAGAGTATAATCCAATAGCTCAAGCACAACAAAACCTCTTTTCGGGACTTTTAGGGAGGGATGTTACAATTCCAACTTGGAATAATATAAATAAAACAGGTGGTAATATAGATGGAAGCGTACTATCTGGGAGCAGAAGATCTATATTATTTATTAAGGGAGTTTCTGGTTATATTTCTGTATATAGATCTGGTTTAGGTTATGGAAAAGACTTTTTAAAAGATGTAGGAACTGAATATGTGTCAGATTTTTTAGATAATGAACAAAATGCTATTGAAACAAATGGAAATGGTGGCTTGTTATTTAAATCTAGTCGTCAATTTTTTGAAATTTATCAGAAAGCAGATAGTAAGCCAACAGAAGCAGTTATTGATTTATATAAGTTTATTATTGATACTGGAGTAGATGAAATAGATAAGGGATTACAGAATCAATAGTAATACTAATTTTTTAATATGATATTTTATAAAATCGAAAGAAGTATTTCAGACATTCTTCAATACATAATAAATGTATTTGCAGGAATTATTTTGTTGATTATAGGTGTTATTTTTATTTTGAATAATTATTTTTTTAGTAGCATTATTGTCATCTTTCTCTCTATAAAAGTGTTTTTTTTTAAGCATTTAGATTTAATATTTAATATTTTACTATTTCAAAAAAATGATAATGATTTATATATTAAAGCATTTGGGATAACAAATAATGTAAATCTTAATAAGGCATTTTTAATAATTAGAGAAAATGAGTGGTATGATACTAGTTCTAATCAAAAAAAATATTATTTAATAATAGTTAGAAATGAACCATCTATCTCAAAACGTATATTTAAAAATAAAATAAAATTAATGTATGATGTGGACATAAATAAACTAAATCAAGTAGGAAAAACAATATCAAGTATGTTTGACCTACCTTTTTACTGCTAAACAATGAAAATGTAAGACTATTAATGTACCAATTTTTTCCAATAAACAACTTTAACTATGATAAGAATACTTTTTTTTGCAATAATACTTTTAATTTCTAATAACACTTATTGTCAAAATACCGAAAACTTAATTTTACATATTAAAAAAGCTACATTAGCTATCAGTCAAAAAGATACTTCTTTATGGAATAGTTTGACATTAAGTAAAAATTACGTTGATTCATTATTTTATAATAAAAATCGAAAAATTGTTTATGACAATGAATTTTTGGTGTTAAAACATAGAATTGATAAAGTTTGTACCTCAAATAATGATACCTCAATTTGTTATGATGTATTTGAAGATTTTGACAGTTTAATAAGTTTAGCTCACATTGATAGGTCAGAATTTGAAAACTTTGAAATAGGAAACATTCAAACTAGTTCTAATAGTAATAAGCAAATTATTAATATTGATGAATATTCAGGTTCGTTTGTTTTAATTAATAATATAACTAAGAGAAGATATTTAATAACATATGATAATTTGTTTCAAATATTTGATTCGTTTTTCGAACTTAGAATTATTGGCATTGAAGAAAGGTAAGGTAGTAAGGTAGGTAGTGTTCCAGAGTTAGTGATGTTACCTTTTTAAGGATGTAAGTTTTTGATAATCAATAATTATTGGTTGTGATTTTAGGTAGTAACTCCAAATTGTTGTTTTCCAAAAATAATTGGCTCAAGCATAGTAAAATCAATTAGTTTTAATTTTTCGGAATTAGAAAAGCAGACAACCTTTGGCTGCCTGCTTTATTTTTAGGGCCTAAAATGGGCTTGCAATGTATCACTTAGCTATAGGTGTCTCCAAATTGTTGTTTTATAAAAAAGTCTTATGTGTCCTTATTGTTCCTCCTCGCTCTGCGAGACTTGTAGTTTCGCAGTTATTTTTTATTGCTTTTAGTAATGCTGTTTTACTTTGTTATTGCTAATGAAGTGTAACTACGCTACCTATTTTGAAAGTTTAATATACAAACGGAAGCCGAATTTATCTTGAAATATATCGTAAATTTGACCATACAAGTTCTTTGAAAATAGAGCGGCAGACTTTGCATGTGAGTGATGATGCCGGGCGTATAGCAATGCTGGAAACACGAACAGTGGGTACAGACCCAAGCCCCGCGGAGCTAACAAGGTATATCTATAGTAACCACTTGCAGAGTGCTTCTCTTGAGTTAGATGAAGAAGGTGAGATCATCTCTTATGAAGAATACCACCCTTACGGTACTACCTCTTACCAGGCAATGAATGCCAGTATAAATGCAGTTGCTAAGCGATACCGCTATACGGGCAAGGAAAGGGATGAGGAAAGTGGCTTATACTACCATGGTGCAAGGTATTATATACCTTGGTTGGCAAGGTGGAGCGCTGTTGACCCAATTAATAGTGAAAATTACAATCTTCAAAAAGGGTATGGGTTGGAGAAGAATAGAAATCGACAGTTTTTAGATTTTTGTGCAAGTTCTTACGAGTATTGTTATGCAAATCCTATTCGGTTCATCGACCCTAATGGAGAACAAGTTAATCCATTGCAGGAAGCGGAAAAAGAATGGAATGGAATGGTAAATTCTGTACGCAAAACATACAATAAAGCTACCGAAGCTGTAAATGATGTCGTTGCTCAACCGTTTACAAGAATGGCTGGAAAGTCAGCAATATTTAAAATAAATTCAGAGTTACAGGATAAAAATGTTGCTGTAAATAGCTTTCAAGTTCCCAAGGTAATAGGAAACACTACTACAAAAAAGACGAACGAGAAACGGACAGATACTGATTATACTTCAGCTACAAAATATAACTTGTATGTAAACACTAATTCTACATTTACTATTGATGAATCGAATGCAAATAAATTTGCTAATTATGAATTAGGAGTTGTCGCTGCGTTAATGAATAATTTCGTTACTGGATTAGGTTCTGAAAATTATTCTTTTCCTGAAAACGGTATTATCAGTAATAAGTTTATTGAAAATAAATCTATGATTCTCAAAGATGCACTTACCAAATTTTTGAAAACTCCTACACAAAACATCACTAATGAACAATTTACATTTGGTGGCGAGGGTCTTAAACAAGACTTTAACCAAACAGGTACAATATTTAGTATTACTGGTCTTGTTGGCTCGGGAACAATAACGATAAAGAATGATGAAGCAAGAAAAGGCGTAACTATTTCTATATTTAATATTACAAGTTTAACATCTGGAGCACTCGGAAAAGAAGTGGATGTTACAGAATCAGTTTAGCCAAAATCTTATATGAGAAATGGAAGTGATAGAGTACCGTATGGAAATATCAGTCAGACATTTAACTTGTTTATACCTTATGGCAAAACGGAGGCAACTAAATATGAAAATGTACAAAAAACACTTAACCAAATAAAATAGACAAAATGAGAATGAATGTAATTGTAGCTATAATACTATTTGTATGTATGCAATCTTGCAAGACTACTACCCCTATACCACAGTATGTAGGTGTTTATCAAATAGATGTGGTTCAGTCAAAATTAGGACAATATGAGAACGTGGATTCTATTCGGGATTTACAACTGGTAATAAAAGCTGACAGTACTTTTGAATTTTCAAAAGATGTGCCATTCATTTTGAGTAAAAATGGAACTTGGAAGTTACAATACACAGCACCAATAGACCTGCCTCCATCTTATGAATGTCATTTTGATTTTGGAGAAATTTCTCGAAGACATATTTTAAGACCAATGGATGAAGATATTACAGAATGTTACTTTAACTCCCCCGTACCTAAGGGAGATTATAAGCAAGTAGAATTGTTACGATTTAAGAGAGTAAAGTAACGTAGTATTTCGCTATTATTACCAACAACCGATAATTTAAAATTAAGCCGCTCAACAGAGCGGCTTTTTTAATGCAGCACGGCTGCACAACAATAAAAAAGGGGGTAGTGTATCCAAATTGTTGTTTTTGAATTTTCATACATAAAAACATAATAAAATCAAGGGGTTTCGTTTTCAGCAATAGATAAAGCAGGCAATCTTCGGTATTGCCTGCTTTATTTTTAGGGCTTAAAAATGGCTTTCAATGCATAAATTAGTTCCAGGTGTCTCCAATTTGTTGTTTTAAAAAAAAGTACAATGTGTCGTACGATATGTTTCAGTAAAATTGAAAAGATGCTATCCGCCTGTCTGAAAATATACTTTTGGGGATAAAGTCCATTGTTATGAGATTTCCCCGTAAATTTGACAACACAAAGTTCTTTGGCAATAGAGCGGCAAACAGTGCATGTGAGTGATGATACCGGGCGTATAGCCATGTTGGAAACCCGTACGGTAGGTGATGCAATAGATGATCATGGTGCTGCTGAGGAGCTAATAAGGTATATTTATAGCAACCATTTGCAGAGTGCCAGTTTGGAACTGGATGAGGCAGGTGAAATTATCTCTTATGAAGAACGGCGTAGCCCTCATGAGCACCATTAGTAAATAGTTATTATAGCGAATAATACCACCCTTATGGTACTACTTCCTATCAGGCAATGAATGTTATCATCAATGCAGTAGCGAAGCGATATCGTAACACAGGTAAGGAAAGAGCTGAGGAAAGCGGTTTATATTATCATGGTGCGAGGTACTATATACCGTGGCTGGGAAGGTGGAGCGCTGCTGATCCTTTAGAAAATGACTATCCCGGTATTACTCCTTATAATTATGGATTTAATAATCCGGTAACTTTCTATGACCCAACAGGGATGAACCCAGAATATCCCATTCATACCGTGGCTGAAGGTGAAAACCTTACCCAGATTGCAAAAAATTATGGTGTAGATGTTAAAGACTTGATTGAGCATAATAATATTAGTGACCCTAATGTTATTATGCCCGGACAACAAATCAATATTCCTATAGTAGACCTTGAAACTGTTATTTTCACCGAACATAGATTGAATTTCGACCTAAATGCTATGAATAATGCTTATCCAGAAACACGGGATGGAGCATTAAAGTATTATGGTGATAAGCTGAATTTACATTTTATACTTAACCGATTAGGCAAAACGTCTACTAGTTCAAATGATATTAAAAGTTTAGGAATGGGATTGTTAACCTATGCATCAGAAGAAATTTCTGATAATTTTGTTATTAAACAGCAAGTATTTAATCAAAATCCTTTCCCTTTCTCAAAAGGATCGTATGGAACCCGTCCCGTAACCTATGGACAACCATTTGTGGTAGATAAATCGGATCCATTACAGGGGAATTATATTACTGATAACCGTATCCAAAAAGTAAATACAGGAATACAAAGAACAGGCTATGTTTTTAATATATATAATATATCTAAAAGTTGGATTGATGTACTTGAAAATCAAGCCTTAGCCCAATCAAACAGCAGTTATCAAAATGCTTATGAAGATGTTCGTAATGATGCTATTACCAATACAGCTAAGACAATACTTCCTTATGTTGTCAGAAGATCATCACCATATATATTAACTTATGATGGATTAAATCTTTTATTGTCTTTCTTTGTTTTTGCGCCATTTTCAGAGCTTTTACCACATAAGTCGTACACATGGTATTGGAGACTTCGTATCCTACAATTTTTTTGGAATAAGCATCGGTAATCAAACTTAGATAGCAAGGTTTCTCTCTTTTTCCAATGTAAGTGATATCACTTACCCAAACCTGATTGGGACGATGAATGTTCAAATCTTTGATCATATTTGCATGTTTTCTAAATCGATGATGGGACATAGTTGTGGTATGGTAAGTTCTTTTCGGTGTGATTAATAAATGATTAGCACGCAAAATAGCAAAGAATTTATCCCTTCCTATTTTTAAGGTTTGTAACTCTTCGTATAACAAATAGTATAACTTCCTAGCCCCCAACCTTGGTTGAACGGTTCTAATCTCTTGAACCCATGAAACAACCTTTTGTGCTAAGGTTTGACGGTTCTTAGTACGTTTTATGCGCCGATAATATACTTGCCTATCCAACCCGAACAATCCACAAGAGAAACTTAGGCTTTCTTGTTTTTCCTGGCGGTAACGATCGATTGTGCGGGTTTGTAGTTTTTTCTCACGTCGATTTTATACTCCTCTTCAGCAATATCGATCATCATATCAAAGATGACAGCCTTGGCATCTGCAATATAATTCTGGCGTTCAAGTTGAGCTTTTTGCTTCTCAAGCAGTTTTACTTTGGCTTCTAACTCTAGAATGCGCTGTTCTGGTGATTTTGGCATATTAGATGGTGTTTGATGCTCCCAATCAAATTTACCAAATTTTCTTAACCAATTACGTATGGTGCTATCTCCTTGAATTCCATATTTCTTTTTCGCTTCAAGAGTACTAAGTTCTCCAGATTCAACTTCTCGAACTACATTCAATTTGAATGTTAAGGTGTAATCGCGTTGGGTACGCTTTACATAGTTTGTTTCTTCTTTCATAACGATTCTTTTTTTTGTGTATCGTTATTTCAGGACGAGACAATAAGTATAATTAAAAAGCCAACTTATGATTAAGGTGGCTTTTTTTATTTTAATCGCTTCCAAAATACAAGTTGAGAAAGAATAGGGTAGCGTTTAGCTTTATTGGGATATTGTCTATAAGAAGTGATATTGTTGAATATTAATGCGACAATTAGCAATATCAATACGCCTGAGAGTACAGGCGAAAGTACATACATATAGCCTAATTCAGTTATTTTTTCTCCGCCAGAAACTGCTATTAGAGCGGTAGCGCCTCCAGGCGGATGAAGTGTTTTAGACCATTGCATGATGATTATAGATAGCGATACTGCCAATGATGCACTCAAATAAATATGCCCTGGGATGAGTTGGGCTATAGTTACACCTATAAGAGCAGATAATAAATGTCCGCCGATAAGATTTCTGGGTTGTGCCAAAGGGCTGTCAATAGCGCCATACAGCAATACGGCAGTAGCACCAAATGATCCAATTAAGAAGATATTTTGTGCGTGCGTAAAGCTGTAACTTTGTAGCAATCCAATTAAGAAAATACCAATAAACGCTCCTAAAAACGACCAGAAATTCTCCTTCGGGTTTACCAGTGTTTCTCTATATATGATATATTTGCTGAGCCGTATGGGTCGTCGTAGTTTTTTCTTCTTTTTCATGTATTGTTGTACGATATTTCCTCAAGCAGCAAAGCTACGAACAGAAAAAGTAAGTATTTGAAATAAGTTTTTTTTGTAGTTTGTGGCTTATTTGTTTTTTTAAGTAAAAATGCAATTTAAATCCTAAATCGATTTTGTTGTGAAAAAATGAAACGAATGATAAATACACAGGGATTATGATTAAAATAAATAATGGCGTTGTAGCTGCTAGTTTTTTTGAAAAAGGTGCAGAGTTGTGCAGTTTGGTTTTATTGGCTTCGCAAACGGAGTACATTTGGCAAGCTGGTGAAGAGTGGCCTAAGCACAGTCCTATCTTATTTCCAATAGTTGGAACGCTCAAGAACGGCCATTTTCAACATAAAGGTCATTGCTATTCATTAAGTCGACATGGGTTTGCGCGCGATAGCATTTTTCAGGTACTCTATAAAAAAGAAGATGAGGTTGCTTTTAGCTTGCTAAGCAATAAAAACAGCCTGGCTATATATCCTTTCATGTTTGAATTGAGGGTATACTACAAGTTGCAAGGTGCAACTTTGAACGTTCGTTATGAGGTGTACAATTTAGATACCGATAGTCTGTATTTTTCTTTGGGTGCACACCCTGCATTTAAGGTGCCAATTGAGGAGCATTTAGATTTTAATGATTATCATTTAACTATAGAGATGCCGGAGGAGCAAGCATTGCCTATAATATTGTATCCCTTAACTGCTGAGGGATTGACGCAAATGGAGGGCGTTCCCTATTTAAAATCACATCGTGAAGTGATACGTTTGAATCCTGAATTGTTTAGGAAAGATGCTATGGTTTTTAAGAACCTGCATAGCGCTGTTGTAAGGCTCGAAAGTCCTTTGAGTGACCGAAAGCTGGCTATGCAATATACGGGATTCCCTTACTTAGGTTTGTGGAATACTTACGGTGCATCGTTTCTATGTATTGAGCCATGGGCTGGTATTACAGATAATGAAGGTGCTACTGGAATTTTATTCGAGAAAGAAGGTATAAATAAATTGGCGCCTAATGAAATGTGGACCGCCAGCTGGATGCTCATTATAGAGTAGGTATAGACGAAAAGAGCCAATGTGAAGATGGGCTTTCATCAAATATTGAAGGATGTATTGATGCCAAGATGAAGCATCAAGAATTTCTAAGCAGATTTAATTCCTAATACATTAAAGAAGCCGTCTCAAAACAATGAGACGGCTTCTGTTTATCGAAAGCTAAATTATAGCTCGTTAAAGCATTTTTTTCAAATCATTAAGGTCTACATCGCCGTCACCATCTTTGTCTAAACCAAATTTGGCGCCTATTTGAGAGATGGTATCCATTAGTCCACCGTTACCACCTTGCTGATTGCCTGCATTGGCGTTGCCACCACCTAGCATGCTACCTAAGATGCTCTCGAGGTTGAAGCCACCAGTAGTTGCTGCGTTATTGCTTTTATTGCCCAATAGTTTACTCAATAAAAGAGGTATAATGGCCGCTGCAATAGCTTTAGCGGTATTTCCGTTCAAGCCAAGTTTGCTTGTTATGCTATCTGTAAATTGGTTAGTAAAGCCTTGTATTTCGGGGCTATCTACATTTATGGCGCCATTAGCTACTTTGTTTTGCAACATTTCCAACTCACCTGGATTCATGCTTTTCAGACCGTTAGTGATTACATTTTCAGCTTCCGCATACACTTGGTCGTTTTGAGCGTCGTTGATATCTGGGTTTTGAGTTAAGATATTTTCGGCCTGATTTTTTATGAACTCGAACAATTGATTCATGATAATAATTTTATTGATGAAAGATATACTAAGTTATAACAAAATCTGTGCCCAAAATGTTGTTGGATGTTAAGCATTTATTTTTTTTCGCTATCATACGCCCATTTGATATAAATTGAGCCCCAAGTAAATCCACCTCCAAATGCAGCAAGTATAATATTATCGCCTTTTTTAAGTTTGTTTTCCCATTCCCACAAGCAAAGGGGAAGCGTTCCGCAGGTGGTGTTACCGTATTTATGAATATTAATCATTACTTTTTCTTCAGGCAGCTGCATGCGTTCGGCGGCAGCATTAATGATGCGCAGGTTGGCTTGGTGTGGTACTAGCCAAGATATATCATCACTAGTAAGGTTGTTGTTGATCATTATTTTTTCGCACACGTCGGCCATATTAGTTACTGCAAATTTAAATACAGTTTGTCCTTCTTGGTAAACATAGTGTTGTTTGGAAGTCACTGTTTCAAGGGTAGCAGGTCGTCTCGAGCCTCCGGCTTTTTGGTGCAGGTGCACCCATCCATTACCGTCCGATTTTAGAATTGCATCTTTAATGCCCAAGCCCTCGTTGTTGGGTTCTAGTAAAACAGCTCCTGCGCCGTCGCCAAAGATGATACAAGTAGATCTATCTTGATAGTCCACGATGGTACTCATTTTGTCGCCGCCAACTACAATTACTTTTTTGTAGGTGCCTGCTTCAATAAATTTGGATGCGGTGGTGAGTGCATATAAGAATCCAGAGCAAGCGGCACTAATGTCGTAGGAGAAAGCATTTGTCATGCCTAGCCCTGCTGTTATGAGATTGGCAGTAGCTGGAAACTGCATGTCGGGTGTTGTTGTAGCACAAATGAGTAATTCGATCTCTGATGGGTCAATATTGGTTTTAGAGAGTAGGTTTTCTACTGCTTTAATACCCATATAAGAGGTGCCCATATCGTCTCCTTTCAGTATTCTGCGCTCTTTAATACCCGTTCTGGAAGTTATCCATTCGTCTGTAGTGTCTACTATTTGTTCTAATTCCTTATTGGTTAATACGTAATCTGGTACGTATCCGCCTACTGCAGTGATGGCTGCCGTTACTTTT
>CAYSCJ010000033.1:0-30150 GCA_964429515.1 uncultured Taibaiella sp.
CATCGGCAGACCAGTGTATACGGACAGAATCTATAGGCTTTAACCCATAGTTTTTAACCACGACCCTTACAGGATTTACCCCCATACAGAAGGTATCTGAGGGTTTATGGAAAGCCGTAACACCCACATCATAGTCTGGTTCTATATCCCAGCCAAAAGGAGTAATGTGACCAGGATTATAGCCTTCCTGCAATTGATTATTCGTAGCAAATAGAACAATTTCTCCATAAGTACTGCCTGCAAGCCACAAAACCGAGTTACCGCTATGACTACGAAAGGTCACATCTATATAGAGGTAAAGTCCTGTACCGGGATTGTAAGTATAAGGGCTGTCTAGCTCAAAGCCTATCCAGTCTAAAGAGTCTTTGTCTGCTACTGTATAGCTAGCAGGTAGCCTCACGGTATCCATAGCCGTCATAAAGGGAGCGTTGGTAACATTGGGTGGTATAAATTGCGCAGGTATATGCGGAGCTGCCCCCATACGCACCATCAGACTGTCATACGCCACACTATCTACTGGTTTTGCAAGCTGTAAATACACCTTCTTGATGGTCATAGGCTGGGTAATGTAATGCATGGAAGCCTGTCCAATAGCAGTAACGAAAGCCCGCATACGATTGGGCTGATATTGAGAATTTGCAATAAATATTTGTGCTCCTTTAAAAGGAGTTTGAAACGATGTTTGGGATGCTGTCATTCCCAAAAATTCAATGGGACTGGTAGTCAAATGAGGTATTTGCGCCCTACTACTCTGCATATATAGCAAGGCGCATAAAAAACCAAGGCCTTTAATTATATTTTTCATTATTCAAATATTTTAAGGATGTACCTAAAGAGGTATACATATCTGCATCGTCCCATGTCATAACATCGAAAACTGTAGCAGGATCCCAATAATAAGCATATGAATTCACGTTAGAATAAGGTAGGCTTAAAGATGCTGGAGGTAGAGCATAAGGATACTCACTATCTGGGTAATTAGAAGGACTGAAATATTGAGCATTTAGTCCATTAGCATAGCCTAAACCAAAGACAACACCAAATAGTATAACTACCCTTTGAATAAAGCTAATAGAAGGAAAGATTTTCATATGCAATGGAATTGATGTGAAAGAAAAATGATGAATAAATCATCGATGAATTCTCAATATACTAATTTTTTGCCAAATAACATAACAAATAGCAGTTTTTTGCCTATACAATACCTTAAATGCCACTATAAAATCAAACTACATATACAATACCTGCCTATCCATAGGATAGCACCACCAAGAAAAAAACCAAAGCTAATAACTACCAAACAGTCATTATTCTATTAAGTTTGTCTTGATTAATGAAGGAATATAAGCTTAAAACTTCCGCACAAAGCATAATAGATGGCAAGAGAAAATGGCAGATAAAATAAAAATATACCTAGTTGGCAAAATATTAATAAAAATAATCGTAATTTTGCCCTTCCTATTTTATTGAGCTTGGACAGACATATTTACAAGGCGTAGTAAACAACCAAAAAAATTTGGTCAATATAAAAAGATTTGTAACTTTGCAGTCCAAAAAAAATTAAAGAAAAGAGAATGCCTACTATTCAACAATTAGTTCGTAAAGGACGTACCCAAATTAAAGCAAAATCTAAATCTCCAGCTTTGGACGAATGTCCTCAGCGTCGTGGAGTATGTACTCGTGTATACACTACTACACCTAAAAAGCCAAACTCTGCGTTACGTAAGGTAGCTAAAGTGAGATTAACCAACAAAACTGAGGTTATCGCCTACATTCCAGGTGAAGGACATAACTTACAAGAGCACTCTATCGTATTAATACGTGGTGGTCGTGTGAAAGACTTACCAGGTGTGCGTTATCACATAGTGCGTGGTGCATTGGATACTGCAGGTGTTAAAGATCGTAAGCAATCACGTTCTAAATACGGTACTAAAAAAGAAAAAGCTAAAAAATAATCCCAAAATTGTTATGGCTGAGTAAAGTTCTTAATCTTGAAGAACAGCCCATAATAGTATAAAAATTAAAAACAATGAGAAAGGCGCAAGCAAAAAAGTTACCTTTGGCTCCAGATCCAAAGTTCAATGATAGATTAGTTACTCGTTTTGTGAACACGATGATGTGGGACGGTAAAAAAACAGTAGCGTTCAACATATTTTATAACGCCATAGATAAAGTAGCTGCTGCTACCGGTGAAGATGGCTATGAAGTATGGAAAAAAGCACTTCAGAATGTAACTCCAGCAGTAGAGGTTAGAAGCCGTCGTATAGGTGGTGCTACCTTCCAAATCCCTTCTGAAGTACGTGCAGATAGAAAAATTTCTTTAAGCATGAAATGGTTGATACGTTTTAGCCGCGATCGTAACGGTAAAACTATGGCCGACAAATTATCTAACGAAATCATCGCAGCCTCTAAAGGTGAAGGTGGTGCGTTCAAAAAGAAAGAAGATACTCACCGTATGGCTGAAGCGAACAAAGCATTCTCGCACTTCAAAATCTAAGGGTATAAAAAATATATTTTTTTAATTTTCTGCCTCTAACATCGTTAGAGGCAGTTTTTTTTCAAAAAAAATCAATTCGAGCAATAAAAACGCTTTCAATATACCTCCAAAAAAAACCACTGCTCCTCCTCGAAAAAACCACCATTGCCCCAAATCTGATTTTGCAACCAAAATCCAGTTTAACAAATTCAAGATACTAAGGCAACAAATTTTTCGTTATTTTTGATAGTTAGCAAAATATTTTCAATAATTCCGAAAAAAGCCATCATTAGGCTTCCTGATACCTACATTATGAGCGCATATAAATATATACTAAGTTCGCTACTCTTGTTACTTGCTACCCTTTCAGTACAAGCACAAACACCCAAAAGCTTCACAATAGACTTTAGCAAAAATGCCATAGATGCAAATGGCTACTACATCTACAAATTCCCTCTGCAATATAATGCCCTACCCAGCATAAACATCACAGAGGCTCAACTAGATACTTTAGCCACTAAAAACAACACGCTACCCTTCGCTAATTCGTACGACCCCGACATTGCTGTTGGCGTAGCCCAAAAAAAACCTTATGCTATCTTAAGATTTCCAGCATATATCATTAAAAACCAACAACGTGGATTACTAAAGAGCATCAGCTTTGATGTTATCGAAACCGAACAAACACCCTCACGACAAAGACCCAATTTTGTAGAAAACTCCATTTTGGCCTCCGGTACCTGGTATAAAATTGCCATAAAAGAGCGTGGCATCTATAAAATAGATCATGCTTTTTTAAGCTCACTCGGACTAAATCCGGCACAAGTAAACCCACAAAACCTAAGAATATATGGTAACGGCGGCAAATTAATGAGCGAAAAAGCTGGCAGTACAGATAACTATGACGATTTATTGGAAAATGCCGTTTTTGTAAATACCGCCAACACCTCTTTTGGTATAAATGACTATATATTGTTTTACGCAGATGGCCCTACCACATGGCAATACAACCATAGCCAACAACTTTTTCAACACACTACTAATATCTACGACGAATACAGCTACTATTTTATTAATACCGACATAGGCCCTAGCAAAAAAATACGCACATCTCCTACCCCCGTAGCAACACCGGTCACTACTATCAACGATTTTGACGCCTATCAGCTTTACGAAAATGATAGTTTTTCTGCATCAGAATTGGGTAGAGTATGGTGGAGCAACCGAATGTCTACCAATAATAGCCCAAGCCTTACTCAAAATATCAACTTTAACCTGTACTTGCCCATAGGCCCCGTGTACTATGAAACAGTTGTAGGACACAAAAATACCAACGCAGGATTGATAACTTTGAGCATCAATGGCAATGTGGTAAATAACGCCAACCTGCCACTGGTAAACGTGGCGGTGTACGACTATTATACCGATAGAAAACTAAATGGTAACGTGCCCGTAAATAGCAGTACTATCAATTTTCAATATCGCTACAGCAGCAGCAGCACCGGTATCGGATTTATAGACTATTTGGCTATTAATTACAAAAGCCAATTGCAATTCACAGGTGGCCAACTCAATTTTAGAAATGCAAGCACGACCACTTTAGGAATTAATAATTTTGCACGATATCAAATAGCAAATGGCGCTAATACCACCGTATGGGAAGTGACAGACCCCTTCAATATTACGATCAAATCTACCAACACCGCCAACGGCAACCTCAGCTTCCTTGCAGAAGGAAATATGTTGAGAGAATTTATTGCATTTGATGGCACCAACTTCCGACAACCAATAGCTTTAGGCACCGTGGAGAATCAAAATCTGCATGCGCTCGATTATCACGACTTGATCATCATTACACATCCCGATTTACTAGATGCTGCACAAAATTTTGCTGCTTACAAAACCAACAATTTTGGACAATCTGTAATCGTTACAACGACCGATAAAATTTACAACGAATTCTCCTCAGGAGGTCAAGATATTGCAGGCATACGTAATTTCATCAAAATGTTTTACGACAGAGCTACCACCCCAGACCAAATACCACAAGGTGTTTTATTGTATGGTAATGCCTCTTACGACTTTAAAAATAGAATACTTAACAATACCAATTTTGTACCCGGATACCAATCGAAAGCCTCTAGCTCCAACAGATTTGCATATATGACAGACGACTACTATGCAATATTGGACGATGGCGAAGAACTTACCGATAATAATTCCTTCAACACCCATATGCTCGATTTGCCTATTGGCAGACTGCCTATCAACAATACAGCAGAAGCAGCTATACTGTTAGAGAAATATAAGAATTACCACAGCAGCGCTTCCTATGGTCCATGGAAAAACGACGTTACCTATGTCGCAGACGATAAAGATGCAGGTCCCGGAGGCGACTGGATGAACCACTTGAACGATTGTGAAGTGGCAAGTGAGTATTTTACCAATCAAAATCCATCATTCAATGTCTATAAAATATATGCCGATGCCTTCAGCCGTCAAATCACCTCAGCAGGAGCGCGATTCCCTGGCGTAAACAAGGCCATTAACGACAAAATCATGAACGGTACCCTATTTATGAGCTATAGCGGACACGGTAGCCCAGCCAGATGGGCACACGAAGCTATACTTACCGTTTCGGACTATAGCAGATGGAATAACAGCAACAGACTGCCACTCATATTTACCGGTACCTGCGACTTTAGTCGTTTCGACAATCCTAGCATTTCGGCAGCAGGCGTAGAATTATTAAAAAGAAAAGATGGTGGCGCCATTGCCTTAATATCTACTACACAAATAGTATACCAAGGCGCAAACAGAAACCTTTCGCAAAGTATGGCCAATAGCCTATTTACGCCCAATAACAATGGTAAATACCGTACCCTAGGAGAAGCATTGAGAATATCAAAAAACGAAAACGCCAACGATATAGCCAACAACCTGAATTTTGCACTTCTTGGAGACCCAACAATGAAACTACAAATACCAGAATTGAAAATAATTACCGACGAAATATACAATATCTCTACAGAGGAAGAAATACCTACCGACACCCTACAATCATTAGGCAAATACAGCATTGAAGGACATATTGCCGACTTTAACAATACGCCACTCCAAAACTTTAATGGTGTCGTATATATATCTATTTTCGATAAACCCATCAACCTACAAACAATACCTGGGCCAAATAATATACCCACACCACAATTTCCTATCCAAAACAATATCCTTGCTAAAATAAAAGCCAGCGTAGTAAACGGAAGGTTCAAAGCGAGCTTCCTAATACCTAAAGATATCATTTTCGACTACGGAAAAGGAAAAATAAGCCTGTATGCTCACTCCGATAACCAAGAAGCACAAGGCGTAGACACAAACTTCCATATAGGTGGCATTGACCCTAATGCTAGCGAAAACGACAATACAGGACCCATAGTTAAGGCATATATAGACTCCGACAAATTTAAAGATGGTAGCATTGTAGGTGCCAACCCACAACTTTATGCCACATTCTTCGATGATAATGGCATCAACGTTTCGGGCAGCTCGCTTGGCCACGACTTAGTAGCAATCCTCAACGACGACGAAAGTAATCCGTTTGTGATGAATATGTATTACAATACCGAACTAAACGACTATCGACGCGGATACGTCTACTTCCCCTTCTATAATTTGCCCGAAGGCAAGCATAGCATCAAAGTAAGAGCTTGGGACGTGCACAACAACTCGGGAGAAGGCATCGTAAACTTTGAAGTTAAAAACCCCAACAAGGGCTTTATAGGCGAAGTATACAATTATCCTAATCCCTTCACGCAAAGCACCAATATCGTTATACAACACAATCAGGAGGGTAAAAACTTAAACGTAACCATACGCATTTACAATACCTCGGGTGCACTCATTGGCTACACCCAAAAAGACATACTAGCCGAGGGCAACCGCACCACAGTTACCTGGGACGGTACTACCCTCGATGGCAGACCTTTGGAAGCCGGCTTGTACTTTTACAATGTAGCGATACTTACAGAAGACGGTAAATCGGCAGCTATCAACCAAAAATTGGTGTACTTACCGCAATAAGCAAATTGCTGAGCATAGGGCCGCAAAACAACTTAGGAACAATATTTTAAAAAAATCACAACCTATACTTTATTAAAAAAAATGACCAATTATCTGCACACATTGTCGCCATAGTACGATACAAACGTATAGAGCAACAAAGTAAAAAAGTAATAAGAATTACATCAAGAGCTACACCCCGTAAATAGTTGGCGTAAAGGAGCACTTTGATGTTTTTGAAAACGGTAAGCATATCACTGTATACTGCACCGGCACCAAATTGACAAGCTCGTGTAGAAACAATTTTTTAAATAATTCACAATATTTGCTATCTTTGCTCGTTGTGTTAAAGCGACTTATATCATTTTTTTTAAAAAACAATAAGCCTATACTTCAGCTGTACATTCAAAAAAACACAATAAAATTAAAATTTAAAATAATGGCTAAAAAAATAGCGATTGTAGGCATTTCATTGTTAAGCTGTTTAGCTTTAACCAATGAGGTATTTTCACAAAATTTAGATGGTAAAGTAGGTGCAGCTAGTCCCGCAGTTCCGTTTTTAAGAATTTCTCCAGATGCGAGAGCAGGCGCTATGGGCGACGCTGGTATAGCTACCTCACCAGATGCCAATGCTCAATACTGGAATGTGGGCAAAACCGTTGCCAATGAAAAAGATTTTGGTATATCTGCTTCCTTTTCACCTTGGCTGCGCCAATTGCAAATAGATGACATGTTCTTAGCGTACTTAGCAGGATATTACAAATTCGGAAAAAATAAAGACCAAGCTATTAGCGCCTCGGTAAGATACTTTAATTTAGGAGAAATAAACTATACCGATGTAGATGGCAACCCCACAGGTACTGGTAATCCGCGTGAAATGTCTTTTGACGTAGGTTATTCCAGAAAACTTTCGGAATACCTTTCCTTAGGCGTTGGCTTAAGATACATCTATTCTAATATTGCACAAGGAGCACAATCTACCGCATTTATATACAGTCCAGGTAATGCCTTTGCAGGAGATGTAGGTCTATACTACTCCAAAAAAACCGAACAATCGGAAGACGTAAGCAGTACCTTCAGTTTCGGTGCAGTGTTATCTAATTTAGGTTCTAAAATATCCTATTCTGGCCTAAACAGAGATTATATACCTACCAACCTAGGCTTGGGTGCAGCATATACCTACCAATTTGATGCACACAATAAAGTGACGGGGATACTTGAATTCAACAAATTACTTATCCCATCTGCCGTATATAAAAACGCACAATGGCAACGCCCAGACTATGGTGTAGTAAGAGGCATGATGCAATCTTTTATTGAAGCACCTGGTTTTTACGGTACCGTAGCATCACTTGGTGCAGAATACTGGTATATGAATCAATTTGCAGTAAGGGCAGGATACTTTTATGAAGCACCCTCTAATGGTGGCAGACAATACTTTACATGCGGTATAGGATTGAAATATATGTCGTTTGGCTTTAACTTCTCGTACCTAGTTCCTGCTGTAATAGCGAGCAATAAAGATTTGGGACCAGTAGCCATTACCAATCCCTTAGCAAATACTTTGAGGTTCTCTTTGACGTTTGACTTTGATAACATCTCCTACAAATAAGACCAAAGCTTAAAGTCCATTCATTAATACAAAAACATATTATAAAGCCTCTTTTACTTACCCGTAAAAGAGGTTTTTTTAGAAAAAAACATTATAATTTTACCATATGAAACTCAGAATCGGTTACGGGATAGATTATCACCAACTAGTAGACGGTCTTCCATTTTGGCTAGGCGGCATACAATTACAACACTACAAAGGCGCAAAAGGCCACTCCGATGCCGATGTGCTACTACATGCCATTTGTGATGCGATGCTAGGCGCTTTAGCACTTGGAGACATAGGCGTGCACTTTCCCGATACAGATGATGCATACAAAGGAATAGATAGTAAAATTTTGCTCGAAAAAAGCTACCAATTAGTAAAACAAAAAGGCTACCGCGTAAACAACATAGATTCCACTTTGATATTAGAAAAACCAAAAATAAAACCCCATATAGCGCAAATGCAAGCGGTGATAGCACAAATATTGGAAATAGAAATTGACGCCATATCTGTAAAAGCTACTACGGCAGAAAAACTTGGTTTTATTGGCAATGAAGAAGGCGTGGTGGCACATGCTACTACCCTTTTGGTGGGTATATAAGTAAAACGCATTGGGTCGGCATTTATGCGCTAATAGCTGCTACATGCAATAAGTGCAAAACAAGCAGGCCTTAGCCTACAAATTCACTAAAGTCGTTTTTTACTTAGTAAATAAGCGTATACCTAACCTGTGTTAAACCTTGCGATAAAAAAATATTCTAAGTAATAAAGAGATAAGAATTATGAAACATTGGATATTACTAGCTTCAGCGATAGTAACATTTGCACCTGCTTTTGCTCAAAAAAAACGAACAAATATACGTTTCTCCGCCACTGATTATCAGCCTATAACAGTTATCCTTAACGAAAGAGACTATAACAGGGTTGGCAGAAGCATCACGTTTAGTGATATTCCAAGGAAACGCCACTTTGTAGAAATATACGCCGTATCTATAGACAATAAGGGAAATAAGAAAGGCACAAAACTATACAGTGGAAGAATAAAAGTAGAGCCAGGCAAAACCTATGATGCTTTGCTAGACACGCGCTCCCGAAGCCTAAAGGTAAAGGCTGTAGGAAGGCTGCAACCCTTGCCTCAAATAGCCGACAATCCCAACCGAACAGCGCCCAAAACCATAAAATCGAGCAGCGGCATCAATGAAGTAGCTGTGCAATCTATTGGTGGAGATATAAATATACCCGTGAATTTTGAAGAGAATCTTTCGGCCTCGGTAGTAGCACTCAAGAAAGACATAGATGCCGCAGTAACCGACACCGAAAAAATAAAAATAGCCAACAACTATTTAGAAACGAATACCATGACTGCGCATGAAGGTAGAGCAGTATTAAGTTGGCTTCTATTTGATGAAAACAAACTCCTTTTGTCCAAAACACTCACCACTAAAGTAAAAGACCGAGAAAATTTGCCAATACTTGGTGACGCATTTAGCTTGGAAGCCAATAAGACGCAATATTTAAAATCAATAGGAAGGTAAACATTATTGTAATTTTTTAAAAAAATGTTCTGTATTAAATACAGAACATTTTTTTTAGTCTTTTTATGGCTTCTTCCAGCCTATCCTTGGAGGTGGCAAAAGAGAATCTGATACAATTAGGGTCGCCGAAGCTGATACCGCTCACACCTGTTACGTGTGCATGGTGCAGCAATAACATTGCAAAATCGTCTGCATTGTTGATGGGCTGCCCAGCTATCGTGCTACCAAAATAGCCAGAAATATCTACAAATGCATAGAATGCGCCATCAGGCTTTGCTACTTTAAAATTGGGGATTTCCTCTAATGCTGGTATAAAATAATCGCGTCTTTTTGCATAGGCAGCGAGCATATCTTGCGTAGGCTGCTGGCTTCCTAAAAGCGCAGTAATAGCCGCTCTTTGTGCAATAGCGTTAGCACCCGACGTAATTTGACTTTGCAGTTTTTCGCAGGCACTCGCCACAATTGCAGGTGCGGCAATGTATCCCAAACGCCAACCGGTCATTGCATGTCCTTTGGCAAAGCCGTTTACAATAACGGTTCGGTCTTTCATATCGGGCACTTGGGCAATGCTGTAATGTCCTATTCCGTAATTGATGTATTCATATATTTCGTCGCTTATGACCGTAATATCAGGATATGCCTTCAGTACTTCTGCCAATGCCTCTAGCTCCGATTGTGTGTACACACTACCTGCAGGGTTAGAAGGCGAGGAATATATCAATATTCGTGTTTTGGGAGTGATGGCTTGCTTCAGTTTTTCGGGGCTCATTTTAAACCCATCTTGTATACCACAGTGCACAAACACAGGCGTAGCACCGGTCATTTTTACCAATGTAGCATACGATACCCAGTAGGGTGTAGGAATAATTGCTTCATCACCTGGGTCTAATAGGCAATGAATGACATTTGCAAGTGCTTGTTTGGCGCCTGTGCTTACAACAATATTTTCGGGCGCATAAGTAAGGTGGTTATCTCTTTGGAGTTTTTCACAAACTGCTGCTCTCAGCTCTGGATAGCCTGCTACCGGAGGATATTTTGTATAACCATCGTCGAGTGCTTTTTTAGCAGCTTCAATAATAGGAGCAGGTGTTACAAAATCTGGTTCACCCAAGCTTAAATCTACTACATCTTTACCTTCGGCTTTAAGTGCCCTGCTAAGCTTAGCCATCAGTATGGTTTGTGGCTCTTGAATAGCATTTATATAATTTGATAATTTCATAATATATTATTTATTAAAAGTATTCATAGCTTTCTCCAAACCCATAGTGGCGAGTAGTTCGATAGCGTCTACAGACTGAAGTATTTTTGTTTTGACGACTTCAAGTTCTTCTTGTTTCCATTTAGACAGCACAAAATCGGCTTGTCTACCTCTGGGGAAATCGTTGCCTATACCAAAACGTATACGTTTATATTGATTGGTATTTAGTACTGCGTCAATATCTTTTAATCCGTTATGCCCAGCATGGCTTCCGCCTGCTCTTATTCGAAGTTTATCTAAAGGAATTGCCAAATCATCTACAATAACTATGATATTTTCGATGGCTATTTTCTCTTTATCCATCCAATACTTGACGGCCCGTCCGCTCAGATTCATATAGGTAGTGGGTTTTATGACTACAAATTGTTTGCCTTTCCACTTTACCTCACTTACCATTGCCAAGCGCTCAAGCTCGAAGGCACCTCCATGTTTGATAACAAAGGCATCTACTACGTCAAATCCAATATTGTGTCTTGTGGCGTCGTATTCTGCTCCGATATTGCCTAGCCCTACGATTAGGTATTTCATCTACGTTGAATTATTGATATTTTGCTTTGCAAATTAACAGTAAAAAACAGTTAATTATAATAATTATTAATTTAAATTGGTAAATTTGAGAAAGGGAAATTACGAAATGTCTGCTGATTTTCAAGAACATCCAATAATATTGTTTGATGGTGTTTGCAGTTTTTGCAACGCTAGTGTACACTATATAATATCTAAAGACACGAAACGCATTTTCAAGTTTGCGGCCTTATCCTCTGCTATTGGGGAGGAGATAAAGCGCAAGATGCAATTGCCTTCCGATTTCTCAGAAAGTATTATTGTGTGGGATAGTACAAAGCAAGAAGGCCATCTTTACCAAGATGCTGTGCACTTTATAATGAAAAAACTTAGCTTGTACTTGTGGCTACAAAAATGTTATCAATTATTACCTCGCAGCATTCAAAAACGCATGTACTTATTGGTAGCCAAATACCGCTATTGGATATTGGGCAAGAAAGAGCAATGCGATTTGCAAATGCATCGGCAACATCAAGATTTATTTTTATAATCATCCAATAATAATAGCCACTGAAAAAATTTTCAATGGCTATTATCGTACGTATTTTATTTCCAAAAAAACTCTAGGTTTATTGTTGAGGATTAAATTGGCTAGAGAGGTTTCGGTACGACTGTGCCTGATTGGTATCTCCAAGCTGCCCGTATATGAGCGACATATAGTAATAGTAGGCCGATAATGCTTGTCCTGCCATATACATTTTCCTACCAGCGTTTTGGTCTTCTTGATTTGCAAAGTATTTTGCTCTGCTTTCCTCGTAAATAGCTTTTTCAATTTTTACGCCTTGCGAGAACAAGTCCAAAGCCTTCGTTGGGTTACCTCCTTGTGCATAAGCAATGCCAAGCATCGCTCTGTTTTGCATATTGGGGTACGCAGCAAATGCTTTAGTAAGTGTTTCGATGGCTTTGGGGAAGTTGCCTTGGTCGGAATAGCACTGTCCGAGCTTACTCAATACTGCTTCGTTAGTAGGGTCTGTAAGCAGATAGGCTTCAAATTGTTGAATAGCCTCCTCAAGGTTTTTGCCTTTCATAGCTTGCGTGCCCAAATAGTCGCCATGATGGTTTTTCTTAATAGCAAATGTAAGCGGTACTTCATCTCTAGAAATTGTGACGATAGCATTTTTTGCAGGCCATCCATCGGCTTTTAGGAGCTCAAAATCTACAAACCTACTCATATATATACCATAGTGGTAGTCTTTTTCGGTTCTGTTTTCAAATTTTGAATAATCTACCTTTATGTAGGGCGAAACAGTGGCTGCGTAGGCTGTTAATTCCTTTACCATATTGGTTTGCAATACGATTGTATCTTTCAGATTCTTAAACTGTTCTTTTTCGGCTAGAGTAAAAAAGCATTCTCTAGCTGAGTGCATATAGTAGTCTGTTTCAAACTTTTTGTAGTTGCCTTTTAGGCCACCGCTAAGGTGGTTAAAATAAACGTATTGGTTAGGATGATAAGCTACAATTTTCTGAACAGGAAGTAAAACACCAATTCCTAAGGCGCCCCCTAGTGCGAATTTTGCAGCGTTGTTTTTAATTTTATCAAGCAAATATCCGTACACCATCGCACCCAATATCACCATTGTGGGGTATACAAACAGGAAGTGTCTCCATCCATCGTAAAGGCCAGAGCCTTTGTAAACAGCATAGGCAACGGGGAAAATGGTAGCGAATAACAAAAAGTATACAAAAGGTGTTTTGAAGTATTTAGCCAAATTGAAGATGAGTACTAAAGACAGCAGGAAGCCTAAAAGTACAATTTCGGGCGAAGTTTTAAATATCCAAAGCAAGGTATAATTCCAAGGTGGCATACCCGAATTAATCATTTCGCCATTAAAGAGCACGCTTACGGTAATAGGGAAATTGGTCATTTTCTCCATCGAAAGCATAGGGTTTGAAATAGGATCCTGCATAGCCCAAGGCCAAGTGGCCACACCTATAGCATAGGCTACAACGGTAATTATAACTCCTTTAAATATTAGGTCCGAGAAGTCTTTATTAAAGAATTCTTTTATTTCACCTTTATATACTTTGAGCACATAGCTAATAAGTCCAAACAAGCCCAAATAGGCTATAAGCAGGAATCCGCCAAACCTAACACTTAGTGTAAAGCCCACGCCAAGGGCGATCAGTATTACGCTTCTCCAAGAGGGTTTGGGTAGATTTTTTAAAAACGGCACCATGTGATACAAGGAGAAAATCACGCCCAATGCAAAAGGTATGTCTTTTGAGTTATTGAATAGTTCGCCAAATATTCGGGGCGAAGCGGCTATAAAAATCAAAGCAATAAAGCCCACTCTCCAACCGGCGAGTCGTTTAGCAAATAGGCCTGTAAACAAAAACAACAAGCAACCCACAATGGAGTTGATGAAATGTCGTACATCATATTCAAATACTTGAGGAAACCATTTGGCTACCGTTACTAAAAGCAGCTCGTACCCGCCGCTATAATAAATAATGGCATCATAGTTTTGTTGTCTTTTGGTTTCGGTATAAGCAGTACTATCGCCGTTGGCAAAATAGTTGTACACTTCTTTGCCGTATTGATTTTGTATCCATTCATCGCCAGATATGCCGTAATTTTGGCTAATAGACGGCATGAATAGGAACAAAAAGACTATAACAATAGAAAACAAGAATCGATAAATACCTTCTCGCTTGTATGTAGGTGCATTGATGAATTGGGGTAATTGTTGGTAATCGTATTTTCCGATAAGAATTTTGAAAGGCTCTGCCAAGTAATAATTACATCGGAGTTTGAGGCTCAGCCAAAGTATTTGGAACAGCATTTTTAAAGAGTCGGTAACTACATTTATTTTGCTACCTTCTCTGTTGATGCAGTTGACGGGCATTTCTGTAATTTTCACACGATTCAGGTCTGCCGTATAAAGTAATTCTACATCATGCGCCCATCCGGTAATGGTCATTTTGTTGAAAAGGAATTTGGCTACATCTGCGGGGTAAAGCTTAAAGCCACTTTGATTATCTCTGACTTTGATGGTGGTAAGTACCTTTGTGATACCGCTAAAAATATATCCGGCTATTTTCCTAAGGCCTTTGTTTTTATTAGCTTCGGGATTTTCCCAAGTATTTACAGAGTTTTTATGAAGTCGGCTGCCTAAAAGTATTTCGTCCTTGCTAAGTGTTCCTTTTTGTTTTATCCAATCTATAACGATGGAGGGGCTATAACTCAGGTCGGCATCCATAGTAAGAATGTGCGTACCTGTAGCCAAAGCAACACCTCGCTGCAAGGCCTTGCCTTTTCCTTGATTTTGCCCTAAGGGCTCTAGATGAAACTTACCGGCTGCTTGTAGTTTTTGAATAATAGGATTCGCCAAAATATGCTCTACCGAACCGTCGGTGCTACCATCATCTACTATAATTATTTCTAAATCTTTTTTCCAAGCTTTGTCGAAGTTGTCTAACTCAGCATATAACAATCCTATACGTTTAGATTCATTGAAGCAGGGAATAACGATAGACAACTTAATGGGTTCCATAGAAATAATTTGTAAAGTATAATAAATAATTCTTCTATTAAAGGTTTTTTTTAAAAAAAACAACAACCGCCATTTGTAGCATAGGGCGGCAGGTATATACTACTCGATTTCTCCAACAAACACGAAGTCGCCGCGAAGGGTCTCCACTTTATACTTGGTCATTTTCATTGCAGCTGCTAACTCGGCTGGATGATAAAAAAACCTAATGTGCAAATCGAGTGAATAATAAAAATAACGTTGTTTAGGAACGGTGACGATAACTTTCTTTTTGGCAATTCTTTTTATCTCCGACACCGCTCTGTCAAAATCCTTGACGTGTTCCAGGATATGGCTGCATACCACAACGTCGAAAGACTTATCGGGGAAAGGTAGGTTTTCTATATTTCCTTGTTTGTATTGTGTACCCGCTACAGGCACCGCATCAAATAAGTCGCAACCCCAAATATTATTTGCGCCTTTTTTAACCAACTGTTCTAAAAAATATCCCCTACCGCATCCTATATCTATGACACTTTCCATTTGAGGCGTTACTTCATCCAAGATGTATTTTACGCATTTCTTATTTAAGTCTGTGGGTCGGTATTTTCCTATCGGGTCAAGCTCTCTGTATACACGCTCATATTCTTCGTCAGACATAAAGTGTACTAAGCTTTTAAACTCCATCATGGTTTTAATGTTTTTACCATTAAATGCATAATAGAACAAAGGGTACATAAAATACTTATTATCTCTGATTACTGCTGGAAGCCATTCATCCATAAAATAACGGATGACATTGGTAACGTCTCTATTCATATTGTTTTATTAGTACGACAACCGTTTATCGTTAAATTTATATAACTTATTGTTTTTTATGACCTTAACAAATATTTCTTTAAAAGTATTTCCTTTTTTTCTTTGCCAAAAAACAGCCCACCTAGTCAGCTATTCTGAAGCCTAATGCACTTAAAATAAGCGTCAATAGCCCTGCACTTAGCAATTTTTTGTCATTTGAAAAATATACAAAAATAATTAAGTTATTGATACTACAATGAATAAATAATAAATATGCCTAAAAGGCACTAAGGCTAGGTATAAATAAGGAAATGCGTTTTAGGTATCGAATGAGTTATAAGGCACCCAACGGCATACCTGAATTACACATTTTCAGTTTATTAACAAGCTATATTAAACGATGCCAATAAAAAACACTCTTAAGTATATAGAAATTATAAAACACACCCCTAACAACTTAAAAAAACATACAACTATGAAAGGAATCATGTTAATAGCGCTACTTGCCTTAGGAATGGGAACAAGCGCCAACTTGAGTGCACAAGACACTACAACTGACAAAAAATACCATCCTAGGTACAAAATGACGGCCGAACATAAACATCGTGTAGCGATGAAAGGCAGCAGCCCCGAAGGTAGACACAGGGAAGTAAGATGGGTTGAAACAGACCCCAAGGCAATTGCTATTAATAAGACGATAGCCTTAGACAAAAAAGTAGGCTTAACGGCCAAACAAGAAAAGCAAGTCACCAAACTATACCTTAAAGAGGCCAAACAAGAAGTAAAGCTTAGGGAAATAAGAAGAGATAATAGGCAAGAAATGCGCACTATCCTTACAAAAGAGCAGTTTGCCAAGGCTAGCGTAACACCGCGCCATACTAAAGCACAATATCCAAATGGCCACTACAGAAAATATAAGGGCAGCAGACAACACGAAATGAGCACCCCGCAACGCAACATGCGCATACAAAAGATGGAAATGAATAAAAAGGCACAATGCCAAAAAAATTGTTGCAATAAAAGCTAAATTGAAGCCTTTATAGCATACAAAGAGCGCAGACTAAACAATCTGCGCTCTTTCTTTCTTTAAGCCAAATAGACTCGTGGCGTTTATTGCCTACTAAGCTCATGCTTGTATTCTCTAATAGCTTTAAAAATAGCATAAGCTAGCTCGTTTTGACCACTTTCAGAGTTCATATAAATTTCGTCATTGACATTATTGATAAACCCTAACTCTATTAATACGCCGGGCATAGCACTACCTGCTAATACTTCTAAACCTTTTTGTTTAACGCCTGCACTTTTTCTGCCTGTCATTGCCACAAAATTCCTTTCTACCTTATCGGCAAAATTGACGCTTTTGTTTAAAAAGGCTTTGGAGTATTGGGCAACAATAATTTGCGTCATAGGGTCGTTTTCGTCCAGCATACCGGGCTCTTCGGTCACATTATCCCCAAACTCCTCGATGGCCTTTTCTTTCTGTGAATTTCGGTGTAATCCTAATACATAGGTTTCTGTACCAGTAGCTTGGGTTTCTCGATTCACTACGGTGGCATATACCGGCACTTTGCGTCTTTTACTACCCTTTCCTACGTATTTAAAACCTTTTTGAACTTTGGTACGCGTGCCCGCAGTGGCGTTTACGTGTATAGAAATGAACAAATCGGCATTGGCATTATTAGCAATGGCATGACGTTCTTTTAATTCAGGATAAAAATCTGTCTTACGGGTATATACCACTCCCACATCTTTCAAGCTATCGTTTATGAGCTTACCCAACTTTAAGGCTACATCTAAAGCGATATCTTTTTCATTTTTGGACAAAAGATACTTGGGTGCTCCAGGGTCGCGGCCACCATGACCTGCATCAATGACTACTTTTCTCAAGCCTTTTTTGGGAGCTTGTGCGGCAGCAGTAACACTACCAAACACCAAACCTATTAATACGACACACAAAAAGCCAAGATACTTGTTTGAATAACTCATAGTTAATCGTTGTTTACGCTATACTTATCATCTTAAATAACGTATAAATTGCAGCGATATTTAAAATACTATATTTAAATTTAACGTTATTGTCATTAGCAAAAATGCAAAATAAAGCGTTTTATGGGAATTTGACTTCAAAAATTATTATTTAAGCAAATAAACAATGTGTATTTTTGCTAACGCAAATTTCGAGGGAAAGAAATATTACAAATAGAGGCTAGTCAATGGTTCGTAATTTTACCACATTTATTTTTAGAGTAGTGATTGTCTGCTGCATTATATGCATCAATACATTCACGGCAATGGCTCAAGTTGCTCTTACTAATGATGCGCCTACTTCAGACACCACACAAAAAGACAGTATTAGCCTTAACACAGGCAATAGCATTCCCGAATTAGAAGCCAAATGGGGCATTAAGATATCCAAAGATGCAATGCCTTCCACCGTAAAATCTTTTGCTAACGATTCTACCTTAATAGATGCAAAAACAAAAACCATTTATTTACACGGTAATGCTACTATAGACTACGACGACCTTAAGCTTAGCTCCGGACATATAAAATTTGACAATAACACAAAAGAAGTCATAGCCTATCCAGCCTACGATACGGCAGACATTCGTATATCGAAACAAAGCTTTGAGCAAAAAGAAGAAAAATTTGATTTTGATACCCTAAGATATAATTTTGATAGCAAACGTGCAGTAGTAAGAAATGCTAGAATGCAATATGGCGAAGGTTTTATTAGAAGCCAACAAGTAAAACGCAATGCAGATGAAACGATTTCTGGTTGGAAAAACGTTTACACTACTTGTAATATCCCAGACCACCCACACTTTGGCATACGCGCCAACAGAATAAAAGTGATACCCAATAAAATGATAGCATCGGGGCCGGCCAACTTTGAAATACAAGAAATACCGACACCTTTATTTTTGCCATTTGGAGTATTCCCTGCATCAAAGGGCCAAAAATCGGGCTTTATACTACCATCCTACACTATGGAGGCCAATAGAGGTCTGGGGCTGCAAAGAGGCGGCTACTTCTTTATGATAAACCCTCACGTCAATAGCCTCGTGCAAATGGACATTTTCTCTGGTGGTAGCTGGGGCGTTTTTACGCAAACACAATATGCCAAAAGATATAAATACACCGGTAATTTCAATATCAATTACTCAAAAACACAATGGGGTGAAGAGTTTGAACTATCGAGGCAAGAAGCCAATGACTTTAAAATCATGTGGAACCATCAAATGGACCCAAAATCACGGCCGGGTACCACCTTCTCGGCTACAGTAGATGTGGGTACCAGCAATTACAACCTTATAAATGGCATGAATGCAAGTACCGTGCTGAACAATCAGTATTCATCTTCCATATCCTACAGCAAAACCTGGGTAGGCAAACCCTATTCCTTTAGTGCTGCTTTTCGTCACGGACAAAACACCTTGGACAGAACCGTGAGGGTAACGCTCCCCGAAATCAATTTCAACTTAGGGCAGCTTACACCCTTACAGCGCAAAAATGCCGTAGGCACACCTAGATGGTATGAAAAACTGACGCTCTCGTATGATATATCGGTTATCAACCGATTTGATTTCTATGATTCGCTTATAAACAGAGTAGTAACAGAAGACTATTCGAGATACATGAATAATGGTATTAGGCAGAGCTTGAACGCCAGAGCCGACTATAGTATATTTAAATACTTTACGCTCAATTTTGCCATTCCCTACACAGAATACTGGAACACCAAACAACAATTTATCCAATACAATACCCCTAGCCTGGACACTACCACCAATATGGGCTTCTTCACAGCAAGAGAATTTAATGTAGACATGAATCTGAATACGAGGATTTATGGTATGTTCAATTTTAAGAAAGGCCCCTTGAAAGCAATACGCCACGTATTAATGCCCAGAATTGGACTGAGCTATAAACCTAGCTTTGCTCGCGACCCTTTCGACTATATGTACAGCACCGTAGACAGCTTCGGTAGAGTAAACTTTTACTCGCCCTATACGGGCTCACCGGTAGGCGGCCCCAGCAACTTCCAGGAAAGAGGTGAAATTGTATTTGGACTAAATAATACCCTACAAGCCAAACGCAGAAACAAAGACACTACCGTTGCTAGTACAGACAAAGACATACTAAGCCTCATTGATGGCTTTTCAATAGACGGAAGATACAACCTAATAGCAGACACCAATAAGCTTTCTGATATTGCAATGACGTTTAGAACAACACTTTTTCAAAAACTCAACATTGCCGGAAATGCCGTATTTACACCCTATGAATATGAAGGTATACGCCGCACCAGAAATTATCTATGGAGCACAGAAGGTAAATTAGCAAAGCTGATGAATGCTGGCCTAACCATGGGTATCGCTTTTGAAGGAGCCAACAAAGATAGGGGCACCGCTAAAGATTCTACCAACTTAGGGAATGACCAAGATAACGAAACCTATAAAAACCTAATGAAAAACGGTGGCTATGATGATTATTACGACTTTAATATTCCATGGAACCTGAGCATAAATGGCGGCATTAGAGTACTACGTAGGCTAAGTGATGTAGCTGCAGATTCCTTTATATTCTCTCCCAACCTGACTTTCACCGGTGGCTTTAACCTTACAGAAAGATGGAAGTTCAATGTAACGAGTGGGGTAGATTTTACAAATATGCAACGCATCAATTTAGGGTATACCCAAGTAAATATCGTTAGAGACCTGCACTGCTGGCAAATGAGCTTAAATATGGTACCTTTTGGACAAATGCGTAGTTTCTACTTCACGCTACAAGTAAAGGCTGCTGTACTGCAAGACCTTAAACTCACCCGAAGAAGGGCCTTCCAAGATAATTATTAAACGATTCCTTAACTTACTCGAAACCATAAAAATACCTTATTGCTTCCGCATTAAGGTTTTTTTTAGCCCATCAGCCAATTGCTTTGGCTATGTACCCTAAGCTGTTACTTTATTCTTTTTTTTCAAAAAAAATAAAAACAGCATACACTACATTACTAGTATTACCCACCTATTGGCACTCCTTCCTGCCAATCAAGGGCACTATCGCCATTCAATAAAGACAAACTTAAAATAGACAACAAGACAAATAAAATATTTTTCAATAATTACTATATTGTATATGTTTTTTTTAACTATTTTTATAACTGTTAATGAATGAGCATATAAAATGATCATGGCTATTTTATCTAAAATTTGCCCTCAACAGTCTTTAACTAGGCGCATCCTATGCATTGTTTACAACACCAAACCGTAAAAACCGCATAACATGAATACACTGACAGCCAGAATACAAAAAATTCAGGACAAACTCAGAGTTCCAGCAACTGGGAGGTATGACCTAGTAACTATAAATGCCTTAGAGCGGCTTTTGGAACTCCGACCCTACTCCACCATACTTGACACCTTGGCGTTCAAACGAATTCAAGTTAAACTTGAATTTACCGGCACCGATGTAGATGGCATCTTAGGCAACCTATCTACTAATAGGATTGAGGCTTTATTATTTAGCCAAAAGGCGCCCATTATACCACCCCATGCAAGCCTTATGGTATCGTTGGCAGCATTAGATTTAATTGTCACCAGCGAAATATCATCAAAGCAAGCATATCTCGATGCTTATCAATACCCTATTTGGCCCGGTGGCGCAAGCGGTATCACGATTGGTATTGGATTCGACCTTGGGCATACTACATGGAAGGCATTTCAAGAGCTATGGGCACCTTACCTCCATGCCGAAACACTTCAAAAATTTAAAAATGCGATTGGGAAAACTGGAACTAGCGCCCAACAAGCACTCAATTCCACAATAAAAAAAATTGCTATACCTTGGGACGCCGCAATTGATGTCTTTTACAATGCATCCATGCCTGTTTATGCAAAATTGACACGAGCCACCTATCCTGGCATTGAGTTATTACCTCCAGATGCACAAGGTGCTATTCTTTCATTAATTTATAATAGAGGCAGCAAACTCACAGGTAGCACACGAACAGAGATGTTGCATTTAAAAACACTTATTGCTCAAAAAAACCTAACACAAATGGCTGCAGAAATAAGAAACATGAAACGTCTGTGGCCCAATATGAAAGGACTTAGAATTAGGCGAGATAAAGAAGCCGACCTGATAGCCAATAGCACTTACGTTTTTAATGAGCTGTATTGCAAATACGTGTAAACCAATTTTATTTCACCACAACCACATTTCCACAAAACCATGGAAGAATTTTCTGAAATAATCCGCTACTTAAAAAAAGACTCCGAAGGGGCAACAATGCTTTCGGACATAGAACAGCTTAAGAATCAGAATAAGCATTATTCTGACTTATACACACTAGACGAAAAAAACAACATGCTGCAATACGTGCAGCTGGTGCAAGAAGGAGGCGGAACGCTGGGCATTTGCCTAGTAGGCTTCACGTTTGTAATGGAATACTTGGGTATTAGATTTTTAAAGCTAGCGGGCACGAGTGCTGGCGCTATCAATACCTACTTTATGGCTGCCCTTGCAAAATCCAAAAACGAAGCTGTAACACCTAGGCTATTTAAAATCCTCTCGGAGATGGATATGTTTTCGTTCGTGGACGGCGCCAAAATAGCAAAGTTTTTTATTAAAAGTATTATTTCTAAAGATGGATGGATATCTAAGCTCGTCATTACGTATCTGGCATCCTTTACACTTGTACTTTTGCTGCCCATTATAAGCTTGTGGTATTCGTTTTTCACCATTTTATATTCGGTAAGTTTGGGCTTATTTGCATTACTTACCTTGCTCATCCTTTATCTTTTATATCGATTCAAAAAATCCAATTATGGCATTAATCCTGGAAAAGTTTTTACAGAATTCCTAATGCAATTAGACGATATTCAAACTAAAAAAGACTTGGATGAGAGGGCCAAATTCAGCATTGATGATACCACCGGTGAGGTATTTATGCCGCATGCTTCGGGTACTCAAGGCTCGCAAGCTGCCTATAAATTTTATTTACGTGAAACGCCCAATAATATTGACATTATCCAAAAATTCAATGCGCAATATAATAAGAATTACTCCTTGCTTGAGGAGCGGGTAAAATTTAAGAACCTGCGAGCCGACTATACCTTTGTGACAGTGGATGTGGAGTCGCAAAGAAAAATTGAGTTTCCTATGCATGCTGGGCTATATTGGTCGGAAACCGATACCGTACACCCTGCGCTATACGTAAGAGCGTCTATGGCGATACCCATATTTTTTGAGCCATTATTACTACCCATAGATGCCACGCATCCAAATATCCAGAATGCATGGAAAAGCATATTCATATCGACAGCGCAAATACCTCAAAAAGGCATCTTAATAGATGGAGGCTCTATATCTAATTTCCCAATCAGTATCTTTCATAACGACAAGATTATCATACCGCGTTTACCTGTAATGGGGCTACGTATTAATGATGTAAAAATAACAAAACCAAGCCTCGACTATAATTTTGCCCAGTTTGCTGGTAAAATAATAGGCACTTTAAAAACGCATTATGACAAAGACTTTTTAACGAAGAATAACTTTTATGAGCGATATGCCATTTCAGATATTAATACTAATGAAACGGAGGCAAATTGGCTGGATTTTGCGATGAGTGAAAAGAACAAGCGCGCTCTATTTTTGAAAGGTGTAGAAGCAGCTATTTCGTTTTTAAACCGCTTTGATTGGAATGCTTACAAAGAAGAGAGAGCCAGAGTGTATTACGAAAACAATAGCCACGCCTAAGAATATCTGGGAGCAGATAATTCTTTCTAAAAAAGCAGTCATTCCCCTTTATACGAGGCAAATGACTGCTTAATTTTATACGATACATTGGTGGGTGAACTACAAGTTTTCGTGATGCAACTGTATGGTAATTCCGTCCATATCGTTGTTGAGTTTAAGCTGGCAGGCCAATCTAGAATTATGAAGCGCATCGGGCAAGGTATCTATCATTGCGTACTCATCATCATTCATAATAGGAAGTTGGTCTTCGCCTTCCAAAACATCTACACAGCAGGTAGCACAAAGAGCCATGCCACCGCAAGTAGCCAGTACATCATACTCCATGGCTTTAAGGAGCTCCATTAGGCTAAGGCCCATATCTGTAGGCCCTTCAATTTGATGAATGGTACCATCTTTGTGCCTAACATTTATCCGAATCATATTTTCCATACTATACGCTAATATTTTGGGTATACTTTAGAATTCATTTACGCCATTCACGGTTGTATACTTCATGGTATATTTAACACCCGGATTGATATATTTATAAACACTGTGACTCATCAAAGAAGCTTCGTGGAAACCACACAATATGAGTTTCAATTTGTTTTTATAGGTATTGATATCACCAATCGCCCAGATGCCTTCTACATTGGTTGAGTAGTCGTCTGTATTTACCACGATTGCATTCTTATCTATTTGCAAGTTCCACTTTTCGATGGGGCCTAATTTAGGGCTAAGGCCAAACAATGGAATAAGGTAATCGGTATCAATCGTAATTACTTCTTTGGTTTTGCTATTCTCCATCACAACCGATTCTAGGTGGTCGGCACCAGCAACCGAGCTTAAATTGGTATTGAGGATAAGTTTTATCTTACCTTCTTCGGCAAGTTTCATTACTTTATTTACAGAGTCGGGTGCACCGCGGAAGCTTTCGCTTCTGTGTACCAATGTGAGCTCTGAGGCAATATCGGCCAAGAAGATTGTCCAGTCTAGCGCAGAGTCGCCACCGCCGGCCAAAACCATTCTTTTTCCTCTATAAACTTCGGGGTCTAGTATCATATAATTGACACCTTTACCATTTTCAAATTTTTCCAAATCGGCTACTGCAGGTTTTCTGGGTTCAAAAACGCCAAGTCCACCAGCTATCACCACCGCCTTACAGAATATTTCAGTACCAAGATTCGTTACCAATCTAAAGTCTGCGTCGCCACGCTTTTCTACTTCTTCGACTCTTTCGCCTAAGGTAAAAGTAGGCTTAAACGGAGCGGCTTGTTCCATCAAATTGTCTATCAAGTCTTGAGCCAAAATAGAAGGAAAGCCAGGTATATCGTATATTGGTTTTTTAGGATAGATTTCGGAAAGCTGCCCACCTACTTGTGGTAAGTAATCTATGAGATGGCAACGCATTTTAAGAAGCCCGGCTTCAAAAACGGCAAACAATGCGACTGGGCCGGCGCCTATTATTGCAATATCAGTATGTATCATTATTTCAATTTGTGTGCAAAATTACAAAATACCTTATTACCAAACACATAAACTTGCTTTTTTCCTTTTACAATTACAACAAATTAGAGTTTGCACGCTTTTAGTTGATACCTCAAAATAATCTTTTCCACACCTGTGTATTACTTTTTTAAAGGTTTAAGAATGGAATGTTTATTTTCGCAAAAGATATAATACAAAAGGCAATGCAGTTACACGAATCTATCTTACATACCGAAGCGCTAATATTTGCAAGCGAAAAACCACTAAGTATTAGTAGTATTTGTGAGTATTTAGGAAATGTTTTTGAAGTGATCGTAACTCCAGAGCAAGCAGAAAATATTATTGCTGCAATAGATGAAAAATATGCTACTGAGCATTTTCCATTTGAGCTTAAACAAGTAGGTGGTGGTTATCTATTTTTAACCAAAAAGCAGTATAACGATACCATCATACAACTAAACCAAGAGAAGCACATTAAAAAGTTATCTGCTTCGGCGATGGAAACTTTAGCGATTATAAGTTACAAACAACCTATTACCAAGTCAGATATAGAGTATATTCGAGGTGTTAGCTGCGATTACAGTATTCAAAAACTACTCGAAAAGGAGCTTATTCAAATTACGGGCAGAAATGAAAATGCGATTGGCAAGCCTTTACTGTATGGAACATCTGAGAATTTGCTTAACTATTTAGGCATTAATTCGCCTAGCGAATTGCCAGCTTTAAGAGAAATAGCGGCGACAGAAATAGTAATGCCAGTACCGGCTATAGATGCTATGCCTGAGGAAAAAAATCAATTTAGCAGTATTAATGCTATTGAAAAACCCAACTCCTTATTTCAATAAACCTGTGTACTAACCCCCAATTATATATAAGCGTAAGACGTATGTCTTGCGCTTTTTTTATGGCATTAAATCAATAAAAAAGACCAATGAAAAAAATCATTGATCTTTTTTTTGATATAGCTCGATAGCTTGTGCTATCATGAAAAGGCTAATTATAATTAAGCGATTTCAACTTCAGCACCAGCTTCAGTCAATTTAGCTTTTAAATCTTCAGCTGTAGCTTTATCTACACCTTCTTTGATTTTAGCAGGAGCGCTATCAACTAATTCTTTAGCTTCTTTCAAACCTAAACCAGCTAAGTCTTTAACAACTTTAACTACGTTTAATTTAGAAGCACCTGCAGATTTTAAGATTACATCAAAAGATGTTTTTTCTTCAACTGCTGCTGCGCCAGCGCCTGGAGCTGCTGCTACTGCTACTGCTGCTGGTTCGATACCATACTCAGCTTTTAAGAAATCAGCTAATTCTTGAACTTCTTTAACTGTTAAGTTTACTAATGATTCGGCTAAAACTTTAATATCTGCCATTGTTATAAGATTTTGAATGTTTTAAAAATATATAAATGTTGGAAGCATTTTGAACTAGTGGCTACACAAGCCTACCCTTTTTTGGGGGGAGGTGGATGCATAGCGGTAATATGTGTTTACTCAGCGGCTGGAGCTTCATCAGTTGATGCAGTAGCAGCAGGTGCTTCTTCGGCAGCAGCACCAGTAGCATTCTCTTTGTTTTCCAAAGCAGAGATGATACGGCTGATTGGAGATTGCAACAAGCTGATAACTTCGCCAATAAGTTCGTTTTTAGTTTTGATGCTTTTCAAGGTAGCCAAAGAGCTATCACCTGTATAAATATCTTCACCTATCAACGCAGCTTTTAATTCTGGTTTAGCGCCTTTAGAAGCATCACGGAAGGAAGAGATAATAACCGCAGGGTCTTTAGGGACATCTGAGAACATTAAAGCTGTAACACCATGCAAAGAATCGTAGATGCCGGTGTACAAATCGTTATTTAAGCTTTCTAGTGCTTTTTTGATCAAAGTATTTTTAGATACTTTCATCTCTACGTTCTTTTCAAAACAAGCGCGACGTAAATCACTGATTTGAGCTACAGTCAAAGACTCAGTGTTCGTTACATAAAAATTGCTGTATTGTGAGAACTTCTCTTTTAAAAGCTCGATAGCTTCTTGTTTTTGAGCAGTATTCATTGTAAAAAATTATTTAAATGCCTAAAGGCGTTATGATAAATGTTATTTAAAGTAGTTACCTTCTTTAAGCGCAGTATTAGTTAGTAACAGATTTAGTGTCTATAACGATACCAGGGCTCATAGTAGAAGCTAAGCTTACGCCTTTTACGTAAGTACCTTTAGCGGTAGCTGGCTTCATACGTAGAAGGGTGTTGATCAATTCCTGAGCGTTTTCTACTATTTTAGTAGGCTCAAATGAAACACGACCAATAGATGCGTGGATGATACCTGCTTTGTCTACTTTAAACGCTATTTTACCGCCTTTAACGTCTGTAACTGCTGAAGCCACATCGTTAGTTACAGTACCAGTTTTAGGGTTTGGCATTAAGTTACGAGGACCTAACACTTTACCTAAACGGCCTATTTTAGGCATCACAGATGGCGTAGCGATGATAACATCAACGTCAGTCCAACCTTGATCTATTTTAGTAACAAATTCGTCCAAACCTACATAGTCGGCACCAGCTGCTTTAGCTTCTGCTTCTTTATCGGGTGTACATAAAACCAATACGGTTTTAGTTTTACCGGTACCATGAGGCAAAGATACTGTACCACGTAAAGCTTGATCGGCTTTCTTTGGATCTACACCCAAACGAACGTGCACATCAACAGATGCATCAAACTTAGTACAGTTAACTTCCTTAACTAACTGAGCAGCCTCAGTCAATGTGTATAACTTATTTTTATCGATTTTAGCTTCGGCAGCTTTTCTATTTTTAGTGATTTTTGCCATTGTAACAAAGTTTTTAATTCTAATGAATTAATAGATTAGAAAAATTAGTTCTCCCAAGGAGCTGCACCTTCAACGGTAATACCCATACTGCGCGCAGTACCAGCTACCATTCTCATAGCACTTTCAAGGGTGAAACAGTTAAGATCTGCCATTTTATCTTTAGCAATATCTTCTACTTGTGACCAACTTACTTTACCTACTTTGATACGATTAGGCTCTTTAGAACCGCTTTTCACTTTAGATAACTCCATCAACTGTACTGCTGCCGGAGGTGTTTTAATAACGAAGTCAAAAGATTTGTCACTATATACAGTGATTAAAACTGGTAATACTTTACCTTGCTTGTCCTGTGTGCGTGCATTAAACTGCTTACAGAATTCCATGATGTTTACACCTTTAGAACCTAACGCCGGACCAATTGGTGGTGCTGGATTGGCTTGACCACCTTTACATTGGAGCTTTACATAGCCCGAAATTTCTTTAGCCATTTGCTTAAAATTTTTTGGTATTAACGAGAATAAACAATTTTCCTCTCCCATTGCTCTTAAATATATCTATAAATAAGAGAAAGTAAAAATTGAGGTGCAAAGGTACGACTTATTTATTTACATCCTAAAAAAATATAAAAAAATCACACTTACATTAACGCTTCATTCACTATAATAACATTTTCACCTCTTATATAAAAGCTAAATTCTTCTATATTTTTAGTAATAGCTTTAAAAAAAGGACTAGCAGTCCCCTTTTCTAACCAATCATGAAACTCAATCACAAATACCTTTACTTTTCCTATCCAACTCTCAAAACTTTTGCTAAATATCTCTTTTTCTGATGTCTCAATATCTATTTTTAAAATATCAAGTACTTCTATATTATTCTCTTCAAAAATCTGACTTATAGACACACTTTCAATTACCAAAACATCTTTCGGGACTATATCTTCTTTGATCGGCTCTACTACTAATGCCCATTTTCCGCCTTCAAATTTATCATAGACCTTTAGCTTGCTTGCGCTACTCCAAATGCCATTATTATATAATTTCACGCCTGCAAATTTCTCTGTATTTTTAGTTAACATTTTGAAATTGTCAGCGTCAGGTTCTACCGCTATTATCTTTGAGTGAGGATATTTATTTTTCATATAAACACTAAACAACCCAATATTGGCTCCACAATCTATAATAGTTTGCGGACTAAAGTGTACATATTTCAACAAGTACTCCTCAAATGCAAAGATGTTATGAAAGATTAAATCATCTGATGTTCCTGCTCTTAAATAGATTGGATGTATAGAAAAACCTTCTTGTTTTATGATGCTATAGTTTCCAGATAAAAATTTTGACGTTAATGATAGCGCCTTAACTAATCCTATTTTTTTATGATAATAAGGTAAGGCTTTTATAGCATTTATTGTGCGTGGGGTCATAATTATGTGATTATTACTGTACAAAATTAGTTTATTATATACATTATACCCCTATCTACTAAAGACAAAATATATACTTTTACAAACTAATGCTTATGTGCTATACTGTTTTTGAAAAACTATTTCCTATTAGCACCACAATAAATACTTGTAATGAAGTGAAGAATAATTATTTTATAAGGGCGGAAATACCTAATTTGCGTAACATCTCCTTTTAGTGTAATCATATCTTTGCTGACCTTCTATAAGCCAAAAATAGACACCTAGGTCTGCTGGTTTGTTATTGTGTGAACCATCCTAACCACTTACCCTATCCATAAAAAGGTAGTGGCATATTATTAATTTAATATAATATGTATTATGCAAAATATATTACTCATATTCCTTATTGGCACTCTTATTTGGAGTTGTAAAAAAGACTGCGCCCCTGAAGCAACAAGAAATTTTGAAGTACACGGTTATCTTATCAACATACAAGATAGCACTCCGATAACAGGAAGTTTAACTGTAAATTTCAGAACAAAAAATTCTTGGCGTGGAGGTTGTGATATAGATATAATTGCAGGAGAGGGCTATAGTGATCCAACAGGGCGTTTTGAAATTCCGTGTAGATATTACGGTGCTAGTGGTTATTCAGTGAATGGTCATAGTTTCCCCCCTCCCCCTAGTAATAAATCTATAGTTGATGTAGATACTATATATAGGTAGTTATAGAGAATGAAAATACCGTTTTACCACCCTATGAATTAAGGCACATTGTCAAGACTCACAAAGCTAACCTTGCCAAAGAGCCTTAATTCCCTATCCTTCTAAAAATTATTTTCTAAATTTTCTAAGCTTCAAAATAAAAATAAGTGCGATAAAAGACAGCCAGCAGGTAACAAGCAGTTTGGCAAAAGAGCGGAGCTCTCGGCTAAT
>CAYSCJ010000034.1:0-29803 GCA_964429515.1 uncultured Taibaiella sp.
TTGGGTAGCTGCTATAATATTTAGTGCTATTCATTTGCAGTTTTATGGCTTTTTTCCCCGTATGCTGCTGGGAGCCTTATTTGGTTATCTTTACTACTGGTCGGGCAACTTATGGTATCCTATATTTGCTCATACATTATTTACGTTTATTATTTTTTTACTGAGTATTACCAATAGTTTTATATTGCCTTATTGCTCGTAAAATACATTTGTAGCGCCATTTTCAAATACCACAATGCCCTCCTTGATTTATCAGGAGGGCATTGTGTTGTAGGATAATTCTTTTCTAGGCTTCTTGCGTTTATCCCAAATAACGTATGTGCTTTTTTTTAAGACCTAAAGTACCATTTTATCCCTTTTTCCTTTCTTAAAAAAACATAAAAGAATCTTGCTTTTCTATACCCTTCGAAACTATTGTACTTTATTTGATTTCGATTGAGTGTCTAAGCCACAAAGCTGACTTACTTTTTGGTCAATGCTATTTGTAGCACTTCGGCAATTGTTTGTACATAGTGTATTTTGAGGCCTTTAATATAGCGTTGCGGAATTTCTGACACATCTTTACTGTTCAAATAACACAAGATGATTTCTTTCATACCAGCTCTTTTTGCTGCTAATAGTTTCTCCTTTATGCCACCTACAGGCAGCACATCGCCTCTAAGCGTTATTTCACCCGACATGGCCAAGTAGGGTTTTATTTTTTTACCGGTAAAACAAGAAGCCATAGCGCTCACCATTGTTATACCTGCGCTTGGTCCATCTTTAGGCACAGCACCTTCGGGCACGTGTATATGCAAGCTACTGTTATTTATCAGGTCTTCGGCAATATTGAATGTAGCAGCATGGGCTTTAAGGTAAGAAAGTGCCGTAGTGGCAGATTCCTTCATGACATTACCTAGATTGCCTGTTAGTGTTAGCTGGCCTTTGCCTGCACTGGATATGGCTTCTATAAAAAGAATTTCGCCACCAACAGAAGTCCATGCTAAACCAACGGCTACACCTGCGGGTTTTTCTTTGTTATAAAGCTCATTTGTATATATAGCCTTACCCAAAGCAGCTTCAACCGTTTCGGTTTCGATATCCTCATATACGGTTTGGCCCATAACTATTTCTTTGGCTAAATACCTAAAAACAGATGCTATTTTTCTGTCTAGCTCACGCACTCCCGACTCTCTGGTATAATCTGAAATGAGTTTAGGAAGCGCTTTTGCTGAAAATTTGAAGTTATAATCCTTCAATCCATGTGCTTCTTTTTGCTTAGGTATCAAGTGCTTTTTGGCTATTTCTATTTTCTCTTCAAGGCTATAACCCGAAAGCTGTATTATTTCTAATCTATCCCTTAATGCAGGCTGTATATCGCTAAGGCTATTGGCAGTAGCTATAAAAAGCACTCTACTTAAATCAAATTCTTGTTCTACATAGTTATCGTAAAATTTATTATTCTGCTCCGGATCCAACACTTCCAAGAGTGCTGCACTAGGGTCGCCTCTAAAGTCTTTGCCCATTTTTTCTATTTCATCTAGGATGATAACGGGGTTGGAGGTTTGCACCTTCTTTAACGCTTGAATAATTCTGCCTGGCATCGCGCCTATATAGGTTTTTCTATGTCCACGGAGTTCGCTTTCATCGTGCAATCCACCCAAGCTCAAACGTGCAAATTTCCTATTGATAGCTTTAGCAATACTGTGTGCAAGCGATGTCTTACCTACACCTGGAGGGCCTACAAAGCAAAGAATTGGAGATTTCATATCGCCTTTGAGTTGCAACACCGCTAGATATTCTAAGATTCTATCTTTAATCTTCTCCATACCATAATGGTCGTTATTGAGTATTTGCAAAGATTTCTTTAAATCGTAGGTATCTTCAGAATACTCATTCCATGGCAAATCGAGCAGTAACTCTAAATGATTGTAGGTGACAGAATAATCGTGCGCATGAGGATGGGTTCTTCTTAATTTCTCTATACCTTTTTTGAAGGTTTCTGCTACTTCTTCCGACCATTTTTTGAGCGCAGCTCTTTCTTCGAGCGCTCTTATTTCCTTCTCGTTGCCTTCTGTACCTAACTCTTCGTTGATACTTTTGAGTTGTTGTTGCAAAAAGTACTCTCGCTGTTGCTTGTCTAGTTCGTCTTTTGTTTTATTGGTAATCTCATTTTTCAGTTCGGCAAACTGCACCTCCTTACTGAGGTATTTAATAATGTTCGAAACCCTTGTTTTTACATCAGATTCTACCAATAGCTGTTGCTTTTCGGCCAAAGCTATATTGAGGTTAGTAGCCACATAATGTATTAAAAATGAGTGATTCTCAATATTTTTAAGCATCATACTCATCTCAATAGGAATGTTGGGAGACAAATTAATAATGCGCTCAGACATGTCCTTTACCGTGCTAATCATGGCCTTAAACTGTTCGTCGTTGGCAGGGTACACATCGTCGTTCAAGGCAATCTTTGCTTTGAAAAACGGTTCGGTTTGGGTCATCTCCTCAATTTTCATTCTGGCTCTTCCCATGATGAGGATTGTGGTATTACCGTCGGGCAGGCTGATGTTTCTAATAATCTTAGCTACCACGCCTTCGTCAAAGATGTCGTTCGATTGCGGATCTTCGGTTTGTGCATCCTTTTGTGCAACGACAGCAATAAACTGACCATTTTTCTTGGCATAATCTAAAGCTTGAATCGATTTATCTCTGGATACCGTTATGGGTAAAATCACGTTTGGAAACAACACCGTGTTTCTAAGTGCTATCACGGGCAATTCATCGGGAATAGATTTCTTTTCGTCTTCATTCAATTCTAATTCTCCCATAGGCACGATTGGCATAAATTCCATATCCGTGTCTATTTCATTACTCATTATTTTCTTTATTTTTATTTCCATTATGGTTAAATATATATTATGAAATGGACAAATTGCCATTTCCTGCTCTAAAATGATGAATCTATTTAATGTTCAATAAATGTGCCACTCTATAAAACCTGAAATTATTGCAGTATTTTATTTATTTTTTATGAAATATTGACTTGAAATAATACTTTTGTTGAAAACTTGGCTATTTATGAAAAAAAACATTTATCTGTTGATTGTAGGCATACTTTTCTCTAGCACGCTCGCATTTGCTCAAGAAAAAAATACACCTAAAAGGAAAGTTTATTTATCTAGTAATTTTGATAGTTACTTACTGACTACCTCTATCATGTCCAATCAAAGAGTAGACAATAAGTGGACTACGCCTCGTTTCACATTATTCTTGCACTTAGGAGGCAATGTAAATTACGACTTTAATCGCAACTTTGGTATTTATACGGGTTTAAATATCAAGAATATTGGCTTTATTGAAAAATATAACAATCCAGACTCAACTGCCATTAGACGTTCTTATACATTTGGTATTCCGTTCGGTGTTAAAATAGGCAACCTCGAGAACAACAAAACGTATTTGATACTAGGTGGCGGAATTGATTTTCCGTTTTTATATAAAGAAAAAGGATTTGTAGAAAGGAATAACAAAACAAAAACCGGTCCGGAATGGTTCTCCGACAGAACCGCGCAAGTACTACCCTACTTCTTTGTAGGCGCTAGGTTCAACCCAGGCGTTTACCTTAAACTACAATACTACCCGACCAACTTTATGAACCAAAACTACGAAACAACCATACAAACGCCTACCGGCTGGAATGCTATAAAACCTTACGATGGTTACAACGTCAACCTTGTAATGCTGAGCTTGGGCTTTGACATAAATTTTACGCCTAAGTACTAATTGTAATTTTTGAAGTAATATTTTTATATATTTATAGCCACACTTTATATTAAAAAAGTGTGGCTATTGTTTTATGATGGTACATTACACCCCCGAAATATTACAACAATGGGTCAATCTACGTAGTGGCGAAACAAAGTTAGGAGAACGCATACAGTGCTTTAGCCCTGACTACGACACCCATCCCCAAGCATCCTCCATCAAATATGCCATTTTAGGCATATCAGAAAGTGTTGGCGTCAAAGCTAATATGGGCATTGGTGGCACCGAAACATCTTGGCACAGTTTTCTTGTAGCCCTACTCAATGTGCAAGTGAATGAGTTTCTTCCGTCCAATCAATTACTACTTATGGGCTGCTTAGAACAGGCATCCACTATCGAGGCTCTAGATGAGGAAGTATATCTGCAAGTAAGCGAGATATTGCGCCGTGGTTGGCACCCAATTGTTATTGGCGGAGGACACAACAATGCATATCCTCTTTTAAAGGCATTAAGCAAGCAATTTCAAAAACCCATCAATTGTATAAATATAGATCCGCATGCAGATATCAGAAGCACAGAGCAAAGGCACAGTGGCAATGGATTTAGCTTTGCTATACAAGACAAATACCTGGAAAGATATGCACTCGTAGGCTTGCATCAGTCGTACAACAACGACTATATCATTAAACAACTTAAAGACACTTCTGTATTCTTTCCTATTTGGTGGGAAGATATTTTTTTGGAAGGAAAATACAGTTGGGTGCAAGCATTACAACAAGGCATTGCCTTTATTGCCAATAACCATTATGGTGTAGAGTTAGATTTAGATGCTATTGAGCACACACTATCTAGCGCCCTCACTCCGGTAGGCATTAGCGCACAGCAAGCCTGCCAAGCACTTTATATTTTAAGTATGCACCATCATTGCAGCTATTTACATCTTCCCGAAGGCATTAAAGTAAGAGAAGATGGTATGCAACAAAACACTATTGGAAAACTACTTTGCTACCTCGTCACATCCTATATCAAAGGAAATAGATAGAGTGCAACACATTTTCGCATTGCTTAATATTTTTTATTAAAAACAAAACCCAAATAACCACACTATGAAAACCAAAATTTTAGCAATTGATGGTGGCGGCACTAGAGGTATCATCCCTGCTACTATTCTAGACTGTTTGTATCAAGACATAAAAGTACATCCTAGAGAACTTTTTGATGTACTCGCAGGCACGTCTACAGGAGGCATCATTTGTATTGCCTATGCTGCAAACATACCTACAGCAGACCTTGTTAGTTTATATCTTGAAAAATCGGAAGAAATATTCTTTGAAAAATTCCTAGATAGAGCACAAGGGCTAGATGAACATCTTAAAGCAAACTATAGCAATACCAAATTTAAAAAAATACTGGAAAAGCTATTAGGCAATACCACCCTTAAAGATATAGAACTAGACCCTACCTTCGGCAAAAAGGGCAAAGACTTACTGATTACAACGTTCGACCTTGCGCCTGCTAGTGACAATGACGACAACAAAAATTACAGACCTATCGTTATTCACTCAAGCTTTATAAGAGATCAAGACTTTTCATTAGTAGACTTAGCCTTGATGACCTCGGCAGGACCTACCTATTTTCCAATCTACAAAAGCAAATATATAGACGGTGGTGTAGCGCTCAACAACCCAAGCATGGCAGCTTTGGCATATGCACTCAATAGCAGCAAGTCGAAAGATGAAAAACATTATAGGTATCCAGATGGCGTAAGAAAGGGCCTGAATGTAAGTACCGGTGATATACAATTACTATCCTTAAGCACCGGCACTAGCAATAAAAATAGAATAGAAGCCTCGGTAGTAAAAAATGGAAATTGGGGAAATATACAATGGATAAAATACCTTCCAGATTTACTTACAGAAGGCAATATGCAAAGTACCGCATACTATGTAAAGCAAATACTAGACAAACAGCAATACCACAGAGTGGAGGCTTTTTTCGACAAATCAGATATTCCCGTTTTGTATACGCAACCTAATGGTATAAAAATGGATACTAAAGACCCCGCTATCTTAAATGCTATGCATGATTATGCTGTTAAGATTTATAAAAAAGAACGAACTCATATACTAAAGACCATTGAAAGGTCGCTACACTAAGGCATTGTGCAGATAGCTGAGAATAGTGCGAAATAGAATAAATAGGTAAAACAATTACTCAAAAAAATAATATATTTGCCACGGTATTTTTTGGGGAAAGGAGGGCGTATATACAAGACCTCTTATCGCCGAAAGCAACACACATTCAATAACTACACGAAATCCTGATTGGTGCTTACGCTACCATAGTTTTATATTAAATATTTACTTTAAAAAAAATGGTGTTTTACCCTGTACTCGTAACTATAGTTTCTGCAGCCTTACTAATGCTCAACTCTTGCAATGAAGGCGCTGGCCACACTACTACCCAAGCTGCTGCAGATAGCTTATTATATAAAAATAGCGCAGACACCTCGCAGCAAAATACAATCACACAAGAGCATGTAGAAGCTCCTGCCAAAACTATGGTTTTTGAAGCCTGGCCTATAGCCCAATCAGACTCGCTTAAAAAACTGCTAAAAACATTTGACGACACTCAATTAAAAGTTATTGAATATTTGAATAGAGCCGACAAAAACCACCTTAGCAGAATTGATACCATTGTCGTTCCAAGATCGTTTGATAGCTTACAGCATTATAGCCCCTACCCTTTGAAGCTAGCAATACTGCAAGATATACCCAAAATAGTATACTTTGCCTATGCAATACAAGCCTTTGCGGTCTACGAGAATGGTCAACTCGTAAAATGGGGTCCTACAAATATGGGTAAAAAATCTACCCCTACGCCCAATGGCCTATATTTTGCAAACTGGAAAGGCAAGGAAATCAGAAGTAGTGTAAACCACAGATGGATACTAAAATGGAATTTCAATATTAGCAACTACGGCGGCATAGGATGGCATCAATACGAATTACCTGGCTATCCAGCCTCACACTCTTGCATACGCCTACTTGCCGAAGATGCCAAATGGCTATACGACTGGGCCGATCAATGGATATTAAAAAATGGTGCGCTCGTGGCTAAAGGTACACCGGCCATTGTATTTGGAACGTATCCTTGGGGAGAAAGAAAACCCTGGAGGGCATTAATAGAAAACCCCAATGCCAACGATATAAGCATAGCTACTTTGGAACTTGAAACAACACCTTTCTTGGAGAAAATTATAAATGCACAAACGGAGAGAGCTGCGATCGAAAAGCCTTCAAACCCAAGCAAAGCCGATAGCAGCACAACAAATATTCTTATTCAGTAGCAGTCTTAGCCTCGTTATATTGAAGCACGGGACGGTTATTCACACATATCAAAGATGTAGGTACTGGAGCCACAGCACAATCCGACTGTAAACCCCAACGTTTGTTGTAATTATCCTCGGCCATATTATACTGCGATAGCTTATTAAGAAAATTCTTAGTGTCTATTTTTTTGGAATATACGATATATGTTTTTGGGCCACCACAGGGTTTTGAACCTAATGGTGCATAAGCAAATTCATTTGGGTCTTGGCAGTGTTTGTTATTGGCCATTTGCTCTATTTCCTTTAAATGTTTGTTCAGCGCCTTCTTGTGTTGGCTTTGCGTAAAGCCCCCCTTACCTTTTTTCTGAGCAAAGGAAGGAGCAGCAGGTATAACACTTCCCAAAATGATTATCCCCAAAAAAACTGTTCTAAAAATATTCATACTTCTATTTTTATCAAATAAAAACGGAAATTTAACGGTTTTTTCAATACCCAAGTGCCTGTAATGATATATTTAACGAATAGCCTATTCTTTCCATAAATATGGGAAAAGTACAAATGATAATGCAACTATTAATGCATTCATTAAAAGCATAATCACAACCAAGCTCATCCAGCCTTCTTGAACAATAGGAAATAGCGTTGCAAAACTCAACTTTTCTAATATTAGCAACAAGGGAATGCATAACGGAAAGCCCAATATGGCCATCATGGATGCATTTTGCTTGGCTTGTGCGGCTATAGCCGACAAAAATGTAAAAAGCAAAGATAGACCTTGAGCGCCAAGTAGGGTTACAAAAATAAACTTCAAGCCAGAGACCATTTCTATTTCAATCATACCATAAAACAAGATGAATGTTATGATAGACATTGCGAGCATAAGGATGCTACTATAGATGAGTTTGGAGACAATAAAAACCGTTGGTCCCAAAAGCGTGTAGTAATATCTATTTCTTTCTACCGTCTCTTGCAAAAAGGATTTAGACACCGTATTAACGGTAATAAACAACTGAGAAATCCAAAAAAGAGCATTCCATATTTTTGTTTCGGGATGCTTTGCCATTATATAAATGACGAATACGGTGCAGCCTATATACAAAAGCGACGCCCATAGTGTATGCTTTTGTCGCCACTCTATGAGGAATTCTTTTTTTAATAATGCTACCAATTGATTCATAAATGAGCGCTAAAGTTGACTGTTCAATAATAAACTTATCGGTGCCATTTCATCACGGTTTCCAACGATTTTTTTCGGCTACCCTCTGGTGCAGGAGTATCTGCATAACCTAGGTATAAAAAACCCAGTATTGCATCTTCTTCATGCAAACCAAAATATTCCTTCATGGCTTGGCTTAGCACCATACCACCAGTATTCCAGATAGCTGCGGCACCATGTTGATGAGCTACCAATAAGATATTTTGAATAGACGCTGCTACCGCTGCATATTCCTCAGACACAGGTATCTTGGCCATTGGAGTGCGCTTCATGATGGCGACTATAAGATGCGAAATAGTATCTGCAATAGAAACAAGACCTTGATACTTAGTGTTTGTAAATCGTTCTTCGGGTGTATGCTCCTTATATAATGCTGCATGCTGCAAACAAAAATTTTTGAGCGCTTCGCCCTCAAACACTTCAAAAAACCAAGGCTCTGTGCGCGCATGAGTGGGTGCCCACCGTGCGGCTTCCAAGCAAGAAAGCACTACCGATTCGGGCAATTTCTGACCATTCATTGCACTTGGCTTTACAGTGCGCCTGTTTAGAATCAATTGTTTTATATCCATGCGGAAATACAATTATTTATAAAATAATGCCAAAGGTAGTCATTAGCTATAAAAAAAACCTTTCCACTTGAATTTTCAAGCAGAAAGGATATCAAAAAACGTTAATGCAGTATCCCGTGTAGGAATTATGCAGTTAATGCATTTATTTTTTTAGTTAATTTAGACTTGATGTTGCTAGCTTTGTTTTTGTGAATGATATTTCTTTTCGCTAACTTATCCACCATAGAAATTACTTTAGGTAATTGCTCGCCTGCTTCACTTTTCTCACCCACTTTTAACAATGCACGAATTGCATTACGAGTTGTTTTAGCGTAATAACGATTGTGATCACGACGTTTTATACTTTTACGAGCAGATTTACGAGTAGCTTTATGATTTGCCATGTTAATATAAAAATTAAATTATGTTTTTAAAAGGAATGCAAAAGTAACTATTATATATATACCTACCAAACATTTTTTTTGAAGGTAACACAAATAAGCTAGCTTTCGGCATGCAAAGGTAGTATTATTTTATTATAAATAGCAATCTTTGTAGTATTTAGGCTGCTATTTTTTGTACTTTTACGTTTCCAAATCATTATTAAGGTAACAATATGAAAAACTTTATTATTCTACTACTAGTTTGCTTCATCGTTTTATTAGGAGTAGCCTATTTTTTAAACCAATCCAATACTGCCTTCGGCTTTATAGCATTAACGCTCGCAAATGCGCTATTGGCTACCGTATTTTTCATCTCATTCAATATGAATTATAGGGGTCTAACAAAAAACAATGGCAACAATGCATACAGAGCCAAAATTTCTAGTACAATGCTTAAGTTTTTCGTTATTATAGGTGCTGTGTTATTATACGTTGTGAGCCAGGATAAAGGTACTATACACAAACCTACCATATATTATTTTGGTGGTGCCTACATTACGTATATGGTTATAGAAACTGTTTTACTTTCTAAAATAGCCAGAACAGGCAAATAGCGCGTCTCCTGGTATGCCTCCTATAACATCACCCATTGATGGTCTTGAGCGTTTTTTGCCTCCCAACACTTTTCATGGTGTGCTACCCTATTTTCAAAAATACACCATACAACTCACTATAAAAGCAGAGAGAAAAAGGGTTTTGGGCGACTATCGAAATCCAACACCTCAAAGCCCAATCCATAAAATCAGCATCAATGGCACGCTGAATCCTTATAGCTTTTTAATAACCTTGTTGCATGAATTGGCGCATTTAGAGACCTTTGTGCAATACAAAGGCAAAGTAGCGGCACATGGTAAAGAATGGAAAATAGCTTTTCAAAAGATAATGCTGCCCTTCCTTCAACAACAACTCTTGCCAAGTGAAATAGCTAAGGCAGTAATGCAGTATATGAACAATATAAAAGCGAGTACGTGTGGCGACCCTTTGTTGTATAAAACGCTTGCTAAATATGATAGAAATGATACACTATTGCATTTTATAGACGAACTACCAATAGATGCCTACTTCAAGTACCCAAGTAATGGTAAAATCTATCAAATAAAAGAAAAACGACGCACCCGCTATAGATGCATCGAATTGCGTACGCAGGTTCCTTATCTTTTTCCTACTATAGCGCAGGTAGAATGGATTGAAAACCTCAACTAATACCTTCCGTTTCGTCGGCTTCTTTTTCTGCAGCTATCAACTCTCCGATATATCTTATGATTTCTTTTCTGCCCGAATGCTTAACGGTAGATGTAACAAAGTGCTGGGGCAAAAACTGCCAATGCTCCTTCATTTTGGCAAGAAAATTCTTTACATTTTTGGCCGTAACCGACTGTGTGTTTTTATCTGCTTTCGTAAACACCAAGGCAAAAGGTACTCCCAAGCCTCCAAGTGTCTCCATAAATTCTAAATCATTCTTTTGTGGTTCTAAACGGCTATCAATTAATAAAAAAACCAAGAATAGATTTTCTCTTTTTTCAAAATAATTGAGAATCATTTTCTTCCACGCCGATCGTTGCGTTTGAGAGCGCTTGGCATAGCCATACCCTGGCAAATCTACCAAATACCATGCGTCTGGATGCAAACCGTCCTTACCGCCATTTATTACAAAATGATTAATCATTTGCGTTTTTCCCGGACTAGAAGAGACTTTCGCTAAACTGTTTTGAGACGTAAGCAAATTGATTAATGAGGACTTTCCTACATTAGATCGACCAATAAATGCAAATTCCGGCAGGGTAGCTGGTGGACATTTATCGACACTTGGGCTACTAATGAGGTATTGTGCAGTGTGAATTTCTTTCATTGCTAATAAATATTGAATAGCTACTTCTGAATACATAAGCGACTTGCACACGATATAAAAGTATACAGCAGCAAGTCGCTAGGTTAGTTTAAATAAAAATATTATTGCCAAAACCTGATATCGAGCCCTAAATAATGCCAATATTGTGATGGTGTAGAGGCAACAGAAGTGCTTAAACAGGGAATCTCCAATTGTTAGTATCTGCTATCCTTCCATAACGAATATCATCAAGCTGGGCTTTTATCTTTGGAGCAATAGTCCATTCCGAAACATCTTTTAGAGTCATTTTTTCGCCCTTATAAGTAAGACTTTGGATATAACTCATTGATGCTGCTGTACCCGAACCAAATGCTTCTTCTAACTGGCCATTTTTGTAGGCCTCTACAAGCTCATTAATATCAATTGGACGCTCTTCTACCGCAATACCATTTTGCTTAAACAAAGTGATAATGCTATCTCTAGTAATACCAGCTAGGATGGTACCTGAGCTCAAATCGGGAGTGATTGCTTTTCCATTTATAATGAAAAATACATTCATTGTGCCAATTTCTTGAACATACTTGTGCTCAAATGCATCTGTCCATAATATTTGGTCATACCCCATATCTTTTACCTGATGCGTTGGGTACATAGAAGCACCATAATTGCCCGCAGCCTTTGTAAATCCAATACCACCTGGTACCGCACGTACAAATTGATCTTGAACATAAATATTTAATGGCTTTGCATAATACCTACCTGCAGGACTGCAAATAATACAAAACCTATAATTTTCAGAAGTTCTTACACCTATAAAGGCATCAGTAGAATACATAAACGGACGTATGTAAAGCGACGTCTCGGGGAAATTAGGTATCCATTGACTATCTAACTGAAGTAGTTTTTTTAAGCCATCTAAAAATATTTCTTTGGGCAATTCTGGCATATCCATGCGCTTTGCCGAAACATTAAGACGCGCCCAATTCGCCTCTGGACGAAAAACAGCTACGCTACCATCTGGCTGGCGATAAGCCTTTACGCCCTCAAAAATAGCCTGACCATAGTGTAAAGAGGCCATAGCTGGACTAATTTTCACATCTCCGTAGGGTACTATCTCGGGAGTTTTCCATGCGCCATTCTCATAATCACACACCAACATATGATCGGTAAAGTTTCTACCCATCAATAAATTATCATTCTCGTAAGGCTTAAATCTACTCTTTTCAACCGGCACTATTTTAATGGCCGAAGTGCTAACATCTGTCATAAACAAAAAAATTTTTACGTCTAAACTTCATTGGAAATATACTGTTGTATAGCCCAATTACACTTAGGTTTTCGTTATATTTGCCCTGCAAGTTACATTTTTTTTCTTTTTGCTCCTAAAATTTAGGCCAAAACACTCTTAAGTTACTTATGACCAATTGTGATTTAAACGATAATTTCAATAGCACCTTATATACTGATCACCTTATATTTAAGGGCAAATTAAGTAAAGTAAGTGCTCTTGAAATATTGCCTGAAACTCGAACTCTTTTTTTTGTAGCAAGCACAGATGCACAAGCAGCAGTGATAGACATGATTAATAGCATGGCTAAGGCCTGTCAATTAAGTCCAAATGACTACCAAATTTGCACAGCGTTTGTACCGTGGCACACCATTAGAGCATCCCAACAAATCAAAGAAATTATTTTGTTTGGAAACATAGAAAAAGAACTCGGACTTAATATAACATTACCCCTGCACTACAAATTTTTATTTGATACGAAAACTTGGATAAAATCTTTAAATGCACCCATTCTATTGGAAAACAAAGATGCCAAAACAGCTTTGTGGAATCAAGCACTAAAATCTCATTTTATTACACAATAATCATAAATTGCACCTTTTTTTATTAAGCGGCCTCAATGAAAGACTTATTAGATTTTTTCGAACCATCACACTACTTTAACACAGTCAATCTTAACGATTTTAACCCTCATCAAATAGGTAAACGTATCACCGTTTTCCCTCAACACGATTTTGACCCTTCAGAGATAGACATTTTTATACTTGGATGTGGTGAAAGAAGACGAAGCATTGGCAATAAATTATGGTCAAACGCGGCAGATACGGTAAGAGCGGCACTTTACAATATGTACGATTGGCACACAGACATCAAAGTAGTTGACCTCGGAAATATTGCTCAAGGCGCAAAGCCAAACGATACGGAAAAAGCACTTGCTACCGTACTGACAGAAATACATAAATTAAAAAAAACAGTAGTGCTCATTGGCGGTTCGCAAGATATGACCATAGCACAATACCAGCCATTTAAAGCCGCTAAAGAACTTCTTACCATTACAGCTGTAGATATGCTCATGGATATAGAGGAAAAGGAAACCATTGATGATGTTTCTTACTTTCTAAATTTATTTACAGACCCTAATAGCTTTATAAAACATTACAACCATCTGGCTTTCCAAAGCTATTACGTCAATCCGGCAATGATTCAAACACTCGACAGATTGCGCTTCGATTGCTTTAGACTTGGAAACGTTAGAAGCCAAATACAAGAAATGGAGCCCGTTATTAGAGACACCAACCTAATGACGATAGACCTGAACGTACTCAGAGCTAGCGATGCACCTTTTAACCCTAATGCCTCTCCCAACGGACTATTTGCCGACGAATTGTGCCAACTAGTGCGTTATGCTGGAATGGCACCGCAACTTTCATCACTGGGCTTCTACAATTTACTAGAAGACCAAGACACCAACGAAATTGGAGCCATGCAAGTAGCTCAAGCTATTTGGTATTTTGTAGATGGCTTTAGAATAAGACGTTTGGAAAAAGATATTGACCATCATAATGAGTTTGAAGAATACCACATCACCATTGAAGACACAATAATGAGCTTCAAAAAAAGCAAAAGAACAACAAGGTGGTGGATGCAACTTCCTAACAAAACTTTTGTACCTTGCTCTTACAACGACTATAGGTGCGCAGCAAATAATGAATTCCCAGAGCGTTGGTTTAGAGCGCAAGAAAGACTTATTTAAACCCTTTCAATCATAAAAAATGAAAGTTTACTTACTACTATCAAGTGTTGCTATAGGTATTGCTTTTGGTCTGGTAGGCTGCAACAATACAGAGCCTATAAAGGACACAGATATTGCTGCACAATACAATGTACTGAAGGATGAAAACTTGGTTTTGTACGACTCTATTACGAGCCTGCACGCGCTGCTTAGCCAATTGATACACTTCAACGATGCTCAAGCTGCTAGTGACGAGCAGTTTGACGAGGTAAAAAGTATAAAAGTTGCTTTACTAAATACGCCACAAGCAATACCCGACTCTGCTATTTTGGGTGGGAAAATGACATTTCAGGAAATAAAAGTATTGAATGACGAATGGATTTTTGCAAGCTATACAGATGGACACATTACCAACGATGTTATTTTTTCCTACGAAAAAAACAAAAATAATACATACGCCTTCAACCTACTTCTAAAGCTTAAAAAGCCATAACATCATTCGATTTTCGTATTGAATAAACATACAAAAAGCGTAGGCCTTGTATATTAAAACAAGATCTACGCTTTTTAACTATTAATATATTTTTTATTACTTCACTGTGTTGTCAGGGGCGAAATACCAACGAGTATGCGCTAGTAAATCGTTTGGGAGCAACACTTGTTTTGTAACTATATACTTCGACAAAATACACCTTCTTTTTTCAAATAGCGGAAGATATCGCACATTTTATCTTATAAGGGTTACATCGCCAGTTTGTTCGTGCCTGTCTCTACTAAACGGATCGGTAAAGGTTACCCTATAGTAGTACACCCCTACATCTGCATCTTTGCCTCTGTATGTACCATCCCAGCCTTCTGTATTACTATTAGACGATTTAAATACTAGCTCACCAAATCTGTTGAATACTTCAAAAGTATTAATCAAGGAATACCCTACTATCGTCGGTCTAAGCAAATCATTCAGTCCATCACCATTAGGAGAGAAAGCATTGGGTAAAAACATCTGTGCCGATTTCACTACTCTTATCGTAATGCTATCTTTACTAGTACATCCTTTTTCGGTACTGCCTTGTACTACATAGGTATACGTACCCGTGTCGGGAAAACTCGTTTTGGGTCTAGAGGAATTGGGGTCACTTAAGAAATCGGTGGGCTCCCAAAACACATTATCAGCTCCGGTAGCATTTAGAAAAAAATCATAACCTAAAACAATTATAGTATCGTTACCCGCATTAATATCCACCACATCTAAGTTTACGGTTTTGATAACAGTATCAATACATCCCCAATTAGAGGTGGCAGTAAACAATACAGTTTGTGGCCCCCCTGGCGAAGGGAAGGTAAAGGTAGCATCTTCGGTAAAGGCAGAATCCATACCACTAAACGACCAAAAATAACTAGTGGCAATATTGTTGGTAGCGTTTATTACACCGTCAAACTCTATGGGGGTTTCGGGGCAAAGTATTCCGGAGGTCTCAAAATCGACTTCAAAAACAGGATATACTTTTACCAGTCTTTTTATACTATCCGTACAGGTGCTGCCCGGATTTACGATCAACGTTACTTCGTAAGTGCCCGTATCGGGATAAGTAAACTCTGGCTCAAATGCAGAAGACGTAGCGCCATTCACACCAAACTTCCACAAATAAGTAAACCCACCTATGCTCGTATTTTTAAACTTTACGGTATTGCTAGAGCACTCTACGGTATAAATACTTGCGTCGTCGCGCCACATTGGCATATTGGCTACTACTGCTTTAGTACAATTAGTAACCGTAAACTGTGCATCTCGGGATGTCGTATTTATAAGTACACCATTTCTCCATTCATCTACACACACGGTTACTACGTAACGTCCCGAACGCGTAGGTGTACCCGTCATCATGCCCGTAATCGGATCGATGCTTAGAGCAGGAAACGCCGACATGGGTGTGGTAGCAGAATACGGCGGAGCGTATTGCAGCGGACTGCTAGGCATTACTATATCCATCCCTTGAGGTATTGAGCTTGTTCTGCTCGCTCCTGGATAGGCTGCACACAATCTATATGATAAGGAATCTCCATCTATATCTGTAGCCGAAAAATCATACATGAAAGGATAGTTTTCACAGATGATTTGGGGTGGAAAATTTTTGAAGACTATATTGTTATTGCTACATTCATTATTTTCAAATGGCGGAATATCAACATAATAAGTAACTCCCGTGTTGCCCGAGTTGAGCACATTGAGTATACTCGTGTTTCTACAACATCTTTGGTATAAAATTCTATAACCCGTTGTGGAAGGCGGTAAAAACATAATCGTTGTAAATTCCATTTTTTGCAAACAAACTACTGGTGGATTATTAATACACTCATTTGAAAACTCTGCTGGTATGAAATCTATGCCTGTATTGGTACGTATATTTCCGCTTGAGTGAAAAATTGTTTTGTTAATACCTCTGTAAATAGCATATTCCAAGGGATTATCAGCCCTTATCGCATCTGCATTTCCCGAAAGGCAATCTTGATATAACACAAAAGTTATTTCAAAATTATTTCCACCTAAACACCTGTATCTAATATCGCCTCCCACAAGGTGGCTAGCGTAGCTTTGATACGCTCCAATGCAGCAAAACAGAAAAACAAATAAAATCTTAAGCCTTATATTTAAAATAGTATTATGCATGTTATATTCATTTCTACCCAAAGATACAAATTTTACTCATACAAAATTCCACCTTCATCGATACAATTAACACCTATACTCATTCTATGACATTGTTGCATAGCAAAACGGATTATTTTATGATAAAAAAACTCAATACTTCAGAAAACTAATTTATTATACCCAGACTGCTCATTAGCTAATTTATTAAATTAAAATACCGCGTTATTACTTCCTTCAGTACCTAAAATACCCTTAATTTGTCATGTTTCTTACGCGCTTTCGGCCTATTTTAGACGTTCATAGCTAGTGTAATTTTCTTAGTTGTAATCAAGATTAAATTATTGTTACATTTACATAAGTGGGTTAAATTCCATCCGTGATATTTTAAAAATACTAACTTCGGTATTGATTTAATTAACTTCTTTTTAAACAACAAATACAACAAAAGCTCCATGTTCAATAAAAATGTTTCACCACCTAGCTTATCACTATTAAATGCACTTGTAATAACGGGCGTTGTTGCTATACTAGCACTTATTACAAAAAATAGCTGGTTGAATGTGGCGCTTATAACGATCATTACTTTTTTAACCTCCTATTTTCTATTTAAAAAATCGGTAGAAATTTTTATTTACAGAAAATTCAAACTCATCTACAAATTTATTTACGAAACCAAAGCCAATAAAAAAGAAGCCTTCTTTTACGATAATATTGTACCTCAAAAAACCATACAGGAGGTAAGCGACGATGTAATGAAATGGGGCGTAGCTAAACGAAAAGAAATAGAAGCACTTAAAGAGAATGAAATTTTCAGAAAAGAATTTCTTATGAATTTATCTCACGAACTGAAAACGCCTATTTTTACAGCACAAGGATACATAGACACTTTACTAGCTGGGGGAATCAACGACACCAACATTAATGAACGTTTTTTAAAAAATGCAAGCAGGAGTATACATAGGCTTGTACAATTAACTAAAGACCTCGACGAAATTTCAAAACTAGAGTCTAAAGCCATCTCTATCAATTATTCCAACTTTAAGATAAGCCAACTTATTATCGAAGTTATTGAGGAACTTGAACTGAAGGCAAGTGAAAAAAACATGCAATTGAAAATAAAAGAAGGTTCGGAAACAAAAGCAATTGTACATGCGGACCTAGAAAAGATAAAACAAGTACTGGTGAACCTTATTGAAAATGCCATTAAATATGGTAACGAAAACGGTAATATCACCTGTGGCATATACGAATTAGACGACGAGCAGATACTCGTAGAGGTGTCGGATGACGGCCCAGGCATACCCAAAGAACACCTATCGCGAGTATTTGAACGCTTTTACAGAATAGACAGAGCCCGAAGCAGAAATGTAGGCGGTACAGGACTGGGTTTGGCTATCGTAAAGCATATTATTGAGGCACATCACCAGACAATAACAGTAAGAAGTACAGAAAACGTGGGCTCGTCATTTGGTTTTACACTAGCCAAAGCGCAGCAATAAGGCCTACTGCCAGTAAAATACCATATTCTTCTCTAAAGAATCGTGTAAAGAATGCCATACGGGACAAGTTTTGGCTGCATGCTCCAAAATGGCTTTTTGTTTATCTGTAAAACCACTACTTTTTACTTGCATTCTAAATTCTAAGTCTATCCGCACAATCCTTCTTGGATCGGTACCCATCGTTTTAAGTACATCACAAGTGCTCCCCTCGATATCTATTTGGTGGGTGTTAGCAGCAATACCCATGATGGTCATTGCGCAGCTTCCCAAAGCAGTGGCCACCAAGTCTGTAGGCGAAAATTTCTCTCCATTGCCCTGATTATCCTTAGGAGCGTCGGTGTGAATTAGATGTGACGATTGTAGATGTATCGCTTCTGTTCTAAGATTGCCGAGGTATACTACTTTTGATGTCATAAAAAAATAATGATTATTGAGAGTTACAAATATATTAATTACCTAAATTTACCATATCGTTCAACATTATTCTATGCGTATGCGTGGCTCTGTTTTTGCATTTTGGTTAAGTATGGTTTTCGTTTCTTTAGGAATTCAAAATTCCTATGGACAAGTCAATCAAAAAATAAACTATAAAAACTACATTCCAGACTCTGCAAAGATAATAAACATACAAGACCCTAAAGAAAAAATAAAATATGGCAAATCTCTTAAAACCGAATGGAGTGTAGGCTACAGACAGCCCATACGTGGATGGGGATTTTTTTTAGATTATGGTTTCTTGAGCAGAAAAAGCGATACCAAAAAGGGTGAATATGATTATCTATACAACACCACCGTCGTTACGCTCGAGCTTGGCGAAAAATACCACCCTAAGGAACAAAAACCCAATATCCTATTAGGCTTTCGTTCGCCAATGGCCAATTATACTTACGGAAAGATAAACAACCTATATACCGCCAAACTTTTAGTATCTAGAAGGCACCTCTTGGCTGGCAAAACAGATAAAGGCAGTATTTCGGTACATTGGAATTACGGCGGCGGCTTTGTAATGGGCTTCCTAAAACCCTACTACATACAAGTGCCAGGATTTGGAGATATCAAGTACAGCGAAGAAACAAGACTTGAGTTTTTAAGGGGTAATGCCATAAGACATAATTTCCTTAAAGGTTTTGGAGAAATGCAGTTTCTACCGGGCATTGCACTTAAAAATGGCTTCCACTTTGATATTGCTAGAAAAAAGAATAGAAAATCTGCAATTGAAATAGGCGGCACCTTAGAATACTTTTTTTCTGACGCCACACTAATGATGGAATCTGAACCACAAAAAGCATTTTGGGGACTTTATTTGAGCTACCAAATAGGACGCTTGAAGTAAGCAACCTTGCTCGCATGGCTCCTTATTTTATAATTTTTTGTCCTAACTTCGCACTAGTACAAGCAATACATAAACATGATAGAACTACCTATAATATCGAAAGCTCAAGTAGACACAAAAGAAGAAAGAAATGCTTCGCAGGGCATAAAAAAACCCAATTGGCTTAGAGTTAAATTACCAACAGGCGAAGGCTACAGACATGTTAGAGGTTTAGTCGAAGAACATAAATTACACACCATCTGCGAGAGTGGCAACTGTCCTAACATGGGCGAATGCTGGGGAGCTGGCACCGCTACCTTTATGATACTTGGCAATATTTGTACACGCTCCTGCGGATTTTGTGCCGTAGCTACCGGCAAGCCTTTGGAGGTAGATTGGGATGAACCACAACGTGTGGCAGAGGCCATTCATTTAATGAAAGTAAAGCATGCGGTTATCACCTCTGTAGATAGAGACGAACTAAAAGACGGCGGCTCTATTATATGGGCAAATACCATAAAAGCCGTTAAAGCCCTCAATCCAGATACAACGCTCGAAACACTCATACCCGACTTTCAAGGTAAATGGGAAAATTTGCAGCGCGTCATTGAAGTTGCACCCGAAGTTGTTTCTCATAATGTAGAAACTGTAGAAAGAATGACCAGAAAGGTGAGAATACAAGCCAAATACCACCGATCATTGGAAGTTATTCGACGATTATCTGAGGCGGGCGTTCGCACCAAAAGCGGCATCATGCTTGGCATAGGCGAAGAACCCGAAGAAGTATTGCAAACACTCAAAGACCTTAAAGACAATGGATGTGATGTAGTCACTTTAGGGCAATACCTACAACCCACTCAAAAACACTTGCCTGTAGTGAGGTTTGTGCATCCAGATGAATTTGCCATGTATAGAGAAGAAGGATACAAACTTGGAATAGATTATGTAGAGAGTGGCCCATTAGTACGCTCCTCTTATCATAGCGAAAAACACGTTATTCCTGGTTATGGCATCAACCAATGGAAACAAGAAAAACAATTGGCTTAATTTTTTAACAAAAACATTCAGTATATATCAACCATGGGATTTAATAAGGTAGTAGCAAATGCTGCAGAAGCAATAAAAGATATAAAAGACGGTTCGGTAATCATGTTGGGCGGATTTGGACTATGTGGCATTCCTGAAAACTGTATTACGGCTTTAGTGGAAAGTGGCGTTAAAGAATTAACCTGCATTTCAAACAATGCGGGTGTAGATGATTTTGGTATCGGATTAATGCTAAAAACAAGACAAGTAAAGAAAATGATCTCGTCTTATGTGGGTGAAAATGCCGAATTTGAAAGACAACTACTTAGTGGCGAACTGGAAGTAGAGTTAATCCCTCAAGGTACACTAGCCTCCCGTTGCTTGGCTGCTGCCTATGGTTTCCCGGTGATACCAACCCCCGCTGGTGTAGGGACAGAGGTGGCTATAGGTAAAGAAGTAAGAAACTATAATGGCAAGGATTATTTAATGGAAACAGCATTTGAAGCCGACTTTGCCATTGTGAAAGCTTGGAAAGGTGATACATTGGGAAATATCATCTTTAACAAAACTGCCCGAAATTTCAATCAAGTAATGGCAATGGCTGGCAAGACCACGATTGTAGAAGTAGAGGAACTGGTAGCGCCTGGCGAATTAGACCCTAACTTCATTCATGTGCCGGGAATATATGTACACCGTATTTTTCAAGGTAGCAATTATGAAAAAAGAATAGAACAAAGGACGGTTAGTAAAAACTAAGCTCACTGCAATATGCCAAAGAGGCGATACTAATAAAAGTATCGCCTCTTTTAGTTTTTTCCAATAATAAACTACGATTATAAGTTTAAAATAGAACGAGAAATCACGAGTTTTTGTATTTCTGTAGTACCTTCTCCAATAGTACACAACTTCGAGTCGCGGTAAAACTTTTCAACTGGGAAATCTTTGGTATAGCCATAACCACCAAATATTTGTACAGCATCGGTAGCTACTTCTACACAAATTTCAGACGCATAGTACTTAGCCATAGCAGATTCTTTAGTCATTTTTTCTCCCCTATTCTTTAGGTCGGCAGCCTGATAAATTAATACTTCGGCAGCATCTATTTTAACCTTCATATCAGCCAATTTAAATGCAATAGCCTGAAAATTAGAGATAGGTTGATCAAATTGATGACGCTCTTTGGAGTATTGTACAGCCGCTTCGTATGCACCTTTTGCAATACCTAAAGACAGTGCCGCTATAGAAATACGTCCACCGTCTAATACTTTCATTGCTTGTTTAAAACCTTCGCCTACTTCACCCATTCTTTGATCGTCAGAAATTCTACAATTGTCAAATATAAGCTCTGCTGTCTCAGATGCACGCATACCTAGCTTATTCTCTTTTTTACCAGAGGTAAAACCAGGTGTACCTTTATCAATAATAAAAGCTGTCACATTGTTTTTGGTTCGAGGCTCTCCGGTACGTGCCAACAAAACGACTACATCGCCCGTAATGCCATGTGTAATCCAGTTTTTTGTACCATTTATAATCCAGTCGTTGCCATCTTTAGTAGCCGTGCACATCATGTTGCTAGCATCAGAGCCTGTATTAGCTTCTGTAAGCCCCCAAGCGCCTATAAATTCGCCAGTAGCCAACTTGGGTAAATATTTTTTCTTTTGTGCTTCGTTGCCAAAATACAAGATATGTCCTGTACACAAGGAGTTGTGCGCAGCAGTAGATAAACCGATGGAGCTACACACTTTAGCAATCTCACTTACAACGGTTACATATTCAAAATAACTCATACCCGAGCCACCAAACTCCTCTGGCACCAATACGCCCATAAGGCCCAATTGCCCCATTTCTTTAAACAACTCTACTGGGAAAAACTGACGTTCGTCCCAATCCATCATATGAGGCTTTATTTTTTTAGCAGCAAAATCCTTTATCATTGCTGCAATTTCTTGCTGAGTTTCAGTGTAGTTAAAATTCATAACGATATTTGTAAAAAAACAAGGTAATTATAAATATTAAAAAATGGGCCTTACCTTAAAGCGCCTTAAAGTATTGTGCAATTTTACGATATTTTTCTTCATTTATCAAAGGTACCATTCTTAAATCTTCTATTTTATTGAATTTACCCATATCTGCTCTTAACTGAACGATTCGCTCTGCGGTATATTTACCAATGTAAGGATGCGATGCCAATCGTTCCAAACTAGCACTATTAATATCTATCTTTTCCATTTTGGTGGTATCAACACTCATAAAGGGAAGTAAATTCTGATAGGTTGAATCGGGTAAACCCCACACCTCTTTCAATTGTTCTTTATATAAAAAGCCACCCAAACGCTCCCTATAGGCTACTATCTTCCTTGCAAAGCCCTCTCCTATGCCTTTTTGCTGCATCCATACTGCCTCATCAGCCCCATTTATTTCTATAGGATGATTAGTTTTGGCCTGGTATCTGGGTTTATCGCCAAAGGAATTACCAAAAGAGCCTGCTCCATTTCTCTCTGAACTTGGGTCGGCATTTGTATTCAGCACAATAAAAGGCAACAACCGCTTGTAGTCTTCTTCTTTTAGTGCGTAAATCTTTTTAAAATCTTCGGGCTTTCTAAACTTAGCACCCGTGTTCCTGTAGTTAATTATTTGCCGGGCTACTTTGGGCATCAAACCCAGTTTGACAAAATCGGTTTCAGATGCGGTATTGGGATCGAATTTAAACAATACAGCATTCACTTCACTAGGCGATGCAGCTGGCAACGTAGCTTTCGGCACATCTGAAGGTGCTTCATTTGCTGCTATTTGAGATAATACCAAAGGCTCAAAACCCAAGTCAGTGCTTTGCTTACTTGAAAATCCACGAAACCATACTACACCAGCCAATACTAAAAGGCAAAAACCTCCTACCCATACATAGACGGCTCTACTTCCTAATCTCATATTAATATTATTTTTGATTTACAACCTAAATATATAACATATATACCATATCTAAAACAGCATTTTTATGCAAATTTTGTATTGTATTGTCAATGAATAATTTAATTTTATAAAAACTACCTAGAAATGCCAAACCATACTACAACCATTAATCCTACCAATAACCAACCCTTATTTACCTATCCGCTGCAAGATGCTGAGTCACTGCAACAAATAGCCTATAACAGTGGTGAAGCCTTCAAAAACTGGCGAAAGAAAACAATACAAGAACGCGCCAACTACTTGCAAAAAATAATTGATATTTTAAGAACCTATAAAGAAAAATGGGCATTAATAGCCACTCAAGAAATGGGAAAACCCATTCAGCAAAGCATAGCTGAAGTGGAGAAATGTGCAGACGCTTTAGCGTACTATATGACCAACTCCGCCTCATTTTTGCAACCGAAGCAGGTGGCCACTGGCAATAGTGATAGCTTTGTATGCTACCAACCTATAGGTACGGTATTGGCTATAATGCCGTGGAACTATCCATTTTGGCAGGTATTTAGAGTGTTGGGACCAATTTTAATGGCAGGAAATACCATGATTCTCAAACATGCATCAAATGTCTCTGGATGTAGCAATGCCATTGCGGAAATAATAAAAATGGCTCAACTACCCATTCATGTATTCCAAAATGTTATTTGCAACGCTAATGATGTGACACACTTGATAGCTGCACATCAGGTGCAGGCAGTAACATTTACAGGCAGTACGGCTGTTGGCAAAAAAATAGCAGCTTTATCGGGTGCAAATATTAAAAAAACCGTGCTGGAACTTGGCGGAAGCGATGCCTATATTGTTTTGGAAGATGCAGACCTGGTATTAGCTGCAAAGACTTTAGCACAATCTAGAATGAATAATGCGGGACAAAGCTGTATTGGCGCTAAAAGAATCATAGTCATGGAATCCATTAAGGATGATTTCTTAAATATTTTTCAACAAGAAATGCAAGCCTATACATTTGGAAACCCAGAGGAAAATGACTGTAAACTTGGACCCATGGCTAGCCACCAACAGCGTGATGCATTGCATAAACAAGTAATAGAAAGCGTTGCGATGGGCGCAAAGTTGCTAATTGGAGGCAGCATACCCAAGCACTTAGGCGCGTATTACCCCCCTACTATCCTTACCGATATAACCAAAAATATGCCTGCCTATTCAGAAGAGTTCTTTGGTCCAGTAGCAATTGTGTTAAGTGCTACTAGCGAACAAGAAGCCATATTCTTGGCTAACGACGCCAAGTTTGGATTAGGAGGTGGTATTTTTAGTAAAGATATTGCTAAGGCAACCAATATAGCTAGCGCCAGCATAGAAGCGGGTACCGTGGCCGTGAATAGTTGTGTAGCATCAAACCCTCTTTTGCCGTTTGGAGGCATAAAAGAAAGCGGCTATGGAAGGGAGCTATCGGAATGGGCACTTTATGAGTTTTCAAATATTAAATCAGTAGTGGTAAAATAGATTTCCGGGTATTCAATTCTAGGTATTTGTTCATTAATTTTTTCAAGTAAACACTATACAGCACAAAAGCAAAACACATCGTCCGGCAGCTTTGTGAAGGAGCGGAAAAGAAAGCAAGGACATTCATTTTAGAACCAACGTAAGCCAAAGCAAATTTTATTTCGCTAAATTATGAAAAAAGCGAATAAAAAATGGCTTTGTGACAAGAAAGTTAGAACCTTGAACTTTGACGATTACCCCGCTATTGCATCAAACCGCTCGTTGTATGAAGTCCCATTGTTTCTCGCTTTGTTGCTCAATAATAGTACTAAAGATGATGATTGCTATCGAAGGCTCTTTTTGCATTTTTTGTTGGTTTTGTGTGTTAGCCATAATGTAAAATGTGCCTGAAGGTTAATTGATAATGGAATGTTTGTTAAAATAAATGCCTGTGGCAAAGGCGTACAGGCATTTATTATGAGCGAAATGCTCAATTATAGTTTACTAATTTTTGTTTGTACACTTTCCAATGTTCTTTGGTTTTGAGCGGAGAGAATATACAAGCCGCTATTTACCGTATTGGACAGTTGAATGTCGATTTTGTTAAACCCTTTTGATAATTGTTTCACTTCTGATAATACCACTCTTCCTGAAACATCAGTTAGCGTAAACAGATACTTGTCATCTTGGTTGGTTGAAATATTTACATTCAAAATGGTTTCAACAGGGTTAGGATATGCGGTCATTTCTAAAGTGGAATTGTACATAGGTATTTTGGGCTTTGTTGTTACGTCTTCCATTCCGTAATATTCATTTTTACTAGGACGTAGCATTGCACTATTGCCCCAAAAATAAACTCTTACTAAACCATCATTATTGGCTCGATAAAAAATAGAACCTCCATTGCCAGCATCAATAGAACCTGCAATATTATTTAATGTGGGAGCTTGCCAACTGTTTTCAATCCAATCATGAACCCATTCATTTGCAGTGTTGTTATACCAATAAACATGCATTTTACCATCAAAGCCTCTATAAAAAACTTGGTCGCCATTGTTAACGGTAATATTTCCTGAAATTTTTTGGTCGCTTCCTGCACCGTTTATCATCCATCCATGATGCCATGAACCAGCTTCCCAGTAATGTAAATGAACTAAATTATCTGTACCACGATAGTAGATTTTATTATCACTGCCCACAGCAATAGAACCCGCTACGCTGCTTACATTTTCGTAAGATGGTGAGCTGCCACTTGTTATCCAACCATGATTCCATTGACTAGTAGAAAAATTGAACCAATATACTTGCATTTTTCCGTCTGTGCCACGATAATATACTTGGTTTTGTCCACCACGTTTGCCTACCACAATATCGCCAGCTACGTTTTGCCATGATGGTGCGGCATTTACTATCCATGCGTGTTGCCACCCCGAAGTTGTCCAATAATAAGTATGCATTTTATTATCAGTACCTCTATAAAATACCTGATTGCCATTTCCAACAGCGATAGAACCGGGTACAGCACTTACATTCTCGTGGCTTGGGCTGTTCCAGCCTGTAAGCCAGTCGTGCTGCCAGCCGCTTGTAGTCCAGTAATAGGTATGTATTTTACCGTCAGTGCCACGGTAGAATAATTGATTACCTTCGCCCACTACTACATCGCCAGCTATTAACTCATGGCTTGGAATGCTCCAGCCTCTTACCCAATCGTGCACCCAATTGGTGCCATCATAATAATATACTTGCATCTTGTTGTCCGTACCTCTGTAAAACACCTGGCCACCTTCGCCCACAGCTATTGATTTTACTTGTGGATGTGTTTTGTGTGCAGACGGTTGATTCCAACCTGTTAGCCAATCGTTACGCCAGCCTGCTGGTATATAGCCTGATATTTCATTAGGGTTTTGGTCTAAAGGATCAAGCCATTCTTTGAGCCTTTCGGGTTTAGTGCTGCCATAATTCCAGGAAACGGAGAGGCGACCGTATAAGCGTCTGCTTGTACATTGTTTGTTTTGGTCTGTTCCAAATAGCTGACCCACTATTTTTTTATTTTCGTTGAATAAAGGAGAACCCGAAGAACCGTTCAAAACAGAACCCTCATCGAAATATACATCCCACATTGTATTAGGGTCAAAAGTGTAGCTGTAGCTGCTGGTTGTTATTGTTCTTGTAATAGGATTTGGATAAATTTCATCATTGTCTATCGCAATCTTCTTAAAGTTTCCCTTGGGGTGGTGTATGCCCACTCCATTTTGTAGGTTAGTACCGTTTTTATCCCAGCCGGCAAGGTAAGGATAGTAGGAAGAGGGTACTTTGCCGTGTAATTCCAATAGCGTAAAATCAGTATGGGCATTGGTGCTTAATACCGTTGCACCCGAAACCGAAAAATTATAAGGATGCTCTTTATTCTCCCCACATCCATTAGATTCGTGGTTGAAATAAAATATTAGTTCTTTTGCTCTCGCATTTGATGATACACAATGACGGGCTGTAAGGAATAAGGACTTGCCATCAAAATTAGTATTATTGATTAATGCTCCAGTTCCGGCGTATAAATCATTTGGAATAACGAACAGCGTTTTGCTTTTCATAACCATAAGAGCAACAGAGCGCTTGTGGGTTTGCCAACCTGTTCCTAAAGAGCAGTTAACGTCTTTATCCGCACAATTTCTGATTCTTTTTGAAAACCTTGTGTTATCTTTTCCCATTGTGTAACCCACAAAGTCGTTGTAATCATGTGATACACCTGTAATTGTAAGATAAGGAACAGTGGGGTCTATTTCGCCATAGACCACCACCTCTACTATAATGGAAGAACCGGGTATAAACTCGGAGTGATATACACCATATTGATTAACACTGTACTGAATAGGACCTACTACATAAGACATATCATCATCGTATATAAAAATGCTGGCATTTTCGGGGATATTAATGTCTTCTAAAAGCACATTCATAGAATATGCATAATAAGACGTAACCTTATATCTCCACACATTATAATCGCCTATGGTTTCCCAAGTCCCCGAATTACTGGTCGAAATATTCAGTTCAAATCCTTTAGCAAGCCGAACAAAATCATTGTCTTCCAAGCTGCTAAGGCTGTCTTCTTCTATCAACTGTAAAGTATCAATACCAGGACAAATAAATTCCGGAATATCGGAAGATGTGCCATAAACAACAGTTGCGGTGGGGTTGAGCATCATTTCCTGTGCAATTGTTGTAGTAGTAAGCAATGCTGAAGCCCAAAGGCATAATGTAATTTTTGATAATTGTGGGTAAACGTACGCATAAGGTTTGTGCTTATTTAGTGAAAAAATATTTTACGCTCATCCCATAGCTGCCATAATTTGCTGTAGCAAGATTTTCATAAAAGCCCCATAGTAACAAAGGAGAATCGTTATTGGTAAAGCTGGTTAAATCAAAACTAGCATTTGCTTCAAAACGAATTTTTCTTTTGTCTTTAAGCGTATGCTCATAGCCCAAAGCAATTTGAGGAGCAACGATAGCTATTTTGTATTTAAAAAAATAGGGTACTTGATAAAATTCATAAATTATTCTTTGATAATTGTCTATGGGCAGCAATAACAATCTGGTATTCAATCCGAATATGATATTCAGCCTTGAGCTTGGAGCAAGGGGTATATTGTAAGATAGCAGCAAAGGTAATTTGGCATAAATAAGATGAATGTTTAAATTGGCTTTTACCTGATTTCCGGTAATTCCGTGCGTATAGTCAAAACGAAACTGCGAACGGAAATTGGTAATGCCTATCCCGGTTTCTAAATTCATTTTTTTGCTAACAGGTATGCTTGCAAGGTAAGTAGCCCCAAAGCCCAATCTATCGTTCTGTTTAAAGCCAGGATTAGAATGCCCAATCCCACTAAAAGAAGTGTTGTTCACATTGTTTATTTGGGTTTGGAAAACATCTACTCCTATACCGTAGGTTATTTTATTTTGGGCGAAAGTAGGTAAGGACATTAAGGCAATGATTGCAGTCATTATGATTTTTTGGTTGTACTTCATTTTGTCTCTTTGAAAAGGTTATGAATCAAGTTATAATTTACTAAATTATTTCATATTATTTCGTGCGTTGGTAAAAAATTATGGCTCTTTGGCAATTTTGGCTTTTGCAGCATAGCTTTGTGTGCCTTGCCAATGTGCCTGCTTGCTTAATTGTTAGCTATTGCTGGTCTTGGTCTGTTTGTATTTTTGGGGAATATTGTTGTTGAGTTAAGGAACTGGAGATTTTGGATTATGAATTTTGGATTTTGGCTTGGGAATATTGATTGGTGTGTAAGGAATTTTGATTTGTGGGGTTGAGAATTAGAGATTTTGGATGATGAATTTTGGTTTGTGGATGGGGAATAGTGTTTGGAGGAATATGTTTTTTGTTTGGAGGATTGTGCATTTGGATTGTTTTTGAAAAAGTAGCGTTTTGGGGTTTTATAATAGTGTTATATTGGTAAGGAATTGGGGATTTTAGATTATAAATTTTTTATTTTATTAAAATCTTTGATTATGTATTGGTGTGTGTGTTGATTTGTATTAAAATCATTGGTTATATATTGTCTGGAATTTTGTTATTTTTGGGATGATATTTTTTTTGTTTTACTTTTTAATTTTTTTGAATTATGAAACAGTCTGATGAAAATTTTGTGTCGATGTGTAAGGCGGTGCGTGATGTACTGACGAAGCATACAGCTATATGGGAGCCGAGGGTGGTGTTTTGACCCCTAATAAACAAGAGTATTTTTTGAAATTTGATAAAATATTTAC
>CAYSCJ010000035.1:0-29761 GCA_964429515.1 uncultured Taibaiella sp.
TATAAGACTAGTACTCACAATAAGTACTTGATAAATATTATTAATATCTTAGTTAATTGAATTGTTTAATAATGTTAACCATTATTTTCCAAAATTACATTAAAAACTTTAGCAAATTTTTCTTTGAATATATTTTTCACAGTTGTTTCGTCTATAGGTTGTCCGAGTTCTTTTTGCATGGAGGTTACACCTTTATCCACAATACCACAAGGCACAATATGTCCGAAGAAGCTCAAGTCTGTGTTGATGTTTAATGCTATGCCATGAATGGTAATCCATCTCGAACATTTCACGCCCATTGCACATATTTTTCTGGCTTTGTTAGGGTCGTCTGCATCTATCCATACGCCTGTGGCACCTTCAAGTCGGCTACCGACGATACCAAATTCTTTGATGGTTTGTATCACTACTTCTTCCAATGAGCGCATGTATTTACCTAGGTCTGTAAAAAACTGTTCCAAATCCAAAACAGGGTAGGCTACAAGTTGGCCTGGGCCGTGGTAGGTGATGTCGCCTCCTCTATTGGTTTTCACGAAGGTGGCACCTAGCGTTTCTAAGTTTTTATTATTGATTAATAGGTTTTCCATGGCACCACTTTTGCCAAGTGTATACACATGTGGGTGCTCGCAAAGTAATAAATAATTATCAATTACGGTATTTATTGCATCTGAAGTAGCATCTTTTGAAAAGCGTAAAGCTTTTATATCCAATCCTTTTTTTAACAATGATTCTTGGTAATCCCAAGCTTCTTGATAGGAAATCTTCTGAAGGTCTTGTAGCTTAACTGTTGTCATTTTATTTTTAATGCTATTTGTAGGGAAGACGTTGGGTTTTAATAAAGATCGTCTAGCTTGAGTTTTAAATACTTTATTACCGATCTGTTGGTACTAAATACCGAGATTAGTACACCTAATGCACAAATAATTATCAATAAAGCTCCAAATAAGAAAGGATTGTCTAAAACATTGATTTCGGGAAATACATTAGACGCAAAATAGCGTACTGCTAAAAGCCCTATAATAGCAACACCCGCAGAAATCAATCCGGTAATAAAAGCTTGTTTGGAGAATGGTCTGGCTATAAAGCTGCGTTTAGCACCCACCATTTGCATGGTTTTTATGAGCATTCTGTTGCTGTACATCGAGAGCCTAACGGTATTGTCTATTATCACAATAACTGCCAATATGAGTAAGCCCGATAAAATGCCAAGCACCAAACTTGTATTTTTAATTAAGGTGTCGAGTTTGCCAACAATAGTATTGGGGTAGTAGACCTCTCTTACAATATTACTTTGCTGTATGAATGCAGAAATTTTGGCAATACTATCAGGATTTACGTATTCTGAATGTAGGGTTGTTTTGATAGAAATATAAAGTGGATTGTATCCTAAAAAAGTTACGGGATCTTCATTTTTTTCTTTGATGTATTTTTCTAATGCTTCTTCTTTGGAGATGGTAGCAGCTTCCTTTACAAAGCTTTGAGCAGCTAAAATTTCTTGTAACGCAGCTGCTTTTTCGGGTTTTGTATTATCGTTTAAAATGACGTCTATTGTTACATTCTCTTTAAGAATTCTGCTTAAAGAGCGACCATTAATACCCAACCAACCTATTACTCCTAATAGAAATAACACTAGGGAAATACCAATGATAGCGTATACTTGTGTTGTTGATTTTTTCAAAATCTAAATTTTTCTATAATAAATGATTATTAATTGCCAAAAATAGAAATAAATTTGGGATAATAGCGGAATACAGAGGCACTTTTCTTTGATTAGGTATATGGTATACTTAATTATCTTTAATTTCGTTTATTGAAAACAAATGGTCGTAATGTTTTATGTGGAAGATATTCAATAAATGTGTAGTGGTATTGGGCATATTTGCCTTTGCTTCTTGCACAAAAGGTGAGGATACAGCAAGCCCCGATATATCTGATTTGCTAACGAATAGGTATTGCAACAATCCGAATGCAGTAAATTACAACTGGAATTTTCCGGGTATAGAGGATAACGCCACCTGCTTTTTCTCTTATTATTTTTATGAAGGCGACTGGATTTTTATAGATACCATTAGGAGAAGCGATTCGTCAATAGTAGGTGTGGAAACGTATTATTTGAATTTTGAAAAAATAATACCCGACACGAGCGAAAGCCTCATGGCTATGAGCGGTTGGTGCAGCTCGGCGTCATTGATAATTCATGTAGATAGATTTTATTTTGCCAGAACAGACTCGTTCGATAATAATGGAGGCTGGCAGAAAATGTGTAGTAACAGCGACTCTATATTTGTGCAAATGAGGAAAGATATTGTAGATACAACTGCACTAGATATCAATATTCAAGAGGTTAAGAATAATGAAACCTTTTTTCATCGTGGAAAAGGTAAACGAAATTAATAAAAAGCTTATTATATGAACAATCCCTATTTTATTAAAAATAGAACAACACCGATAAAATTATCGAATGCCGAATGGCGTAAAGTGTTGGGTGAAGATTTGTTTTACGTAGCGCGCCTCAAGGGCACCGAACGGGCCTTTACAGGGCAATATTGGGATACAGATGTAAGGGGTAAATACTATTGCGCTTGCTGTGGAGCCTATTTATTTGCATCAAATGCCAAATTTTCAAGTGCTTGTGGCTGGCCAAGTTATTTTGAGCCCGCACAAAAAGAATCCGTCTATTACGTAGAAGATAAAAGTCATGGCATGGAACGAATAGAGGTGCTGTGTAAACTTTGTGATGCGCATCTTGGGCATGTGTTTGAAGACGGACCGCCACCTACGCATTTGCGTTACTGTATCAATTCTATCTCTATTTTCTTTGAACCACAATCTTAATTGCTTCCATTTATTATGCCCTTGTGAGACGGTTATTGAGTGTTTGTTTATTCGTAATGACGTTATTGGCTGCCTATGCATCGCGCGGGCAAGCAGGTATTGATGTTTCTGAAAATGAAAATTTTTACGCCAATTACGATGCCCAATATATAAAAACCTATAGGTATTGGCTAAATACCCGCGTTTATACTTCTAGAAAGTACACCCTTTTTCATTTACCTAAAGAAAATGGGGGGCATGCGGTGTTTAGGCCTAATAGTAAACTGAATTTTGGACTTGGTTTTACCCACAAAGGTTTTACGCTTAATATTGGCTTTCCAGCTCCAGGATTGAATGGCGATTTCTCGCAACGCGGTAAAACTACAAAGCTTGATTTGCAAATGCATCTATATGCAAGGAAATGGGTACTAGATGGTTTTATTCAAAGATATCAGGGTTACTACAACAATCCTCGCGCTAGCACAACTAATATTGGCTTCAATAGCGACCCCAACACCAAAGTACGAAACATAGGTGCTAGCTACCTAAGAGTGCACAATTACAGGAAGTTCAGTTTGCGTGCTGGTGCTCAGAACGACGAGTTTCAAATAAAAAGTGCAGGCTCCTTGTTATATGGAGCCGACTTTTTGGTAGGTATCATACGCAACGATAGCAATCCTATAGCGAATGCCAATCTGCAAGGATTAGAACGTTATAATTATATAAACTACCTAGCTACGGTCAACTTGGGACCAACGATTGGATACGGATACAACTACGTTTACCAATCAAAACTGATGATAGGCCTAGCCCTTACTGCTACTGCTGCAATTAGTTTTTACCAAGAAAATAAAGGCATGATGACGCAAGGATATGATAGCACTACTATTTTTAGGGGCAATCATTTGGGTGTTGCACCACAAATGTCGGTCCGTGCTACAATAGGGTACAATACAGACAGGTGGGGAATTTTTGCACACTATGTGCATCATACAATGGGCGTAAGAGCAGCTACACAAAACTATATGGCCTATAGTACGGGCAATTATAGGGTTAATATTGTGTATAGAATAAAGCCGCCTCGAGCTATAAAACGAGTTTTAACACCACTTAATTGGTTTTTTAAATAATAAATTTGAAAATCAACAATTATACTCTTAATTTTGAACAGTGAAGTATATAAAGAATTCCTACCCCGCAAACCATTGCTATATACTTTTTTTCAAAAAAAAATAACATTCAGAAACAATCAACGATCTAGAGATATCTTTTTTAAATTTACTTACCCTTTATGTCTAAAACAGAAGCGCAATTGCAAGATATGCTATTGTTTGAGCTGCAAGATGAAGCCAAACAATTAGGTATAGACGCTGCCACATTAAACAAAGAAGATTTGATTTCAATAATTCTGAAACAAGCTGACGCTCAGGTTATCAAAACGGCACCCAAAAAGAAGAGAACAAGAATTGTCAAATCTACTTCGGAGGAAACAACAATAAGGCCTCAGTCGGCCGACGACGCTACTCCGATAGTGTCATCTCAGCCAGCACCCAATGCAGAGGACGAAAAGTCTGCACCGAAAGACGACGCTAGTAATACCAGCAATGAAACATTGGGCATTACTTCCGAAAATGTAGCTCAAAAGACTAATACAACCGAAGAAGTATCTACTAAAAGTGCACCTGCCAAAAAGACAAAAGTAGCAAAGAAGGTAAAACGTAGTAAAGAGATAAATGTAGAGCCCAAAAGCGATGATACCACAGCCTCCGATAATACAAAAGAAACTAATACAACCACAAAACTAAGCGAGGCAGCAAACTCAGAAGTAAATGAGCCGTCAAAAACGTCTCAAGTCGCTCCACGCAACCCAGGAATAGAGCCTCAACAGCGCAAGCAACACCATCCACAACAGCACGCGCATGCTACTAATAGTCCTGTAAACGCTCCCCAACCTACAGCACAGCAACAACAGCAACAACAGCAGCAACAGCAGCAACAGCAGACAGGTCAGCAACAACAAAAACAGCAACAGCAACCCCAACCGCAAAAGCAGGTTCAACACCATCAGCAACAATCTGGTCAACAGCAACAACAGCAACAGACAGGTCAGCAACAACAGCAAAAAAGTAGTCAGAAGCCTGCATTTAATATAGAGTTTGAAGGAATAATATTTAGTGAAGGTGTTTTGGAAATGATGCAAGATGGTTATGGATTCTTACGAAGTTCAGACTATAACTACTTAAGTTCACCAGATGATGTTTATGTTTCGCCTTCGCAAATTAAACTGTTCGGACTTAAAACTGGCGATACTGTAAAAGGAACAGTACGTCCGCCAAAAGAAGGAGAAAAGTACTTTGCATTACTTAAGGTAGAAACCATAAACGGTAGAAGCCCCGAAGAAATAAGAGATAGAGTTCCCTTTGATTATTTGACACCCTTATTTCCAGATGAAAAATTAAACATTGTAGGTGGTACAAATAGAATAAGTACCCGTATCATAGATATGATTGCACCCATAGGAAAGGGTCAAAGAGGTTTAATAGTGGCGCAACCCAAGACAGGGAAAACGATGCTCTTAAAAGAAGTGGCAAATGCTATAGCAGAGAATCATCCAGAATGTTACTTGATGATCGTGCTCATCGATGAACGTCCAGAAGAGGTTACAGATATGCAACGCAGCGTAAATGCCGAGGTTATAGCATCAACGTTTGATGAGCCTGCAGAGAAGCATGTAAAGGTATCTAATATTGCCTTGCAGAAAGCTAAAAGACTAGTAGAAGTAGGTCATGATGTGGTGATATTGCTCGATTCTATAACGCGTTTGGCACGTGCCCATAATACGGTAGCGCCTTCGAGTGGTAAAGTACTCAGCGGTGGGGTTGAGGCAAACGCTATGCAAAAACCCAAACAATTCTTTGGTGCAGCCAGAAAAATTGAAAATGGGGGTTCACTCACAATTTTGGCCACGGCTCTTATAGATACGGGCTCAAAAATGGATGAGGTAATCTTTGAGGAATTTAAGGGTACGGGCAATATGGAGTTACAATTAGACCGAAAACTTTCTAATAAACGTATATTCCCAGCTATAGATGTGGTAAACTCTTCTACTCGACGCGATGACTTGCTGCACGACAAAGAAACGATAAGTAGACTTTGGTTGCTGCGTAATCATATGGCAGAGATGAACTCAGAAGAGGCAATGCGATTTTTATTGCAGCAAATGAGAGGCACTAGAAATAATGCAGAACTTTTGGCCACAATGAATAAGTAATTGTTGTTTTTCAATAACATCAAGATTAAATTTTTTTAGATAGTTTGGAATATACAATTATAATATATTACATTTGCAATATCATAATTGTGAATTTTTAAAGGGTTAGTTAAATTCCACCACTTTTCAAGTGGTGGTTTTTTTTTATTATTTTGCAGCTTACAACATTCTTTTCACCTTTATAAAATTTACTTCCTATCAAAAATAATAAAGTCAAGTCGGTATATTTTTGTCAGTCTTGCGGTCACGACAGTCCAAAATGGAGCGGGCAATGCACGGCCTGTGGTGCTTGGAATACCCTAGTAGAGGAGAAAGTAAGTAAGCAAAGCCAAAACAAGGCAGCTAATGCCCCCGACTGGATGCAAAGCGTAAATGAAGCAGGTGCTAAAAATGAGGCACAACCATTAATAGATGTAGTGGCTGAGCAAGTGCCCAGGATAACAACTTCTTGCGGGGAGTTAAACAGGGTGTTAGGAGGCGGATTGGTGCAGGGTTCTATTACTTTGGTAGCTGGCGAGCCAGGAATTGGTAAGTCTACATTGTTTTTGCAAACAGCGTTAAATAGTGCTATTGGTAAAGTTTTGTACGTATCGGGAGAGGAGTCTGCACATCAAATAAAAATGCGTGCAGATAGAATAGGCTTTCAACATAGAGATGTATATATACTGAATGAAACGAACTTGGATGCAATTTTCAAAGCTATTACTACCTTACAGCCTGTATGGGTCATTGTAGATTCTATACAAACCATTCAATCTTCGCAGCTTGACTCTATGGCAGGCAGTGTAGCCCAGGTAAGAGAGTGTGCAGCAGCCTTTCAGTATTTGAGTAAACAAACAAATGTTCCAGTAACACTGATAGGGCATATTACAAAAGATGGTAGTATAGCGGGCCCTAAGGTATTGGAGCATGTGGTAGATACGGTCTTGCAATTTGAGGGTGATAGGAATTTTAATTTCAGGGTACTGCGTTGTCATAAAAACAGGTTTGGCTCAACTTCAGAAATAGGTATATATGAAATGATAGCAACGGGAATGCGTGGTATACCTAATGCATCGGAAATGCTTATAAGCAGGCACGATGAACTGCTAAGTGGGGTAGCCTATTCTACAACCCTTGAGGGTAATAGAGCAATGATGATTGAGGTACAGGCATTGGTGACGCAATCGGCGTATGGTACGCCGCAACGCACCGCCAACGGATTTGACCTGAAGCGCTTACAGTTGCTATTGGCTGTATTAGAAAAGCGCGGTGGTTTTCATTTTGGGGTAAAAGATGTATTTCTAAATATAGCTGGTGGATTAAAAATAGATAGCCCAAGCATAGATTTGGCTATTAGTGTAGCTTTATTGTCGTCTTACGAAGATGTGGTAGTGAACAAAAAATATTGTTTCATTGGCGAAGTAGGCTTGAGCGGAGAGATACGAGGTGTTAATAAGATGGATATTCGTATTCAGGAAGCCATTAAGATGGGTATGGAGTATATTGTAGTGCCCAAATACTCCCTTAAAGGTATAGATTCATCTGCTTGGAATATTAAAATACTTGAGGTAGCTAAACTAGAAGAAGTGTATCAAATGCTGTTTTAGCTGTTTACGATCATTAAGTTGCTGGCTATATCATCTGCAAATAGTTTTCCTTGTGTGCTTAAGGTATAAGTATTTGCATCGGGTGTTGTTAGGTAGCCAATTTCAATATATTTTTTCAAAATAGGTTGTATCGTATCCCATAAAGCAGCGGGGAATTGCTCTTGGAGCACCTTACTATTCAAGCCCCATTTAGTGCGCAGCGCTGTAAGTATATAATCATTCCATTTTGCCGAAGGCGTGAGGATGTCTATTTCAAAAGAAAGTTGTTTGTGTTTTATTAAATTATTTATATAAAGGGCATTATTGGCAATATTCCATTGCCTTGAGTGTCCGTTAAAGCTATGAGCAGATGGGCCAAAGCCCAGATAATGTTCGTTTTTCCAATAGCTGGTATTGTGCGCTGCGTATTGCTTGTCTTTAGCAAAATTCGAAATTTCGTATTGTTCAAATCCGTGGTCTTGTAGCCTTTTTACTAATATCTCAAATTGGTTGGCAGCTTGTTCTTCGTCTAGCGCAGGAGTTTTTTGTTGTAGAATTTGGTGTTCGAGCATCGTTTTGGGCTCTACTGTAAGTGCATAGGCAGAAATATGGTTGATATCGTATTTCGCAGCTTGGTCTATGTGCGCTATCCAATCTTCGTTGCTTAAGCCTGGGGTGCCGTATATCAGGTCGATAGAAATGTTTTTAAAACCCGCATCTACGGCCATTTCTATGGCTTTTGTAGATTGTGTCATGCTGTGTGAGCGGTGCATAAACTCCAAATCCTTTTCTTTAAAAGACTGAATACCTATGCTCAGCCTAGTAATACCTAGGTGCTTTAGTTTACTCAGATACTCGGGCGTAATATCTTCGGGGTTTACCTCGAAGGTGCACTCTACTAGTTGGTTTTGCTCGAAGAGGAAGGTTTGTTGCAGGGCATTGAGTATCGCACTTATAGTTGTGCTATCGAGCAAAGAAGGTGTACCGCCTCCAAAATACACGGTCCTGATAGGGGCTTTATTGAGGTAGTTTGCTTGTAAGCTTATTTCCACCAACAGCGCGGCAACAAAATCTTGGATATAGCTTTTATTGGTAGAGAAATGAAAGTTGCAATAATTACATCTTTGTTTACAAAATGGAATGTGAATATAAATGCCTGCCACAGAGCGTATATTTGTTGGTGTGTTTAAGTTGCTAAGCTACTTTATGCAGCAGCCAGTAGGCTGCAAAGTTCTTATTTTTTGCACATATTCTTGTTGTTTATTTTGAAGTCGGCTACTTAAATTTGTTTATATTTGAAAACGATATTAAAATAGTTGAATAATTCATGCGGTATACGGTACTTTGGGTTTTGCTCTTTTGTTTGCTTTCCAATACGCGGATCGTGGGGCAAACGTTTTTTGTGCCAGAGTTGCAGCATCCCCGAAATGCAACGGTTCGTAAAGAAATAGACGAGCAGAAGCCCAATGTGAATAACACCTCTGATATAACACTCCAGATAGCTAGAGAATTTAAAAGAAGAGATAGTACTTATTATGTACCATGGATGCTCGAAGGTATCTTTTTGAAAGAGCGAGCAGCAGATAAATTGGGATTCGAGAACGCCACTGTAATTTTAGAAAAGGCTTATGCCTTGCTGACCAAGGATTATAGCAGCGCTTTAAAGAAACGAACCAGTGATTTTTTTGAATACTATCCGATTTACAATTTGCATATGGAGTTTGCGACTATTGTACGGAACTTAGTAGACTGTTATAGCAATACAGACAAGCCAGATAGTGCATTTAACTTGGCTGCCCAATACAGCAAGTATAATTTACAAAACGAAGGCTCCTTTATGGGGTTTGATGCCCGCGCATGGCTCGTGCATAGGAATAGATTTTATACCAGCAAGCAATATAGTTTTTTGAAAAATAGTATCGAAGAAAATGAGCTTTTAGCGCATGCCTACCTAGACTCTTCTTTGGTTAAAATAAAAAAAGACAAAGTCTTAAATGATAATTTCTTTCAGCCTGGCTACGAAAAATATTTGCTGTACAGTGTTTATCATTATAAAGCAATTTTGTTTGGCTATAATTTACAAATAGACTCTGCACTTGCTTGTTACGACTGGATGAAGAAAGCCGATTATTTCTCAGATAATAACTATGCAAACTTGCAGATGATACGAGGCAATTTTAGGCTTGCATACGACCACTACCATCTTGCGAAAAATGAATATACTTCCGAAAAACAACTACAAGAATGGGCATACTTTACCTCTATGCTCGATATTTTTAAGCACGATATACCCCAGTCGGTGCAAGGTATACAAGAAATGATAAAGAAAGTAGGCTCCACTCCTGGTTTTGGATGGTACAATCTTGCCTTGGCAAGGGCCTTGAATTATGGTGGTAACGTAGATGATGTGAATCGAATTTACAATAAGGCGGCCAACTTTAAAGAAGTACATATTGGTACTACATTCGGACAAACACATTACGATATTGCATTAGCAATGGTCAATTATCACAAATTGAAAAACCAATTAACTTGGCAGCAATTTAGCGATAAAAACTGGTGGTATAAGCCCACAAAATTGTTTTCCATTGCCCGAGTATGGTTTAAATCGCTCATTCAAAAGTATAAAATTATTACACTCCTCAAAAATAACCCTGAGCGCGAGCAGGTAATTTACAAGCTGTTTTCTACCGAAAGCACAGTGTCGTGGGATGAAATTTTAAGAAGTATTGACGGCTTTAGCAATAATTATTTTTTAGATTATTTTAAAAAACAAGAGCAAAAGGATGAAAGGAATTTAATAAGAAGTTATTATAAATATGCGCAGGCACAACTACTGTATAATAAAGGTGATTACACCCAAGCCGCAGCTTTAATAACTGAACTAAAAGAAACAATCGTTTCTTTGGAATTTGAAGTTTTGTTTAGAGCCAGAATACTAGCTTTGGATATAGCAATACAAAAAGAGCTACATGAAGACAAGGAAATTATACAGCAAGCTACGCTAGAATTGTACTATTTGTATCCCGAAATTTTCCCGTTTTTAGGTCTAAAATTACCAGTAGTACTAAAAGGAGAAGTATCGAAATCTTTAAAAAAATCCTTAGAACACCACAACATAGATTGGCAAAGTACCGCCAACGAACTATTGCCAAGTATGAGCGTAGCACTTGAGGGTAGCGAGTATGTTGTAAGTATCAACGAAAATTCCCCCTACCTAGAAGCGAGGCGTGTTATTGCTTTTGAAAAAAACACAACAGACGATAAAGACGCAAAAGAGATGGTGCAAGCGTTGTTTCATATCATCAAGCTGACGCAATAATAGCCAACAATGTGCTCTTAATTTAGCTCCTTAGCATTATAGATTGGAAGCTTGATAAAGAAGATGGTGCCGTTTGTTTCGCTTGTTTCGAAAGTAACATAACCGTTAGACATTTCAATCATATTTTTGGTCATGCTAAGCCCTATGCCGGTGCCGGTAGATTTGGAGGTAAAGTAAGGTGTAAATATTTTTTCTTTCATATGCTCAGGAATACCAGGGCCATTATCTTTGATGGCTATTTGTACGTTATTACCACTGACTTTACAAGTGATTTGTAGCAGTTTTTCCTGATCGGGTAGGAAGGCTTGAATAGCATTTTTAAGTATATTGGTAACGCTTCTAATGAAATAGCTTTTATCCATTTGAACTTCTATTCGTGTGTTTTGAATCCTATATTCTATTGTGATAGACTCTTCCGCTCTAAATAGTTGTACCAATTTTTCAAGGGTATCATTAAGGTTAAAGATGGTTGGGTGCGCTTCGTCAAGTTTAGCAAGTGTCGAAAATTCAGATGCAATATGATTTAGATTGTCAATTTGTTCTAAAATAATATTACATACTTTTTCGGTAAGAGCATCTTTATTGGGTCTGTTTTCTGCAATAGCACGTTGTAAATATTGAATATTAAGCCTCATGGGCGTCAATGGGTTTTTTACCTCATGTGCTACTTGCTGTGCAAATTCTTTCCATAGTAAATTTCTTTCTTGAATTGATAGTTTTTGTGCCAGGCTTTCTACTTTCAATATCATTTTATTATATTCATTTATCAATGGCGCAAACTCGTCATTTTGGTGCCCTTCAATGGTTTCATTATGCTTTAAAGATATTTTTTTTAATTTTTGAATAATGATTTTAATGGGTTTTAAAGCATTAGATGTAATAAAGTAGGAGAGTATAGAAGCTAAGAATCCGATAAGAATAAACAAATTGAGTATGCTTAGCAGTATGTCGCCTTTATTTTCAGTCATTAAGGTTAGGGAGCTGTAATCATAAATGTTTATGATGTACTTATTATTGTTGATATAAATAGGGGCGTATAGATTGCTAAAATTGTAGAAGTTGTTTTTGGTAGTGTTAAAAAAAAAGTCCCCATTTTTGTTTTTGAGTTCCTTCAATACACTTGGATGAATAAGATATTTGTTGATGAGCGATTGGCTGTTCAAATAAGCATCTAGTTCGGTTATTAATACACCTTTATCATCGTAAAGGTGTGCCGCCATATTAAGGTTACTTATGAGTTCTTCGGTTTGCAGCTTGTTTTGGGGCCGTAGCAAATGCTCTTCGGCTATTAGTTTGGCAATGCCGATATTTTTATAGTTTTTGTTGGAGGTGTTTGTTTTTTCAGATGAGCTAATAAAGTACACCACTGTAAGGCCTAATATTGAAAACGAAATGAATAGTGTTGCCAATAGCGCTACATTGAGTTTGGTGTTAACGTCTAAATGGAACGATTTTTTAAACAATTTCAAATTAGGGTTCTTTTGCGCAAAAAGCAAGCGTAAGAGTAGGTAAATGCCCAGTAGCAGCAAGGTAGAAAGTATGACGCTATTGAAGGTGTTAATGATTTGTAAGGGTAGAATTCGCATATATTTTACCCATATCACTTCATTGTTGTTGTTTGATAGCAACAAATTAGATGTCGTAGCATTATCTATTATTATTTTATTTTCGGCAGATGCTGCTAAATCTTTTTGGATAGCTAAGGGCAGCACAGCATTGAATTCTTCCATGCCATCGTGTTCTATCAGCTTGCCATTTACGTACTTAGCAGTATGATATCTGGCATAAAAAAGGTAATCGGAATAAGTGTTTTCGCCAATAATAGTGCCCTCTCGTTTGTATTTTTTATAATGAAAAAGATCGTTTTGCGTAATATTTAGCTGTACTGTTTTTTGAGGGTATACCAGATATGCTTGGTATAAATAGGGGTTATCGAGCGCTTGCTGAAATAGGAGTGTGTCGGTTTGGTAGGGGCTATGGTCCTTATCTATTAGTGAGGCACTAATGGTTATTTCTGACTCTAATTTTGAGAAGTAATTAAAAAGCAGGTGGTTGGCAAAAAACTGAGGGTTTAACTCATTAGATATCATGTTTTGCAACTCTGAGTCATTTTTAATGGCTGCTAGTTTTTCTGCAAAGTAGAATTCAAATTTACTGTTGTTGTTTTTAAAGCAATTTTCTGCATAGAAAGTCCTGAATGCTACTTCTTTTTGATAATAGTAGACCGTGATAGTAATTGTACAAAATACGCAAATTACAAGCATCCATATCTGCCATTTTATTCTCTTAATTTTTCTAGGTAATAAGGAATATAAATTAAAATCTATATAAAAAAGCAACACATAGCTAATGCTACAGAATATTGCAGTAGCAATGACCATAAAGTCGGTGGTTTTATGGTACTGTATTGCTGCTATAATAAAAATTATCAACAGCGTTTGTAAGGTATGAAAAATGGGTTTGAATTTCAGAATTTGATTGTAAAGACTAATCGTCTGCATGATAACAATGGAATTCACACACAAGATGACCAAAATGAACATGGCCAAAATTGAAGTGAAGTTCAAGTGTTGTAGATTATCGGATACAAATGATATCTTACTATCAAAAATGAGTGAAGAGTAGATGAGGGTATTTGTTTCGGTAATCGTATACAGCAATAAGCTTGTACATGCCCAACTTATTAATAGGTTTATGAATACATTGTTTGACTTTGGAATGCCTTTTTGATTATTAAAGCATATGCGTAAACCTAAATTGCAGAAAAATACCAATAACAGTACAAATACAGATAAGCGAAAAAGGTGCGAAAAAAGATAATTACTCGAGAGTATTTTGGGCGAAAAAAGGATGTTGTTTGTAAAGGTTTCGGGTATCGTTTGTACATTATGGACAGTTAGATACAGTGCTGTAAATAACAATAATTCGGTTATCCAGCTAAGATGTAAGTGGTTTTGTAATAGTTTTAATGCAAATGCATGTATACATACTACAATGAGTAAGATGGCTAAAGCGTAAAACAAAATTTGCCCTTCGTGCGGTAATATGTAGTTGGCCGAAAGGAAATCTATACTCATTAGTGCAACACCGTTCACTGTAATGGCATGGGCTAGCTGCCCTGGTCCTTTAATGTTGATATTGTGCGCAATGAGGTTTTCGTCGAGTTTTTTTGAAATGAGTACTTTAGAGTCTGAATTGTCTAAATTAATAAGTGGTATAACAAATAAATAGGTAATGGTATCGGTGTTGCCTTCCCCGTAATGGTAGCTATTCTTTTTTAGATAATAATGGGTGTTACTGAGCCTTACCAGCGGCTCGTTTTGCATGAGCAAGCTATTGATATCATGATAAGAGAATAGGTCGGAGTTCCAATCTGCGGGTTTTCTGTTGTGTAATTTTATCACAATTAAATGGTCGGATTGCAGCTCAGATACCTTAACAGGATTTTGAAGGTTTTTATCTAAATTCCAAATGGAGTCTGCTATTTGCAATTGTGTAGCTAGCTGTGTTTCAAATACGCTTACTACCGTTGCAGGCGAAAACTTTTTTGCTCGGTACTGCTCTATCACCCATACAGCGGTATAACAGAGCAAGCCAGCAATTAGTAGCGTAAGTATTTTATATTTATACAGCGTTTTGATAGTACTATTTATTTAGAGGCTAATAGTTGTTTGGCTTTGTTCCAATATTCATCCATTTCAGGCAGTGCTAAAGTAGCTAATGCTTTTTGGTCTTCCAATATCAGTGTTTCCATTTTCTGAAATCTATTTTTGAACTTTATATTGGTCTGCTCCAATGCCTGTTCGGGATTTATATCCAAATGTCTAGCAAAATTAATAATCGAGAATAATACATCGCCCATTTCTGCGGTCATTTCTGCTTTGTTTTTTTGCGCCATAGCTACTTCAAGTTCAGCTATTTCTTCCTTTATTTTGGCAAACACATCGGTAGCCTCGTCCCAGTCAAAGCCTACTTGTTTGGCCTTGTCTTGAAGTCTATAGGCTTTTACGAGTGCGGGCAGACTATTGGGTACGCCTTCGAGTACTGATTTTTTTCCTTCTTTTAGTTTCAGGCGTTCCCAGTTTTTCTTTACCTCTGTTTCATTTTCGAGCTGTAGGGTGTCGTAAATGTGCGGATGCCTAGCTACAAGTTTGTTGCATATGTTTTCTATTACGTCTTCAAAGCCAAAGTGTCCACCTTCTGAAGCAATTTTACTATAGAATAAAAGGTGTAGCAAAAGGTCGCCAATTTCTTCTTTTATATGTTCCCAGTCTTCGTGAATGATGGCATCTGTAAGTTCATACAGTTCTTCTATAGTTTGGGTGCTTAGGGAATGTATGGTTTGTTTTTTATCCCAAGGGCATTTTTCTCTTAGCTCCTCGAGTATATGTATCAATCGGTCTATTGAATTATTGTAGGCCATTTTTTTGATTTGTGTTTTATTAAAGTGGGTAAAATACATTGATAGCTTTAGGCAACATGGATATACTTATTTTTCCAGGCGTTGGGTTTTCTTTATAGTCGCCATCTATTTGATACGAATTCAGGTCCTTCCCACTGATGCTAATATTTTTGCATTCCCATTTTTCGGTGTAGGTGCTTTCTAGTATTTTGCCGCTAAAGGCCTTTAGTGCAACTATTAGTCCTTTTAATTTTGGAAATGGCTTCACGAGTACGAGGTCGAATTTTCCGTCGGTAAGGCTAGAGCGAGGGGCAATATGAAAGTTGTAGCCAAATTGCTCAGCGTTTGCAACGTTCAATAAGAAAGCTTTTCGGCTAAATTTTAGAGCTGCATCCTCAATGCTTATCTCGAAGTTTGCGGGCTTGTATTTCCATAGACATTTCGCTATTGTCATAAAGTAACCCCAAAAGCCTCGGTGATTACTTTTAGCAAATGCCTGCGTTACAGCAACATCAAAGCCAACTCCAATATTGCTTAAAAAATACTCGCTGTTGTTTACATACCCAACATCGATAGCAGTGATGTGGCCATTCTTTATGTTTTCTAATGCACTTTTGGGGTTCAAGTCTATTTTGAGGCTTCTGGCCAATCCATTTCCCGAGCCCATAGGTATTATTCCAAGTGCCGTATCGGTATGCACCAAGCTTTGGGCAATTTCGTTAACACTACCATCTCCACCTACGGCCACTACTGCAAAGTATTTATTGTCTACTGCTTCTTGAGCTAATATTTTTCCGTGTCCAGCGTAGGCGGTTGTTTTAAAATCCAGTTGATAGTGTTTGCCCAAGATGGCCCGAATAAGTGCAGTTACTGCTTTATTCTGGTCTGTACCTGCTTTGGGGTTGATGATAATGCAGAGCTTCTTCATTGTTTATTTTATAGCTTTCAGGCTTAGGTCTAAACTCACATAATGATGCGTAAGTGCGCCGATAGAAATGTATTGTACGCCAGTAGCGGCATAAGCTACTATATTATCTAAATTTATGCCTCCAGAAGCTTCGGTTTCATAGGTGCCATTCACTAGTTTTACGGCAGTAGCCATTTCTTGTGGCGTAAAGTTATCAAACATGATCCTATGCACACCGCCTTTATCTAATACCTCTTGTACTTCCGCCAGGTTTCGGGTTTCTACTTCAATATTAATGTTTAGCTGTTTTTCCTTTACGTATGCTTGTGCTTTTTCTATGGCTTTACCAATACCTCCCGCATAATCAATATGATTGTCCTTTAGCATAATCATATCATACAATCCAAAGCGGTGGTTACTGCCTCCACCTATTTTTACCGCTTGTTTTTCAAAATACCTAAACAAGGGCGTAGTTTTTCTAGTATCTAGTATGGTGCTATTATAGCCCTTGATTTTATCTACATAGGTTTTAGTAAGCGAGGCTATACCACTCATGCGTTGCATGATGTTTAGTGCCAAACGTTCACCTTTTAATATAGTGTGTACATCAGACTCTAATTCAAAACCCACTTCGCCGGGTGCAATGACGTCGCCATCTTTTTTGTAAAAAGTCAGGGAGCTTTCGGGATTGAGGTATTTGAAAATAGCTGCCGCAATGTCTAGTCCTGCAATGACGCCATGCTCTTTGATTTTCAATTGGGCTTTCCCCCATGCACTGGGTGGTATGGACGACAAGGTAGAATGATCGCCATCTCTTACGTCCTCTTCTAATGATAATTGAATAAATTGTTCTATTGTCAAGGTATAGTATTTTTTAAATTTACAAAAGTAAAATATTGACAAAAATCAGATAATTCTCAGTCATATATTTGAATTTGTGCTAAAATAAACATATTTTTGGAATGTATGAGTTTATATCCAACATACAAGTATATACACGGAGTTTGTGGCAGTAACAGCACTACCGCCAAACTGCGTATGGCTAGTTTTATAGAATTCTGCTTTAGCAGAAAGGCTTATGCTATTTCCAATTACAAAGACTTTCATACTTATGGCCCCAAAGGCTGTAAGTAGCGCACCTCCACCTTAGGTATCTGCTAACTCTTACCATTGCTTTTTGGGGTTTGACATTTTTAATGTTTAAGGTTTTTATTTTTACACCCCCCCCCAAAAAAAAATACTGTGTATGTATCGCGTTTCTAAAACTACGCTCGGTAGGCAAGCACTAGCTATCTGTTTATTTTTATTAAACATTTTTATATTAATTTTAGCATTCTGGGTAGTGCCTATGATTATTATACCGGCCATTATAATCTCATTGCTATTACACAAATTTTGTATAGATTTTTTAATGCCCGGCATCAAGAGAAAATAAATCCACTGAATCATCTAAGTTAAACTTTTAATACTAATATTTCAAAAATGATCAAAATTTTTAGTTCCACGCTGTTATTTGTTTACTTGACGATGGGTACCTCCTTTGCGCAATCAAGAGCCAATTCCCATAGAATTAGTACCCATAATAATTTCGTTTGGATTAATAATTTTGTAACCGCGTCCCTAACTTCTAAGCTATCAATGACGGGCGAATACCAGTTTAGAAGAACTAATTTTATAGAGAATTGGCAGCAAAGTTTATTGCGGTTTACAACCCAATATCGTATAGAAAAAAATACGCAATTAGGAATGGGATACGGCTGGATAGAGTCTTTTCCTTATGGCGAATTTGCCAACATGAATGCAAAGCCAACTGTAGAGCACAGAATGTTTCAACAAGTTTCGAAAGATGATAAAATAAATAGAGTTGGTATCAATCATAGGCTCCGACTGGAACAACGGTTTTTAGGACAAAACGACCCTTTGATTACTGCTTCAGATAAACGTAAAATTTCATCCTGGAAATTTGCACATAGAGCCCGCTATCAGTTGCGCTTTAACGTACCTATTGTTAATACTACAATTACAGATAAATCCCTTTATGCAGCTATGTATAATGAAGTTTTTATTGGTTTTGGTAAAAATGTAGCTAGAAATGTTTTAGATCAAAATCGTACAGGACTGCTTTTGGGTTATAAATTTAATAAACATGTAGCTTTAGAAGCAGGCTACTTTTTGTTCATCCTCCAGCAAGCAAAGCAATTAAACAACCTAGACGTTTACCAATATAATAACGGAATTCTGCTGCAACTAAATACACTGCTTTTTTAGTATTACCGGTCAATTGATCATTGTTTTACTTTTGTTAACATCATTTTTTTCAAAGCAAATACGTATCTTTCGACTCAAAAATAATGTATTATGCAGTTGTATACTATTGAAACTGGCAAGTTTAAGCTCGATGGCGGTGCCATGCATGGCGTAGTGCCCAAGTCGTTATGGCAAAAATTTAACCCAGCCGATGAGAATAATTTGTGTTCTTGGGCAATGCGATGCTTATTGGTTGAGGTAGATAATAGAAGAATTCTAATAGACACAGGTATTGGTAATAAGCAAAATGAAAAGTTTTTTAGTCATTATTACTTACACGGTGAAGATACGCTCGAAGCATCATTAGCCAAAAGGGGATTGTCTGCAGACGATATCACCGATGTTTTCCTTACCCACCTACATTTCGACCATGTAGGAGGCGCTATAAAAAGAGAGGGTACTAAACTAATACCTACTTTTAAAAATGCCATTTATTGGAGCAACGAAAATCATTGGCGTTGGGCTACACAGCCTAACGACAGGGAAAAAGCATCATTTTTGGCCGAGAATATCGTTCCGATAGAGGAAAGTGGACAACTACAATTTATACCAACCACCAGTGACTTTGTATTTGCTTCTGATTTTAAAGTGAAGTTTGTACACGGGCACACAGAGGCTATGATGTTGCCTTTCCTTAAGTACAAAGAACACCAAATATTGTATTGCGCAGACTTACTGCCCTCTGTAGCACACTTACCTATACCTTGGGTGATGGCATACGATACTCGTCCGCTTTTGACATTAGAAGAAAAAACCAAATTATTGCCCCAAGCGGTAGAAGAAAATTGGTTGCTATATTTTGAACATGATGCCTTTAATGAAATGTGTAATTTGGTGCAGACCGATAAAGGTATCCGTATGGAAAATTCTTTTAAACTAGCCGATATATGATAATGCTTGCATGGCACCGCCTTAAAAAGAAAGCATATGATGATCACCTAAATATATATATATACGTGGTGCCACTATATAGAATTATGGTGGCTAAGTAGCTACATAGCACTTGCCGACCTTAGCCACCAAATATTGTTTTCATAATCCTGCACACCAGCAAATATTTCCTTAGCCGACTCGTTGTGTATAGGCGTCTGTATGCTTTTACAGCCCTCATTTAAGGCCTTTTGGTAGGCTAGTGCTACATCCGATACCATTACCATGAGGCTATTATGAAGCAGTGGATAGCCATGTGTACGCAGTCCAAAATATACCAAATGTTTAGCTATCGTACATTCTGCATACTTACATTTACCATCTGCATTGTTTTTTTTTGTAATTAATTCCAAAGGAAACATACACGCTAAAAACTTTATATAATCATCAATGTTGGCAACTTCGAAATATGGTGCAAGCGTTACAGCTAGGGTATTCATGTTCGTTTATTTTAGGTTTAGGTGGTTTTGAGGTTCTGTAATTTCTATTTGTCTTTTTGAAGGGTTAAGTATCAAACGCAGGGTAGTGTCGTTTGTAAAATAGCTAATTGCCCAATTGATAAAGATAAATAGTTTGTTTCGTACACTCAAAATAAGCATTAGATGCAAAAACATCCAGGTAAACCATGCCAATCTGCCCTGAAAGCTCAGTTTAGGTAGGTCTACCACCGCTTTTCTTTTTCCAATTGTAGCCATAGAACCCGGGTCTTTGTATTCAAACATGTTCCACTTGCTTGTGTCTTTTGGGAATTTACAGATATTGTTAGCAAGATTTTTCGCTTGGTTGATGGCAACATTAGCTACCTGAGGGTGGGCATTAGGGAAAAGTGGCGTCTCCATATATGCAATATCTCCAAGGGCGTAAATATTGGTATATCCAATAACTTGGTTGTATCTATCAACTTGTATTCTGTTGCCGCGCTGCATGTTTGCCTTGTCTAAACCGGCTAGGGTATTACCTTTTATGCCCGCAGCCCAAATTAGGTTATCCGAAATAATCGTTCTGCCATCTTTTAGAGAAATCGTGTGACCGTCATATTGGTCAACAATTGTATTTAGATGCACCTTAACACCTAAAGATTCTAGGTAGCCTTTAGCTTTGGATTTTGATGCTTCGCTCATAGCTCCAAGAACAGCGTTGCTTCCTTCAAGCAGCATAATGTTGAGTTTGCTGAAATCCATATCAGGATAATCTTTAGGAAGCACTTTTGTTTTCATTTCGGCAAGGCTACCTGCTAGTTCTACACCAGTTGGTCCGCCACCTACCACTACGATATTCATAATACCTTCTAGTTCGTCGGGCTTAGCGCTCAATGCCTTTTCAAAATTGCTCAGAATTCTGTTTCTAAGCGCCATGGCTTCGGGCGTAGTTTTCATAGGGAAAGCATGCTGGGCGATGGCATCATTACCAAAAAAATTAGTGGTACATCCGGTGCAAATAATGAGTCTATCGTAATCAAAACTCCCAATATTGGTTTGTATTTGGTTTTTATGAGGATGAATTTCAGTAACTTCTGCTAGGCGTACACTTACGTTTTTTGAATTCTGAAATACTTTTCGCAGCGGAAAGGAAATGCTACTAGGCTCAATGCGCGCGGTAGCTACCTGATAGAAAAGTGGCTGAAATTGATGATAATTATGTTTATCTATCACAACGATTTCGTGTGTCGAGTTGTTGAGCTTTTGCGCAATATGAAGTCCAGCAAAGCCAGCACCTACTATGACAATTTTCTGTTTCATTTGGCTAGTTTAGCTTAAATATACAAATTTATATGGGTTAAGTGCATTTAAAATTTAAATAGCATTTCTTAAATTACTTTTAATTTTTTCTAAAAATTTTGCTATAAATGCCATTAAAATTATTTTTGTAACAATCGGAGATACTTTTTTTAGTTTTTTTATAGATGAAAAAACACCTACTATCCATATTGTTCATGCTTATAATGATGATACCATTTCTGCCTACGCACGAAATGTGGCATCATGAAGCGCAACAAGAAATGGTAGAGGAAATACAAGAAACTAGTAATCCTTCTAATAACTTATTGGAAGAAGAAAACAAATTAGTTAAAATCTGGGACTACCGGTTTGATTGTAATATTTTAGATTTATCTATTACGTCGGCCAAGAAATTCTACATATCAGACGAGTGTCTACATAAACACTTGCACTTCAAGGAGCTTATACAGCCTCCAAACGCTTGTTAATAGCGTCATTTCATTTTCATTTTCATTTTTTTCAAAATGTAGCGTTGCTATACTGTAATATTAATTGTATCACAGGATTAATGGTTATGCACAAATACTAAAATACCCTTTTAAGCCTGGTGTTTTAGATGATTGTTGTTGATTGAATTATTGTTAGGATAAGTTTTTAAAATTATAAATTTAAATAAGGTTTTATGAGAAAAAAGGAAAGTATCTTTTCCAACGCTAAGAAGGACATCATGGCAGGTGTAATCGTCTTTTTAATAGCCCTCCCATTGTGTATGGCTATAGCCCAGGCCTCGGGTGCACCAGTGTTTTCTGGAATTATTGCTGGTGTAGTAGGCGGTATTGTTATTGGTTTTTTAAGTGGTTCACAATTAAGTGTGAGTGGTCCGGCTGCTGGTTTGTCGGCCATCGTGTTGGTGGCTATAGGCTCGCTTGGCGATTTTTCCATATTCCTTTGTGCAGTTATCATTGCTGGTTTGGTACAATTAATATTGGGTTATGCAAAGGCAGGAGGCATAGCCAATTATTTTCCTACAAGTGTCATAGAAGGGATGCTTGCTGGTATTGGGTTGAGCATTATTTTAAGTCAATTGCCCTATGCTGTTGGCTACCTCGATCCTAAACATACCGTTGGAATAGACGACCACGAAGCAGGTGGTGGTTTTAATATGCAATTTTTCTCAGATGCGCTTACCCACGTTAATATGGGAGCAGTTATTATTACTTTGATAGGCTTGGGTATTTTAGTAGTATGGGATTTGAAAAGCATGAAACGTTTTAAGATGATACCTGCTGGCCTTTTAGTGGTGATAGTAGGTACACTATTGAATATGGCTTTTAGCGCTATAGCGCCAAATATGTATTTGTCTGGAGGCCGGTTGGTAGCATTAGATGTACCCACTTCCATAAATAGCTTTTTTAGCCAGTTTACTTTGCCTAATTGGGAGGGCTTTGCCAATCCAAATGTATGGCAAATAGGATTGACCTTGGCAATTGTTGCCTCTATCGAGACACTCTTATGTATTGAAGCTACCGATAAGCTAGATCCTTGGAAAAGGGTTTCATCGACCAATCAGGAGTTGAAAGCTCAAGGTATAGGTAATATGATTTCGGGTTTAATTGGAGGCCTCCCCATTACTTCGGTTATAGTGCGTTCGTCTGCAAATATTAATGCGGGTGCAAAAATGAAACTTGCTACAATCACACACGGTGTGTTGCTATTGGTTTGTGTAGCTACCATTCCATTTATTTTGAATTTTATTCCTAAAGCTTGCCTGGCTGCTATATTATTATTTACCGGGTATCGATTAGCACGTCCAGCTATTTTTAAGCATATGTGGCACGCTGGATTAAATCAGTTTATTCCGTTTGTTATTACTGCGGTATCCATTGTTGTATTCGACCTTTTGAAGGGTGTTGGTATTGGTTTGGTTATTAGTGTATTTTATTTGCTCAGAAACAATTTACGTATGCCATTCTATTATAAAAGAAGAACTTATAGTGAGAAGGGCGATGTGATTCATTTAGAATTGTCTCAAGAAGTTAGTTTCTTAAATAAAGCGAGTATCAAAGAGGTATTAGAGAATATTGCCAATGGCTCTAAAATAATTATTGATGCTACCAAAACAGAGTTTATTGATTATGATGTTTTGGAAATGATTAAAGATTTTCACGCTTCGAAAGCACCTACCAGAAATATTTCTATGTCCTTAGTAGGATTTAAAAATACCTATGACGTGCCTAAGCACATTGTAGCTACTCGGGTGGATGATGCGCTTCCTAACGATAAGCCGATAAAAGTAACGGCTGGAAGTTATAAGAAATTGATGAAGCAACTAAAAGAAAACCCTAAAGCTTAAGTTTTTTTTAAGCGAATAATTGTGAGGTGCAACCAAATTATTGGTTGCACTTTTCTATTATAATCGATCAATTACGCATTATTATGTATAAATTTGGTAAGCTATTAAAGCAGATGGCTTGGTTTATTATTCATTCTATTTCTATATATATATGTCATTTCGCATTGAAAAAGATACATTGGGCAATGTAAATGTGCCTGCCGCTGCATACTATGGTGCACAAACCCAACGCTCTATCGATAATTTTAAGATAGCTCAAGACATAGACAAGATGCCTAAAGAGATAATAGCCGCCTTTGCTCATTTGAAGAAAGCTGCTGCTTTGGCTAATCATGAACTTGGAGTACTAACCTCAGATAAAGCCGAATTGATAGCGCAAGTGTGCGACGAAATATTGGAAGGCAAACATATAAAAGAGTTTCCTCTAGTGGTATGGCAAACAGGTTCGGGTACACAAACAAATATGAACTTAAATGAAGTTATTGCCAACCGTGCTCATGTATTGCGCGATGGCTCACTACTAGATGCACATAAGTTTTTAAATCCAAATGATGATGTCAATAAATCGCAGTCGTCTAATGATGCCTTTCCTACAGCTATGCATATTGCCGCTTATACAATATTGGTATCCAATACCATACCCGCATTAGTAAAGCTGCGTAATACCTTGGCCTCCAAATCTAAAGCGTATATGGATGTAGTGAAAATAGGCCGTACACACCTAATGGATGCTACGCCATTGACTTTGGGCCAAGAACTGTCGGGGTATGTAGCGCAATTAGATTATGGAATTAAAGCAATTGAAAACACTTTGCCTCATCTCTCAGAATTGGCACTTGGTGGCACTGCGGTAGGGACGGGCATTAATACTCCAGATGGATTTGCAGCCCTAGTAGCTAAAAAAATAGCGGCACAAACCGGTTTTCCTTTTGTAACAGCGCCCAACAAGTTTGAAGCTATAGCTGCGCATGATGGTATAGTAGCAGCCCACGGTGCATTAAAAACAGTGGCCTGTAGCTTAATGAAAATAGCAAATGATATACGGCTCTTGAGTTCAGGGCCACGCGCTGGCATAGCAGAATTGTTTATACCCGAGAATGAGCCCGGTTCATCTATTATGCCTGGAAAAGTTAATCCTACTCAATGCGAAGCGCTTACCATGGTAGCTGCGCAAGTATTGGGCAATGATGTGGCTATCAACATAGGTGGCGCAAATGGCCATTTGGAGCTGAATGTTTTTAAGCCGATGATGATATACAATTTTCTGCATTCGGCACGACTGATTGGTGATGCATGTGTAAGTTTTAATGACAAATGCGTTGCGGGTATGGAACCCATACAGGAGAATATTGAAAGGCATTTGTCAAATTCACTCATGTTGGTAACAGCTTTAGCGCCTCAAATAGGTTATTATAATGCAGCAGCCATAGCGCAAGATGCCCACCAAAAGGGTATTACGCTCAAACAAGCCGCGATGCAGTATAGGTTGCAAGGTTTAGCATTTGAGTATATTACCGAGGAAATCTACGACAAATGGGTAGTGCCTACGGAAATGGTAGGCAAATTGTAGGTGTATAGTTTTGGTTTTTTTTATTGCAAAAAATGCCAGCGTTTCTGGTGTTAATTCATTGATGGGTGTGCTAGATTTTGGGATGCTTGCTTACTGCTTTTGAAGGCTAAAAGTGGCTAAATTTTTTCCATCTTTGTTAAAACTAAGGATATCGCCAAAGATTTCTATGCTTACATCGTTATTGGCCACTATGCTTATTAATTCATCTTCTAGTTTTTGAATGTCACTTTCTAGGCAGGCTCTCATGGTGGCTTCGGCATTTGAAGTGGTCATTGATGTTTTGCTTTTTAATTCATAAGCAGCCGTAAACCCATTACAGCCTCCAAAACCATTGATACGACTGTTTCTTGTATCAAAACTTATACCCATTTTGCCATAATCTTGACCTACATTGTGTAGGCTTTCTAACTTCCAGAAACCTTTGCCTAATTCATCTTTGATATCTTGTAGCGTTTGTGAATAAAGTTCCATCACTACAATCCCTTTGTCATCTACTAAATGCACGTGGTTGCCTACAACTTTAATGGTATAATTTTGCTCATTTAACAAATTAAGAATACTGTTTTCGTCGGCACCAATAGTTCCTTCAAAACAGGCCATCATAGTAGACATGAGGTTGCCTAAGCGCAGCTTGTCGCCATTTACGGTAGCGTTGCCACTAAATCCATTACATCCTCCATGACCTATAACTCGGTATTCGTCGGCAATGTAGCTTATGTATGCTTTATTAGAGGCAATACCTTTGCCGTTTACTTTTTTGATAAGCAGTTTTCCTTCGGGTAAGGTGTTGGAGATAGTTGTTTTCGAATCTTGATGCTCTTTTGTATTAATTTTTTTTGTGTTAATTATTTCCATTACGGTGGCGTCTTTGCCATTTGCATTCATCAATACTTTTACTTTGTATTTATTGCCTGGTACAAACCGGAAGTTGCTTAAATGACCATCATAAGATTCCCACGATTTCCAACAACCTTTTTTTACTGCTAAGCATTGATTTTCGCAAGGGATTTTATCGCCCTTAATTTGCCATTTGGCCTTGCCTAGCTCCTGGGCGGTGAGTGAACCGTAGCTAGTGAAAGCAGCAATGCTGAGTAGTAGGATGTATTTTATCATATAGTTATTTTTAAATAATTGGAGCTTGCGGATTATTTGTTTTTAAGGGCACTTAGGTGTGTAGTGTGAATGACATTGAACACAAAGAACACATTTGCTTCTTTTAAAGCGAGTGTATAGATTTGTTCTACTTGGAAATCAATTTCGAAGCCGCACAGTTGCACTACTCAGCTAGCTAATTTTTAGTCAATAGTCGCGCTGATACCCCTATCTAATAAGGCTTCGCACATGGGTTTCAGATTATCGAAACTCCCTTTTTTGGCGTCACATTTGCCATTGAAGTGTACAATGTAAGCGCATTGTGTTGCTTGAGTTTCGGAGTGATGGCAAATTTCCATGAGTGAGTCAATCACCCAATCGAAGGTATTGAAATCGTCGTTCCATAGGATTAATCTATGAAGTTTGTCTTCAGCTACTAATACATCTACATCCTCCTGTTCTTGTTGGTGGGTTTTTTCTGCGTAAATGTTCATAATATAGGTTGCTAGTGTCTTCACAAAAATACTTGTTTTTTTGTATACCGCATGATAAAATTTTTATTTTTGCAGTTATGGAAATGTTGTATACCAAGAAAACAATGGAAGAATTAGGCAGGCTAGACGCTTTGACAGCAAAGGAGCAGGCGCAGTTTCCCATCTATATTTTACTGGATGATGTGAGAAGTATGAATAATGTTGGTTCGGTTTTCAGAACAGCAGATTCAATGGGTGTAGCCGGGGTGTATTTGTGTGGTTATACGCCGCGTCCTCCACACAGAGATATTCATAAAACGGCATTGGGCGCAACCGAAACCGTAACTTGGTTTTTTGAAGAAGATATTACACAAGCTATTACCAATCTAAAGGCTCAGGGCTACGCTATATATGCGGTAGAGCAAACGCATCATAGCACATGGTTACAAGACTTTGCCGTAACAAAAGACGTTAAGATTGCTTTAATCTTTGGCAATGAAGTAACGGGTGTTTCGGATGCAGCTTTAGCTATGTGCGATGGTGTAATTGAGATTCCTCAATTTGGAGCAAAGCATTCCTTAAATATTTCGGTTACTACGGGTATCGTGGTGTGGGAAGTTATACGTAAAATGCTTTAGGGTTTTTCTTTGGATGTTAATAGTTTTTATTTCAATAAATATTATTAATTAATCGTTTATATAGATTCTTTTTACTCTTTGTGAAATACTGGTTAGTATCTCATAGGGTATGGTTTGAGCCCAATTTGCCAATTTTTGAATAGGCAGTTCTTGTCCGAATACGATGACTTCATCTCCCTCGGCTACATCTGCAATATCTGTTACGTCGAGCATGCACATATCCATACACACAGCGCCTACTAATGGAGCTTTTTGCCCATTAACCAACATATACGCATTACCATTTCCAAAATCTCTAAAGTAACCGTCGGCATAGCCAATATTTACGGTAGCAATAGTGCTTTTTCGTTTCAGGGTTCCTTTAGGGCTATAGCCTACGGTGTCAGAGGTGTCGAGGTGTTTAATTTGCGTGATATGAGTTTTGAGTATACCTATAGGTTTAAGTTTATGTTGGATAGTTTGGGTGGTATCTATACCATACAGTCCTATACCTAGTCTTACCATATCATACTGTAGTTCGGGGTGCATCACTATGGCTGCGGTATTAGACAAGTGCCTTAAAATAGGATAGGGGAATGCTTGGGTGATGGCGTCACTCATGGCTAAGAAGCGTTGGTGTTGTTCTTGAGTCAGTTGGTCAAAAGCAGGGGTGTCGCTTCCGGCCAGGTGTGTGAATACGCTTTTTATTTTTACGGTCGTGGTTTCTTTTAGTATTGCTATTAATTCAGGTATGTCTTTAGGTTCAAATCCCAGACGGTGCATACCCGTGTCTAATTTAAGGTGAATAGGGTAGTCGTTAAGATCTAAATCTCTTACGGCTTCCATTACTTTTAAAAGCGCATTTTTATTGTATATTTCGGGTTCTAGGTTCCATATCACCATTCTGTCTAGCATATTCAGGTCGGGATTCATTACCATTATAGGTATTTGGATACCAGAGGCTCTTAGGTCAATACCTTCATCGATGTAAGCCACTGTCAGGTAGTCTACGCCAGCCATAGCAAGTTCGTTGGCTATTTCGCTGCTGCCACTTCCATAAGAGTATGCTTTTACCATTGCCATCATTTTCACATTAGCCTTGAGCAGGCTTCTATACACTTTCAGGTTGTGTAGCATATCTGAAAGGTTTATTTCTAGAACGGTATTGTGTACTTTTTGAACTAATATTTTTTCTATTTTTTCAAATTTAAAGGCTCTCGAACCTTTGAGTAGAATTGCGTTGTTATCGAAATTAAAAAGATGTATCTGTTTTAGGAAATCATCTGTGGAATTAAAGAAATGGGCATTTAGTTTGGGTATATTTTCAAAAATGTTTTTTTGTTTTAAGATAGACAGCCCTATACCAATGAATGTATGTATTTGTTTTTGCTTGATTTCTTTTACTACTTCGGCATAAATTTCCATATCGGGCTTTCCTAGTTGTAGCATGTCAGAAAGTATGAGCGTTCTGCTTTTTTGTGGTTGCTGTATCAGGAAATCTAAGGCGATGTTGAGCGATGTTAAATCGCTATTATAGGTGTCGTTAATGATAATACTGTTATTGACGCCATGCTTTAATTCTAGTCGCATAGCCACGGGTTGCAATTGTTTCATTCTTTCTTGGATGCTTTGGGCATCTATTTGAAAGTGCAACAAAATACACCAACAGTGTATCGCATTTTCTATATAAGCTTTATCTTTAAAAGGTATTGTGATGCTAATTTCTTGTTCTTGCTTATAGGTGGCTTGGATGGTTGTAAAGTGTTTGTCCGAGACTACCTTGTTTATTCTCAGCATAGCTTGCGTATGATAGCTCCAATCGAAAATAAGTAGTTCTTGCTTATTGTTGCCTTTTACTTTTTGTGTAAAATTGAGTATTTGCTCGTGTAAGGCTAGATAGTCTTTGTTGTACACAAGTAAACCCACTTTGGCAAACAACAATAGTTTTTCGTTTATTTTTTGGCGTTCATTTAAAAAGCCTTCGTTATGGGCTTCATTGATATTGGTAAAAATTCCTATTGTGGGCTTCACCATAGGTTGGAGTTTGGCCATTTCGCCGGGTTGAGAAATGCCAGCTTCTAGTATTGCGAGTGTGTGCCCTTCTTGTATTTTAAGTGCCGAGAGTGCTACACCTATTTGAGAATTGTAGCTCTTGGGGCTTTTAATAATTTGAAAATCGGGTTCTAGCAATTGCGCTAACCATTCTTTAATTATCGTTTTACCATTACTACCTGTAATGCCAATAACAGGCAGGCTGAATTGGTTTCTGTGAAAAGCTGCAATTTGTTGTAATGCCTGCAAGGTGTGCTCAACTAGTATGAAAGTTGCATCTTTGTAGGCATTTATGTTGAAGCTACTGTTGGATATTAAAAAGTGTTTGATGCCCTTAGAATAGGCATCAGCTATAAAATCATGTC
>CAYSCJ010000036.1:0-27960 GCA_964429515.1 uncultured Taibaiella sp.
GCACACAACAGGCGTTTGGCTCAATGGTTGGTTCAGTGGTTAAATCAAGGTTCTACCTCGCATCAAATTTTGTGGTATGTTGACAGTTTAGTGCTCCGAAATCAGCCACTGCGCCAAGCGCCAAAACGTTATATATACCCACACGCCGCTTGTGTTGTGCAAATACACAAGTCAATCGATGTGTTTATTCTTCAAACGTAAGGCAATCCATCTTTAGGATGCGCTTTTTTCTTAGCTAAGGGTAAACATAAAAAATGCAGAGGCGTATAAGATACAAAGCCTCTGCATTGAATTGTAAACTAAATACAACAAGATTATCCTTTTGCTTTTTCTTTTGACCAGCTATCCTTTAAGCCCACTGTTTTATTGAAAATAGGCTGTTCGGGTGTGCTGTCTTTATCTGTACAAAAGTAACCAATGCGTAAAAACTGGTAATGATCTAATTCTTTGGTTTGCATGAGCGATGGCTCTATATAGGCTTCTTGAGTTACCAAGGACTGAGGGTTGATATAATCGAGGATATCTCCTTCTTCGGCAGCTGGATTTTCTACCGTAAAAAGCTTATCGTACATTCTTAAAGTAGCCTTTTTTGCTGTGGCCACCTCTACCCAATGTATGGTTCCTTTTACTTTGATGCCACTTACATCGCTACCACTTTTCGACTCTGGGAAGTAATTACAGTAAACGGTTGTTACTTTTCCATCAGCGTCTTTATCATACCCCGTGCACTCTACAATATAAGCATGCTTCAAGCGCACTTTTAAGCCAGGCCCTAGACGGAAATATTTTTTGGGAGGCTCTTCCATGAAGTCATCACGTTCTATCCATAGTTCTTTACCAAATGCAAGCGCTCTGTTGCCTGCGCTTTCATCTTCTGGGCTATTTTCTGCTACGAGTAGTTCACCTTGTTCTCCATAATTATTTATCACCAGCTTAATGGGATCTACTACCACCATAGCCCTTTTGGCTACCTTATTAAGGTCTTCGCGCACACAATGCTCGAGCAGTGCAATATCGGTAATGTTCTCTCTTTTCGCAATACCTATCGTATCTGCGAAGTTGCGTAGGCTGGCGGCGGTATATCCTCTTCTGCGCATACCCGATATGGTGGGCATTCGAGGGTCGTCCCAAGCGCTTACCACTTTTTCATTTACGAGCCTAAGTAGTTTTCTTTTGCTGGTAATCATATAGGAAACACTCCTTCTGGCAAACTCATATTGCTTAGATGGGAATATCTCAAGCTGTTCGATAAACCAATCGTAAAGTGGCCTATGATGAATAAACTCGAGTGTACATATAGAGTGTGTGATATTTTCGATACTATCACTTTGTCCATGCGCAAAATCGTACATAGGATAGATACACCATGCATCGGCAGTACGATGATGGTGGGCATGCTTAATGCGATACAATATAGGGTCGCGCATTAATAGATTGGGGTGCGCCATGTCTATTTTTGCCCTAAGCACCTTTTCGCCGTCTTTATACTTGCCTGCTCTCATGGCAGCAAAGAGTTCTAAATTCTCGCTTATCGTTCTTTGTCTTGATGGACTTTCTTTGCCCGGAATGCCTATATCGCCTTTGTTGGCAGCTATTTCTTCGGCTGTCATATCATCTACATAGGCGAGGCCTTTCTCGATCAGTTTTATAGCATACTGGTATAAGGTTTCGAAATAATCTGATGCATAAAACAGATTATCCCATTCAAAGCCCAACCATCGCACATCATTCATGATACTTTCCACATATTCTGTCTCTTCTGTGGAAGGATTGGTATCATCAAATCTTAAGTTACATTTTCCATTGTATTTTTTTGCCAATCCAAAGTTCAAGCAGATGCTGGCTGCATGGCCAATATGCAAATATCCATTAGGCTCGGGCGGAAAACGCGTGTGTATTGATGCTATTTTCCCTGATTCTAAATCGGCTTCTATAATTTCCTCTATAAAATTAAGTGAACGTTCTTCCATTGTATGTTTATATAATTGGCAAATTTAAGATTATAATTGAGAAGCGTAAAATATACTTAGCTGTAAAAAAATACAGTTTTGGAATCCAAAGAAACCAAAACTGTAAGTATCCTAACAAAGGGAGTATTTAAGTTTATTTAATTAAAGATATATCACCTTTGAAAGTATGTATTTTATCATCAACATCTGCTACTTGAATGAAATAATAGTACACACCCGAGGTGGCCATTTTATCATTATTATAAGTACCATTCCAGCCATTGTTATTAGTCGATTCAAAGACTTTGCCTCCGTATCTGTCAAATACTTGGAATAAAATCATGCGTTCGTATGTCATGCCTTCTACTTTGAATACATCGTTCAAACCATCTCCATTAGGTGAGAATGCCGTTGGAATGAATAAGTTAGATTGATGTATAACATTTACGGTAACTTCTTTGGTGTCGAAGCAGCCATATTTACCCCAAACATGCACGGTATAAGTGGTAGTTTCTCTAGGATGTACCCATGCTTCTCTCTCGTTATTGAAGAAAGATTGGTAGTTTGGAGTCCATTTCCACATATAAGCGTCTAGGCCATCAGCATAAATTTTAGCAGTGTCGCCATAATAAATGGTAGTATCATTGGAAATATCGGTGATAGCAAACTCAGGTGCTACATAAATCGTCATGCTACCAAAATCGGAACATTTAGCTATGGGTGATGTTGCGGTAAGTGTTTTGGTATATGCACCCGGAGTTGGCTCAAAAAATCGAGGCTGCAACTCGTTAGTGCTACTTAGCCCGTTAGCTGGAGACCACTCTAGGTCGTAGTTTTGCGATGCAGGCACTACCCTTGCTGCAAGTGTTATGCTATCCTCCAAACAAATGGTGAGGTCATCTGGCATTGTTATTTGTGGGACGGGCTCTACGGTTGCGGTATAGAAAACGGTTCTTGGCGGACAAGTGCTTGGAGCATTAGGTTGTGTAACTCTGATTGAATACGTAGTCGTCGCCATTGGATTGCTCTCTACATTTAAAGTAGCCGTATTTCTTAACAAACTTTGTGGAGACCATGTATGGTCTAATGTTGGATCTTTAGTAGCTGATATCCTTACGGTATCTCCCGGACAAATCGTTACTGGCGGTGAAGTAATAGCTACCTCCAAAGAGTCTTTTATGGTTACATTAATGGTACGCAAAATCGATTCGCCACCTCCTAAACAAGGATTGTCGCCGATAACTTCAATAACTAAAGTTCGATCGCCTACAGAAGGGCTGCGTAGCAATGCAGCGATTTCAACATCTTTGTTTGTTTGGAACGGCAATAATGCTATGTTCGTATCAAATGGAGCATAGTCTAAACCATATTGTGCTGTTCCGCTTAATCTTAAATTAAAAAAGGTAGTATCCTCAGAGGGTTCGATATTGAAATTAACCGTACCTGGCAAACAACCACGATATAAAGAGAAGTTGGTATCGGCACCACCGCTTGGCGCACCAATGCCCAACTCGCAAGAACCAAAATCTCCAGGACTAGGGATCGTAATATTCATACTAACCACTTCAATAACACTATCACCAATAATACCACGGAAAGGGCTAGACGTATTGGCATGATAGTACAATTCGTTACAAACTATAGCAAAGCCACCACCCGCAGAGGTACTAGGCGCGTTAATAGTCCATTCTTTTAGTAAAACACCATTAGGATCGTATTTTCTTAAATACTGACCAGGTAATGTCAATCTGAGTATGTACCAATTGCCGTCTTTATCAGCAACCAAGTCGTACGGTCCACCACCTGCAAAACCCGCAACGGTGGTTAAAAGCGTACCATTTCCGGTGCCATCATATTTATACACTTCTCCCGATCCACCCACTAAGTTGTAGATAAATCCACCACCAGCACCTGGATTAACCGCAGCGCCGTTACCAACGGTATGGCCTGTACTTACCCAAGCTGTGCCATCGTAATACCAATACACACCACCTACAACGGTATAAAATGTTTTGTATCCGCCACCAGGGCCTAAATAATCACTAACAGCCAGCCCTTGTCCGGGACAATTAATCGTATTCAAACTGGGATTGGTAGCACTAATAGGCAAATTAGGATCCCAATTATAAATAGAGCTACCGCTGTGAATATAAACAAAGCCACCCGAATTAAGGCAATCGGGCATTTGTGCAAAACTCTTGGTTGTCAACAAACAACTCAAAACAATGCTGGTTAGTAAATATATTATTCTCATAAACAATTAAAATATTTTTCAATTAAAAGTAAATATAAAAACAAATTCTTAACAAAACATCAAAACCCTCTAAATTTTATTTATAAAAATCTTTAACAATAAGAACAAGGTATTTTATTTCTTAATAGCCTCGGCTGCGAGCGGATAACCCTTTTGCACCCAGTCTGTTTCCAAATCTTCTATAAGCGCAAGCACGCGCACCTTAAAACCCTTTTCCAGCAAGAGCGTATAGGCTGGCTCTAAGTTTGGACAAACTGCCAATGGGCAACACCCGCAGTAAATGATTACTTCTCTATTTTTATCGAGTTTTTTTGCAAGTTTCACAAGCTTTTTTAAATTTTTCTCGTACTCCACTGCACCTGTTTGGAGGGCATGGGGTATATTACTTACCGGACCCGTGTTGATAATATAAATATCTTCCACTTGTTGCTGTGCTATTTTCGCAGCAAGCGTATCGATGGAATATAGTTGCTCTGGCTTCCAGTCGCCCGTATTGGGAGCAGACTGGCTGTGAGCTACTATTGAAAAAACAGACAAAATACCAATTGTTGCAATAAGGAATAAACGTTTCATATTTATAAAAATTCAGAAAATAGAAAAATGTGTACAATAAAATTAGAAAACTATTGGCAATATAAACAAAATTACCTTATCTTTGCCCACCATTAAAAGCAAGTCGCTTCAGGGTTGCTGTTAATTATTATTCTACGGGCATAGTTCAACGGTAGAATAGAGGTCTCCAAAACCTTTGATCTGGGTTCGAATCCTAGTGCCCGTGCAAATTCAAATTTAATTTGTATTTTTGTTTAATGGTTGAGGTATAAGACCTATATACTATTAAACATTTTTATTTTTAAGAACGCTAATAACAGTATTTTATTATGAGTAAATTTAGCAAATACGTACAAGAGTCTTACGACGAATTATTACACAAAGTTACTTGGCCTACTTGGGAAGAGTTGCAAAAATCTACCTCTATAGTGCTGGTTGCATTGCTTATCATAACTGCATTGTTATTTGGCATGAATGCAGCTTCAGAAAGTTTGATGAAGCTGATATACGGTGTGTAATACTTATAAAAAAAGTTAGTAAAATTATAGCGCAAATACAATGAGCGAAAATACAGCAAACAACACTTTAGACCAAGCTACCAAATGGTATGTATTGAGAATAGTGAGCGGCAAAGAAAAAAAAGTAAAAGAATATCTAGATAAAGAAATTCAAATAAACGGCTGGACACAAGCCATCACTCAGATATTGTGCCCCACCGAGAAAATATTCAAAATTCAAAACGGCAAAAAGGTTTTAAGAGAGAAAATTCTTTACCCTGGCTATATTATGCTTGAAGCCTTAGATGGTAAATTAAACGATACCATGATTCAAGGCATTCAAAGTGTAACCAATGTTATTCACTTCCTAGGAAAAGAACATCCTATAGCACTCAGAAAATCGGAAGTTAACAAAATGTTTGGCAACCTTGACGACGTTTCGGAACAAGGTATAGGTATGGCAGAGCCTTTCATTATTGGCGAAACCGTGAAAATAATAGACGGACCGTTCAACGACTTTAACGGCGAGATAGAAGAAATTAACGAAGAAAGAAAACGTCTAAAAGTAGTAGTGAAAATATTTGGTCGCCCTACCCCGGTAGATTTAAGTTATATGCAAGTAGAGAAAATAGCTTAATTTTTTCACCTAACATGATATTCACGAAAGAGGATGGTAATAAAATACCATCCTCTTTTTTATTTTAAAAAAATCTATCAAGAAATCATAACCCTTCCCTCCACAATCAAGCGCCTTAAAGATACTATGCAAAAAAGTGTGTAAAATTCAAAATTTCGGATAATACCCTAGATGCAGGTCATAGCCTATATTTACAAAATGCTACTTACGGAAGGGTATTTCTTTTAGCACGATTCCGCTATGTGCATCTACATAAGCGACATTAGCGGTTCTAATACCTTCAAACTTCCAAACGAGCGCATATTGAGGAGCAGTACCACCATTTAATTGAGCTTTATCAACAATACCTAGATTGTACCATAGGCAAGGCATATCATCGGCAAATAAGGCATAGACACTATTGAACGCACCTCGATAATCTAGTGTTGGATACAACTTTAGGTCAGAGAAATCTGTCGTTTTATCATAATCTTGTAAAATGCGTACTGTGCCATTTCTCAAGTTTTTCTGTATGATATAAGCCCTATCAAGCATTTCAATTTCTGCATTGTACCATACGCCACAATAAACGATAAGGGTGCTATCTTTCTTGGTGTATCGTTCTACTTTTAATTGTGCGTTTCGTGTTATTATATCTATTATTTCGGGCGCCATATCCTTAAAGGTCTGCAAGGGTATTTTATGAGACGCGTTCCCAATTTTAGAAGGCATGCTACAATTGGCATACCGATGTTGGGCTATTCCATTTGTAGGCACTATCGTATTGCTAAGTAGCATAAAAAGCATTATTAGAGAACCGTTGAAATAGTTTTTCATGAATATTATTCTTTGTCGTGACTATTCAAATTATTAGCCTTGATTATAAAAAAAGCATCTAAAAAAGCTATGCTTCTTAGATGCTTGTAGGAGTATTTTAAGAACGAATGTGCTATTTAATGATTTTATGCACTAGACGACCATCTTCTGCATCTATATATACGATATTACCCGTACGTAGCCCTTCATATTTCCATACTAAAGTATAAATCGGCGTGCTGCTATTTCTAATTTGAGCTTCATCAAAAACACCCAGCGTATATTCTATACACTTATTATCATTGACTAAAAACAGCGATGCGTTATCAAATGATTTTTCGTAGCCTATTGCGGGACTATAGCTAAAGTTACTATCCATAGGATAAATAATAACATTATTTTGTGTTGCCCTTATCGTTCCATCCGATAGATTTTTCTCTAATCCGTACTGTGCAAAAAACAATTGTACTTCTTTACGCGCCCATACATTACAGTCAACTACTAGCTTATTACCATCCTTAGTAACTTTGTAGGCTTGTAGTTGCGTATGAGTACGAAAAGAATCCATTATTTCGGGCGCCTCTTCTACTACCATATCCATATACGTGATATGATCATTATTGATTACTCTTTCGGGGCCCATGCAAGCGCCAAAATGATTGTTAGGATTTTCATCCAATGTTTTATCTCTTTCGCAACTTGCTAATGCTAAACCATAAGCAGCAGCCGCAATCCATAGGAGTTGTTTCATAATTAGGCTTTCTATTTTTTAGGAACGATAATACCAGAAGCCATAAAACGTATACTCTTCTCGGGTTGGGTAATTTTTGCTATCTCTTCTTGGCTCTTACCAGCATCTTCTGCGTAATGTTTCAATTCATTTACTGAAGTTACTTTTTCAAAGGCTTCACCTTCGAGGATAATGGTTTTACCTACTGCATCATCGGGTAAAAAGAAAGCATAATCTTTCATTTTCACAAAAACAGTTTCGTTTTCATTGAGCTCTAAATTCAACCAACAGCCTTTCTTGGCGCAAACATCAACTACTTTTGCTTTAATTTTTGTTTGTACTTTTCCGTCTTTGCTTTTCTTTATTAAAGAAGGTAATTTTTCGATATCTATAGCACCTTTTTCACTGATTTTTTCGCCATAGGTCTGACCAGGTATAGCGCTTGGTCTATCTTGTGCAAGTAAAGGCAAACTTAAAAACAATGTCGAAGCGATGATTAATATTTTTTTCATTTTATGTAATTTAAAATCTATGCAAAATTATAACAAAAATACTTGGTATGAATAATCAAAATATATTAATTGTTGTTAATTTTTCGGGTCGGATAACCCAATATAACACATTTGCTTTCTTTGAACAAGAAAACACGATACAAGTTTAATCAAAATAAAAATTCATTCAAAATAGCAACCTCACAAAACACCAAAAACATCCATAAAAATTTAGAGCAAATTGCCTAATAGTGTTAGATAAAATGCCAAGCTGCTAGGAAAGTATTTACGGGCTACTTGGAGTCTAATGCTTTATTTGTACGAAAACCGCTACTTTTGCGAATATTTTATTACTATGTCTTTAAAATCCTTTTTCACGCTTTTACTAATTGGATGTTTTGTTTGGGCCATACCGCAGGTTCAAGCACAGCAACAATCAACTGATACCTCTACAGCTGTCACCGAGCTACCTGCTCCGGCAAAATATAAAATAAGTCTGATAACTTGTGGCCCTGGAGAAGAATTGTATGCTACATTTGGACATACAGCAATACGCATCCAAAATTTACAAAATGGCCTCGATGAAGTTTACAACTACGGTATGTTCAACTTCAGAGACAGTCTTTTTTATGTAAAATTTACACTAGGAAAACTTGACTATTACATCGCTAAGGAGCCCTACAACTACTTTATTCAATCCTATATTCGCGACGAACGGAAAGTACAAGAACAGCAAATACAGTTATCAGATACTGCCATAATTGCTATCCGAAAGTATCTTGAAAACAATTTACTTCCACAAAACCGTGCTTATAAATATGATTTTGTGCATGACAATTGCGCAACAAGAATCAGAGATGTTTTTCAAAATTCCTTAGGCACCGACTTTTATTTTTTCAATGTCATCGGTACCAAAAAGGTTAGTTACCGCAGCATCATCAATGAGTATTTAGCACAGAATAAATGGCCAAGATTGGGTATCAACATATTGCTTGGTAGTAAAATAGATAGCCTAATGACCAATGAAGGCGCCATGTTTTTGCCCGATGTATTGCACAATGCTATGGCGCAAGCCAAATTTCAAACTAAGCCAATGGTGCAGCAAGAAATCATTTTGAATGAGGGCGCTTCCATTGCTCCCGAGCCCAATTGGCCCCTATATACCAGCTTAATATTTCTGGTTATAACCTTTTTGATATTCAACATTAAAGCATTAAAACCATTAAAAAACCTTTGGGCCAGACTACACCTTTTGGTATTTGGATTGATAGGAATTTTGATTCTTTTTATGTGGTTGGTAACAGACCATCAGTCGTGTGATAGCAATTACAATATACTTTGGGCAGTACCAACGCACGTTATAGTAGCCTTCCTAAACTATAAAGGCAAACCTTGGGCTCGACTATATTCGTTAATAGCGATTAGCCTAACAATTGTAGCGCTACTAGTGCATATTATCGGAATACAAGTAATGCCACTTATTGAATTACTTCCATGGTTCATAATATTGATGATGTCTTATTTGCACATTTACCAAGAAAGTAACCAAAAAAACGCTAGCCCTAAAAACAACGGATAAGTTATACGTTTTAAGAATATAAACAATATAGCAGGCTATAAAAATTTGTCGAATTAAAGTACATTTGCATCATGTCACACTTTCATAAGTTACGAATCAAAGATATAAGAAAAGAAACGCCAGAGTGCGTATCTATCAGTTTTGAAATACCCGAAGACCTTCAAAAAACTTTTGTTTTCAAACCTGGCCAATATCTAACACTCAAAACGACTTTGGGCGATGCAGAAGTTAGACGATCATATTCTATCTGTTCGGCTGCGCAAGACGAAGAACTTAGAGTAGCCATTAAAAAAATGGATGGTGGCAAATTCAGCACTTTCGCTAATGAGCAACTTCAAGCAGGTGATTGGCTAGAAGTCATGCCCCCTTTAGGAAACTTTTGTGTAGAGACTCTTTCGCAACAAGTAGCTAAAAATTATTTAGGCTTTGCAGCAGGTAGTGGTATCACGCCTATTTTTGGTATCATAAAATCTGTTTTAACGGCCGAGCCCAACAGCACTTTTACGCTTGTTTATGGCAATAAAAACAGAAGTTCTATCATCTTTAAAGAGGGACTAGAAGCGCTCAAGAATAAGTACATGCAACGACTTACGGTACACCATGTATTTACTCGAGAAAAAATGGAAACCGAAATATTTAATGGCCGCATTAATAAAGACAAAGCGATTGCATTCAAAAAAGTAGTGAACTATCCTTCTTTTGACGAAGTATTTATTTGTGGTCCTGAAAGTATGATATTAGACCTCAAATCATTTTTTGAAGAAGAAGCCTACCCTAATTTAAAAGTGCATTTCGAATTATTCTCTTCGCCAGACCAACCAAAAGTAGCAAGTCAGGAGTGGATAGAAAAAACCAAAAACGTAGATGCCTCTAAAGTAAGCCGTATTACGGTGCGTTTAGATGGAACATCCTTTGAATTCGACCTACCCTATGGTGGCGAAAGTATTCTAGATGCGGCTTTGGCCAATGGCGCCGACCTTCCTTTTGCTTGCAAAGGCGGTGTGTGCTGTACTTGTAGAGCTAAGGTAACTCAAGGAGAAGTAGACATGGAAGTAAACTACGCATTAGAGCCCGACGAAATTGAAAAGAATTTTGTACTTACCTGCCAAGCCCATCCTAGGTCTGAAAGCGTATTCATCGATTTTGATATAAAATAGTATTTTCTTTATACACAAACAAAGCGAGAGGCTCCCTATACACACTATAGAGCCTCTTTCTTTTTAGTAGGCAAATAGGAAAACAAAATAACCCAGCTATTACTTAAAAGCATTAAAAGTCATGCTCCATTGCATACATACCTAAGTAAGCCATTGTTTGTGCGCCTATCACCAAGCTTTCCTCATCTACATCAAAATGAGCATTGTGCACCGGTATGTTATGAGACGTGTTATTGGTATTAGTACCCAACCTAAAAAAACAGCCTTTAGTGTGATGGGTATAAAAACTAAAATCTTCGGCAGTCATCCTTCTATCAAGGTTGTGTACATTTTGACTACCCAGCAATTTGGTTGCACCTTGCTGCAGCAAATGCGTGAGGGATGGGTTATTGTGTAAGGAAGGATAACCCGGTGGTATATCCCAAACGACGTCACCTCCAAATGAAGTGGCAATATTATGCGATATTTCTTGAATCAGCGCTAAGGCTTCTTTGCGCCATGCTTCGTCAAAGGTTCTGAGGGTACCTTCTAGTTGTACCTCATCAGGAATGACATTATTGGCGTCGCCACCTTGTATTTTACCAAAACTTAAAACTGTTGGCAAAAGAGCATTGGCTTTTCGGGAAACCACTTGTTGTAAATTGACTAAAATGGTAGCAGCAATCATAATCGGATCCACACACTTGTGAGGCATAGCGGCATGCCCACCTTTGCCTATCACTCGCAATCGTAGTTCATCTGTGCTTGCCATATACTCCCCCGCCCTAAAACCAATATGCCCAACCGGCATTTCAGGATATACGTGCATACCAATGATACCATCTACTTTAGGGTTTTCCAAAACTCCTTCGCTAATAAGTATACTTGCCCCGCCGGGCGACTGTTCTTCACCAGGCTGAAAGATAAGCTTGAATGTGCCCTCAAAGGCTGTCCGATTAGCTTGAAGCAAGCTAGCTGCCCCCAATAAGCATGTGGTATGTACATCATGTCCGCAAGCATGCATCACACCCTCGTTTATTGATCTATACGCCACATCATTCATTTCCTGAATGGGTAAAGCATCCATATCGGCTCTAAGCGCAATACATTTTCTTGTTGGGTTTACGCCTTCGATAATAGCAACAATACCAGTACCTGCATAACCCCGTGTGAAGGGTATGCCTAGTGCCGTCAACTGTTGTTGAATATATTGGCTGGTATGAAATTCCTTAAAAGACAATTCGGGGTGCTGATGCAAATACCATCTATGAGCCCTGAGGGTGTCTTTTAGCAATAAGGCTTGCTGCATTATTTCACTAGCGTCTTGCATAAAGTTTACATTATTTTACTATTCCGTTTTGGCTTTTGTGCCTGCTTTTTTATAGGCAGTATTGATGTTATCGGGCAATATCATTGTGGGGTGGAAGTTGCTTCGTATGGTTTCTTGAAAGGCTTCTGCTTCTTCTCTTGTGGCAAAATCACCTACACGAACTCTATATTGTGGGTTGTGAAAATGAAGATAGGAACGAACACCAGGATATTTTTTCATGAATTGCATCTTTGCTTCAGAGGCTTTATTTCGGTCGTTGCCATTATATATTTGCACCCTAAAACCCTTGTTGCTTTTAATTACAGGAGGGGCTTCTGGTTTTGGCTCAAATGCCGCTAATCCAGGGTCTTCTATCAAGGTAATCATCTTTAAGCTATCAGACGATTGCGCCATTGAAACCGTGGCAATTGACGACGCTAAAAACAAGAGTAAAAGACGGATATGTCGCATGTTGTTATATTTCAATTCAAATATTAAAAAAACAAATTTTCAAACGCTAAAATAGGTGTTATCGGAATGTTTACAATATTAGTAATCACTGGAAAATTGCTCAAAATTGCATCCAAACTATCGTCAAATAAAAGCATTTCTTCGTTTTTTACCAGCATTAAATAGTTAAAGTATTCATATTTTGGCAATAAACTATACTGATCAAACTTGTTGCAGTATAGGTATATTTCAGAAGTACAGGGGCTCAAGTCGGATTTATAGATAGAAAAAAATGCCGTAAAATCACTAAATAAACCAGCGGCTCCAAAATCATTGTTAAACTTCATTTGAAGTGTCAACTCGGGAGCAGCCCTTAAGCCCAAATCAAGTTTCTTATTTAGAACATTACTCAAAAAATGAGCGGGCTTTTCTGATACTATTCCAAATAACTGAGCTTTTTCGAAAAAATCTTCCAATAAATCTTGTTTCGATAAAGCAAACTCCAATTCCTTCATAACTCGACTTTAGGCTCTAAAATTACTAATTTTGTATCAAATATTGTTTGAATACCTCAATTGTACTAATATTGAACTATGAAATATATCCCACAGGCAGCACCTTTTGAGCTTATTGACCATTTGGTAACTTCTCAAAATGGCGAAACAACAACCGAGTTCACGATACCTGCGCAGCATGTTTTGGTAGAAAATGGATTACTTACTACGGGCGGACTCCTTGAAAACATGGCACAAACAGCTGCATCTGGTGTTGGCTATGAAGCACATAAGACCAATACACCGCCCCCGGTCGGCTTTATTGGTGCGATTAAAGATTTTAGCTTGATGCAATTGCCTAAAGTAGGAGACAAAATCACAACTCGCATTGTACCCATTACTACAATTGGCACGGTTCAGGTAGTGCAGGGCGAAATTTTCTTAGCAGAGACGGTCATTGCGAAAGCCGAATTTAAAATATTTCTTCAATAATACAATAATCTAACCGACTTGAACAGAGTATACATAACTGGCTATGATGCAATAAGTGCTTTGGGTGACAATATACAAAGCATGTATAATGCATTGGTAGCAGGCCAAAGTGGCATCAATTGCCTACAGAATTCCGACTATACCGAGGATGCAATATATGCAGGAATCATTCCTAACCTTGAGGGCTCTGCGGCCAACAGAATACAGCAATTGCTGCAAAAAGCAGGCACACAAATACAAGCTCAGCTGCCAGCAGCACTCAATAGCAGCGATGTGCATATACTACTCAGCTCTACTAAAGGAAATATCAGTGCTTTGGGCACCGAGCAGCCTCATGAGGCTGCTTTATACACACTAGCCGAATACGCAAAGGATATTTTTCAATTAAACTATACACCTACAATTATAGCCACTGCATGTATTTCGGGACTAGCTGCTATCATTAAAGGTACTAGGTTACTCCAACACGGGAAATACAAATATGTTGTTGTAATAGGTGTAGATACCCTAAGCACCTTTACTTTTAAGGGTTTTCAATCATTCCATGCCTTAGCAGATGGCCCTTGCCGTCCTTTTGATAAAGATAGAAATGGCATCAATTTGGGCGAATGTGCAGCGAGTATCATACTGTCTACAGAGCAACCGCGTGGAACTGTGTGTGAGATTGTAGGGGGCGCCTTACGCAACGATGCAAATCATCTTTCTGGTCCATCAAAAACCGGACAAGAACTGTCTGATGCTATAGTTGCAGCTTTAAAGGAAGCCAATATCACACCAAGCGAGGTAGGCGTAATATCTGCCCATGGCACTGCTACGCCTTACAACGACGAAATGGAAAGCAAGGCTATAGGGCTAGCTGGCGCAGCTCATGCGCCTGTTTACAGTCTTAAATCGTACATAGGTCATACACTAGGTGCTGCCGGCGTCATTGAAACGATAATTGGCGCAAAATTGCTACTAAATGACACTATACTTAAAAGCTTAAACTTTGAGAGTCTAGGCGTTCCGGAGGCGATTCATATCAGTACCGAGACTAAAAAATATGTACACCACAACTTCCTAAAAACAGCTAGTGGCTTTGGTGGGTGTAATGCCGCACTAGTTGTCAGAAAGACAGAGGAGACAGAGATATAATCGCTGAGGCTGAAGGTGCCATTACCCTAAGGTGTAGGCATTCATGAGTTCGAAATTTGATACAAAAAGCCAAACTAAAAATATAAAAAGAGGTACCTGCTATAAACAGGTACCTCTTTTCGTATTAAAAAGCTATGAAACGATTCATAGTATTATTTTGGAGCAAAAAGCACCAAAACTGTTATGCTATTTTCTTTGTGCCCTTTTAGCCTCAATGCTAAGTGTAGCGTGTGGTACGGCTCTAAGTCTGGCTTTATCTATAAGTTCGCCCGTAACCCTACACACACCATATGTTTTATTTTCTATACGCATCAAAGCTTTTTCCAAATGGTTGATAAACTGTATTTGACGACCAGCCAACTGCGCTATTTGCTCTCTTTCCATGGCACCACTACCGTCTTCCATGTGGTTGAATTTATTGTCGGTATCTGCTGTACCAGCATCATCCTTTCTGGTAATAAGTCCTTGGAGGTACACTAATTCTTTCTTAGCCTTCTCCATTCTATTTAGTATCAATTCTTTAAATTCATTCAATTCGTCATCACTATAGCGTTTTTTGCTAATAGATTTTGATTCAGGATTATCAAGTATCGATTTTCTTTTTGGTTTAAACTCTTCCATTGTTTCGTCTTCTCGTTTTTTCCGGGAGTCATTTAGGGCTCTGAAGGCCACAACTTCACCTTTACTTTGCGATTTTTTATTGGTTTTTTGTACAAAAGCATCTGCTATTTCTTCTCTAGCGGATAAGGGTGCTGGTGGCACCTCATCTCTATCTTTTTTAGACCTAGCTTTTTTACTTGCCACCGGCGTTGCAGTTTTTGCAGGAGCCGATGCTATTTTTTTAGGTGCTACTTTAGGTGTTTCTTCCTCCTTGCCGACTTTAGTTTTCTTCACAATATCAACAGCTTTAGCTACCACCGTTTTTTTAGCTGGTGGCGAAGGTAGTACTTTTTTGGGTGCGCTGGCTTTTTTGGCTGCTGATTTCTTTACGGGTGCAAGTTTTATCGCAGTCTTTTTAGCGGGAGCTTTAGTTGCAATTGCAGCTACCTTTTTGGCTGGTACCATTTTTGCAGGCGCAGCTTTCTTAACAGCTACCTTTTTGGCAGCAATTTTGGTTGCTGCTACTTTCACCGCAGTTTTTTTAACAGGCGCTGATTTAACGGGAGTTGTTTTTTTAGCTACTGCTTTCTTAACAGGTGCTTTAGACGTTTGAGGTTTGGATACAACAGCTTTTTTAGCTGCAGTCTTAACGGCAACGCCCTTGCTTTGTGCTACTTTTATGGGAGCCGCTTTGACTGCCTTTTTAGCAGGTGCCGCCTTTTTAACGGGAGCTTTCTTTGTATCTTTTACCACATTTTTTGCTACAGCTTTTGCTTTGCTTGCGGATTTGGTTACATTCTTAGAATTTGCAGCCATAACGCTTAATTTTTGTTAATATTAACTTGTATTTGCATGTCATTCACCTCAATATCAGTAGAATCTGTTAAGGGTTCTTCTGTCATCAAAATTTCATTTGCAAGAATCTCGGAGCGAATATAATCATAATATTTTAAGATTGCACAATTTATATCATCATATTTCTGAATTTTCACATTTATCTTATCTGTAAGATTGAGTTCTTTGTCTTTCCGTATTTTCTGAATTCGATTTACAATTTCTCTGGCAATACCTTCATCTTTCAAATCTTCGGTGATGTTAATATCCAAAGCTACCGTGAGGGTGTCTTTATTTGCTACCGACCATCCGGGTATATCCTGCGCTATTATTTCTAAATCAGACTTTAGTATAATAAATTTTTCACCATTAACATCAAGGTCAATTTCTCCATTTGCCTCTATTGTATTTATTTGCTCTTGGCTCAATTGGGTCAATATTTGCGCTACTGCCTTCATTTGGCCACCTAATTTCGCTCCTAAAGTTTTAAAATTGGGCTTTACTTTTTTACTTATGAAATTATTGTTAACACCTATAAATGTTATCTCTTTGATATTGACCTCAGAACGTATAATAGCTGCTACCTGCTCTATTTGTTCTTGAAGCGCTGCATTGGGTACTGGCACCAATATTTTTTGAAGCGGCTGACGCACCTTTATATTGGCTTTTTTCCTGATAGATAAAACTAAAGATGAAATATCTTGAGCCAACTGCATTCTTTCTTCTAATGCACTATCTATGAGTGTTGCATCGCCTTTAGGGAAATCTGCTAAATGTATTGAAGTTGCTGTATTTCTTTTTGTTACATCATTTAAGCTTTGATACAACCAATCTGCAAAAAAGGGAGAAATTGGCGCTATCATAAAGCTAAGTTGCTCCAAACATTCATAAAGTGTTTGGTAGGCTGCAATTTTGTCTGTTTCATACTCGCCTTTCCAAAAACGACGACGACAAAGGCGCACATACCAATTCGAAAGTTGCTCGTCTACAAATGCTTCGATGGCTCTGCCAGCTTGGGTAGGCTCATAATCGTCCATATAGGCATTTACTTTCATCGCTAGCGTATTAAGAGCAGACAGTATCCAACGATCAATTTCTGGGCGGTCGTTTACCGGAATGTAGGCTTCTTTAAATGCAAAACCATCTACATTGGCATAAAGTGCAAAAAATTGGTAGGTATTGTATATCGTTCCAAAAAACTTTCGTTGCACTTCTTTAATACCCTCAATATCAAACTTAAGGCTTTCCCAAGGTGCTGCATTGGTAATGAGATACCATCTTGTGGCATCCGCACTGTATTGTTCGATAGTCTGAAACGGATCTACAACATTGCCCAGACGCTTACTCATTTTATTGCCACTCTTATCTAATACCAGTCCATTGGCTATTACTGACTTATAAGACACTCCTGGATATTTTAGATCATTGGCTTCAATACCATTCGCCTTAAACACATCGTGGATAGCATCTTTTAGCAAACTACCTAAAGCATGTAGGGTGTAAAACCAACCTCTTGTTTGATCTACGCCCTCTGCTATAAAATCTGCTGGATAATTGGCGGCAAATTTCTCGATATTGTTAAAAGGAAAATGCCATTGAGCGAAAGGCATTGCGCCCGAGTCGAACCAAACGTCTATCAAGTCGGGTTCTCTGTACATGGGTTGCCCCGTAGCGGAAACTAATACGATATTATCTACATAAGGGCGATGTAAATCATGCGTAGCAGCCTCTACATCTGTGTCTTTGGGCATAAAGCCTGCTTCAATGGATGCTTGAATAGCTGCCTTGAGCTCTGCTATCGAGCCAATACAGGTTTTTTCACCATCCTCACTCGTCCATATAGGCAAAGGTGTACCCCAGAAGCGACTACGCGACAAGTTCCAGTCAACCATATTCTCCAACCAATTACCAAAGCGGCCTTCGCCCGTTGCTTGAGGTTTCCAATTGATTGTTTTGTTTAGCGCCACCATCTCTTCCTTTACAGCAGTAGTGCGTATAAACCAAGCATCTAAAGGATAGTAGATAATAGGTTTATCGGTACGCCAACAATGCGGGTAACTGTGCTCATATTTTTCTACTTTAAAAGCTTGTCCACGTTGCTTAAGTGCTACACTGATATCGACATTGACATCTACATAGTCTGGTTCATTTTTATAATCTTTTACATATCTGCCGCTGTATTCTCCTGTACCTTCTACAAATTTACCCTCTCTATCTACCAAACAAATGATTCCTAAATTATTTGCTTTTCCAACTTTGTAATCGTCTGCACCAAAAGCAGGAGCGGTATGTACTATACCAGTACCATCTTCTGTCGTAACAAAGTCGCCGGTTATCACTCTAAAGGGGTCTCCACCTGTCAATTCGGGTCTATTGCTCTCGAAAGGCAACAATTGCTTGTAACGCATACCCTCGAGCTCCTTACCAGTAAATGTAGCAAGCACTTGCCAAGGTGCTACCTGTCCTTTTTCGCCTGTAAAGCTATCAAAATCGGTATTTTCGCCCTCTGGCTTTAGGTATTTATGCAACAGTTGTTGTGCTAAAATAACGTATTGAACTTGAAGTGTGTATGGATTAATGGTTTTGACCAAACAGTAGGTAATTTTAGGGCCAACGGTCAAGCCCAAGTTGGAGGGTAATGTCCATGGTGTTGTTGTCCATGCCATAAAATATGCCGCCTCGCCCTTAGTAGCCTCAAACAATTTTTCACTACGTTCGTCCTTTATGGCCTCAAACAATACTGTGGCCGAAGTGTCCTTCACATTGCGGTAGGTGCCAGGCTGATTGAGCTCGTGTGAGCTAAGGCCTGTGCCTGCAGCCGGAGAATAGGGTTGAATACTAACGCTCTTATATAATAAATCTCTTTTAAACAATTCTTTCAGTGCCCACCAAAGCGATTCGATGTAGTTGTTATCATAGGTAATATAAGGTTCTTTTAAATTGACCCAATAGCCCATTTTTTGGGTTAGATCATCCCATTTGTCTGTAAACTGCATTACAGAGCTTTTGCACTTTTGGTTATATTCTGCTACAGAGATGGTTTTGCCAATTGCTTCTTTGGTGATTCCTAACTGTTTTTCCACACCCAACTCTACAGGTAAGCCATGTGTATCCCAGCCTGCTTTGCGCAGCACCTGAAAACCTTTCATGGTTTTGTAACGGCATACCATATCTTTTAATGTTCGGGAAATAACGTGGTGGATACCCGGCATGCCATTGGCGCTCGGTGGCCCTTCATAAAATACAAATTGTGGTTTTCCGTTTCTGTTGTCTATACTTTTTTGAAAAGTATGGTGCATTTCCCATTCTTTCAAATACGCTTTCTCTATCTCAGGCATGTTTAAGCCTTTGTATTCTTTATATGTTGCTGACATAAATGTATATGTTCAATTGTTTTTTTTAAAAATTGGTGCAAAACTAAATAAATTAATCCTATGCATTGCACAAATCTGCTTTCTCATCATTAATGAGCCATAGAATCATGCTGTTTTTTCTTTAATTTTTTTTCAAACTGGGTGCATTCCTTTTACTCCTTAATAGAGAAAAGAGGTGGGTTTTTCTATATCACCGGCATAAACGGACGAAAATACGATTTATTTATATAGAATTATCGGCATATTATAATTCACATAAGATACACAGCCTTTTAGTTTTCTATACCACAAAGCGTATTTTATTTCAATTTCTTGCAAATATAAGCACCATTGCATGACGGTTGTGCAATAAGCAATGATTATTAAAATCAATGCTATACCGCATTTAAAGTACAGTAAGCTAAAGGATATAATGGAAGAAAAAGAAAAAAGGGATACTGTCAGGGTTTATTCAAGTTTTACAATAAAGACCATCTGTTTTTTTGTGGACAAATGTGTATCGTATCTGAAACGATTTGGTTGAAAACCCTATTTTGACCATACGCTACCATCATCAATTTTAAAGAAAGATAAAAAAGTATCTCCTTCACTACTAGAGCATTTAAGCGAATTGTAGGTCGGGAAACAAGTATAAAAACCTCATGAGAGCATTAGGCAGGAGCATGCAGAGCGTGCTACAAAAAAATATCGTCTGTTTGGTTGTTGACCCAAACAGACGATATTTTACTTTACACAACTCACTTAATCCTCTCCTTCATCTTCGCCAGTAGCATGTTTAGCATTTTCTTTTACAGAGCTCATAAACTCTTTAGCTGGCTTAAACGCTGGGATAAAATGTTCTGGAATTTCTACAGCAATATTCTTTTTGATGATACGTCCAATTTTGGCTGCACGTTTCTTAACGATAAAGCTACCAAACCCTCTTACATAAACCGCCTCGCCATTTGAAAGAGAATCTTTCACTTCTTTAAAGAAAGACTCGAGCGTTACTAAAACATCCACCTTTGGGATACCAGTAGACTCTGATATTTTTGATACTAAATCCGCTTTTCTCATTGTAATATATATGTTTATTTGAGACAATAACTAAACTTCTAAAACTAAAGGAATTACAAAAGTAAAGGAATTACCTATTAATGCATTTAATAATTTGTTAATTATTGCAATTTATTAAAAATAAATAAATAAAACTATTGATATTTAACATAATACAAAAAATAACATCTTAAAATAGTTCTTAGAAAGTTAAGTATTTTGGAAAGAAGGATTTATTTGTCGACAAGTAGGACTATTTTTCTATTATTGCTTATTATTTATACATTTGTGACGAATATTACCTAAAAAAATGAGTCAAGCATCCAAATCCTATTGGGAAGATAAAGATTTAATAGAAGCTTTTAAAAACCCAACTAACAAGGAGCAAGCATTTACAGCAATTGTCAAGAAGTACCAAGAAAGGCTTTATTGGCATATCAGAAGACTAGTGGTGCATCACGAGGATGCTAATGATGTAATGCAAAATGTATTTATAAAAGTTTGGAGTTATTTGGATAATTTCAGAGAAGAATCAAACTTGTATACCTGGATGTACAGAATAGCAACCAACGAAACCCTTACATTCTTAGAGAAAGAAAAGAAAAGGAAATCGGTATCCTTATCTGATGAAGACTCGGGACTAGAGAATAAACTCTATGCCGAAAAGGGATTTGATGCCAACAAGCTAGAATGGAAACTCCAACAAGCTATACAAAGGCTACCCGAAAAGCAAAGAATAGTATTTACGCTTCGATACTATGATGAGATGCCTTACGAAGAAATGGCCTCAGTATTAGACACATCGGCAGGCGCACTCAAGGCCAGCTACCACCACGCCGTAAAGAAAGTAGAAGAATTTTTGAAACAAGGTTAAACTTTGGATATTAGAGAAAGTCTTAAGGATATGAAAAAGGCAGAAAACATACAACAAGAGCTGACATCACTAGCATCAGAGCTACTTATTTCGCATATAAGTACTCCGTATCTAGTGCCTTTTGCATACTTTGAAGCCCTACCTTCAGCCTTATTACAAGTATCAAAAACACAGGCAAGCAATACGACGATGCTACCTGAGCCTAGCCAAGAACAAACTTTTGAGCTACCTGTAGCCTATTTCGAAAACTTTGCCACTACACTATTGGCCAATATCAAAGCGCAACAAGAAGATGTGGCTGTATCCTTACCCACACTTCCAAATCCATATTCTATACCTAACAAGCAGTATTTTGAAACGTTTCCTCAAGAAATATTATCAAGCATTAATACCACAGAGCCTGTATTAAGTGTAGGGAAAATAGCTACTCCTTTTGAACTACCCAATGCCGGCTATTTTGAGTCGAATGTAGCTACACTAGTAACTGTTGCCCAAAATACAGAAATAGACATAAATACAGCAGCACCGATACTTAGCGCTATTTCCAAAAAAATACCATTTGAAGTACCACAGCATTACTTTGACAACTTTAAAGTGGCCACCGAAAAGCCCGCTGCAAAAACAGTAATATTTGAGTCAAAAAAGAAAACATCTATTCTAAAAAAATGGAGCATCGCTGCTGCAATAGCACTCTTAGTTTCATATGGTGCAAATACCCTTGTCTTTAACAATCAAGCGATAGATGATTCAAACCCTGCAGCTTTAAATATCAACAGCCTCATTGCAAGCATCTCTAAAGAATCGATAGATGAATACATCAATGTTAATTTAGAAGACTTTGAATTAACCAATATGTCGACTGCTACTAATACGGTAGCTCCCAACGACTTAATATTGCAACAAATGAAAGACAATATCTCTAAAGAAGAATTAGATCAGTATTTACAAATAGTAGAATAATAAAAATTATGAAAAAGTTTTTTAGCAATATTGGACTTATTGTATTGCTCTTAATTAGCACTATAGGCACTGCATTTTCCCAAAATGAAATGGGTAATATCAGAAAACTCAAGGTGAAAATTGTGCTGGATGAAATGCATTTAACCAAAGCAAAAGAACAAAAATTCTTGCCCTTATACACCAAGTATAGTGACGAGACGCTATTGCTGCGTAAAAAAATCAAATCGGTAGATGCTAGTAACGCATCTCCAGAAGAAAAAATAGCACAAAGAGAAACATACAAACAACAAATCCTAGATATAGAAAAACGCTATAAAGAAGATTTTCTAAAAATCATCACCGCTACCGAACTTGAAAATATGTACAGAGGCGAAGACAAATTCAGACAAACTTTACTCAACTTAAAGAAAGAAAAATAGCGCCACCGAAAACAAAATCTATCTATTCATAAAGAAAACGCCATGTTTACACAATATAAACTTGGCGTTTTTTTATATAAAAACATTGTGGAAAAATGACGCTTGTAATGAACAAGCAACCAACAAATTGGTTCTCGCTTTAACCTAACAACGATGCCCTAGTAAAAACTAGGGCATCGTTGTTATATAAAAAATGAACACTAAAATTAATATCACTAAGCGTTGTTGGCCAATTTGACTGCCTTAGCACTCGTATACGCATATACTCCAAATGCCACTTGCGCCACTACTACATTTACCAACAAAGGATTGAAAAACAAAGAACTGGCATAATAATCATTCTTCAAAAACGGCAATGCCATTGTATAAGTTTGCATCAAGCCCTGGAAAGAAAAACCATAATAACCCGCAACAAACACGCCAAAATTAGAAATAATCCAAAACAACATGCTACCCAATACGGTATGACCCAAAACGGTCAAAGGCTTATTCTTTTTCATACCTACGCCCAACAAAGCAAAAATGGCCATGCCAAAGTACACAAAAGGCTGGCTCCAATCATAAAAACCATTACCACCCGTCAATTCAATAATTACATCCGAAATCAACATGGTTAATACTGGCACCAACACCGCCAAATGACGCTGCTTAATCACATAACCACCAATGAGCGCAAAAGCACCTACCGGCACCAAATGAAATACCCCAATCTCTACATTAAACCATCTGGACGCTACACCTGCAATAATGAGTGTTAGCATTACAAAAAGTAAATTTTTAGAATGTCGCATAAGGAATAACTTACTATGTTAAAAAAATAAATAATCAATTTAAGAAGGCAAATGTAAATAATTAAAGCTTTAATTGGGGTAATAATGGTAATATTTTTTAAACCATAATAAAAACACGACTAGTTGCAATAAATTAACTAACAAAAAGAACGATACATTTTAAATTTTAATTAATTTTGCAACACTAATTCATTAAATAAAACATCATGCAAGAATTCGGTATAAAAAATTCATCCGCAAATCTTAACACGATAGGACTTAATGTAGCTACTGCTCATTGGAACTTAAGCCCTGAGGCATTAACCCAAAAAGCCCTTGAGCTAGGCCAAGGAGTCTTAAACGATACCGGTGCATTATGTGTGAGTACTGGTAAATTTACAGGTAGGTCTCCTAAAGATAAATTTACCGTAAAAGATGCTATCACCGAAAACACGGTAGATTGGGGCGATGTAAACATCCCATTTTCACCAGAAAACTTCGACAAATTATACAATAAAGTAGCAGCCTCGCTTGAGGGCAAAGAAGTTTGGGTAAGAGATGCGTATGCAGGTGCCGACCCTAACTTCAGAATCAATGTGAGAGTAGTAAATACTACACCTTGGGCTAACTTATTTTGCAACAACCTCTTTATCCGCCCTACAGAACAAGAAATTGTAAATTTCACTCACGAGTGGCTGATACTGCAAGTTCCAGAATTTGAAGCCAAGCCCGAGGAAGACGCTACGCGCCAAAGCAACTTCACGATTGTGAATTTCACGCGCAAAATCATTCTAATAGGAGGTTCGGCATACACCGGCGAAATGAAAAAGGGTATTTTTGGGGTATTAAACTTCATCCTACCCAACAACCATAATGTTTTATCTATGCACTGCTCGGCCAATGAAGGTAAGAACGGCGACGTTGCATTGTTCTTTGGCTTAAGCGGCACAGGCAAAACTACACTTTCGGCAGATGCAAACCGCTCGCTAATAGGCGACGACGAGCATGGATGGGCAGAGGGTTCTGTTTTCAATTTTGAAGGTGGTTGTTATGCAAAATGTATCGACCTAAGTGCAGAAAAAGAACCAGAAATATTTGGTGCCGTAAAGCCAGGCGCCTTATTGGAAAACATTACGTTCTTTGAAGGAACAAACGTAGTAAACTATGCAGACGGAAGCGTTACTGAAAATACGCGTGTGGCATACCCTATAGATTTTATTCCTAATGCCAAAGAGCCATCTTATGGCGGTAACCCTAAAAACATTTTCTTCCTCACTTGCGATGCTTTTGGTATTTTACCTCCCATTTCAAAACTAACAAAAGCACAAGCCATGTATCACTTCGTTTCGGGATACACAGCTAAAGTAGCGGGCACAGAAGTAGGCATTACTGAGCCTCAAACTACATTCTCGGCATGTTTTGGTAGAGTATTCTTGCCACTTCATCCTACAAAATACGCCGAACTTTTAGGCAAGAAATTAGAGCAACACCCAGATGTAAACGTATGGTTGGTGAACACTGGCTGGAGCGGCGGCGCTTACGGCGTTGGCAAAAGAATGAGCCTTAAGTATACACGTGCTATGATTAACGCAGCTATCAACGGCGATTTGGATAATGTAACATATGTACCGCATGATGTTTTTGGCGTTTTAAAACCACAATCTTGCCCTAATGTACCTAGCGAATTATTAAATCCTAGAGAAACTTGGGAAGATAAAAATGCTTACGACAAAAAAGCATTGGAATTAGCACAATTGTTTGTAAAGAATTTTGAGAAGTATGCAGATCAGGCAAGCGAAGAGACGATGTCTGCGGCACCCAAAACAGAAATTCTTGTAAAATAAGATTAATATACAATAATCAATAATGGCTACTTAATACAAGTAGCCATTATTATTTACAGTGGAGCTGCATGAGCTGTATAAAAGACAAATAAGATTGTAATACAAAATAACACTAACATGAAGAGCCGAAGTATCATCTATCCTTAAATGCAAGCTATAAAGAATTTATTTCTCTAATCATTACCATTATAGTGTTTAAGTTCGTCTACCGAAATACCAAAAACATCGGCATACTTAGACAGCATTTTTTCATCAAGCTTAGCAAATACCGCTGGCTTAAAGTGTCGTTTCACCTGCCAAGTCCATTTGCCAACATATTTGGCCAATATATTAGCCTCTAGCAAAGACTTGTGCATAAAATACAGTATTGGGCTGCATTTACCCTCACGCAAGTCCTTACGTACATTTTCTAAGCGCTCATCTACCGCCTCCCAAGCTTGTTGCGTAGCACTTATCTCTACCTCCCATCCTTCTGAAGCGGCTTTGCTATAATTGCCCGCATCATCTGTAGCGTACACCACTTTTCTGACCGTGTCTCTACCCTTATAAGCTATTTTATCTTGAGGTATTTTATCAATTTTCATACTTCAAAATTAACAAAAAATACTACTATGAGAAAGTGCAGCGATATTAATTTTGAAAGCAATGGAGCTTAATGTTTGTTTTATTACCTTTTTTTACCCCAAAAACCACACCCACTATTGGCAATTTGAAAAATTGCATGTATTATTGTAAAAATATTATAATACGATATGAAAAATTATGCAGTATACACCCCTAGCCTTAACACTACTGGGTATTTCCTGTAAAAAAGTCCTTGACCCCCCCCCACCTTGAGTACTAAACTTGTAAATAGCATCCCTGAAGCAGACGCAATGCTCCCTTATAGGTGGGCAAATCCCTACTCGGTAAAGATCCTTAATACCTTGAGGAGTACTATTGGCAGTCATCCCGACGAGAAGGTACAGTCCAACTTAAACGGCACTCTAAAGCCTGCCAATTACCAGCTGTATTATCGAATAAAACCTACAACAGCTACACAGATTGATGCCTTTAATGCTTGGTTCGCTGCAGACTCCCTACATAACGCCTTTAGCTTTCCTTTAGACAGTGTAGTGCTTTTTCCGCATCTTTATACCGACGTGGTATTAGAAGCCTACGAAGACCAAAATGAAGTCTTCTACACCACTGTTCCTTTAAATCAGCCATTACCTTCTGGTATTGGTGCCAGCCTACTGGATACACTTTATGTTCCAGACCCATCTGAACTGGTATTGGATTTTATGTTAAATTTGGTAAGTGCCAATTTTTCCAGCGATTTTGTAAACAGTTTGGAAATGAGCCATAATGAATTATGGAAAACTATTAATGAAATAATAGATGGCGAATTTTTTATTATGCCAGACCCTTATGGCAAAGACCCCTACTTAAATGGAGCCCGGCTAGACCTTTCAACTCCAGACCTAAGGGTATTTCCTCACATAGAACGTGCTACTAGGCTCTTAGATGGTGGTGGGGGCAGTACATCAGCACCCTCTACTCCATTATTAATAAATGTAAATGTAACAAGAGGCATTAGCTTTGAAGACAATACGCTAAATATTAATGAGGGTATTAAAAAACTTCATGTTCGAGCGGTGCGCTTCACTGGACTTATGCATATTGAACATTATACTACAACCAATAGTATTGGTCAGTTTAGCTTATCGCTTCCTAGATTTGGTTATACAATGTTACACTATACTTTCAGAAATAATGAGTTACTTTTAAAAAGTATAGACATGGGTTCGCACACTGCAGCAGGAGTAGTCTATGACATTTTCAACAGCGCACTTCGGTTTAACCTGCCTGCACATCATTTAGCTTTTACCAATCCGTCTAGCAACATTAATTCAAATCACATTAATTTCGATCACGGCAGTAAAAAAGCGCTGTGGGGTATTATTTATAATGGCATTCAAGAAGCCAATGACTTAACCAATTCGTTTGGCATGCGCACAAGCCAGCAGTTTGAACACTTAGATGTAATAGCTTATTACCGAACGAATGCCAATAATAATAGTGCTTCTGCGCCCATGTTTAAGCGAATGGGACTTGGACAAGTATCTACCCAAACTATTTTCAGCCCCCTACACCTTGCTTATACAGCCAACCAGCTGTTAGCTGGTGGTCTGCCCGATATCATCATTACAGGTTCTAGAAACAATCCAGACAATAGCCACGATATACGCCATACTATCTACCATGAATACGGCCATTCATTGCACTTTTTTAGGGTAGACAATGCTTATTGGAATGACAATATTAATGCTACTCTTTCCATCCCAAATTACGGCAACAATATCAATGAAGCACCAGGAAACTTTTTTGCCCTTACCGAAGGCTGGGCCGACTATATAGGGCATTTGTATGCGTTTCACAAATATGGAACGCCCATAACCTTTAATGAATGGAACCCAAGAGACCAGGTATGGAATAACAACCGCAACTATCTACAACACTTAGAAGAAATACCCACCTATTTTAATGACTTTATTCCAAGAGGCTTGTTTTATGATTTGACGGATGGGCCAGATGCTGAGGATTTTGATGAGATACAAGGCTTTACTACCAACGATATTTATCAAAAACTAAACCCCACAATGACCACCATACAGCAGTTTCGTGATAGATGGGAAACGGACCATCCCGATGCGAATAATGCCGATTTGTTTATTGAATATCAAATACAATAATCATGAAAAGGATACT
>CAYSCJ010000037.1:0-24921 GCA_964429515.1 uncultured Taibaiella sp.
GAACGCAACCTAAGCTTCGGTATGGATATCAGCCGAATCAAATTCAACGACGAGCAATAACAACTTTACTCCAAGGCTATTCCCGAATAGCCTTGGCATTTTTATTATTCTCAACCAAATAGGTTCTTGTCGGGATGAATCTAAACTCTGTAATTCCTTGACCACGGTACAGAGCTAAAACCTTTTTTTATGCGTCACGGAGATAAAATCAACAATTTAGGACGTACAGCGTCTCACAGAAAAGCATTATTATCAAACTTAGCTTGTTCTTTGATTGAACACAAAAGAATCATCACTACTTTGGCTAAAGCTAAATCTTTACGCAAATACGTAGAACCATTGGTGACTAAAGCCAAAAAAGATGATACACACAATCGTCGTATTGTTTTCTCTTTGTTACAATCAAAAGAAGCAGTTACAGAATTATTTGGCACTATCAGCCTTAAAGTAGGCAATCGTCCAGGCGGTTACACTCGTATCATCAAATTAGCGCCTCGTATGGGTGACGCTGCTGAGATGGCTATGATTGAATTAGTAGACTTCAACGAAATTTACTCTAATTCATCTAAAGAAAATACAGGTAAGAAAGTTCGTCGTGGTAGAAAATCATCTGCTGCAAAGAAAACAGAAGCACCTGCTGCTACTGAAGCTCCTGCTACAGAAGAAACAACTACAGAAGAACAAGCATAATATACTATCAATTAGCATTGTGCAAGCGCTTCCTAATAAGCTTGAAAGGATTACAAACTCCTTTCAAGCTTTTTTTATGAGCCTATTGTGCTATGGCTCCTGCATGTAAAAATAGTCCTTCATTTAATCATTTTTGTAACCAAAACACCTCCTACCAACAACGCCTTCAAAGAGTGCTTGCCACAAAAAAAGTAGACCTCATACGATGATGAAATCTACTTTGTATAGTAACTATTCTGCCTATGGCGCAAGACTTTGCGCGCATTCATTATCTCTTATACATTTCGGCCCTTAAAGCTATTACTTTGGGGTCTAAAATATATTCGTCAAATGGCATTTCTCTATCTATTAATCCAGAAGGTGTAAGTTCGAGTATCCTATCGGCAACTGTTTGCGTCAGCTCGTGATCGCGAGATGTAAAGATGATAGTACCTTTAAAATCCTTCATACCATTATTCAATGCCGTAATAGACTCCAAGTCTAAGTGATTGGTAGGCTCATCAAAACTAAGTACATTGCCTCTTTGCATCATCATGCGGCTCAACATACAACGCACTTTTTCACCCCCAGATAATACGGTACATTTCTTCTGCGTTTCTTCGCCCGAAAACAACATTTTACCCAAAAAGCCACGAATAAACGTTTCATCTTTTTCTTCAGAGTATTGACGTAGCCAATCTACCAAATTCAAATCCATACCTTCAAAATACTCATGATTCTCGGCTGGCAAATAGGTTGGTGTTATTGTTACACCCCACTTGTATTCACCTCCAAAATCGGTATCTTCTCCATTAATTATTTTATAAAAAGCAGAGGTAACTAATGAATTTTCACCCAATACCGTCACTTTCTGTCCGCGCTTCAAATCAAAATTGATATTGCTAAATACCACTTCTCCATTTAAGGTTTTCGACAGATTTTTTACTTCTAAAATTTGATCGCCAGCCTCTCTGAGTGGATTGTTGAATAAAATAGCGGGATATTTTCTGTTAGAAGGTTTCATGTCTTCTACATTAATTTTATCCAACATTTTCTTTTTGGAAGTAGCCTGCTTAGATTTGGATGCATTGGCAGAAAAGCGCGCTATAAACTCTTTCAGCTCGGCTATTTTATCTTCTGCCTTTTTATTTTGGTCGGATCTTTGTTTCAACAACAATTGGCTCGACTCATACCAAAACGAATAGTTACCAGTGAATATAGAAATTTTACCGAAATCAATATCTGCAACGTGAGTACATACAGTATCTAAGAAGTGACGATCGTGCGACACTACCAATACCACCTTATCATAGTCTGCTAGGAAGTTTTCTAACCAGGCTATGGTATTTAAATCTAGGTCGTTGGTAGGCTCATCCAGTAATAAAATATCGGGGTCGCCAAATAAAGCTTGCGCTAACAATACACGCACTTTCTCGTTACCATCCAAGTCTTTTACTTTGAGGTAATGTTTATCTTCTTTTACACCCAAATTGCTCAATAAAGTAGCTGCATCACTCTCTGCATTCCAGCCACCCATTTCTCCAAATTGGGCTTCTAAATCGCCTGCTTTAATACCGTCCTCTTCTGTAAAATCTTCTTTAGCATAAAGGGCATCTTTTTCCTGCATGATTTTATACAAAACATCATTACCCATAATGACCGTTTGCAACACATCTATTTCATCATACTGGTTGTGATTTTGCTTCAAGATGCTCATGCGCTGCCCTTTGCTTATTTCCACCTTTCCTGTTGAAGGCTCTATCTCACCAGATAATATTTTGATGAAAGTAGATTTACCAGCACCATTGGCACCAATAATACCATAACAGTTACCTTCTGTAAATTTAAGATTGACATCTTCAAATAAAATTCTTTTACCGTAACGAAGCGATAAATTAGATACGTTGATCATTGCTAACTATTGTATAAATGTAGTTTACGAGCTTTATGTGTATGGTGGGAATGCCACCTTCCTAGCTAAAAAAATAGAAGTGCAAAGGTAAGCAAAATTTCTATGATATGCCAATTAGTAAAACATACTTATGTGTTTTGGAGCGCCACACGATTACATTAGCGTAAACTACAATATCGTCTAATGCAACGCGTTTGTATTTAAGGACGATATCGCTACTTGGAATATTGCAAACAAACCCTGCATTCACTCCTAATTCCAGGGTAGTTTTTCTTTAAAAAAAACATATTATAAAAGTTTTTGAGCCATTAAATAGCAATTTTAGGCGGTAGTTTTTAGCGATAAAAAAACTTTTAAATAATGTGGGCTGAAGCAAGCTGTTTTTGAGCAATAGCGGCTGCAGCGGTATAGGCAGTACTCCAGGCATTTTGAAAGTTAAACCCTCCTGTTATGCCATCTATATTTAGTGCTTCTCCTACTACAAATAAATGCGGGCAGTGCTTATACTCCATAGTTTGAAGTTGTATCTGAGCGGTATCAATTCCACCTGCTGTCACAAATTCTTCTTTAAATGTCGTTTTGCCTTTGATGGCTAGGGGCATTGCACAAAGGAGTTTGGCTAATACATTTCTATTCTTTGCTTTATTATTGGCCCAGGTTGTTTCTAAATCTATATCGGCTTGCGCTAGCAAGTACTCCCAAAACCTGGCAGGGAGGCCCAATGGGTTTTTATTGGCTACTTTACGGGTAGGGTGCTCTTGTTGTTGTGTCATCAATAAGGCTATCATCGCATCTTCATCATAATCGGGTATCCAATTAATAAGAATATCAAAAACATATTGCTGCTTTTCTAGTATCAGAGCACCCCAAGCACTCATCTTGAGTATTGCCGGGCCGCTCAATCCCCAATGGGTAATGAGCACGGGGCCTTTGGTTTGTAGCTTCTTATTGCCTACAAGTTTTATTTGCACATCTGGAATTGTAATGCCTTGTAAGGTAGTAATGCGTTTATTTTCTACATTAAATGAAAACAACGAAGGCACTGGCGCAACGATATGCTCGGCTGCAATACAGGGCTGCATCCAACTAAACATTTCGGGCTTGGCATAGCCGCCAGATGCTATTACTACATAATCGCAATACATTATTCCTTGAGATGTTTGAAGCTCAAATCCCCTTGCTTGTTTGGCTATTTGAGCTGCCTTAACAGAAGTATGTATGCTTATCTTATGCTTGACGGCTGCATCTAAAAACGTGGACACGATCGTGGCAGAAGTGTTGGTACTTGGGAACATTCTACCGTCTTCTTCTGCTACCAGTTGCACGCCTTTCGACTTGAACCATGCTACTACATCTGTATTTTTATAATGGTATAAAAGCTTTTTAAGCACTTTTTCACCTCGAGGATACTGTTTGGCAAACAAATGAGTATCTGATAAAATATTGGTGACATTACAACGACCACCACCACTTACACTTACTTTGCTGAGTAGTTTGGATGTTTTTTCTAAAATATGAATATCGAAATGCCCCTTAGCCATTTCTGCCAATTGAATAGCGGTGTAAAAGCCTGCTGCTCCACCCCCTACTATGATGACTTTAGGTTTATTACTTTTTTCCATCACCAACGGCTTCATAAATGTAGGATTGTAACTTGGTTCTTACTTTCAATGTATTGATCAGTCCATTATCTTGATTGGGGTTAACCCTATTGGATAAAAAGACAAAAACAATACCTGTTTCGGGGTCGGCCCAAGCACAAGTGCCCGTAAAGCCGGTGTGCCCAAATGTAGCTTTGCTGCACAGTTCGGATGTCGGACTTCTATCGCCTTTCTTTTCGGGTTTATCAAAGCCATACCCCCTTCTGCTGATACTGCTTCTGTAGGAGGTAAACATTGCTACTGTTTCCTTTTTAAAATAACGCACTTTGTTGTAAATACCACCATTATTGAGCATTTGCATTATTTGCCCTATCTCTCTTGCAGTTGAAAAGACACCCGCATGCCCAGCCATACCACCTAATAAAGCTGCTACCGGATCGTGTACAAAGCCCTGTATGCGCTGCATTCTAAAGGATTGGTCATGCTCTGTGGGTGCACAGTTTTTATCCAAATCTATCATCCAAGGGTTGTACATGGTTCTGCTCAATCTTAGGGGTGTATAGAAATTATCGTACACATATCTATCTAAAGTAGTTCGGGTAATACTTTCTACAATTTTTTGGAGCAATACCAAGTCAATGTCGCTATACACATACTTCCCTTTGTTGGCAAGTGGGCTCTTTACCATTTCTTGTAAGATATAGTAGGGGTAATTTCTTTTTATATACAAATTTGCACAAACGGGTATCGTAAAGTCATTGATAGGCTGTGTTGCATATAAGTCTTTTCGCAACCCTCCGGTTAAGCTATCGATAGTTGCTTTATGAAACGGTATCCAGGCCTTGAAACCTGCTTGATGCAGCAGTAAACTTTCTACAGTTATCTGAGCTTTGTCGGTACCTTCTACAAAAGGCAAGTACTTTATCAATGGTGCTTTTAGCTGGAGTTTGCCTTCCTCGTAGAGCCTCATTACAGCAAGTGTCGTAGCTACGATCTTTGTAAGCGATGCCACATCATACATAGTAGTATCTGTAACGGCTATTTTTTTATCATAATCAAAATGGCCAAAACTCTTCATCATAATTACTTCCCCGTTTTTGGCAGCAAACACCTGGCATCCAGGAAATGCACCTCTTCCGATGGCATTATTAATGAATACTTCAACAGCATTTAGCGCAGTGCTGTCCTTCACAGATGTTGGGGTAGACCTAAATCCATGTAGCGTATGTATGGCATCAAATGTACCCTTGCCTGTTATTTGTCCTGCGCTTATAAGCGAACCAAAAAGGCAGCTCCACACACAGATAATTAATTTCAATTTCATTAGTTTATTTGTTTCTCACATAGGAGTGTGTAACGTTATCTTTGTTGGTGGGTCTTTCTTGCAATTCTATCGATTTGATGCTTTTTATAAGGTCAAGTAGTTTCTTGAATCCGTAATTTCTGGCATCAAATTCGGGCTTCTTTTTAAGGATCAAATTGCCCAAAGTGCCCAAAAACACCCAGTCTTCATCGTCGCCAAGGTCGTTAATGCTATTTTTTATAAGCTTTATCATGGCTGGATCAAGCTTGCCCGTATTACTTGTTGTCGTGTTATTCCTAGTGGCAACCTTCTTTTCATTTTTTTGACTAGGTTTACCATCATTATCTTCGGTATCTAAAGTGGTATGTTCTAATATTTCTATATAGGTAAACCTATTACATGCAGCAATAAAAGCATCGGGCGTTTTTTGCTCTCCAAAGCCAAGCACCTGCTTCCCAGCCTCTCTGAGCCTAGTGGCCAATCGTGTAAAATCACTATCACTAGATACAATACAAAAGCCATCTACATTTCCGGTATAGAGGATATCCATCGCATCGATTATAAGCGCAGAATCGCTAGAATTTTTGCCAACGGTATAGCCAAATTGTTGAATAGGCGTAATTGCATACTTCATCAGGACGCCCTTCCAGCCACTCAAATAAGGATTGGTCATATCGCCATAAAGCCTTTTAAATGTAGGCGCTCCATACTTTGCAATCTCCTCTAACACCGCACCAATATATTGATAAGAAACATTATCCGCGTCTATCAAAACGGCAAATTTCAACTCATTATTCACTCCAGTCATATACGTCGTTTAAGCTTCAAAAATATTAAATTATATTTGTTTACGTTTATTATTTACGCTCAAGGTGTTTTTAAAAAGTAATTGATGCCCCCAAAAGCCACACCACAGCTCCCTTCAAATGGTACAATTATAGACAAAATCTATAAACAGTCGTTTAAAATCAGAAACTTTATTGTCATTAACATTTTTTTTACCGTAAAATCAACTGATATAAAATATTTTTACATCGAACGAAAAAAATCTATAAAGCATGTGTACTTACGATCAATTATTTGAAAACAACAACAACTGGGTAGCCAAAAACCTAGCAAACGATCCAGAGTTTTTAGTAAAACTTGCTGCAGATCAAACTCCAGAGTATTTGTATATTGGGTGTAGCGACAGCCGGGTACCCGCTAACGAAATTATGGGCTTAGCGCCAGGTGAAGTGTTTGTACACAGAAATGTAGCTAATTTAGTTAATAATATCGACCTAAATGCAATATCGGTTATTAATTATGCAGTGGTACACTTAAAAGTAAAACACATAATTGTTTGTGGTCACTACAATTGCGGAGGCGTAAAGGCTGCTATGCAAGCTAAAGATTTGGGAATCCTTAACCCATGGTTGCGTAATATTAGAGACGTTTACAGACTTCACAAAGAAGAGCTAAATGCTATTACTGATGAGAATGATCGATATAACCGACTCGTAGAACTGAACGTGATAGAGCAATGTAAAAATGTACTTAAATATGCTGCCGTTCAAGAAGCGTATTTGGCAGGTGGCGCACCGGTAATTCATGGTTGGGTATTCGACCTAAAGTCGGGCAAAATCAACGATTTGAAAGTAGACCATAATGGCTTGCTCAACGAAATTCAAGAAATATACAACCTAACCGACAAAGATTGGAGTTCATTGATTTCTTAATCCACCTATTGTCGAAAGTACCGTAAACACATTCTATCAATTTTAGAATGAATACAGAAAATGCCTCTTTGGTTTTTGCTTATACACATTGTCTATGCTAACAAAAACCAAAGGGGCTTTCTTTTGCAGGTGCAAACAATCCTTTATCAGCAATAAGTCTGATTCCTAAAAAAACATTTCACTTCAATATGATATTTTAGATTAAAACGATGACCCTTGGTAAGTAATTAAGCCAAGCTTTGCACTTCTGTCAAAACGCTGCTTAGCTCCCGAAATCACCGCCTTCGGGAAGCGACATAGCCAAATAGCATCCGTATGGAAACCACCGCCATCATTAAGGCAATTTTAAGGAATTAGAAGCTTATTTTTTATAGCTTAAATACCCTATTTTCGTATCTTTGCACTCAATTTTCACACACAATAATTATGAACATTCAAGATATTTTAAAGCAACTGCATATTCAAGCAGAAAACTATGGCGTAAGCACCGGCACACAATGGATGTCTGGACAAGGCCCAACGCTAGCCTCCTATTCTCCAATCAATAATGAGTACTTGGCAGCTACCCAACACACTACCCAAGAAGTATATGATGCGGTTGTAGCTAAAGCACACGCCGCCGCTGTGTCGTGGAGAAAAGTACCTGCACCCAAACGTGGAGAAATCGTCAGACAAATTGGCAATAAAATAAGAGCGTATAAAGAACCTTTAGGAAGCCTCGTATCGCTTGAAATGGGTAAAAGCTACCAAGAAGGACTTGGAGAAGTTCAAGAAATTATCGACATCTGCGACTTTGCAGTAGGCCTTTCCCGACAATTATACGGCCGAACAATGCCGAGTGAAAGACCTCAGCATACGATGATGGAACAATGGCATCCTTTAGGCGTAGTAGGCATCATCTCTGCCTTCAACTTCCCGGTAGCCGTATGGAGCTGGAATGCCATGCTAGCAATGGTTTGCGGAAATGTATGTATTTGGAAACCCAGTTCTAAAACACCATTATGCGCCATAGCATGCCAACATATCATTGCAGAAGTCTTTAAAGAAAACAATATCGAAGAAGGCGTATGTAGTCTAATTACCGGCGACGACGCTGGCCCTTGGATGTCGGATGATAAAAGAATTGCACTCCTTAGTTTTACTGGCTCTACAAAAGTAGGCAGAATAGTGGGTACGACAGTAGCCAAAAGATTTGGAAAAAGCTTATTGGAATTGGGTGGAAATAATGCTGTAATTGTTACAGAAAGTGCCAACCTTACTATGGTGCTACCTGGTGTCGTATTTGGCGCGGTAGGTACTGCTGGACAACGTTGCACTACCACCAGAAGACTCATCATACACGAATCTGTATACGATAAGACGATTGAAGTATTGAAAAATGCTTATCAACAAATAAAAATTGGCAACCCCCTAGATACCAACAATCACATGGGGCCATTAATAGACCAAGATGCTGTTAACGCGTATTTGAATGCTATACAAAAAGCAGAAGCTAGTGGCGCAACAATAATTGTACCGGGCGGCCAAATACAACCAGCGGGTTTGGAAAATGGATTCTATGTAAAACCTTGCATCATCGAGGCAGATAACTCTTTAGAAATACTACAAGAAGAAACCTTTGCTCCTATTTTATATGTAATGAAATACAAGGACATTGAAGAAGCCATTGCTTTGCAAAATGGTGTTCCTCAAGGGCTATCCTCTGCAATTTTCACCAATAACATCAGAGAAGCTCAATATTTCTTATCGGCTGAAGGAAGTGACTGTGGCATTGCTAATGTAAATATTGGCACGAGTGGTGCAGAAATAGGTGGTGCTTTTGGTGGCGAAAAAGAAACCGGCGGCGGACGTGAAAGTGGCACCGACAGCTGGAAAGCTTATATGAGAAGGCAAACCAATACCATCAATTTTGGCGCGAGCCTCCCTCTGGCTCAAGGCATCAAATTTGATATCTATAAATAACAAAAAGCTACAAACGCCATAACCTTTCATTATGGCGTTTTTTTTTACTTCATTAAAGGCTTACAACGTATGCAGCAACAATACAGGGACACTCATACAGCTTACCAAAATGCACTAGCCCCACTATACGATAATGGTGAGATAGATGCTCTTTTTAAGAGTGCTTTGGAATATTGTATCAAACAGGAAACACAAACTTCTATACCCACCATGCAACGCTTGAATGAAATAATGAATTTGCTTGCTACTGGTAAACCCTTACAATATATTACAGGTGAAGCATATTTTTGGGACGCATTCTTTACCGTTAATGAACACACACTTATACCCCGACCCGAAACCGAAGAACTCATATACTGGATTACCAAGAATGAACCCTCAAACGCCGCCTTGCGTATCATTGATATAGGTACAGGCAGTGGATGTATTGCTATAACCATCAAAAAATGCTTCCCAAATTCGGATGTATATGCAATAGATGTATCAAAAGCAGCGATAGACCTTGCTCAACAAAATGCCACACAACATAATACCAACATCCATTTCTTGATAGACGATATCCTCAAACCCTCAGCTTTTTTAAGGCAACAAAAATGGGATATCATCATCTCAAACCCACCCTATATCGCGCTGCCAGAAAAAACAGCTATGCACCCCAATGTACTGCAACACGAACCTCATAGTGCACTTTTTGTGACTAATAACGACCCGCTACAATTTTACAAAGCCATACACCAATATGCGCACGAAACACTTGTAGATAATGGCAAAATATACCTAGAGCTAAATACTAATTACAGCAAAGAAGTGGCCAATATTTTTGAACAAGACGGATACACAACCCTTATCCAAAAAGATATGCAATATAAAGAAAGAATGCTGTGCGCACATAAAAAAGCAAAAGGCACCTAATTGGTGCCTAATGATGCATTGATATAGTCGTTTATATAATGGTAGAAATGTTTGGGCTGATGCGTACGCCATTTTTCATAAGGTATCACCCAAAAATACTTGGTAAGCCGCGCTGCTTTCATCTCTTCCAAACAATGGTCGGGCATATTCACCAATACAATATAGCCTTCTTCATCTTCAATATCCTCTTCCCACTCCTGATAATAATCGTCGATATCTGTATGAAAATTAAGTACACTCTCACAAATTAGGATAAACTTGTAAATACCATTAGCAATCATCACATCTATTACCTCTCGTTTCAATTGCATGATATCATTTTCTACCGCATCATTCCATTCACCAATGAATTCGATAATGGCATAATGCTTGTCGTAATCCACAAAAAGTACCTTTAAATAAAGCGTTCTGGAACCAAAACTTTCCCAATTAGGATGAATATAGTAATTGTATACCTGATTAGTATATTCATATGAAGATGCATCCTCGCCATAGAAAGGGCTAAGCTCATCCTCTGATGCTCTATAATAATCTTCCCAATTGTAATATGGCTCTATATCATACATAATACCTATTGCTTACTTTCTGCGCTGGCGTTCTCACACGAATGCCTGTGTGTAGCTATAAAAGCTAAAATTAAGGCAACTTAACGTTGGGATATTGCTGTAACCAAGCTATAATACCACCTTCCAAATTTACCGTATCTACAAATCCCGCTTGCTCTAGCAACATACAAGCCTGCATGCTTCTTACACCACTTTTACAATGCACGATTACCTCCGTTTCCTTCCAGTCTTCGATGGCGTCTATTTCAAAATTTCTAATCTGACTTAATGGCAATAGCTTAGCATTGATGTTGATTTCATCATACTCTGGTTGCTCTCTTACATCCAATACATGCAATGCCGTACCAGCATCTAATTTGCTTTTTAATTCTGCAACAGTAATTTGTCTCATAAAATTTTTATTTTAAATATACTTGAGCCTGTTGGCCTAATACAATTTTGTTGTTATTTTTTATCGAATAAAAACTCATTAGATTACCAATCTAGTTTTTTAGGCGCCCTCGTAGGCATACCTGCACGTTTGGCTACTCGTACGCTTATTAAAATACCCACTTCATACAGCAAAACTAAAGGAACTGCAATAAAAAACAAGCTAAACACATCGGGCGGAGATATAAACGCAGATAATACCACTATACCCATTATAGCATAGCGTCTTTTCTCCCGTAAAAATTGAGGAGTTACGATACCTATGCGTGTAAGAAAATAAATGGTAATGGGCAACTGAAATACCACGCCCATGCCTAAGATGATATCGAAAACCGTATCGTAGTAATTGTTGATAGTAATGATGTTTTGAAACTGCTTGCTCAACTGATAGTTTGCAAAAAAGTTGATAGTAAAAGGCACAATGATGTAGTAGGAAAATAGCACCCCTAAGAAAAACAAGGTAGATGCCCAAAACACCACGCCTCGCGCTATCGTAAGCTCGCCCGTTTTAAGCGCTGGCTTTACAAAACGCCAAATTTCCCAAAAAACATACGGAAATGCTACAATAAAGCCTATCATCAAGGACGATGAAAGCGAAATCATAAACTGGCCGGTAAGCTGTGTATTCTGAAAGGCTATTTTTATTTCTTCCAAACATAAGGCAGGCGTGTCAAGCTTAGCTGCTATGTAGCATAATGCTTTATACGACAAAAAATCTGGCTGTGCAGGTCCTAGAATGATATTTTGAAATATCCAATCTATATTTACGAATACCACCACAGCAGACACTATGATAGCAATCACACATCTAAATAGATGCCAACGCAACTGTTCTAAATGTTCGGTAAAAGGCATATCGCCCTCTGAAGACCCTGCGCCGGCACTACGCTTAGCCAAAAAATTATCTATAAAACTCAAGGCGATTCTGTTATTTTTTTACTTAAATTTTCGACACACGATTTTGATGTCTACCGCCCTCAAAGTCTGTACTTAGAAACACGGTCACCATTTTCCTGGCCAATTCTATGTCCACAAATCTAGCCGGAATACACAATATATTAGCATCATTATGCTGCCTTGCTAGTGAGGCCAACTCTTCTGTCCAACACAAAGCGGCTCTTACATTTGCATGCTTATTGGCGGTCATACACACGCCATTTCCGCTGCCACAAATTAAAATACCCACACTGGCACTCCCATCTCCTACTGCTACTGCTACTGGATGCGCAAAATCTGGATAATCTACAGATTCTGCAGAAAAAGGTCCTCTGTCATCTATGATGTATCCGAGGCTTTGTATAAGATTTTTTAATTGTTCTTTGTATTCAAACCCGGCATGGTCACCCCCAATTACCAAGGGTTTAGATGTTTCAAAAACGCTAGACATGAGATATTGTTTTTTTATTTACGATGCTTGCAAAAATATCAAAAATTATAGCAGCTATAAGCTGCTATAGGGTATTTTTCATTTTCTTATTGCTTTCTATTCTGTTTCCAGTTATTTCCATTAACATTAAGTGCGTGACTTAAAGTTTGCTTGTCTTCTTCCCAAATTTTGGCAGCAAAAGCAGCAGCTATCTTCACCTTATCGGCAGATTGTTGCTGTAAATATTCTGGTTTAAAATACTTCTCAATAAATTTAGTATCAAATTTACCTTCTCTAAAGGCTGGTTGTTGCACGGCCCATTTACCAAACTGCAAGGTAGTTTTTATACCTTCTATCTTATATTCATCTACTGCTCTTATCATTCGGGCAATGGCCTCCTCTCTATTTTGCCCCCAAACAACTAGTTTTGCTATCATCGGGTCGTAAAAAATAGGAATTTCCAAGCCTTGTTCATAACCATCGTCTACTCGCACTCCGGGTCCCTGTGGACGTACGTAAACATTCAAAGTACCTGTATCGGGCACAAAATTCTCTAAAGGATTTTCTGCACATACACGCAACTCAATGCTATGTCCATTAATTTTTAAGTCGCACTGACTAAAAGAAAGTTGCTCACCTCTTGCTACTTTGATTTGTTCTTTTACCAAATCTATGCCTGTAATGTATTCTGTAACACAATGCTCTACTTGCAAGCGGGTGTTCATTTCTAGAAAATAAAAATTCAAATCATCATCCACTAAAAACTCGATAGTGCCCGCACCATAGTATTTACAAGCTCTAGCAACATCTACGGCACATTTACCCATTGCCTCTCTTACCGATGCCGAAAGGCAGGAAGATGGCGCTTCTTCAATCAATTTTTGGTGCCTGCGTTGTATGGAGCATTCTCTTTCAAAAAGATATACGTAATTGCCGTGTTGGTCGCCCAAAATCTGAATCTCAATATGCTTAGGCGAGGGTACAAATTTTTCTATAAAAACATCGTCGTTACCAAAAGCACTTAAAGCTTCGCTTTTTGCCATGCGCATCTGCTCTTCAAGCTCCTCCATATCGTTCACGATTCGCATACCCTTACCACCACCACCTGCTGATGCCTTAATGAGGATAGGAAACCCTACTTCGGCTGCTATAGTTTTGGCTTCGGCTATATCTTCAATGGGTTTGTCGGTACCGGGCACCATAGGCACATTAAATGCTTGTGCGGCTTGCTTGGCAGCTATTTTGCTACCCATCATATTGATAGAATAATGCGAAGGGCCTATAAATATCAAACCAGCATCCGTTACTGCGCGAGAGAACTCTGCATTTTCACTTAAAAAACCATAACCAGGATGTATCGCATCTGCGCCATACTTTTTGGCTGTTTCGATAATCTTATCTGCTCTTAAATACGATTGTGATGACAAGGCAGGCCCAATGCATACAGCCTCGTCTGCAAATCTTACGAAAGGCATATTTCTGTCTGCTTCCGAATATACTGCTAAGGTGGCTATACCCATCTCTTTTGCAGACCTCATGATTCTAAGGGCTATCTCCCCTCGGTTTGCTACTAATATCTTTTTCATCGAATATATGGTGTAGTATTATGTAATGTCTAGCAACTTCTTAAAATATAAGCCTGCAATTTAAACAATATCCCAAGAATATATACCGCCTTCCAAAAAAATACTTGCTAATGCCATAAATTAAAATTCACATTTTTGAAAATTTTATTAGCCAGAAACTATTGTATATTTGCCATGCTTTTTGGAAAACCCCAAATACGTTTTCATTATTATAATACATATGGCGATATTATCCAGCATTATTTCAAGATCGGTTAAGTTAAGAAAAAGGTTTACCAAAAACCAAGCAAGCCCCAAAGTATACCAGGCCAATACCCTTCGTTTTTTATTAGAAAAAGCACAATACACGCAGTTTGGAAAGTTTTACAACTTTAAAGATATATTGGACGCCTCTACCAATATCGAAAAATCGTTCCAAAAAATCGTACCTTATCACAACTACAACGCCATATACAAACAATGGTGGCACAAATGTCAAGAAGGGCAAGAAAGTGTTTGTTGGCCCGGAACGGTCAAATACTTTGCATTGAGCTCGGGCACCAGCGAGGCAGCAAGCAAGCATATTCCCGTTACCCAAGATATGATAAAAAGTATCAAGAAGGTAGGCTTTAAGCAATTTTATACCATGACTAATTTCGATTTACCTACAGCCGTTTGGTCAAAAGGTATTTTGATGCTGGGAGGTACTACTTCTTTGTACGATAAAGGCGACTACTACGAAGGCGACATGAGTGGCATCAGCGCTAAGAATATGCCAACATGGGCTCAAAACCTATTTTACAAACCCGGTCAAAAAATAGCGAGAGAACCCAATTGGGAACAACGCATCAACCTGATCGTGGAAAATGCCCCTAAATGGGATATTGGCACCCTGTGTGGTGTACCTGCTTGGGCGCAAATAGTACTAGATAAAATTATCAAAAAATACAAGCTCAATACCATACACGACATTTGGCCTAACTTAAAAGTATATATCCACGGTGGCGTATCTTTCGAACCCTATAAAGAAAACTTCAAAAGATTCTTCAGCAAACCTATTGAATACGTAGAAACCTACATGTCGTCGGAAGGCTCCTTTGGATTTATGACACACAGGGGTGGTGGCATAAAACTCGTACTCAATGCAGGCATATTCTTTGAATTTGTACCCTTTAACGAAAGTAACTTCGACGAGAACGGCGAAATACGTGCAGAGGCCCCTAGCCTACTTATCGACGAAATACAAGAAAACCAACATTACGCCGTAGTGATAAGCACTTGTGCGGGCGCTTGGCGTTACTTGATAGGCGATGTTATTGAATTTACGAATGCAGCCGAATACGAAATAAAAATAGTCGGTAGAACCAAGCAGTTTTTAAGCCTTTGCGGTGAGCATACCTCTATCGATAATTTGAATAAAACCATCAATACGCTCAACGAAACCCTACATGCCAATATTAGAGAGTTTACCGTAGCCGGCATTAGCTATGAAGACTTATTTGCGCACAAATGGTATTTGGGCTCCGATACCGACATCGATATAGCAGCCGCCAAAAAAATTATTGACGAAACACTTTGTACTATTAATGACGACTACAAGGTGGCACGAGAGTCGGCACTAAAAGAAGTAATCATAGAGGTGCTACCCACGAATGTATTTGTAGAATACCTTAAATACACTGGAAAATATGGCGCGATGAGCAAATTCCCCAGAGTACTAAAAGGCAAACAGTATGAAGACTGGCTACACTTTCTAGCCACAAAAAAATCATAACAAACATTACGCAATCTTTTTTTAGACCAAAATGCTTTTAAACTTATTTTATTATCAGTATCTTCGCCCTGATAAATTTTGATACATATGAACTTTCCAGAAAATTTAAAATACACGAAAGACCATGAGTGGGTTTCGTTAGATGGAGACACTGCAACTGTAGGCATTACAGAATTTGCACAAAGAGAATTAGGAGACATCGTTTTTGTTGATATCTCTACGGTTGGACAAGAAATAGCAGCCAACGAAGTATTTGGATCGGTAGAAGCCGTAAAAACAGTGTCGGACCTATACCTACCAGTAACGGGTACTATATTGGAAGTAAACGAAGATTTAACATCTGCTCCAGAAAGCGTAAATAACGACCCTTATGGTGCTGGTTGGATGGTGAAAATAAAAGTGTCAAACCCAGAAGATGTAAACGGCTTATTAGATGCTGCGGCTTATGCAGATTTAGTAAACTAAACACACTTTTGTAAAAAATAAACTTCATTTGGTTCGTACAATATTTCTTTATTTACAATCAAATAAAAAAAGGGCAGTCTGTATAGCATCTATCTGGACTGTCCTTATTTTGTTAGCTTGTTTTATTCCGGGCACCACGCTGCCCAAAGTACAAATACAACTAGCAGACAAGTGGGTGCATTTTTTTATTTTTGCGGGTTTTAGCTTTTTATGGTACTTTGTATGTAAAAAAGTGAATATCATCAATGGCCTCCTCCTAATCGCTGTGGCCACGCTCACCGGCTATGGCGTAGAATGTATACAAGGTAGCGGATGGGTAAAAAATAGAAGCTACGAATTTAACGATGTAATAGCAGATGCAATAGGCGGCATTTTAGGTGTCTTATTATTTTCCTTCTGCAATTATTACTTTCACAAAAAAACTCAGTAAATGAATAATAGAGTAGTCATTACGGGCATTGGAGCCTATTCTTCATTAGGCACTAATATAGAAGATGTTACAACATCCTTAAAAAACGGAAAATCAGGTATCATCTTTCGGCCAGAAAGAAAGGCTTTGGGCTACCGATCGGGGCTAACAGGATATGTAGAAAGACCCAACCTAAAAAAACTGCTAGATAGACGCTCTAGAATAATGATGCCCGAACAAGCAGAATATGCCTATGTAAGCACGCTTGAAGCCATAAAAAACGCTGGCGTAGAACCCCAATTTTATAAAGACAACGAAACAGGTATTATTTTTGGAAACGACAGCTCGGCTGCTGCTACCATAGAAGGTATGGATGTAGTGCGCGCCAAAAAAGATACCATGCTCTTGGGCTCAGGCTCCGTTTTTCAAGTATTAAACTCTACTGTAAGCATGAATTTGGCGACTATCTTCAAACTGAAGGGCGTCAACTTCACTATAAGCGCGGCATGCGCCAGTGGCTCCCACTCTATTGGACTAGGCTACATGTTTATTAAAAACGGTATGCAAGAAAGGGTCATTTGTGGTGGTGCACAAGAAATAAACGACTATTCTATGCCCAACTTTGATGCTTTGGGTACTTTTTCAATTAAAGAAGATGAACCTCAAAAGGCATCCCGACCTTTTGATAAAGACAGAGATGGCCTCGTGCCCGGAGGAGGCGCAGCCACCGTTATACTCGAAAGCCTTGATAGCGCACTGAAAAGAGGAGCTCCCATTTATGGCGAAATAATAGGATATGGCTTTTCCTCTAACGGCGAACACATATCTAACCCCAGCGCTAGCGGACAAATAGTCTCTATTAAAAAAGCACTAGCAGACGCAAATATCGATGCACAAACCATACAGTATATCAATGCTCACGCCACTTCTACCCCCGCTGGTGATGGCGCAGAAGCTGCTGCTATATTTGAAGTGTTTGGTAGTAAAATACCCGTAAGCAGCACCAAATCTATGACCGGCCACGAATGCTGGATGGCTGGCGCAAGCGAAATAGTATACTCGCTATTGATGATGCAAAACAACTTTATGGCGCCAAATATCAACTTCGAAAATCCCGATGAGTACTCTGCCAAAATAAACATCCTTAAAGAGACATTGTACCAACCTTTCGACTATTTGCTATCCAACTCCTTTGGTTTTGGTGGCACCAACTCTTCTATTATTATCAAAAAATACCAACCCTAGTTGTTGCTACAAATTTAAATAACAATCGCAAAGCGCCAGCCTCACAATCAGTAGCTGGCGCTTTCCTTTAGCTATTGCTACATTTTTTAATACTAAGATATTAAACCTCACTATAAACCTACAGTCTATATATTAAACGCAAGATATGAATGCATGCGCATCTTGCAATCAGCAAAGCATTATTCATCTCTATAAATTGAACGGTCATGAAAAATATTTTTTTAGCAGCAGCAATAAGCATCGGACTATTATTAAATAGCACGCCTAACATACAAGCACAAGTAAACGTAAACATCAATATAGCGCAACAACCTGCTTGGGGACCTGTAGGTCACAACTACGTGCAATATTATTACATTCCCGAATACAACATCTACTACGATGTGATGATGAATAGATACGTCTATATGCACAATAGCAGATGGATACACAACGCAATGCTGCCCAGACATTTGCGCCATATAAACCTCTACAATACCCATAAGGTAGTAGTAAACCAACATAATGCCTTTCACTACAACCAACGTCATCGCAGAGATTATGGCCACTTCAGACACAGCCGCAACCAAATGGTATGGAGAGACCATAGAGGACACCGCCCGCACAGCTTTGCGCAACAACAAAGACACCGTGTGGAGCATGGCCGTAACAACTATCACAGACCTCCAACACAACATGCACAGCGCAACCCTAGAATTGGTCAACATGAACGAAGAGGCAATAGCACATTGCAGCAAGGCCGCGGCCAAGGCAACAGACAATATAACAGCAATAGAAACGCTCACAACAATAGGCCAATGGGAGGCAACAGAGGCACCCACAACAGATAAGCATGACACGCCACCTTGCTTAATGAAGCCTTGCCTACATGCCTAGCAAGCCAATATTACAATCATAAGCTACCTGTAATGCAACACACAAGACAGCTAACTTGAACCATCTAAAACAAGCAATTATTAACATAAGAAAGGCTCGACATTTAAAAAAATGTTGAGCCCTTCTTGTTTTGGCTTTGCTCTGCCTTTGAAAGCTATAATACATTATTTTCTATCATTCAAAAAATCTAAGGAATAATCTAGTATAAAAAAACCTATTTTTGTTCTATTTTTTTTTGAATTACGTTCCATCCTTTCTATGAAGCTACTATACATTACAAATGCCATTAACGGATCTGGGGGACTTGAACGCGTTTTGTCTATTAAGGCAAGTTACTTTGCAGATGCCTTTAAGTATGATGTTTGTATTGGTGTACTCAACAACGGCCATAAAGAGCCTTTCTATAAGTTTTCGGAAGCAATACAATTTATAAATAAAAACGTTGGAGGCCATCCGATATCGTATATAAGGCAATACACAAAAGCCATAAAAGAAATGGTGGCCGAAGCCCAAGCAGACATCATTATTGTTTGTGACGACGGACTAAAAGGATTTTTTATTCCAATTATTTTAGGCAAAAAAACATCTATAATTTACGAAAGACATGTATCAAAACTCATAGAACTTCCGGCTAACTCGGGCACCAAACAAAAAATTGTTGCCAAATTAAAATGGAGTATCATGAATAAACTTGCCAAACGCTTCCGGGCATTTATAGTGCTCACAGCTGGTAATATAAAGGAATGGCAGCACCTCAACAACCTGCATGTAATACCCAACCCACTCTATGAAATACCAAGTGCACAAACAGACTATGGTGCAAAAAAAATAATTTGTGTGGGTAAGGTATCTCATCAAAAAGGACAAGATTTTTTGGCACAAATATGGCCAAGCTTAAGTAATGAATTTCCAGAATGGGAACTACACAATTACGGAAAACTAGATGAAGCTTTCCTGCCAGAGACTCAGGTGCCACCCAAAATGTACTTACACCCACCCATTCAAAATATAGAAAAAGCCTACCTTTCGGGGAGTATCTATGTACTTCCCTCACGTTACGAAGGTTTTGGTATGGTATTGATAGAAGCCATGTCGTACGGATTGCCTTGCGTTGCCTTCGACTGCAAATACGGCCCTAGCGATATTATTCAACCTAATAAAGATGGCATTTTGGTGCCCGAAGGCCGAACAGACTTACTGCATAAGGCACTTGCAGACTTGATGCAATCAGAATCCGAAAGACAAGGTTTGGGCACTATTGCCAAACAACAAGTAAAGCGATATCTGATACAGGATATTGCACAACAATGGCAACAACTCTTTAAATCATTATGACAAAAAAAATACACATTATCATCCTTATTGACCAATTGCATGAAAAAGGCGGCATTGAAAGGCTCGTGGCACTAAAGGCAAATTATTGGTCGAGCGTATATAAATACGACGTTAGCATTATCAGCACCGAGCAGCTTGGTAAAAGGTATGCTTTCGACCTCGACCCTGCTGTTAAGTTTATCGATTTGGGCATCAATTACAACAGAAGCATTAGTTATTTTCATCCCAAAAATTTATGGAAATTTGTAAAAAACATGCTCGCTATTAAAAAACTCATTCGTGAGTTGCAGCCTAGCCATATACTAGTGGCATCGCATATACCCATTACTTATAGCATCAATTTCATAAAAGGCAATGCCAAAACCATCAAAGAGTATCATTACACCAAATACGATGAGACCATTGCCAACAAAAAAGCACAATTAGAATTAAAACTTGAAAACAAATACGACTTTAATGTTGTACTAAGCCAAGAAGAACTGCAATATCACCATACCCGCAACAAAATTGTTATTCCCAACCCGATAGAGGTAGCGCCCGAAACCGAACTTCCAGAAGCCTACAAGGAGTCGAAAAGAATGCTATTTCTTGGTCGGATAGCGCCCGTAAAAAACCTAAGAGTTTTGGTGAATATTTGGGCCGCATTTGTAAAAAAGGGCTATACCGACTGGCATTTAGACATCGTAGGCGACTACAACAACAGCTATGGCGCCGCATTAGCTCAAGAAATATCCAAGCTAAAGATAAGCGAAAACGTGCACCTGAAGGGCAATATTCATCATCCACAAACTATTATACCACAATACTATGCCATGCTCCTTTCATCACTACAAGAATGCTTTCCAATGGTGATACTAGAAGCTTTTGCCAAGGGCGTACCTGTAGTATCTTTTGATAGCCCCACTGGCCCCCGAAACATGATACAAAACAAAGAAAACGGACTGCTGGTAAGCTACAACAACGAGGCCGATTTTGTGGCTGCTTTAGAGTGGCTAGTCAAGCACCCCGAGGACAGAGCGAAAATGAGCCAAAATGCTTTTGCTAGCGCACAAACATATAGCATAGATAAAGTAATGCTTCAATGGAAAAAACTTATTTTTGAAGCATGATAATGTATTACTTTTTAAGATATTGGCCATTTATACTGGTATACCTCACCGCTACTGCTAAAAATGAAATAATTGCAGATCTAAAAGTTAATAATTTTTGGACAGGCAATATTTACACTAGCATGCTATATGCTGGCAGCAATGCCTATTTCCGAACCTTATTGTATTACAGAAACAGCAATCTTTACGCAAAAATAGTACGCGTTTTTTACCCCAAAGAACGCACCTTTATCATTGACATAAATACCCCAATAGGAGGAGGCTTGCGCTTAGCACACCCCTTTAGTACGATAGTTAATGCCGCTGCAATAGGAACAAATTGTTATCTGAATCATCTAGTAACTGTAGGTGAAAAAGACGGAAAGCGACCTATGATAGGCAATAACGTAGCGATGCATGCCAATTGTAGCATTATTGGTGGCATCACCATTGGGGACAATGCAGTAATTGGCGCTGGAGCTGTTGTGGTAAAAGATGTGCCTGCAAACCATATTGCCGTTGGTAACCCCGCAAGAATTTTTTCGAAATGAAATTAAGTATTATTGTACCCTGCTATAATGTGGCGGCTTATATACAGCAATGTTTTCAATCTATTGAGCAGCAATTGCAAGATGGATATGAGGCCATATTCATAAATGATGGCGCTACAGATACTACAGGAAGTATTCTGGACGAATTGCACAAGCAGTCGGTACATGCAGATAAAATTAGCGTATTACATCAGCAAAACAAAGGACTCTCGGGCGCACGTAATGCCGGTATTGATGTAGCACAGGGCGAAATGCTTACGTTTATAGATGGCGACGATTGGATAGCCCCTAATTATTTTACAACCTTAATTGAAGGAATGGCTGCGCATGATTTGGCGGTTGTTTCTTACAATAGAGTATTTGCTCATAAGCAAGAGCCTCGCTTTTTGGGCTGGAATGGCGTTTATAAAGAACACATCTGGAAAAGAAGACTTTTAGGTTTGGTTGGTGAAGAATTACATGACCCCTCGCAGGCAGATGCAATGGTTACGGCATGGGGCAAATTGTACAAAACGAGTATTATCAAATCACAAAAACTTTATTTTGTAGATACGAAAATAATTGGAACAGAAGATTTGTTGTTTAATTTAGAATATGCCCAATTTATAAAGGACGTAGTAGTAATGGACCTACCATTATACCAATATAGAAAAGACAACAATGTGTCGTTGACAAAGACGTACAAAGCAGATTTGGCAACAAAATGGCAAAAAAAATACGAATACATTCAACAAAGAATTACTATTAATAGTGCAGACGAGCAAAATGCTTTCCAAAACAGAATTGCCTTGTCGCTCATAGGCCTTGGACTGAATGAAATGGGCAATCAAGCAGGAAGCAGAGCCATCATAGCCAACCTACGCAGCCTGCTGCAAAAACCATATTATCAAAGCGCCCTGGCACAGTTGCCACTAGTGTATTTTCCTATACACTGGAAGCTGTTTTTTGGTGCAGCGCGCGCCAAACAGGCATGGTTATTGTATGCATTATTGAAAGTAATCAGTACAATTTTGGATAGAAAGAACCAGTAATTTATATGAAACCCATTAGAGTATTACAAGTTTTTACGGTATTAAATATAGGTGGAGCAGAAACCAACTTGATGAACTATTACCGAAAATTGAACCCCAAAGAGGTACAAATGGATTTTCTGGTTCACAGAAATGAGGGTTTTTTTGAAAAAGAAATTCTAGAAAATGGCAACAGAATATTTCGTTTGCCGCCTATACACCCCGCTTCATTAACCCAATATAAAAAAGCGGTAGCGATGTTTTTTAAAGAACATGCACATGAGTTTGACCTAATACACGGCCAATTATCTGAATTGGGTATTTACATATATAAAGCAGCGAAAAAACATGGCGTACCGGTTAGAATAGCACATGCACACAATTCAAAGATGGATTGGGATGTAAAAAGTCCGTTCCGCTTCCTTTGGAAACATCAAATGCGCAAATACATCAATGGCTATTTTTCATGCGGACATGAATCTTCTAAATGGCTCTTTGGCAATAAGCTTGCAAAAAAAGCGTTCATCATGCCCAACTCCATAGATGTACAGCAATTCAGCCCCAAAACTACCGAACTGGACGACCTAAAAACAAGATTAAACATACAAACGCCATATTCCTTCTTGCATATTGGCCGATTTGCCACCCAAAAAAACCATGGTTTTTTAATAGATGTTTTTGAAAAAATTCATCAAAAAATCCCAGAAGCAAAACTATTTTTAGTAGGCTTAGGCGAATTGATGGAATCGATACGCGACAAAGTAAAAGCCAAAGGCCTCGAAAAGCAAGTTGTTTTCTTAGAGCGCCGCAGCGATGTACATCATCTAATGCAAGTATGCAATTTCTTTTTATTCCCTAGCTTGTTTGAAGGCTTTAGCGTTGCCTTAATAGAAGCACAAGCTAGTGGAATGCACAGCTTCATCTCGGATGGCATACCCCAAGAATCGATTCTAATCCCCAATAATGTGTCGGTATTACCATTAAAAAATCCTGCTAGCCATTGGGCCAAGCACATAACAACACATGTGTTGCAGCATCCAGAAAGAGACAATAATGCTTACATGAAAATAAAAGAAGCAGGCTATGATGTAAACGACAATGTACACCTTCTTTACAAAGAATATAAGAGACTTTTACAAACACAACAGCCTTAAAAATACCCAATTCTGCTATGCCACTTCTAACCATATTTACACCAGCTTACAACAGAGCGCACACCCTCCCTCGTTTGTACCAAAGCCTCAAGGAACAATCGAGCAAAAACTTTTTGTGGCTGATAATAGACGATGGCTCTACAGACAACACCCAAGCTTTAGTAGCACAATGGCAAGCAACAGAAAAATCATTTGAAATACACTATATACGCCAAGAAAACCAAGGCATGCATGGCGCGCACAATACCGCCTACAAACACATTAACACCACCCTTAATACCTGTATAGACTCTGACGATTTTGCACCTCCAAACGCTGTTGCCATCATAGAACAAACTTGGGCAAATATGGACCAAAAACAATATGCTGGCATCATAGGACTAGACCAAGACATGAATGGCAAAATACTGGGTAGTACTTTTACAACAGCCACCACTACACTAGAAGATTTTTACCTAAATGGCGGTACAGGCGATAAAAAACTTGTGTATCGTACTGAGGTTATCACGGCCTATCCCGAGTATCCATTGTTTGATGGCGAACGCTATGTAGGACTAGGATATAAATACTTAATGGTAGATAAAGACTACCAAATGTTGACCGTCAATGAGCCATTAGTGATAGTAGACTATCAGATAGATGGCTCGAGCATGACCATGTTTAAACAATACAGAAGGCACCCCAAAGGCTTTGCGTTTATACGTAAATCTTCGATGGTATTGAGCAAATCTAGGAAGCGTAGATTCATTGAGGCAATGCATTACGTAAGCGCAAGTATTTTTTCTGGCAACTGGAATTTCCTTTCTGAAGCACCTAAGAAGTTATTAGTATTGGCAGCAGTTCCTTTTGGAATAGTACTTAATCTATACATAAGATATAAATCAAAGTAATCCAATTTATCGTATAATAAAAGATGCAGCATTTATAGTAATTATAAATACTGCATTTTTTTTTAAAATTAATTATTGTTGTCCGGTAAAATAAAGTAATTGTTCAAAAAAAGGGCTGTTT
>CAYSCJ010000038.1:0-24551 GCA_964429515.1 uncultured Taibaiella sp.
CCAAATGGATAATAATGATTCTCTTCTAAAAGATTGCCTTGGGTTAATGTAATGTGGCAATTTTGACGAAACTCAGGACCAAAAAATTGCTTGACAACCTTACACGAAAATCCTACAAAAAATGCGGCATTTTTTTACCAAAAATTGGTAACTTTGATACAAATTCATACAAAATGAAAAACACATCAATTTCATTAGGAGACTATTTTGATCAGTTTGTAAGTAGTCAAATTTCTTCTGGACGCTATAAAAATGTGAGCGAAGTTATTCGTGCAGGACTAAGACTTTTAGAAGACGAAGAAAGTAAAGTAATTGCTTTGAGAACAGCAATTCAAAAAGGACTTGACAGCCCACGAGTGGAAAATTTTGACTTTAAAGCCAATTTGAAAAAACTAAAAGAAGAAAAAGTAAAAAATGGCTAAGCTTGTTTTACGACAAAAAGCTATTGACGACTTAAATGATATTTGGAGATATACATTTGAAAATTGGTCTGCAAAACAGGCAGACAAATATTATGAGAGCCTAGAATTTGCTTGTTTACAAATTGGAGAAAATCCTGAACTTGGAAAAGAATATAAAGGAATAAGTAACAAATTACTTGGATTGAGAACACGTAAACACATAATTTTTTATCAAGTTGTGAGCGTAGATGAAATAGAAATTATTAGAATTTTACACCAACGAATGGATTTGATAAACAGGCTAAATGAATAAAAATACTGCCACTAATAGCCATTTGCGGCAATGGTTTTCCCAACGTCCATACGTTTTTTCAGCACGCTTGTTACTATCATTCATATTAGCATAGCTCGAAATCAGCATGTTTTTTGTGCTACTAAACACTGCATTTTTTTCGCATTTCAAGTGTGTCTAACGGAGGTATAGAAAATTGGGCTGTTACTGGATTTACAATACTTACCACTAGTGTGATAAATATTATCAAAAATTTACGCATTAAACTAAACATAGGATATAGGGGATATTTGATTATGGATTTTTGATGATTACTTTTTGGGTGGTGATTTTCTCTTTACTGTTAGGATCTATTATTGAAGCGAAATACACTCCTGATGTAAGATGCGAAACTGAAATGTTGTTTTGCTGTTCTCTGAGTTTTTGACTAAGAACAACTCTACCGGAAGCATCTGTTAATTGAATGCCTACTATACTCGGTTTGTCAAAATCTACACGTAGTTGTCCACTTTGAACTGGATTAGGGTAGATTTTATAGTTACTTTTGTCAAAGGTCTTTGGTAAATTTGTTGCTGTTCTTCCTCTAACTTTCAGTATTGCCAAGCCTTGTGCACTGTTGTAATTTAAGCTTGTATCATAAAGTGGCATAAGGTCTTGATGGCACGGAAGCGTCTCTGGATAATACCCAAAAGTAATAAGGACAGTCGTATCTTCAAGAGGAATTATTGCATAAGGGTCATTGAACATGGTACGGGAGTGAAGCAAATTTAAATTGTTATCCAAATGAAGGATAACGACACCGCTCTTTCGACAGGTATCACTATTCGTAAGATTGGAATGATATCTATTATAAGACGTTGCGTCTACCGCCACCCATATATGACCATCCAAACTTCGTGTAATCAGAATATGTTCAGAGTAATTAAATGGAAAGGTCTTGCTTTGCAGGATAGTCCCCCCCTGATCAATATGAAATACCCATAGGTCAGCGCCAAAAAGACTATCATGATAGGTGCGCTCCGGAACACCGTTCCACGGATGGTTTGCCAGAAGACCATCGGAAGAGGATGTACGGGTTGCAATGTAAAAGCCTCCATTTCCATCTGATACCAGTTTGGAGTCGCCCCAAGTACCTTCTATGCTGCTACCACCATAGCATTTGTGCCACAGCAGGTTCAGTTCTTTGTCCAACCGTACTACCAATATATCCGAAGCACGGTCTCCCCAGCCTGTATTGGCGGTAATACATCCGCCCAGTTCGCAGTCGATTCCGCCTGCCAGCACTGTAGTCGCAATAGTGATATCCCCGTTATCGGAGATATGCAGATCACCATGTGTATCCGGATAGAGTCCTCCAAAGGTTCGGCTTTTGATGACATTTCCCACACTGTCTGTTTTAAAGAGCCAGATATCAGTATCATAATAATCACCGCATTTAATACTGTCGTCTCCTCCAATATCCCCATCTCCGAATCCAGTATAGTCAGCTATGCCGATATAGCCACCATCTACGGAGCGCTTCAAAATGAATGGCTTTTCGTTATGGTATCCGCCTATAGTCTTAAAACTCCTCACATTGTCCAGACTATCCCGAAGCTCAAACGCAATATCGTTTAAAAAACCAGTGGTTGCACCAATGTACATCACATCTCCATTAGATGCATTAAACTTACAACTTAAGCCTCCAAGTATATTAGGACTTCTTTTTAAACATGTAATATCGGTAATGCCGTTATAGGTTGCATCAATTTTGATCTGGAAAAAATTACTAGTCGTATTATTGTAACATTGTCCCAGATTTGTACCATTATAAAAAATTGTACCAGTACCGATATTTAAAATAACATTATTGCTATCATCTTTGTAATAGCTTGGATTCATAGGTCCTACAAGAGATCTGGTAATCAACTTGTCGGTCTTTTCAATCTCAAAAGGCGGAGCATAGTAGGGATTAGAAAACTGGGCAAACAAACTGCTTCCCAAAATCATGGTGAATATAAGAAGGATACTGTTTTTCATAAGATTCATTTTTTAACTAAAAGTTAAAATTACGCTTATATTGTTAGTTAAAGACGTATTTCGGAAGGTGTGCTATCAGAACTTCAGGTTCAATTTCATTACAAAATTTCTGCCAGGAGCACTGATGCCGGAAGCAAATACACGATAGTTATTATCTGTGATGTTCTCCACTCCTGCTACCACATCTACATGCTCAGCAAAGCTTTTGGATGCATAAATATTCCAGGAATACCAGCCTGGTACGCCTTCGGTTGTGGCATACTGGAGATTATCTTCTCCGTATGGACTATAGTCCTTCAGGCGCTTGGCTCCGTTAAAGTGTAGTGTACTGCGGAAGGAATAAGACTTCCGGCGATAGGCTACTCCTGCCATACCGTAAACCGGCGGGATATGATCGAGTGGAACTAATATTGCTTCGTGGTGGTATCTGCCATAGGTATAGGTTATGGCTCCCGAAAACGAAAGGTTGGTTATTGGTGTATATTCAATATTGGTACTCAAGCCATAAATAAAGGCTTTGGCTTTATTCTGATTGGCTACTACTGGTGTCATAGAGCCACCGTACTGTATGCTGTCCTGTCCGTTAAGGGTGAATTTATCCAGCACTATGGCATTACGGAACAATGTATAGAACCCGTTCAGCTCCAATTTGATTTTTTTGTTTTCAACCCATCGGTAGCCCAGATCAAAGTTGATAGCCTGTTCCTGTTTCAGGTCCGGATTGGGTACGACAAGCCACCACCACCGCAAAACAAAAACATATGGAATGCTCCAAAACTACCATATAGGCCGCTCTGGTTAATGCTGCGCTTCAAATATAAAACAAATAGCTATTCGTTGCCCACGATTGCAGAAATAAACTCCTTTTGCCTCCCTAAAAAAATTGCAAAAAAAAATCCACGACTGGACAATCGTGGAATAAAACTAGAATTTGAAAATTCTTTATGCCTCGCAGCTTGCACAAGACACTAGGTTCATAACTAATTCTTTTGAAACGCTTTGGCTGCGTTGGTAGTATAATGTTTTTACACCTAGCTTCCAGGCTTCTATCAACAGCTTATTTACCTCCTTAATAGGCAATTCGGCGGGTATATTGATGTTCAGACTTTGGCTTTGATCTATATATTTTTGGCGTATTGATGCTTGTTGGATAATCTCTAATTGGCTAATTTCTTTAAATGTTTTAAATACATTCTTTTCATGCTCTGTAAGTTCATTTAGGTGCATTACACTACCATGATTGAGCATGATGCTTCTCCATGTTTCTTCATTGTCTATACCTTTTGCCTTCAATAATTCGCGCAGGTATTTATTTTTTCTCATAAAATTACCTTTAGAGAGCCCAGCCTTATAGTAGTTGGAGCTATAGGGCTCTATACCGGGAGAGGTCTGTCCTAAAATTGCCGAAGAAGAGGTAGTAGGTGCAATGGCCATTACGGTGGTGTTGCGCATGCCGTAGCCTTTCAGCAATTCTGGTTCGCCATAGATTCTTGCTAATTCTTTAGAGGCCTTTTCGGCTTTTTCCTGAATATCTTTGAATATTTTAGCAGTTAAGGATTTGGCTTCCATACTTTCAAAGGCTATCATATTGCGTTGTAAGTAAGAGTGCCAGCCTAATACGCCTAGGCCGAGTGCTCTATGGCGTTTGGCAAATTTATTGGCGCTTGCTAAGTAGTAGTTACCTTCTGTTTTCACAATAAATTCTTGCAATACGGCATCAAGGAAGAAGGTGGCTAACTTTACGGCGTCGGTATCTTTCCATTCGTCGTACAACTCCAAATTCATGGAAGACAAGCAGCAGATAAACGATTCGTCGGCAGTGGAGGGCAGCATGATTTCAGAGCACAAATTACTTGCATTGATCATCAGGTTATGATCTTTGTACACCTGTGGTTTGTTTCTGTTTACATTGTCTGTAAAGAATATATAAGGTAGTCCTTTTTGCTGACGCGACTCTAGCACCCTGGCCCAAATTTGTCTTTTTTGCATATCGCCATCTACCATGTCCTGCATCCAATAGTCGGGCACACATACTCCGGTAAATAAATTTTGTATGGGGCTACCAATATCTTTGATGGTAAGAAACTCCATAATATCGGCGTGGTCGATATCCATATAAGCAGCAAATGCGCCTCGGCGCACACCTCCTTGCGAAATGGTATCCATTGCGGTATCAAACAAGCGCATAAAGCTCACTGCTCCCGAAGATTTACCATTATCTGTAACGGCACTGCCTCGCTCTCTAAGTGCCCCGAAGTAGGCAGAGGTACCACCACCTATTTTGGTTTGCATAATCACTTCGCCCAGCTTGTGGGTAATGCCCTCTATATTGTCGGGTACATGCACGTTGAAACAAGAAATGGGTAGGCCTCTTTCTGTACCCATATTGGCCCAGATAGGCGAGCTCAAGCTCATCCAGCCTCTTTCTACCATTTCCTGAAACGCTGCTTTCAGCTCGGGCTTGTACAAGCGCTGTGCTGCTGCTGTACACACTCTATCAATAGCGCCTTCTACGGTTTCGCCTTTTAATAGATAGCCTCTATTCAAGATTTGCTCGCTTTCTTCATTTTTCCACCACAATTTTTCCATTGCGTTTGGGCCATTGGCAGCCAAAATCTGTTCGGCTTCAAATACGTTTAGTTCCATGGTGTTGTAATTTTATATATAGATTTTTAAACCTTTCGGATTAAAAAATAATTGTTTTCTAGTGTCGGTTTTGGGGTACTGTTAAAACAAGTCGTTAGCCGAAATGCTTTTGTCGTGTTTGGTATAGTCTACAGGTCTTTTAGCAAAAAAATCGTCTAATGTGTTTGAAAACACTTCTTCTTCAAACCATACCATCGGTCTGTACTGCTCTTCTGTTATATGATAGAGTGGCGACATGCCTATTTTTCTCAAGCTGTCATCTACTCTATATTTCATAAAGTTGATTAGATCTTTTTTATTAATGATATTAAGGTCGCCTTCGCTAAAAATCCAATCTACTATTTTACTTTCTATCTCTATCGACTGTTGCACCATTTCCAAAATCTCATCTAGGGTATCTTTCGTGAACATCTCTGGATACTCTTCTCTTATTTTATTGACTAAATAAATACCGGCATTAGCATGAATTTGCTCATCTACAGATGTCCAAGCTATAATATTACTTACATTCTTCATCAAGCCTTTGAATCGTGTAAAGGACAGGATAATGGCAAACTGGCTAAACAAGGAAACATTCTCAATCAGTATCGAAAAAAGTATCAAGGACATTGTATACTCTTTCTTATCGGTCGACTTTACATTAGACAGCGCATTAGTAAGGTAGCTAATACGTTCTTTAATGATGGGTATCTCTACTAGTCTTTCAAATTCATTATTGTATCCTAATACTTCTACAAGCCTAGAATAAGCTTCGGAATGACGAAACTCCGACTCTGCAAACGTGCTACCTAGTCCATTTAATTCTGGTTTGGGCATATGGGTATACAAATTACCCCAGAACGATTTAACCGCTACCTCTATTTGAGCAATGGCTAATAGGCTGTTTTTTATAGCATTGCGCTCTTGGCTGTTCAAATGCGAATGGAAATCTTGAGTATCTGCCGTAAAATCCACTTCAGAATGTACCCAAAATGACTTGTTTAAAGCATTGGTAAAGGTAAGAACCTCAGGATACTCAAATGGTTTGTAGTTGATTCTTTTGTCAAAAATTCCCATGATTTATTGTATTTAATTTCCTATTATTTTGATATACGGAGAATAGATAAAACCCCCTTTCAGTTACGACACTTGTGTAAGCTGGTAATTACAAATTTGAGGTTTACTTTCTAAAAACTAAAATTTAAATATGCACAAAGTGTTAATAATTCACATTTGGAAATCTCAATTATTATGTTTGTATATAAAGATACTTACAAATGAAGATTCTGTATTATTTACAATGTTAAATATCAATTTATTAATAATATGCCCTTTGGATAAATCTTGCTAGCCGCCAAAGTAAAAGCGGATATAAAGCGGATGTTAAACTAAAATATTGTGCCAGAAACTTAATTGCTCAGCACAACCCTAAATGCCGCCGAAAAGATGCTTAATTCCATATAATTTATGCCTGCTAAGCGCCTAAAGCAGCTTTTGTTCCGTACTTGATTGCAATAAAGGAACTGCCAGACAAATTGCGTTAAATACCCCTCACTCGTAACCTAAGTAGCAATGCCCCGCCTTGGCGATACCCACTAAATGTACCATAAAAAGAAAATGGTTTTTTTACACTAACTTTGACAGCTAAAATACCTGTATTTAGTATATTTTTTCTATCTGAATTCACACTAAGAAATATAACAACAATATGTACCAAGTTATCACCACAAACGGCTCTCACGAAGTAAATCTCGAAAAAAACACCATTGTACTAGATGGCAATCAATTAGACTGGGATGCACAGCAGGTTTCAAACAAAGAGTTTAGCATCATTGCCGACGGTAAGGTGTATAATATTTTTATTGATAGTATAAACAAAGCTCAAAAAACGGTTGTTCTCAACGTTAATGGAGAGGTAATAGAAAGCAAAATACAAGAACCCATAGATCAAGTGCTTAAAAACATGGGTATCGATTTTTCAAAAACACAGAAAAAAGAACCCATCAAAGCACCTATGCCTGGCTTGATTTTAAAAGTACTTGTATCGGCAGGTCAAGTGCTTAAAAAAGGAGAACCTGTATTGATTTTGGAAGCTATGAAAATGGAAAATGTATTTAAAGCTCCTGCCGATGCAGTAGTAAAAGAAATACACGTACAGGCCGCACAAGCAGTAGAAAAAGGACAAATACTCATTACTTTAGAGTAAAAAAAGACACAAGTAAATAATAGGAATAAAAAGCTACAAAAAATGATAAAATGGCTCTTGGCAGTATTCGCTTTATTAAGCGCTACCCTTACTAGTATAGCGCAATACAACGACTACGCTTATGTATATATTGAGGGAGACAAAGAAACACCTTTTTACGTAAAAATGGAAGGCAAAATGATGCCTAGGCTCGCTCAACACTATGCGGTACTCGCCAACCTTGATGCAGGTGTAACCAATATTGAAATTCTTTTTCAACAAAACAAATATGCCCCCGTAAAGTTTGCTATCAAAGTGCCCAAAAACGGCGCAAGAGGTATGGTGCTGCGCAGGGTAGACGATAACTTTGTATTGTACGATTTACAAACTGGTAAATATATTTTCTCGGGCAATAAACCCGCCGAAGATAATATAGATTTGATTGAAAATAAATATTACAACAACAAAATAGTAGCACAAAACATCCAATCGAAAAAACTAGATTCCGAAAAAGAAATAGTAGCCAAAGTAGTTGAGAAAAAGGAAATTAAAGAGGAAACACTCCCGCCCTTTAGCCCCAACAAAAAGCCAGAACAACCTAAAAGCAAAGCAAACCCGAAAAAAGTAAAACCAAGCCCTAAAGAAAATATAAGCGACAATGCACCAAAGCCAAAAACAAAGGTACTAGACGAAGCTACCGAAGCACCCAACTTGGCCCCCACCGACGGACAAAAAAAATACCTCGACCTAGTTATCATCAATAACGACGGACAAACGAACGCTGCACACACAACAACATCGGCGATTCCGCCTAATACAGACTGCGCAAGCCCTATGTCGGATACCGAGTTCGAAAGTCTTTTGGCTAAAATAAAAAGCAAAGACGATGAAGACAAAATAAAATTCATCAACAAACAAAAAAAACATTGCTTTACCACCGAACAAATAAGCTATATAGGCAGAGCTATTTCATCTACTTCGGGCAGAATGCAAGTACTCAAGCAATTGTATGCCCAAACTACCGACCCTCAAAACTATCATCTGCTAGAGCATCTTTTTAAAACCGATTTTTTGAAAAAGAAATTCAGAGAAAATATTCAATATCCCTAACCGAATACCATTGACACTATGGCTACATGCATCCAATTCGCCGATTTTGAAATCATAGTGAACGAAGATGGCCCCCATCATACCGAAGATTTAGCACGCCTTAGGCAACAACTAGCCCCTGCACCGCACACTATCTTGCACAACATGGTGGTGAGGGCTCCGCTGTCAGACACCCTTGCCGTCATAACAGCAACACACGAATATATAGAAGCAGCAGGCGGTATCGTTCGCAATCAACAGGGCGCTGTCTTGATGATTTTTAGGCGCGGTTATTGGGACCTACCAAAGGGTAAAATAGACAAAGGTGAGGAGGCAAAAGCAGCAGCAATTAGGGAAGTAAAAGAGGAAACAGGTATTGCTCATTTAGAAATCGTACGAGAATTACCCCCTACTTATCATACCTATTATATGTATGGAAAGTATGCTGTAAAGAAAACCTATTGGTATGCAATGACAAGCTCCGATACCTCTGACCTCACTCCCCAGCTAGAAGAAGATATTGAACAAGCTGTATGGATAAACCCACAAGACATCCCTTCCTTACTACCCTTATCTTATGCCAACATCAGAACTTTGCTGCAAAACGAACTAGGGCTATAATTTTTGAAAGGTAGCATTACTGCTTCCATGCTTGCTTTGCACTTGCAAATAGTAAGTGCCGCTCGGCAACATTGCCGTGTTAATTTGTATTGGGTAGTGCGGTGTTTGTGGCCGAAGCGCAGCTACCTTTTGTCCCCAAACATTATAAATATCAATTGCCGTAATTGGTGTATTGAAGCGGCTTTGTATGCTTAAGGCTTCATAACATGGATTAGGATATACTTTTATTTGCTCAATGAGTAGCTCCTTGTATTCAGGAGTCGTCACCTCTTCATTAAACGCACGCCTGAAATTTGGCACACCGTATCCATACCTATCCTGCGTGGCGTTAGGTCCTAAGTGCCCACTGTTTTTTATGGTTTGTAGCATCTTAGCAATAGACCATTCTGGATGCGCCTGCCACAAACAAGCTGCCAATCCCGAAATGATGGGCGTTGCAAAGGAAGTACCATTAACCACCGTAACAGAATTATTGTTATTGATGGCTCTTGCACCTACACCCATAGCCACTACATCGGGCTTGTCGATACCAGCACGACCAATACCACTGCTCGTTGCTATCATTTTTTGATTATTTACACTACCTACCGTCAGTGCTTTTTGGGCATCGGCAGGATACATCAAGTATTTCCAGGAGCTGTTGCCCATATTGCCGGCACTTTGTATTACAAGCATCCCTTTGTCTACTGCCAAGTTTACCATAGCAGTAAGTGGATTACTAAGGCCATCCATTGCGCTCGTATCAAAATCGAAGCTAGCTTCATCAAAAGTCGTGTAGCCCAAGGAGCTACTTATAATATCTGCACCCATACTGTCTGCGCGCTCCATCGCTGCTACAAAGGCGTATACCTCTATGTAGGATTCCGTGGCCTCATCATCTACGCTATAAAGCAAATAAGATGCTTTTGGCGCTGTGCCCACAAAGACATGTGGCGTATTGGCAGCAAGTATACTCAATACCTTCAGCCCGTGGTCGCCCGAGGCTGTGATATGAGTGTCCCGTGTCAAAAAAGCAAAGGCGTCTTCAATTCTTTGTTCGTCTCTTATGGTTTGCAATGCAGTTGCCGAATACAGTCCGTCAAAGCCAGCATCTATTACAGCTATCGTCACGCCTTGTCCATCCCATGCATTTTCGTGCAAAAAAGCGCCCTCACAAAGGTGTATTTGCTGCCAGCCAGCATTATAGTAGCTTTCATCAAAAGCAACAGGCGCCAAAAAAGTGTCGGGTAGCTGTGTGGGGGTATATGCACTACCATTGCGTGTACTATAAGGCCACGCTCCATTCCATCGACTTATCAATGTTGTTTCCTTAACAAAAGGTAGCGCCCGCACGCTTGCCATACTAGCGGTATCTGAAGTGCTGATTGCTATACCATTCATCCACTTGGAGCTCATCCTCAAGGTGCCGTTTGTAATACCTACGACGGTATCGATATAGGCTTCACATACCGGCATGTCGAGGCTATCTATTACTGCGCCCCTCTGGTTTTTGCGCGCAATGCTTTTAGGCGTAAGAAAGTCTTGGGCTTGCGTCAGCGTATAAGTAGTAGCATCTTTATTATGAAACGACACCCAGTATAGCGCATTGTTTTGTGCTATGCTATCATAATAGCACACTACCGATAGTAGCACTAGCACATAAAGGCTTCTTAAATAGTAAGGGGGTTTCATAATGACATTAACGATAATAAATTAAAAATATTAATTTTATTGTAAAATATCCCCTATTGGTTATTTTGCATTCTAAAAAATATAATCATTGAAATTAGCAGCAATTGATATAGGCTCCAACGCAGCAAGGCTTCTTATTCAAGAAGTCAATACGAATGAAGATGGTGTACCTGAATTTACCAAAATCAATTTAATTCGTATTCCTTTACGGCTGGGCTTTGAAGTATTTAATGATGGGAAAATTGGGAAAAGGAAAATAGACGACCTAATAAATACTATGCGGATTTACCAGCTTGCTATGAAGATACATGGGGTAGACCATTATAGAGCTTGTGCTACCTCTGCTATGCGCGACGCAAGTAACGGCAAGTATATAATGAAGCGGATAATGCAGGAGACGGGCATTAACCTGGAGATAATCTCTGGCAGTGAAGAAGCTCAAATAATATACGAAAACCACTTGAATGCCAAGATTAACCATAATGCCAACTATTTATACATAGACGTGGGTGGCGGCAGCACAGAAATTACACTAATGGAGAAAGATGCTATAAAGTTCAAAGCATCCTTTAACATTGGTACGATACGGCTTTTAAACCGACAAATAACCGCTAAACATTGGGCACCACTTAAAAGCACCATTCATAAGATAGTAAAAGATATGGACGGCTTAATAGCCATTGGCTCTGGCGGAAATATCAACAAGGTATTTTCTCTTAGTAAAACAAAAGAAAACAGGCCGCTTACGCTCACACTTTTAGAAAATATGTACGAACTGCTCGAGCCATTGAGTGTTGCAGAAAGAATAAAGCTTTACAACCTTAAAGAAGACAGAGCGGATGTAATAGTACCAGCGTTGAAAATTTATATCAGCATCATGAAATGGGCTGGCATTGAAAAAATACTTGTACCAAAAATTGGTGTAGCAGATGGTATCATCAAACTGCTATATGCCGAAAACACTTTGGATGTATAATAAAACGCCGACCTATGCTAAATAGGCATAGGGCGGCATTTTGGGGGCGATAAAAAAAAGCTATTAACTATCAAAATCGGTCCATTTTGCCGTAAGCCAAGCCTTAATGTGCTCTTCGGTAAAATCTATTCTTACGGGCACTACCGAGGCGTATCCTTCTCGTAAGGCTTCTACATCGGTATCTAAGCCCATATCTCTATTGCTAAATTTACCCACCATCCAATAATAATCTTTACCTCTTGGGTCTTTTCTTTGCACAAAATTTTCGGTCCAGTGAGCATCTGCTTGCCTACAAATTTTAATACCTTTAAATTGGCCTAAACTTAGCTTCGGAATATTCACGTTCAGTAGAAAGTGCTCCGGCATGGGCTCGGCAAGTACTTTTGCCACCAATGCTTTAGCTACTTTTTTAGCAACACTAAAGTCGGCATCAAAATTAAAATCTAATGAAGAAAACCCTATAGAGGGAATACCATCTATAGCGGCTTCCATGGCAGCACTCATCGTTCCCGAATAAATCACATTGATAGAGGCATTGGAGCCATGATTAATACCGCTAACGCAGATATCGGGCTTGTTTCCCTTTAAAATTACATCAATAGCCAGTTTCACACAATCTACGGGTGTACCGCTACACTGATAGGCTTCTATGCCCCATTCTTCAAATAAATCTAACTTTTCGAGACGCAGAGGCTTACTGATAGAGATGGCGTGTCCCATGCCCGACTGCGGACTATCGGGAGCTACCACCAACACATCGCCAAACTCGCGCATTACAGCTACCAGGTTTTTTATACCAGGAGCATTTACACCATCATCATTGGTCACTAGTATCAGAGGTCTCGTTTTCATTGTTTGTAGATATTTGGTTGGTAAAATCACTTGGAATGGATACTGAATCCACTCTTGCCGGCACAGCTATGCCTAATATGGAGTCTACTTTGGCCTTCAACAAGATGTTCCACCTAAACTTATAGTCGCTTTGTAAGTTTTTTCTTACGACTATGTATTTGGCGGCAACAATACTATCCATTTTCTTTTCAAAAACATCTTGCGTCATATTGTTAATGCCAGCCGAACTACTACAAGCACTCATCACGATAGAAAGGTGCAAAATGCATAATGCAAACAATTTGTAAATTCGTTTCATATACAAAAGCAAAGGTAAGGTTTGCCAACTTCATTTGTTGTAAATTTGCTTTACTTATACTTTTATTCACATGTGGACGATAGGGGTCAAGCGCCTTTAGCAACCATTACGCAATATTTTTTTAAAACCGAATCCTTGTGTTATCTTCTTTAAAAGTCATCAATGCCTATTTTATAAAATACAAATGGCGTCTTATCTTGGGCATGCTATTTGTAGCGGTATCCAATATTTTTGCGGTATTGCCCCCCAGTATCGTCAGAAACCTAATTGACGAGGTATATACCGCCTATCAATCGGCACAGCAAGCTTCAAGCGCTATGCAAAAAAGCATCATTGAAGACGATGTGCTACATGTGGTGATGCTTGGAGGCCTGTACTTAATTGCTTTCGCTATCTTACGGGGCGTATTTATGTTTTTTATGCGCCAAACCATCATTGTAATGTCGAGGCATATTGAGTACGACCAAAAAAATGCGATTTACGATAAATACCAAAGCCTTAGCACCGCCTTCTTTAAGACGCATAAAGTGGGCGATTTAATGAGTAGAATTTCTGAAGATGTATCGAGAGTAAGAATGTATACCGGGCCTGCCATTATGTATGGCATCAACCTTATAGTGCTTTCGGCGATGTGTATCTTCAATATGTTGAGGGTGAGCCCTTCCTTAAGTGTGTATGTATTGCTACCCCTGCCATTATTGGCCATTTCTATTTATTATGTCAATAAAATTGTCAATAAAAAATCGGAGAAAATTCAGGCAAATTTATCCAACGTGACCTCTAAAGCACAAGAAACCTACGCTGGAATAAGAGTTATCAAATCTTTTAACGAAGAAATAAACACACAGGAGGAATTTGTAAAAGCCTCCGAAGCGTATAAGGCTAGCAATATCAATCTGGCATTGACAGAGGCTGTTTATGGCCCGTCTATGAACCTCTTCACGGGATTAAGCATTTTGCTTACGGTATTGATAGGTGGCTATCAGGCTATTCAAGGCCAGATAACCCCCGGGAACATTGCCGAGTTTGTAATTTATATTACCATGCTTACCTTCCCAATCTCTGCTATTGGGCTTACAGCCAATATGATTCAGCGCGCGGCGGTGTCTCAAAGACGTATCAACGAATTTCTGGACGCACCCGTAGATATTAAAAACAGCGACAAAGCCGTCTCTTATGAATTGATGGGCGACATTGAATTTAAAAATGTAAGTTTTACTTATCCACACACCAATATTCAAGCACTAAAAAACTTCAACCTTTCTATTAAAAGAGGCGAAAAGGTAGCCATCATGGGCAAAACCGGTGCCGGCAAATCTACACTAGTGCATCTGCTTCTAAGAATGTATGACGTAGATGAAGGCGAAATCACTATTGATGGTATTAATGTTAAGGATTGGGATTTGACCAGCCTTAGACGACAAATGAGTTATGTGCCTCAAGAGGTTTTTTTGTTTTCAGATACGGTTGCCAACAACATTACGATGGGAGAAGCAATGGACATGAATAAAGTAAAAAAAGCCGCAGAACAAGCAGCTATTCATAACGAAATTATACTATTAGAGCAAGGCTACAACACCATCACGGGCGAGCGCGGTGTTATGCTATCTGGTGGACAAAAACAAAGGGTATCTATAGCTAGAGCTTTGTACAAAAACCCTCAAATGCTCATTATGGATGATAGCCTTTCGGCGGTAGATAGCAAAACTGAAAAACTCATTCAACAAAGCCTTACCCATATTTTAAAAGACAAAACCGCCATCATTATTTCACACAGAATCTTTAAGCACTGGAACTTTGATAAAATAGTGATTATGGACGCTGGTGAAATACTAGAAATAGGCAATCATGAAGAATTGATGGCTGCTAATGGTGTTTATACCAAACTATTCTTATACCAAACAGAAGACTCCAACAAAGATTAGTAGCCTCTGTACCGGCTTGCTGACATTTTCAGCGCTGCATCTGAAAGAATACACCTAAATGGTGCCATATGTCGACTTACAATACCAAAAAAGCGCCCTCTTGCAATAAGAGAGCGCTTTTTAATGGATATTTAAGACAGAAAACTAGCGGAATACTAGTATCTGTAATGTTCAGGTTTGTAAGGACCCTCTTTAGGTAAACCTAAATAAGCCGCTTGTGCGTCTGTCAACACATCTAGCTCAACACCTATTTTGCTCAAGTGCAAACGTGCTACTTTTTCGTCCAAATGCTTAGGCAATACATACACCTCATTGTTGTATCTATCGCTGTGTTTCCACAATTCTATTTGCGCTAAAGTTTGATTCGAAAAAGAATTAGACATTACGAACGAAGGGTGACCCGTAGCGCAACCTAAGTTAACTAAACGACCCTCTGCCAATAAAATAATGTCTTTACCGTCTACATTATAAATGTCTACTTGTGGCTTGATCGTGTCTTTAGTATGACCGTAGTTTTCATTCAACCAAGCTACATCTATTTCGATATCAAAGTGGCCAATATTACATACAATCGTCTTGTCTTTCATCGCCTTGAAGTGCTCACCACGAATGATGTCTCTACAACCAGTAGTAGTAACAACTATATCCGCTTCTGATACGGCTGTCTCCATTTTCTTAACTTCAAAGCCATCCATAGCTGCTTGTAATGCACAAATAGGATCGATTTCTGTAACGATTACACGACAACCTGCACCTTGTAAAGAAGCAGCAGAACCTTTACCAACATCGCCATAACCAGCTACTACCGCAACTTTTCCTGCCATCATTACATCTGTGGCTCTGCGTATAGCATCTACCAATGATTCTTTACAGCCGTATTTGTTGTCGAATTTAGATTTAGTAACAGAATCGTTAACGTTGATAGCAGGGATAGGCAAGGTACCAGCAGCCATGCGCTCGTACAAACGGTGCACACCTGTAGTGGTTTCTTCAGATAATCCTTTAATACCGGCCACCAAATGAGGATATTTGTCAAAAACAATGTTCGTCAAGTCGCCACCATCATCCAAAATCATATTCAAGGGTCTGTCTTCCGAACCAAAGAATAAAGTTTGCTCAATACACCAATCTGCTTCTTCTTGCGTTTGGCCCTTCCAAGCATACACACCTACACCCGTAGCAGCAATAGCAGCCGCTGCTTGATCTTGAGTAGAGAAGATGTTGCACGAACTCCACTTAACTTCCGCACCCAAAGCCGTTAATGTTTCAATCAATACTGCTGTTTGGATAGTCATGTGTAAGCAACCAGCTATACGCGCACCCTTTAATGGTTGCTCGTTTTTGTATTCTTCACGTATGGCCATCAAACCCGGCATCTCGGCCTCTGCTAATCTTATCTCTTTGCGTCCCCATTCTGCTAAGGACATATCTTTTACCTTGTAGGGTAAGGTTAAATCTAAAGTCATTGTAGACATGATATAATTATTTTTTACTTTTTAAAAATGAATACAAAGGTAAGCCTTGTAGTATAAAATTGAAGCGCAAATACAAATATTCAGAACAAATAATCAATAATTATTAATTTTACAAAACAAAATAACATTTTCCTATAGCTATGATTACTTTAGACGAAACAGATGTGCACATCCTACGTTTGCTACAAAAAAATGCCAAAATGACCATTCGCGATATTGCCAAGCAAATCCACCTCAGCGCCTCTCCAGTTCATACCCGTATCAAACGAATGGAAGATGCTGGCGTTATTAATGGTTACATCACTAAAATAGATTTTTCGAAATTCGAAAATACGCTTATGGTTATTTGCTACGTCTCTTTAAAAGAACACAGTAAGATATCTGGCAGTAAGTTTATTAATGCTATACAGAATATGCCCGAAGTAGTAGAGTGTTATAATATCAGTGGCGCCTTTGATTTTATGCTTAAAGTAGTGTGTGTGAATATGGATGCCTATTATGATTTTCACGTAAACCAATTGAGCCAAATAGCAAATGTAGGACAAGTACAAAGCACCTTCGTAATGGGCGTCATTAAAGATACAGAGCGGCAAGTATAACAATGCACCACAACCCACGCTTGAACCGCAACAATGCTACGCAGATAGCAAAAACCGACAGCTATCGATGCACACAAGTTGCCAATCGTAAAAGGAGCGATAATAAAAGTTTTTTGTAAATATTTTGCGTTTTACAATGTTACCTTTACTTTTGCAAAAATTATTTTTAATACAAGAAATGATACAAACTCCTACAATCAAGATAAAGAAACAGCCAAATACCCGTTTGGTGATGCCTTGATATTGTTTGTAACGAGACAAAAATATTTATAAAGAGCTTACCAAACGCGGTGGGCTCTTTTTTTTATGTTGTGTGTAACCAAGCCAAAAAAATATATCGAACAAATGAAAATTTACAAATTCGGTGGTGCTTCTATAGCCAACCCAGCTTCTATGCAGCAGTTGCTGCCCATCGTCCAGGCTGCTACTACGCCATTAGTTATTGTGGTATCTGCATTCGGAAAAACAACCAATGCTTTAGAAAACATAGCTTCGGCTGCCAACGGAGGTAAAAAAGACAAAGCACAAGAGTTGCTTTTGCAATTAGAATTGACACACAACAACTATGCAATAGAACTATTAGGCGAAGAGGGCTTCCAAGCTTTACTGCCGCAGCTTCAGGAGTTTTATACAGAAATACAGTGGGCTATAGATGATGGCGGTACCCAAAATAAAGATTATGTGTACGACCAAATAGTGTGTGTAGGCGAATTGCTTTCAACTACGCTATTTGCTACCTATTTAGCATCGGTAGGCCTTGCCAATCAATGGGTAGATGCAAGGGATATTATTAAAACAAACGCTATTTATAGAGACCCTGTTGTAGATCTTACTTTATCAGAACAGTTGGCTAAACAGATTTTGAACCCTATATTTCAGCAAGTACCCATCGTAGTCACCCAGGGCTTTATAGGCTGCACCGACGAAAATACCTCTACCACCTTGGGCAGAGAGGGATCGGACTATTCGGCAGCACTATTTGCAGCGTTTCTAAACGCGGAGTGCGTCACTATTTGGAAAGATGTAAAGGGCCTTTACAATGCCGATCCCAGATTGTTTCCAAATGCCGTACAAATACCCGAAATATCCTATTTCGAAGTAGTAGAAATGGCCTATTATGGCGCGCAAGTAATACATCCTAAAACCATAAAACCCCTAGAAAATAGAGGCATTCCTTTATATGTGAAATGCTTCTTAGACAAAGAACTTCCTGGCAGTTGTATCAAATCGGAAATAGCAGCCTATCAATATCCTCCTATCATCGTAGTAAAGAAAAATCAGGTGATGATGAATATTCAATCCAGAGATTTTTCGTTTATAGCAGAAGACAACATCGGTAAGATATACAATATTTTTGCTGCCCAACAGGTACGAATCAATATGATTCAAAACTCGGCTATCAACCTAAAGGTAGGTATGAACCACGATGCCGATAAGATTGCGCAATTAATATCGGTACTCAACGAAGAGTATGTTGTAAATGTCAATCAAAACGTTGAAATCATTACCATAAGGCATTACACTACTGCCATTATTGAGGAAGTATTGAGAGGAAAGATTATACTGATGCAACAAAAAACGCCTAATACCTTTAGGGCTGTGGTGTTATAATGTAACCTCGATTACGCCTTAGAAATATAATTTGATAGCAATTTTGCCCGAATGGTTGATAATGGCATAATGAATAAAGATTTTTGGGCTATGAAGCAATAGGTGTTGCCGTAAAGTGGCTTAGACACAATCTGTGTGTTTATGGCCTTATATTTAAAAAAGAGCAAGCTAAATTATATACTAGCTTGCTCTTTATTTTTTACTAAAAACACTGCACAATTCCTATCCGTTGCCAAATACTTTTCTTAGCAGATTGGATACTTGCGCCGCTGGGTCTTTTCTTATTTTAGCTTCCTCTGAAGCAATTGTTTGAAATAATCCAATCAATGCCCTTTCTGTTACATAGCCCGTAAGGTCGGGATTTACTTTCCTTACCATAGGAAGGCTATTGTATCTTGTAAACACCTGATTCCATGCACTCAATGCACCCACTTTGTTAAGAGAGTTGCTAATTGCTGGTCGGAAGGCATTCGTAAGTGAAGCTGTGGTAGTTCTTTGCAAGTAATTGGTAGCTGCATTGTCGCCGCCTCTAAGTATGCCTACTGCATCGTTGATGCTCATGGAGGTTATGGCATTAACAAATATTGGAGCCGCTTGCTTGGAGGCATCTTCGGCAGCACGATTCATTTTCAAAATAGCGTCATCGACCAACCTACCCATGCCAACATTCCTTAAGGCTGTTTCTACTTGTCTTACCTCGGGTGGCATCATAATTCTTATTGCCTGATTGGCCCAAAATCCATTGGTAGCAGACAGCTTGTTGGTTGCATTTTGTGTACCCACAGTAAGTGCCTCCTTAAGGCCCGATGCTATTTCGGAGCTAGTAAGCGAAGACGAAGTACCCGAGCCACCGCCATTCAATATATTGGTAAACCTGTCTTTAATGCGCTGTGCCTGGCTCTCTTGAGAGGCTATCAATATTCCTCCAGTAAGAAATAATGCAATTAATTTGTTGATTCGTATCATATTATATTTTATTTATCGGCATTTTACGCCTCGAATATTTAGACAAATAACAAGTATTAAAGTTTAATGCTCCTGCCAATACGCTAATATCTGCTGGCTATGCTCTTTGGTTTTTACCTTTGTTATGATGTGTGCTATGTTTCCACTTTCATCTATTAAAAAAGTAGTTCTGTGAATTCCCTCGTAGGTCTTGCCCATAAAAGTTTTTTCACCCCACACACCGTAAGCCTTTATTACTTGCAGTGTATCATCTGCTAGTAAAGGAAAATTCAATTGTTGTTTCGTTTCAAATTTCTTGTGGCTTGCTACTCCGTCTCCGCTAATGCCCAATACCACTATACCACTATCTTCTAGCTCTTGCTTATGATCTCTAATATTGCAGGCCTGCGCAGTACAGCCAGGGGTCATGTCTTTAGGATAGAAGAAGAGTGCAATTTTTTTACCAATATAATCTTGTAGTGCAATTTCTTTGCCATTTTGGTCGGGCAGTGTAAATAAAGGAGCTTTTTTACCTATTTCTAACATCTTTTAAGGGTTGTTTACTGCGTTATTATAAATCTTTAGTAAAATTAACATTTTAATAGCGGAATTAAGAAGTTACCAAGGATTCTTTTAGTCGATAATCGAATATTTATCATTAATTTTAGGCAGCATAAAATCGTCAAGCAACATGAAATCGTACTTAATTAAAACATTCTTTTATCTTATGGGAATTATATCTTTCTTATCCTGTAAAGCGCAATCAACCGATGTCCCCGCTAGTATTTATGATTTTAAGGTGCCGGCTTTAGATGGCAGCACTATAGATTTTGCACAGTATAAAGGTAAGAAAATACTGATAGTAAACACAGCCTCCAAATGCGGATTGACCCCGCAATACGAGGGTTTAGAGCAATTATACCAGCAATACAAAGACAAATTGGTAATCATTGGTTTTCCGGCCAACAATTTTATGTCTCAAGAGCCTGGTACTAATGAAGAAATAGCTACTTTTTGCCAAAAAAACTATGGCGTTAGCTTTCCAATGGCCGAGAAAATTTCTGTAAAAGGTAAAAATATGGCACCCATTTATGTGTGGCTTACTCAGAAGAATTACAATAACCTTGAGAATAGCTCTGTTAGTTGGAATTTTCAAAAATACCTTATCGACGAAAAAGGAAATTTGGTTGCAGTTTTTTCGCCTAGAACCCTTCCTAATGCGCCCGAAGTAATTGAGGCTATCAATAAATAATTTTAATATAGATGGGAGTACTTTATGTAGTGCTCCCATCTTTAGTTTTAATGCCTGCTATTGTAAGTAGTCTTTTACAATTTGGCTAATTTGCGAAACTGCTCGGTCTAGCTCGTCATTTACCACTACATGTTGAAACTTATCTTGAAACGTATTTTCAAATGATGCTTTTTGCACTCTTTCTTGCAAGGCCGCTTCTGTTTCCGTTCCTCTTTTTACTAACCTGCTTTTTAATACTTCAATACTTGGCGCCTTAATAAATATACTAATGTAAGCACCTTTGTATTTTTTCATCAAATTTATGGCTCCAACTACATCTATATCCAGTATGGGTATCTGTCCTGCTGCCCATATGCGCTCCAATTCTGTGTAAAGCGTGCCATAGTATTTGCCTTCATACACCATTTCCCATTCTATGAATTCATCATTGTCTATTTTATTTTTAAAGTCTTCGACACTCAAAAAATAATAAGACACATTGGGCGTTTCTCCAATTCTCGGACTTCTTGTACAGGCCGAGATGGATAGTGCCAAGTTGGGATATTGTTCCATCAAGGCTTTTATCAAAGTAGACTTTCCTGCACCGGATGGTGCGGAAACAATAACGAGTTTTTTCATGTTTAGCGTATTAGTCTGGCGTAAATTCATAACAGCCCATAGTAGGAGGTACATTTCTGGCTACTCCATTAATGTCCATACTCAAAAATCCTACCGTGCCACCCGAATGTTTGGCTGGTGAGCCTTCTTGTATTCTAAAATCCCATTCATTGAAATTGAAGTCTGCTGTAGGCATTTTAAACATAGGGTCTTCTTGATTCTTAATATTAGACAGGTTTACAAATGCTTCTACATCATCTTGTTCGTATTTTAATAGCGAATTGCTAATATTCACCGTAGCCGCAGCATCTGCTACGCTTGTCACCAAAAGCTCGCCCGGATTACCACCCCAAACAATACAATTGTTCATATCCACAAGAAGCGGAGCTGCGATATATCGAACCTGATCTATAGCCAAAAAGTTGGTAAATGAAGCCACTCTCGATCTGTTGCGGTTAAGATAGCGCCATCCATACGATACAAAAGTACTATTGTAAAGCTTATAGTCGCCCCCCTCAATAAGAGCTATGTTTTCGGAGCCACACTCTGCTACTAGAAGATTTTCTGCATACATCGTACTATTAAACGCCAATATACCATAGCCCTGCGAATTCATTATCTTAGTGTTGGTAATTCTTAGCTTGGGCTCTGTGCCTCTTATCGAGTCTTTATCAAGCTGTATGGTGGCTGCCATCGTTTGGCCATCGCCAATTCTTGTAGAAGCCCCTCCGTTGGTAAAAACTGCGTAATCAATAGTATTTCCCAAACTGGTGTTTAAAAAATAGACACCGCCCCATTCTCCACTTAAGCCTACATGATCTCCTACATAAGTGAGCCTATCTAATCTATCTCCCTGAAATACAACAGGACGGTCTTTTGTGCCCATAATTTTCAAGCTACCTTGCACAAACAATCGAGAGTTGGCGTGCACATACACTTTGGTGCCCGCTGGTATAGTAAGCGTTTGCCCCGTCGCTACCAGCGCGTTATTAATGATGACATAAGGCTTATTGGCATCCCAGGTTTGGGTTTGTAAAACGCTGTCTACTATATAAATAGCATTTTGGCCATAGGCAAAAATGGGCAACGAAAACTCCCTGCCGTTTACCGTAGTAATCAGTTCGTCGCTTACCATAAAGGGGTCGTCTTCATTGGAGGGGTCGATATTTACACCCAAGAAAACATAAAGGCTGTCTTCTGCTAGCAAATCAACATTCTGCACCGATTGTCCGCTTGTGCCATTTACATTTAAGTAAAACCTAGAGGCGTTGCCATTTTTGAGCCGAATGCTGCTAAGCAATAACCTTTGTTTTTCATTATTAAAAATCTTTAAGGTGCGCGTAGAGCTACCCTGATCGGTAAATACCGTATCAAACATAAAGGTGTCTACATCGTATCGGATACTACCACCTGACGTTAGCAACCTTTCTTTTGTGCAAGCACTCAGCGCCAATATCCCTAAAAGGCTTATGCACCAAAGTAGCGCTTGCATCCAATATCTTGGAGTCATATTCTTGTCTTTTGTCAATATTTAACGAAACAACAAAGGTATTATTATACTTTGAAATATGCACCCACCATTAAAATTAGTGCTACCACATTACAGACTTTTACGTTACAATATCCATTGTTTGCTAAATACTGCTAATTTCCTTTATCAAAAACATTAATTTTGTGCTTTAATCTAGAGAAAATATATAAAAAGTGATACAAAACTTCATACCAGAATTAAGAGAACGAGGGCTGATACAAGATATCACTCCTGGCACAGAAGAACAATTGGCCAAAGAAATGACGTCTGGATACGTAGGCTTCGACCCCACAGCAGATAGCTTGCATATTGGCAGCATGCTACCTATAATACTATTGATGCACATGCAACGCGCCGGACACAAACCCTATGCGCTAATAGGTGGCGCTACCGGCATGATAGGCGACCCTACCGGTAAAAGTGCCGAACGCAATATGCTAGACAGCGATACCTTAAACCATAACATTGATGGCATAGGTAAGCAACTGGCTAAATTTCTAAACTTCGACCCGGCGCAGCCTAACTGCGCAACAATTATTAATAACTACGATTGGATAAAAGATATATCCTTTTTGGATTTTATTAGAGATATAGGCAAACACATTACGGTAAACTATATGCTCGCCAAAGATTCGGTACAAAAACGACTAGAGTACGGCTTGTCTTTTACAGAGTTTACTTACCAATTAATTCAAGGCTTCGACTTTTATTATCTGAATAAAGAAAAAGGTATAAAACTACAATTTGGAGGTGGCGACCAATGGGGCAATATCACTACTGGTACCGAATTGATACGCAGAAAGGGCGGCTCAGAGGCGTTTGCCTTCACCTGTCCTTTGTTGAAGAAAGCAGATGGTGGCAAATTTGGCAAAACCGAATCTGGAAATATTTGGCTAGACAGAGAAAAAACTTCCCCTTACAAGTTTTACCAATACTGGCTCAACCTTGCAGATGATGATGCTAAAAATCTAATTAAAATTTTTACCTTCCTTCCAATTGCCGAAATTGACGAACTTATTAAAGCGCATGACGAAGCATCGCATCTAAGATTGGTTCAAAAGAAATTGGCAGAAGAAGTAACCGTTATGGTGCACAGCAGGCAAGACTATGAATTTGCAGTACAAGCCAGCGAGATTCTTTTTGGCAAAAACACCAACGAGGCGCTTACCAAACTCGACGAGCGCTCTCTTTTAGAAATAATGGATGGTGTGCCGCAAATAAACGGCCAACTAGCAGACATAAAAGCAAGCACCAGCCTGCTCAACTTTTTGGTAGAAAAAGGCGTGCTGCCATCAAAAGGCGAAGCCCGAAAAATGCTCACAGCCGGTGGCATAAGCATTAATAAAGTAAAAGTGAATGATGCCGAACATGTATTGAGTGAAAATGATTTACTCAACAACAAGTATGTATTAATACAAAAAGGCAAAAAAGATTATTACCTTGCCATTTTTGAATAAGCGTACTACATGTCCAAGTGGTATGAATTGCTACTTTATGGCCATTCACAAAATTTGATAGAAAAATAATATCTTTCATTGTTGTCCGATAAACAAGAAGCCAACTTAATGGCTTCTTGAAAGCATCGTA